>NZ_JACMYK010000048.1 GCF_020889785.1 Bradyrhizobium acaciae
CCGCCCGGCCCGAGGTCAGGGCGCGGGTGCTGCCGGAGGTGCTCGCGGGCAAGAAGATCTCAGCGCTTGCGATCACCGAGCCGAGCGGCGGCTCGGACGTCGCGAACCTCCGCACCAAGGGGCGGCGCGACGGCGACCACTACGTCGTCTCCGGCGAGAAGACCTTCATCACCTCGGGCATGCGCGCCGACTATCTGACGGTCGCGGTGCGCACCGGTGGCGAAGGCCCCGGCGGCGTCAGCCTGCTGCTGATCGAGGGCAATACGCCCGGCCTGTCTCGTACCAAGCTGAAGAAGATGGGTTGGTGGGCGTCCGATACCGCGACCCTTCATTTCGACGAATGCCGCGTGCCGGTCGAGAATTTGATCGGCGAGGAGGGCCAGGGCTTCAAGCAGATCATGTACAACTTCAACAGCGAGCGCATGGGCATGGCGGCAAGCTGCACCGCCTACGCGCGGGTCTGCCTCGACGAGGCGATCGCCTATGCCAAGGAGCGCAAGACCTTCGGCAAGCCGATCGCGCAACATCAAGTCATTCGGCACAAGATCGTCGACATGGCGCAGAAGGTCGCGGCTTCGCAGGCGATGCTGGAGATGCTGGCATGGCGGCTCGGCCAGGGCGAAAGCCCGGTCGCCGAGATCTGCATGATGAAGAACCAGGCGACGCAAACCATGGCGCATTGCGCCTCCGAGGGGGTGCAGATTTTCGGCGGCGCCGGCTTCATGCGCGGCATCAAGGTCGAGCGCATCTACCGCGAGGTCAAGGTCAACGCCATCGGCGGCGGCACCGAGGAAATCATGAAGGATCTCGCGTCGCGCCAGATGGGGCTTTGAATGCTTCTCACTCACAGCCGTCATTCCGGGGTTCGCGAAGCGAGAGCCCGGAATGACGAGGGATCGATAGAACATGCTCTTCACCGCCGACCACGACGAACCGCGCCGCGCGCTGCAAAAATTCATCGCGGCCGAGATCAATCCCCATGTCGACGAATGGGAGAAGGCCGACATCTTCCCGGCGCATGAGCTGTTCAAGAAGCTCGGCAGTCTCGGCTTCCTCGGCCTCAACAAGCCGGTCGAGTTCGGCGGCCAGGGGCTGGATTATTCCTACGCGCTGATGATGGCGGAGGAGCTCGGCGCCATCACCTGCGGCGGCGTGCCGATGGCGATCGGGGTGCAGACCGATATGGCGACGCCGGCGCTGGCGCGCTTCGGCTCGGACGAGGTGCGCCGCGAGTTCCTGTCGCCAGCAATTGCCGGCGACCAGGTCGCCTGCATCGGCGTCTCCGAGCCCGGCGCCGCTCCGATGTCGCCTCGATCAAGACCCATGCGCGCTCCGACGGCGACGATTACGTCATCAATGGCGGCAAGATGTGGATCACCAACGGCACCCAGGCCGACTGGATCTGCCTGCTTGCCAACACCAGTGACGGTCCGGTCCATCGCAACAAGTCGCTGATCTGCGTGCCGATGAAGACCAAGGGCGTGCAGGTCGCGCGAAAGCTCGACAAGCTCGGCATGCGCTCGTCCGATACCGCGCAGATCTTCTTCGACAATGTCCGGGTGCCGAAGCGCAACCGGATCGGCGAGGAAGGCCAAGGCTTCACCTACCAGATGATCCAGTTCCAGGAGGAGCGGCTGTGGGGCGCGGCGGCCTGCCTGAAGGCGCATGAATTCATCATCAACGCGACCATCGAGTATACGCGCAACCGCAAGGCGTTCGGCGGCTCGATCCTCGATAATCAGGTGGTGCACTTCAAGCTGGCGGAGATGCAGACCGAGGTCGAGCTGTTGCGCTCGCTGATCTATCGCGCCGGCGAGGCGCTGGTGGCGGGCGAGGACGTCACCCGGCTCGCGACCATGGCCAAGCTGAAGGCCGGCCGGCTCGGCCGCGAGCTCACCGATGCCTGCCTGCAGTATTGGGGCGGCATGGGTTTTACCAACGAGACGCCGGTCAGCCGCGCCTATCGCGACAGCCGCCTGACCTCGATCGGCGGCGGCGCCGATGAGGTGATGCTCATGGTATTGTGCAAGATGATGGGTACGCTGCCCGGCATGAAGCAAAAGGGAAACGCCTGATGATCACGCTCTATCACTGCGACGCCGCGCGCTCGTTCCGCCCGCTGTGGATGCTGGAGGAGCTCGGGCTGCCCTATGAGCTGAAGATGCTGCCGTTCCCGCCGCGCGTGTTCGCCAAGGAATATCTCGGCATCAATCCGCTCGGCACCATCCCGTTCATGGTCGATGGCGAGACCAGGATGACGGAGTCGTCCGGCATCTGCCATTACCTCGGCACGAAACATGGCCCGACGCCGTTGATCGTCAGCGTCGACGAGCCGGCCTACGGCGCGTTCCTGAACTGGATGTATTTTTCGGATGCAACGCTGACCTTTCCGCAGACATTGGTGCTCCGCTACAGCCAACTGGAGCCGGAGGAGCGGCGCAACCCGCAGGTCTCCGGTGACTACGCAAAATGGTTCCTGGGCCGCCTGCGCGCGGTCGAAGCCGCCGCCGCGAAATCGGAATTCCTCTGCGCGGAACGCTTCACTGCCGCCGACATCGCCAACGGTTATGCGCTCCGGCTCGCCGGCAATATCGGCCTTGCCAAGGATTTCGGGCCGAATGTCGCGGCCTATTGGGCGCGGCTGCAGCAGCGCGACGGCTACCAGCGCGCGGTGGCGGCGGAACAAAAAGCCGGGCTCGAACAGAATGTTGCGCCGCGGGCACGGCCGTAACTTCTCCGTCTTTCCGGGGCGACGCGTTGACATCGAACCCGGAATCTCGGGATTCCCCGATGCGCCAGGGCGCATCTGAGGCTCGCATCTTCGATGCGCCCCGGAATGACGACATTTGGCGTCGGTGACAGGTTGCGAATTTGCGCTATGGTAGGTGAGCCGCAGCGGCCCAAAGAGCCGCGCGAGGAGGAACCGCCATGGACGCGATCGTGGACGCGAAGTGCCAGAAGTCCGGCCAGCAGTCCGGCCACCGGATGCTGATCACGCCGGAACGGGTGTTCTATGCCGGGCTGCTCGGGCGTCCGCGCGAGCGCTGTCCCGGCGCATTCCATGTCTATGTCGCGATCCGCGACGGGTTGCAGCTGTCGACCAGCGAGGGCCGCGAATCCCATGGCGAGCTCGCGGTGACGATGCCGAACCTGCGCCACACCATCACCAGCGAATATCGCTCCGCGATCTGCGTTGCGATCGAGCCGGAGAGCGTGCCCGATGGCACGCTGGAAGCCGTCGCCCGTCGCCTGCAAGGACCGGACTCGCATCTGTTCGCCAACCGGATTCGCAACGCCTATGCGACGCTCGGCGAGATGCAGCATCGCGATGCGATCGCCAATGCCGAGTTCGACACCATGTGCTTCGGCGACGCGCTGCCGCAGCGTGCGCTCGATCCGCGCGTCGTGCGGGCGATCGGCCGCATCGGGCAGTTCTCCGGTGAGCCGGTGACCGCGGCCGGCTGCGCGGCCGAGGCCGGGCTGTCGCCGTCGCGCTTCCTGCATCTGTTCAAGGAGGAGACTGGGATCTCGTTCCGCTCGTTCCGCGCCTGGAAGCGCGCGCGCCATCTGCTGCACTTCGCCAACCAGGACATCAACCTCGCGCATCTCGCGCAGGACATCGGCTATCCCGACAGCACGCATTTCAGCCACTCGATCCGCCGCTTCTATGGCCTGAAGCCGCGCGCGATCTTCTCGGGCTCGCGCGATCTTGCGATCTACCGGACGGGGCAAGAGCGCGCGCTGACCTGACCATCCGTCGTCCCGGCGAAGGCCGGGACCCATAACCACCGATCTCTGCAATTTAGACGGCTGTGGCTCCAGCGTACCTAAATAACTAACATTCGTGGCAATGGGTCCCCGGTCGCGCTTCGCTTGCCCGGGACGACGGTCAGAGATTCGCGCCCTGGATCACCTCGCCGAATCGCAACCAGCCCGGGCCTTCGATCCGTTGCAGCTGAAGCTGCTGCAGCGGGTGGTGATTGGTCGGGCTGGTGTTGACCTTGATGCCGGGCAGCAGCGTCGGGACATAAACGTCCTTCAAATTGTTCGCCTGCGCCATGATGTTGTCGCGGGTGAAATTGCCATTGCATTGCTCGAGCACGATTTTGAGCACGTTCGCCACCATATAGGCGTAAAGGTTGTAGCCTTCCTTCGGATTGCCGTCGGGGAAGTATTTTTCCATGAAGGCGAGGAAATCCTTCACGCCTTGGTCATTGGCCCAGGCCGGGTCGGCAACGTCTTTGATATAGGCCGATGAGATCGTGCCCTGCGCCTTGTCGAGGCCGACGGGGATGATGGTCGAGGACAGTGACGCTGCGCCGCTGGCGATGAAATGCATCGGCTTCCAACCGAGCTCATGGATCTTGCGGATCGATTGCGCGCAGAACTTGGCCGTGGTGCCCGAGATCAGCACATCGGGATTGGCGCCGCGCAGGCTGACGATCTGGGAATCGATCGTGGGATCGGTGACCTCGTGCGAAATCACCACGGCGGATGTCGCGAACCGCTCGCCGAGCACATCCTTGGTACCGGCGACGAAGTCCTTGCCGAGGTCGTCGTTCTGGTAGAGCACCGCGATTTTCGCGTCCTTGTGCTGGCTCAGCGCATATTTGACGAATACCTGGGCCTCGGTCCGCGCGCTGGGCGCAAAGCCCATGGTCCAGGGATAGCTCTTATAGTCACCCCATTTGTCGCCGTTCACCGACAGGAACAGATGCGGCACCTTGGCCGCGTTGATGTATTTGACGACGGCCGAGTTCGGCGCGGTGCCGAGCATGTTGAACAGGAAGGCGACATTGTCGCTCTCGATCAGGCGGCGCACCTGCTCGACCGTCTTCGCCGGATTGAACGCGTCGTCGTAATAGATGTACTTGATCTGCCGGCCGGCGATGCCGCCCTGCTCGTTCAGCATCTTGAAATAGGCTTCCTGGCAGCGCGCCTGCACGCCGAGCGCGGACACCGGGCCGCTCAGCGAGGTGGTGCTGCCGATCCTGATCTCGGTCGCGGTGACGCCGGGTGTATCTTCGGCCAGCGAAGGCCTGAGGCCTGTAAAGGCGGCTAGCCCCGCGCCCGTCGCGCCGGTGAGCCATGTGCGCCGGTTGATCGAGACCATGACGTTCTCCCCGTGATGCCGGCTTGTTGCGCCGCTTCTGCTTGAAGCGGAGCCTATGCGTCAGGCGCGTTCCGCGTCTTGTGTTAACCGGCTGGCGGCGAATTACAGCGCCGGCGCATCCACTTAGCCAGTCAACGCAAGATGGCGCGAAGGCAAATTTCTCATCATGGGAAATCAGCAGCGGCATGTGCGCTGCAAAGCGGACAAGAGACCCATGAGCGACAAGGCCGTCATCACCTGCGCGCTGAACGGCGTGCTTACCGACCCGAAGCAGCACAATGTTCCGGTGACGCCGGAAGAGATGGCGCGCGAGGCCAAGGCCGCGTTCAACGCCGGCGCCAGCATCATGCACATCCATCTGCGTCAGCAGGCGCCCAACAAGGGCCATCTGCCGTCATGGGAGGTCGGCGTCAGCAAGGAAATCCAGCAGGCGATCCGCGAGGCCTGTCCCGGCGTGATCATCAACCACACCACCGGCACCTCCGGGCCGAACTACCAGGGCGCGCTCGACTGCGTGCGCGAGACCAGGCCCGAGATCGCTGCCTGCAACGCCGGCTCGCTGAATTATCTGAAGGTCAAGGCCGACAACACCTGGGCCTGGCCGCCGATGATGTTCGATAACGCGGTCGAGAAGGTGCAGGATTATCTCGACGTCATGAAGGTCGCCGGCACCATTCCAGAATTCGAGTGCTTCGACGTCGGCATCGTGCGTTGCGTCGGGATGTACCGGCAGACCGGCATGTATTCCGGCCCACTCGAATACAATTTCGTGATGGGCGTCGCCTCGGGCATGCCGGCCGATCCGGAGCTGTTGCCGATCCTCCTGAAGCTTAAGGCGCCGGACGCGCATTGGCAGGTCACCGCGATCGGCCGCGCCGAGATCTGGCCGCTGCACCAGCGTGCCGCCGACCTCGGCGGCCATCTGCGCAGCGGGCTCGAGGATACGTTCTATCTCGGCGACGGCACCAAGGTGACGTCGAACGGGCAGCTGGTCGAAGGGCTCGCCGCCTGCGCGCGTCGCGCCGGCCGTGAGATCGCGAGCCCCGCGGAAGCACGGCAGATCTTCGGGGTCAGGCACTAGGCGTCGTCCCGTCATTGCGAGCGAAGCGAAGCAATCCATCTTGCCGCGTGGAAGGTATGGATTGCTTCGTCGCTTCGCTCCTCGCAATGACGGTTGAGAGGAGAGTCAGGCATGGACAATCTGGCAGCAACCGGCGGTGTCACCGGACCGGGCCGCATCGGGCGGGTCGCGATCGGCGATCTCCTGAAGCGGGCCGCGCGACGGTTTCCGGATCGGGTCGCGCTGACCGATGGCGGCAGGCAGGTCACCTTCACCGAGCTCGAGCGCGACGCCAACCGCTTCGCCAATCATCTGGTGCAGCGCGGGCTGAAGCCGGGTGAGAAGATCTCGACCATCTGCAACAACTCGGTCGAGTTCGTCAAAGCGCTGTTCGGCATCCACCGCGCCGGCCTGGTCTGGGTGCCGATCAACACCATGCTCGGTCCCGCCGACATGGACTACATTCTCGGTCATGCCGAGGTGCGTTTCGCCATCATTGACGACAATCTTCACGCCCAGGCCGACCGCCGCGCCACGCTGGAAGCGCGCAGCATGGAGATGATCGCGATCGACCTGACCGGAAATGCCAGCAAGACCGGATTGCAGGAATTCGACAGCCTGCTGAAGGGACAATCCGACATCGAGCCCGAGATCGAGATCAACGACCGCGATCTCGCGATGATCATCTACACCTCAGGCACGACCTCGCGACCAAAGGGCGCGATGCATTGCCACCTCGCGGTGGTCATGGCCGTGATGAGCAACTGTATCGAGATGCAGCTCTCGCGCGATGACGGGATCACCGGGCAGTTTCCGCTGTTCCATTGCGCCGGCCATGTGCTGCTGCTCAGTTACCTCTCCGTCGGCGGCCGCATGGCGCTGATGCGCGGCTTCGATCCGGTGGTCTGCATGGAGGCGATCGTCCGCGACAAGCTCACCGTGTTCGTCGGCCTGTCGCTGATGTACCAGGCGATCCTCGATCATCCACGCCGGCGCGAATACGACCTGTCCGGCCTGCGTCGCTGCATCTACACTATGGCGCCGATGGGCAAGCCGCTGCTCGAGCGCGCAATGGCGGACATGTGCCCGAATTTCGTGCTGACCAGCGGCCAGACCGAGATGTATCCGGCAACCACGATGTCGCGGCCCGAAGTGCAGCTCGATCGCTTCGGCAATTACTGGGGCGAGTCGCTGATCGTCAATGAAACCGCGATCATGGACGACAACGGCAATCTGCTGCCGCGTGGCGAGATCGGCGAGCTGGTGCACCGCGGACCCAACGTGATGATGGGCTATTACAAAGACGCCAAATCGACAGAGGAGGCACGCAAGTTCGGCTGGCATCATACCGGCGATCTTGCTTTGATCGACGCCAATGGCGAGGTGCTGTTCCTCGATCGCAAGAAGGACATGATCAAGTCGGGCGGCGAGAACGTCGCCTCCGTCAAGATCGAGGAGACGCTGCTGGCGCATCCGGCGGTGCAAAACGCCGCCGTAGTCGGCCTGCCGCATCCGCAATGGGGCGAGGCGGTCTCCGCCTTCGTCAAGCTGAAGCCCGGCGCGGTGGCCGACGAGGCCGGCATCGAAGCGCATTGTCGAAAGCATCTCGGCGGCTTCCAGGTGCCGAAGCTGGTGCGTATCCTCGAGGAGATGCCGATGACCGCGACCGGCAAGCTGCGCAAGGTCGAACTGCGGCAGCAGTACAGCGAGTATTTTGTGGAGCGCGCCTAGTGGCCATCATCGAGAACACCATCTCCACAGGCAGCGCCGGCTTCCAGCGCAATCGCGACGGCATGCTGGCGCTGATCGCCCGGATGCGCGGGCTGGAGGAACGGACGCGCACAGCGTCGGCCGCGGCAAAGGACCGCTTCCACAAGCGCGGTCAGCTCTTGCCTCGCGAGCGCGTCGCGCTGGTGCTCGATCCCGGCTCGCCGTTCCTCGAACTGTCGACGCTCGCCGGCTACATGTTCGACGTGCCGGATGCGGACAAGAGCGTGCCCGGCGGCGGGCTGGTCGCCGGCATCGGCTTCGTCTCCGGCATCCGCTGCATGGTCAGCGCCAATGATGCCGGCATCGACGCCGGTGCGTTGCAGCCCTACGGCCTCGACAAGACACTGCGGGTGCAGGAGCTCGCGCTGGAGAACAAGCTGCCCTATGTGCAGTTGGTCGAAAGCGCCGGCGCCAATCTGCTGCGTTACCGCGTCGAGGACTTTGTCCGCGGCGGCAACATCTTCCGCAACCTGGCGCGGCTCTCGGCGGCGGGGCTTCCGGTCGTCACCGTCACCCACGGGTCCTCGACCGCGGGCGGTGCCTACCAGACCGGCCTCTCCGACTATATCGTGATGGTACGCGGCCGTACTCGCGCCTTCCTCGCCGGGCCGCCTCTGCTGAAGGCTGCCACCGGCGAGATCGCGACCGAGGAGGAGCTCGGCGGCGCCGAGATGCACACCTCGATTTCCGGCCTCGGCGATTATCTCGCCGAGGACGACCGCGCTGCGCTGCGCATCGCGCGCGACATCATGGCCAAGCTGCCTTGGGATCGGCCCTTACTCGAACCGGCAGCGTTCAAACCGCCGCGCTATGACGCCGAAGAGCTGCTCGGCGTCATGCCGATGGACCACAAGCGTCCCGTCGACATGCGGCAGGCGATCGCACGCTTCATCGATGATTCCGACTTCACTGAGTTCGGCGCCAATTACGGCCCCGCGACGGTCTGCGGCCACGCCCGGATCGAGGGGCAGGCAATCGGAATCATCACTAACAACGGCCCGCTCGACGTACCCGGCGCCAACAAGGCGACGCATTTCATCCAGGCCTGCTGCCAGTCGCGCACGCCGATCCTCTACATGAACAACACCACCGGCTACATGGTAGGTAAGGCCTACGAGGAGGCCGGCATGATCAAGCACGGCTCCAAGATGATTCAGGCGGTAACCTCGGCGACGGTGCCGCAGATCACGCTGTATTGCGGCGCCTCGTTCGGCGCCGGTAATTACGGCATGTGCGGCCGCGGCTTCCATCCGCGCTTCTGCTTCTCCTGGCCCAACGCCAAGACCGCCGTGATGGGCGGCGAGCAGGCTGCCGAAACCATGGCGATCGTCACCGAAGCCGCCGCCGCGAGGCGCGGTAAGCCGATCGAGAAGGAGAAGCTGGAGGCGATGAAAGCGCAGATCACCGGCGTGTTCGACAGCCAGATGGACGTGTTCTCGACCAGCGCCCGGGTGCTCGACGACGGCGTGATCGATCCACGCGATACGCGGACGGTGCTGTCAGAGGTGCTTTCGATCTGCCGCGAGGCCGAGGCACGCACCCCGCAGCGCATGCAGTTCTCGGTGGCACGGCCATGAGCGGTGCCATCGTGAAGCGGACACCGTTCTTCAAGGTCCTGGTCGCCAACCGCGGCGAGATCGCGCTACGCATCATGCGATCGGCGCGGCGGCTCGGCTATGGCGTCGTCGCCGTTTATTCGGACGCCGACCGCGACGCGCTGCATGTGCGCGAAGCCGACCAGGCGGTGCGGATCGGCGAGGCGCTGCCGGCGCAATCCTATCTGAAGATCGACGCGATCATCGCAGCCGCCAAGGCAAGCGGCGCCGGCGCCGTGCATCCCGGCTACGGCTTCCTCGCCGAGAACGAGGACTTTGCGCAGGCCTGCCGCGATGCGGGGCTGGTGTTCATCGGCCCGTCGCCGGAAGCGATCCTGGCGATGGGCAACAAGGCCGGCGCCAAGGAGATCATGAGAGAAGCCGGTGTGCCCTGCGTGCCCGGCTATCAAGGAGCCGACCAGAGCGATGCCGTGATGCTGGCGGAAGCGAAGAGCATCGGCTTCCCCGTGATGATCAAAGCGGTCGCCGGCGGCGGCGGTCGCGGCATGCGGTTGGTGGCCGACGCGGCGGCATTTCCCGACGCGTTGCGCAGCGCACGGTCGGAGGCGCAGGGCGCGTTCGGTGATCCCATCGTAATTCTGGAGCGCGCGATTGTCGATCCCCGCCACATCGAGATCCAGGTGTTCGGCGACCGCCATGGCAACGCGATCCATCTCGGCGAGCGCGACTGCTCGGTGCAGCGGCGGCACCAGAAGCTGATCGAGGAAGCGCCGTCGCCCGCGGTGACGGCGGAGCTGCGCGCGCGGATGGGCGCAGTCGCCGTCCAGGCGGTCAAGGCGATCGGCTACGAAGGCGCCGGCACGCTGGAATTCCTGCTCGATCGCGCCGGTAATTTCTACTTCATGGAGATGAACACGCGGCTGCAGGTCGAGCATCCCGTTACCGAGGCGATCACCGGGCTCGATCTGGTCGAATTGCAGCTTCGTGTCGCCCGGGGTGAGCCGCTTGGCTTGCGGCAGGAGGACATCACCTTCTCCGGTCATGCGATCGAGGTGCGGCTGTGCTCGGAAGATGCCGGGCATGACTTCATGCCGCAATCCGGCACAATGGCTTGCTGGCAGATGCCTGACGGTATCCGTGTCGAGCACGCAATGCAGTCCGGCTCGGAGATCCCGCCGTTCTACGATTCGATGATCGCCAAGGTCATCAGTCACGGCGCGACCCGCGACGAGGCGCGCGGCAGGCTGATTTGCGCCCTGGAGCAGGTCACGGCCTTCGGCGTCATAACCAATCAGGGTTTCCTGATCGATTGCCTGCGCCATCCGGTCTTCGCCAAGGGCGAGGCGACCACGGCTTTCATCGGCAATAATCGCGACGTGCTGCTGGCGCCGCGGCCCCATCGCGGCAGCGACATCGCGCTTGCAGCGCTGCTGCTCTACGTCACCAATCCGCACGCGCCGCCATGGCAGCGCGGGCGGTCGCTGGCTGCGACATTCCCGCTCGGTTTGCGGATCGACCTCGGTCACGGCGTACAGGAGATCGAGATCGTCCGCGAGCGCGACGGCAGCTACCTCGCGACCCGCAATGGCGATCGCTTCAGCTTCGTGATCGACGAGCTCAGTCAGGACAGCATCCGCTTCCATCACGATGGCCTGATGGAGCAGGCCACGTTCCTCCGTGACGGGGATCGGCTCTATATCCTCCATCGTGGCGTTACGCTGTCGGTCCGCGATCTCACGCTCGCGCCGCCGGAGAGCGCATCCGCTGCCGGCGGTGACGGCAAGGTCCGCGCCGCCATGAACGGGCGGGTCGTCGCGGTGCTGGTCAGGGCCGGCGACAAGGTTGCGGCCGGCCAGCCGGTGATGACGCTGGAGGCGATGAAGATGGAGCATGTCCACACCGCCGGTGTCGCGGGCACGGTGTCGTCGATCGACGTCGCCGAGGGCGAACAGGTGACGACGGGGAAGATCGTGGTGGAGATCGAAGCCGCGGCATGAGGACTGTCGTCCCGGGCAAGCCAACGGGTCGGCGTGTAGCGCTGCCCGATGACAGGCTCCGCGCGACCCGGGACCCATAACCACCGATCGAGATTGTTGCAGCAGGCTGTGGCCACAGCCCCGCGCAACAATCAGCAACGGTGGTTATGGGTCCCTGCTTTCGCAGGGACGACAGCCCTATTCGCTCCGCCCCGTCCCATCGTTCAGCCAGCACGCGACCTGATGCGCGGTGCCGGCCGCTTGCAGCGCCGGGCGTTCGGTCTTGCAGCGATCCATCGCATAGCGGCAGCGGGTGTGGAAGGCGCAGCCGGAGGGCGGGTTGATCGGGCTCGGCACGTCGCCGTCGATCAGGGGAGCTGTGCGCCTGGCCTTCGGGTCGGCGATCGGCACCGACGCCAGCAGCGCCTGGGTGTAGGGATGGCGCGGGTTGGCGAACAGCTCGTGCTTGTCGGCGATCTCGACGATGCGGCCGAGATACATCACGGCGACGCGGTGGCTGATATGGGCGACGACAGCGAGATCGTGCGCGATGAACAAATAGGAGAAGTTCTGCTTGCGCTGCAAGTCGATCAGCAGGTTGATCACCTGCGCCTGGATCGAGACGTCGAGCGCCGAGACCGGTTCGTCGCAGACGATCAGCCGCGGCCCGAGCGACAGCGCACGTGCGATGCAGATGCGCTGGCGTTGGCCGCCGGAGAATTGATGCGGAAAATTCTTCATCTGGTCGGGCCGCAGCCCGACCTGCTGGAACAATTCCGCGACGCGCTCCTGCTTCTTCGCGCCGGTCGCGATGCCGTGCACGCTCAATGGCTCGCCGACGATGTCGCCGGCCGTCATGCGTGGGTTGAGCGAGGCGAACGGATCCTGGAACACGATCTGCATCGAACGGCGGTATGGCCGCAGCGCGGTCTTGCTGAGCGGGGCGATGTCCTCGCCATCAAGCTTGATCGCGCCGCTGGTCGGCTCGACCAGCCGCAGCACGGTGCGCGCCACCGTCGACTTGCCGCAGCCGGATTCACCGACCAGGCCGAGCGTCTCGCCGGCGCTTAGCGCAAAACTGACGCCGTCGACCGCATGCACGGTACCGACCTGCCGGCGCAGCACGCCGCCGCGCACCGCATAGTGCTTGACGAGATCGGTGACCTCGAGGAGCGGGCGCTGTTCTGTCATGACGCCCCCGCGATCTCGCCGGCGCGCCAGCATGCCGCCCAGTGATTGGGTTTGACCTCGCTGAGCGGCGGATATTCCTGACGGCAGCGGTCGATCGCGAGCTTGCAGCGCGGCGCGAAGGCGCAGCCGGGCGGCAGATTGGTCAGCGACGGTACCATGCCGGGTATTTCGTTCAGCCGCGCGTCGCTCTCTGCGCCGAGCGCGATCACGGCCGGCATCGAGGCCATCAGCCCGCTTGTGTAAGGGTGCAGCGGCGTCTCGAACAACGCTTCAACCGTCGCCTCCTCGACCTTCTTGCCGGCATACATCACGATCACGCGCTGTGCGGTCTGCGCGACGACGCCGAGGTCATGGGTGATCAGGATCAGCCCGGTGCCGAGCCGCTGCTGCAGATCGACGATCAGCGCCAGGATCTGCGCCTGGATGGTGACGTCGAGCGCCGTGGTCGGCTCGTCGGCGATCAACAGCGCCGGCCGGCAGGCCAGCGCCATCGCGATCATCGCGCGCTGGCGCATGCCGCCGGAGAGCTGATGCGGATACTCCTGGGCGCGGCGCTCCGGCTCCGGAATCCGCACCAGCCGCAGCATGTCGACGGCCTGCTTCCAGGCCTCTTTGCTGCTCACCTTCTGATGCAGCCGCACCGCCTCGATGATCTGGTCGCCGATCCGCATCACCGGGTTGAGCGAGGTCATCGGCTCCTGGAAGATCATCGAGATGCGGTTGCCCCTGATGCCGCGCATCGCGGCATCGTCGAGCTTCAAGAGGTCGGTACCCTCGAGCGTCACCGAGCCGCCGACGATGCGGCCGGGCGGATCGGGCACCAGGCGCATGATCGAGAGCGCGCTGACGCTCTTGCCGCAGCCGGACTCACCGACGATCGCCAGCGTCTCGCCGCGACGGACCGAGAACGAGACGTTGTCGACCGCGCGGAACAGGCCGGAATTGGTGAAGAACACCGTTTGCAGGTTCCTTACGTCGAGAACCGTCTCTGCCGGAATCGCCTCGCTCATCAGCCGCGCTGCCTCGGATCGAGGATGTCGCGCAGCGCGTCGCCGAACAGATTGGTGCCGAACACCGCGAGACTGATCGCAATGCCGGGGAAGATCACCAGCCACGGCGCGGTGCGGACATATTCGGCGGCGGATTCCGACAGCATGCGGCCCCATGATGGATAAGGCTCGGGAATGCCGAGGCCGAGGAACGACAGCGACGCCTCGGTCAGGATGGTCGAGCCGAGCTGAGCAGTCGCGAGCACGATCAGTGGCGCGATGGTGTTCGGCAGCACGTGGCGCAGCGCGATCCGAGTCTCGCTCATGCCGATTGATTTTGCGGCTTCCACGAATGGTTGTTCGCGCAGCGCCAGCGTGTTGGCGCGGATCACGCGGGCGACGGTCGGGATCAGGGGAATGGCGATCGCCAGGATCACATTCGGCAGCGACGGGCCGAGCGCCGCGGTCATGACAAGCGCGAGCACCAGAAGCGGCAGCGATTGCAGGATGTCGGTCACTCGCTGGAACACGAGATCGACCCAGCCGGAGAGATAACCGGAGGTGAGGCCGACGATCACGCCGAGCGTAGCGCCCAAGGTCGTCGAGCCGATGCCGACCGCAAGCGAGATACGCGCGCCGTGGATGATGCGGCTCCAGACGTCGCGGCCGAAGGAATCTGTGCCGAACCAGTGCAGCGTGGAGGGCGCCGCCAACCGGTGCGCAGAATCGACGGTGAGCGGATCGTAGCGGCTGATGACGTCGGCGAAGATTGCGGTCAGCACGAACAGCAGCATGATGATCAGGCCGATCGTGCCGAGCACGTGGCGCTGTGCGAGGAAAACGAGCCGTCCCCAGCCGCCGGTGGTGTTGGCCCCGGCGCGCCGCAGTTCGCTGTCGAAGTTGACCGTCGCCATCAGGTTAGTCTCCGAACCGGATGCGCGGGTCGATTGCCGCATAGAGCATGTCGACGATGAAATTCACCACCACGACGACAACCGCGATGAACATCACGAGGTTCTGCACGATCGGGTAATCACGCCAGCGCAGCGCCTCGACCAGGAAGCGGGCGATGCCGGGGATATTGAACACGGTCTCGGTCACGATCAGGCCGCCGATCAGGAACGCGGCCTCGATGCCGATTACAGTGATGACAGGCAGCACCGCATTCTTCAGCGCGTGATGGTAGTTCACGGAGGCCTCGGAGGCGCCCTTGGCGCGCGCGGTGCGGATATAGTCCTGGCGCAGGATTTCCAGCATGGAGGAGCGGGTGATGCGCATGGTTAGCGCCGCGCTGCGGAAGCCGACCGCCATCGCCGGCACCGCATAGATGGTCAGCGCCTCGATCCAGGTCTTCGGATTCGGATTGAAGATCGGCATGGTGCCGAACAGCGAGACCGAGGCCATCAGGATCAGGAGGCCGAGCCAGAACGACGGCAGCGACAGGCCGCTGAGGCTGACGACGCGTAGCGCATAATCGAGCTTGGAACCCTGGTGTACGGCGCTGATGACGCCGAGCGGAATGCCGATCGAGGCGGAGAACAGCAGCGCCAGCCCCGCGAGCCGCGCGGTGATCGGAATCCGGGGCAGAATCTCCTCCAGCGCCGGCTTCTCGGAGACATAGGAATAGCCGAGGTCGCCGTGCAGCAGGCCGCCGATCCAGTGCAGGTACTGGATCACGATTGGTTGGCTGAGGCCGAGTTCGCGCTCGAGATTGGCCTTGTCGGCGGGGTCGACGAAGCCCGCGGCGTCGAACAGGATGTCGACGATGTTGCCGGGAACGACGCGCAGCAGCACGAAGATGATGACCGAGATCCCGAACAGGGTCACGAGCATCAGGAACAGCCGCCGCACGATATAGGCAAACACCCTGGCTCTCTCCCTGATCCCGCCCGAGGCTTTCTCTTTGACGCGTTTTCTTGACGCTAACCGGTATCCACTTCGCTCGAAAATGCTATGCGCTACTTATCCAGCCAGACGTCTTCGTAACGATAGCCGTTATAGGAGCTGTTGGACATGATCGTGACATTCTTCACGTAAGGCTTCCAGCAGGTGCCGGTGCGGGCATGGAAGATGATCGGACGCGCGACGTCTTCCTGCAGCTTCCTGTCGATCTCCCAGACCAGCTTCTTGCGCTTGTCGAGGTCGATCTCTTCCGACTGCTGGTCGAACAGCTTCTCGATGTCCTTGTTGCAATAGTTGGTGTAGTTCCGCTCCGAGCCGCAGGCATAGTTCTCGTAGAAGGACTGGTCGGGCTCGTCGACGGCATTGCCGGTGAGGTTGAGGCCGAGCGAATAGTCCTTGCGCGCGATCTTCGGGAACCACTGCGCGGTGTCGACGACGTCGAGCTCGGCGTCGATGTAGATGCTCTTGATCTGGTCGATCAGGATGATCGCGGGATCGCGGTAGACCGCGATGTTGCGGGTCGACACCTTGATCTGCAAATGCTTGTCCGGGCCATAGCCCGCCTTCTGCATCAGCTTGCGGGCTTCCTCGCGGTTCTTTTCGATATCGGGACCATAGCCGGGGATCTGCTCCAGCATGTCCTTCGGCATCGCCCACAGGCCGTCGGGCGCCGGCTCCATGGTGCCGCCGATGTCGCCCTGTCCCTCGAACATGATCTGGATGAACGCCTTGCGGTCGAGCGCCAGCGCCAGCGCGCGGCGGATGTCGAGATTGTCGAACGGCGGCGCGGTCGAATTGATGATGATATTGGTGGAGACGTTGTTCGGTTCCACGACGCAGACCGCCTTGGGGTCCTGCGACTTGACGTCCTTCAGCAAGGGGATCGAGACCTCGGTCGGGAACGTCATGTCGAACTTGCCCGAAACGAAGCCGAGGATCGCAGTCGAGCGGTTCGGGATGATGGTGAACTCGATGCCGTCGAGATAGGGCAGGCCCTTCTTGAAGTAGTCTGGGTTCTTGGTGAGCTTGATCGATTCGTTGGCCTTGAATTCGACGAACTTGAACGGGCCGGTACCAACAGGCTTGGTGCGCATCTCCGCCGGCGACACATGACAGGGATAAACCGGCGAATAGCCCGAGGCGAGCAGCGACAACAGCGCCGGCTGCGGCCGCTTCAGCTTGAACGACGCCTCATCATCGCCGTTGGTGGTGACCTCGTCGACCTGCTCGTACCAGGACTTGCGCGGGTTCTGCCGGAACTTCTGCTGTGACTTGCCCATCAGCAGGTCGAAGGTGCATTTGACGTCGGCTGCGGTGAACGGCTTGCCGTCGTGCCATTTCACGTCCTTGCGCAGCTTGAAGGTCAGCGTCTTGTTGTCGCCGCTCCAGGCCCAGCTCTCCGCCAGCTCGGGCCGGATCGTGCTGGTGCTGTTCTGGGCGATGTGCTGATCGAAGATGACGAGATTGTTGAAGATCGGCATGAACGGCACGTTCAGCGAATAGGTCGCGCCCTCGTGGATCGAGGCGCTGCCGGGACTGTCGCGATGATAGATCCTGAAGATGCCGCCGGATTTCGGCTCGGCCGCGCGCGACGCGTCGCTGATTGCCAGCACAGACAACACCGCAACGGCCAGCGCTCGCACGCTCCGCATGGTCCCCTCCCACATGTCGGTCTCAATGGCCGATTGGCATCGACGATACCACGGTGAGGCTGTCGGGCAACCAGCGAGGGTCGCGAGGGGATTGGCAATTCGGATGACGCGAGAGCTTTAAAATATCCGCGGAGCGGTAATGGAGGCAGCGATCGCGGGGAACTCCGGTTGTTTTGCCATGCAGCGGCGTACCTCCGCTTGAATTCGATTGCTATTGCCGAAGTGCGCGGCGTGAAGCGTCTCGCAATCAGCGACAGTTTGTCGCCGAGCAAATCGCGATGCCGTTCCGTCATCCCCGCGCAAAGGCTCCGCCTCTGTCGCTGGAGGTGCGAGCCTTGCGGCGCAATTGCGCCGCTGGGCGAGCCTCGAAGGATGCACGGCCACAGTCGGGCCGTCGATCCTTCGAGACGCGCGTTCCGCGCTCCTCAGGATGACGGTTAAAGAGCATCCCGTCACTCCGCCGCCTGCGACGAGGGTGGGCTCACGCTCGCGACGCCATCGGCCTCGGTTGCCGAGATCGTGGTGCGAATCATCAGGCGGCCCTCATGCGCCGGCCAGGGACGGCCGCGATGCATGGTGGCGCGGTTGTCCCACATCACGACGTCGCCCTGCTTCCACTGGTGCAGATAGCTGACACCGGGTGCGGTCGCGGCTTCGGTCAGTTGCTCGATCAGCGCCTTGCCGGCTTCGGCATCCATGCCCTCGACGCCATAGGCATGGGAGGCAAGATACAGCGCGCCGCGGCCGTTGACGGGATTGCGCCACACCATGCGCCAGCACACCGGCGGCAGCGCGTCGACTTCTTCCGTTGTCGCGAGCCCGGTTGCGACCTTGCTGCGCGAATGCGCGTAGGAATGCCAGGCGAACGAGTTCTCCAGCCGCTTCGCCACATCCTTGTCGAGTCGCTCGAACGCAAGCCGCATCGAGACGAACTCGGTCTCGCCGCCATGTTCGGGGATGATGCGCGCCGACAGGATCGAGGTCAGCGCCGGCACACGCTTGAAAGAGGAGTCGGTGTGCCAGAGCTGGTTGGCCTTGGCGCGCAGTTGCTGCCGATGGTCCGACGGCACCACCTTGCCGTCGGGCCCGAAGGTCGAGAGGATCACGAAATGCGAGCCGGTGCCCATCGATCCGACCTTGGTCGTCTCAGGCGGACCGAAGCGGCGCGAGAAGGCGAGCTGGATGTCGTCGCTGACCTCCTGGCCGCGGAACACCAGCACCGAATGTTCCTCGAACACAGCGCGCACCGCCGCATAGGCGGCATCGCTGGCGGCCACGTCAGACAGCGTGACGCCGCGCAGTTCGGCTCCGAACCCCGCGCGCAGTGGGATCACTTCCATCGGCAAGTCCTCCCTGATTTTTCTTGTTGAGACGAGGTTAGGGGAAAAGCCCGCCACCGGCAACGCGGCTTGCGCCGCCTCACCCCATTGCGATCAGACTGTGCCGGGTGCGCCGGTCAGCGACCTCCATGCGTTGCGTGACGAAGGCGAACAGCGCCCAGCTGGAGTGGAAGGCAACGCCGGCGAGGATGACGATGGTTCCGGGAATCGGGCCGATCGAGGCACGGTCCCACATCTCGCTCATCTCGGTGAGCGGCAGCGGATGGATCGCGAGCTTGCCGTAATAGGCGATCGCCTGGATCGCAAAGATCCAGCCATAGGTGCGGCGCAACCGCCGGCCGACCGCGCGGGCAAAGCTGATGTGATAGTTCGGATGGCGATAATCGTTGGCCAGCAACTCGGTCCAGGGCGCATTCGGCGAGGGGTCTTCGCCGCGGATCATCGGCGCGTAGAAATCGGTTTCGAGCAGCCGCGCGCGGGCACGCCAGACGTTGAAGTAGCGATAGCGGCGCGCTTCGAACAGCAGGAACACCGTAACCAGCAGGCCGACCAGCACCATCGGCAAGGGCGAAGCCTCCGCATTGCTGTAGGTCGCCGACAACGCGATTCCGGTCGTGACCACAGCCCAGTTGGTCGAGCTGTCGAGCCGGGTACGCCAGACCGTGCTGCGGTAGACCTCGCCGCGATAGAGGTGGGCGAGCGCGCCGATCTCGGCGGCGGTGAATTCGAGCCTGCCGGCCTGTAACGGCTCCGGCTCACGCGGCTGGGGCGACGGCATGGTGGCCTCCGGCGAAGCTTGCTTGCGATCGCACAACATAACGCCAAATCCACGCGACCGGCGAGTCCGTTACACCGTCCGGCATTCCCAGCTGCACCCGCCCGGCTCGCCGTGCCGTCCGGTTCACACGATCCGCGAGGTCTTGTTGCCCCAATAGCGATCACGCAGCAGGCGCTTGTAGAGCTTGCCGGTCGGCAGCCGCGGCAGCTCGGCCTCGAAATCCACCGAGCGCGGCACCTTCTGGCGCGACAGCGCGCTTGCGCAGAAGGCGATCAGCTCTTCGGCGAGCTCCGGCCCCGGCGCGATGCCGTCGACCGGCTGCACCACCGCCTTCACCTCTTCGCCGAGGTCGACATTGGGCACGCCGAACACCGCGGCGTCGGCGACCTTGGGATGGGTGATCAAGAGGTTCTCGCATTCCTGCGGATAGATGTTCACGCCGCCGGAGATGATCATGAAGGTGGCGCGATCGGTCAGATAGAGGAAGTTGTCGTCGTCGACGTAGCCGACGTCACCGACCGTGCTCATGCTGCCGTCCGCCGAGCGCGCCTCGCTGGTCTTGGCCGGATCGTTGAAATACTCGAACGGCGTGGCGGTCTTGAACCACACCGTGCCCGGCGTTCCCTTCGGGCAGGGCTGCATGTTCTCGTCGAGGATATGCAGGTCGCCGAGCAGCACCTTGCCGACGGTGCCGCGATGCGCGAGCCATTCTTCGCTGTTGCAGGCGGTGAAGCCGAGGCCCTCGGTCGCGCCGTAATATTCGTGGATGATCGGGCCCCACCATTTGATCATGTCGTCCTTGACCAGCGCCGGGCAGGGCGCTGCGGCGTGGATCGCGATCTCGAGCGTCGACAAATCGTAGCGGTTGCGAACCTCCTCGGGCAGCTTCAGCAGGCGCGAGAACATCGTCGGCACCAGCTGGCTGTGGGTGATGCCCCATTTCTCGACCAGCTGGAGATAGCGCTCGGGATCGAAGCTCTCCATGATGACGACGGTGCCGCCCATCCGGATGGTGAGATTGACCGCGGCCTGCGGCGCCGAGTGATAGAGCGGTGCGGGCGACAGATAGACCATACCCTCGCGGTAGTGCCAGAGGCTGGTCAGGAAATCGAACAGCGGCAGATTTTGCGACGGCGGCTGCTCCGGCAGCGGCCGCACGATGCCTTTCGGTCGACCGGTTGTGCCGGACGAGTAGAGCATCGCGGTGCCCGCATATTCATCCGCGATCGGCGTTGCCGGCAGGCCGGCGGTGGCCTGCAGCAAGCCGACGATGCGCTCGCTCTCGCTTTCGCCGTCGACCACGATGCAGAGCTCGACCTGCGGGCACTCCTTCAGCGCCTCGCGCGCGATGTCGAGCTTCAGCTTCGAGGTGATCAGGATCCGCGACTGGCTGTTGGTCAGGATGTAGGCGAGCTCGCCCGCGGTGAGGTAGGAGTTGACGCAGGTGAAATAGAGCCCCGCGCGCTCGCCGGCGCCGCAGGCCTCGAGGTAGCGGTTGTTGTTCTCCATGAAGATCGAATAATGGTCGAGCCGCTTCATGCCGCGGTTGCGGAACAGATGCGCGAGGCGGTTGTTGCGCGCCTCCAGTTCGCGATAGGTGACGATCTCGCCGGTGCCGGCCATGATGAAGGCGGGCTGCAGCGGGCGCAGGTGAGCATGCTTGCCGGTGTACATCGAACTCCAGGTCTCCCCTCTGTCTTTGCCTTAAGCAGCCATCACCAGAATCTCGCGGACCTGGGATGGACCGTCGATCTTGCGCGGATTGCGCGGCACCCAGGGCGTCCGCATCGCGCCCGCCGCGATGCGGTCGAGATGTTCGGGGCCGACGCCCACCTCCTGCAAGCTGCGCGGCATGCCGAGGTCGTGGATGAAGCGGTCGAGCACGTCGCCGGCGTCCTTGCCGGGATGCCCCATCGCGGCGGCGACCAGCGCCTGCCGGTCGGCATTGTCGCGCTTGTTCCAGCGCATCACCGCAGGCAGCATTACGCACGAGGTGTAGCCATGCGGCACGTCGAACTCGGCGCCGAGCACGTAGCCGATGCCGTGGCTTGCGCCCATCGGAACGCCGGAGGCAAGCGGGCCGGTCGAGAGCCAGGTGCCGATCTGGCAATCCATCCGCGCTGAAATATCCTTCGGGTCCGCCTTCACCCGCGGCAGGCCGGTCGCCAGCATCTCCAGCCCCTTGAGCGCCTGCGCGTCGCCGTAAGGATGTGCCTCGCGTGAGCAGATGCCCTCGACGCAATGATCGACGGCGCGGATGCCGGTCGACAGGAACAGCCAGGCCGGCGTGTGCACCGACAGTTCCGGATCGAGGATGGTGGCGCGCGGCATCACCAGGGGATGGCGGAGCATCTCCTTCTGCCGCTTGGCCTCGTTGGTGACGCCGGCGATCGAGGAGAACTCGCCGCCCGCAATTGTGGTCGGCACGCTGATCTGGCGCACGACCGGCGGCTTCATCTCGGGCGAGACGCCGCCGCGGGTGCGAATCGTGTCGATGCCGTCGGATGTGGTGACGTTGTTGGCGAGGCAGAGCTGCACTGCCTTGGCTCCGTCGGTGATCGAGCCGCCGCCGATGGTGACGATCAGGTCGGCCTTCGCATCGCGGGTCTGTTCCGTCGCCGCAATGACAGCGGCGCGCGGCGTATGCGCCGGCATCTTGTCGAAGATGCCGACGCAGCGCGGGCCGAGCGCGTGGCGGATCTTCTCGATCTCGTCGGTTTCGCGGTTCAGCGTCCCCGATACCATCAGGAAGGCGCGCTCGGCGCCAAGCCGGTCCAGTTGCTCGACGACGGCCTCACGGGCCGGCCGCCCGAACACGACCTCGTCCATGGCGCCGAATACAACACGGCCTCGATGCACGCGGCGATCCTCCCTCAACACGGCCCGCCTTGCTGGCGGTCCTTTGCGGAGAGGTTAGCGGAGGAAATTGGGGCCGTCATCAGGGCTCCTGCGGGTGTTTGGCACGATCGCGCCGCCTATTCCGCTGTCGTCCCTGCGAAAGCAAGGACCCGTAACCATGGGGTTGTGTTGTTGAAGTGAACTGTGACCCCAGCGCTGGCGAAGCAATTGTCATTGGTGGCTATGGGTCCCGGGTCGCGCTGCGCTTGCCCGGGACGACATCGAATATGTGGTGCTCGATTGAGTCATACCTCCGCATCCTCGTGGCGCATCGCGCCCGGGTCTTGCGTTTACTTGCCCCGATCGAGCAACGTCTCCGATGACGACGGAAACTTTCGAATCAGAAAGCGGATGACGGCAGAAATCTTGACCGCAACATCGCGGCGTGTGTTACACCTCGATAGCAACAAGGGCGTGCGCATGACATCGACCGTCGACCTGGCGAAACTGCATATTGATGACTTCACGCCGCACCAGGATGCGGAGTTCGAGATGCAGGCGGCGGATCGCGTGGTGGCGCTGAAGCTTGCCAAGGTCGAGCCTGCGGGCAACAGCGGCCGGCCGGGCGGCGCGTTCTCGCTGCTGTTCGAGGGGCCGAAGGGCGCGTGGTTGCCGCAGGCGATCTATCCGGTGCGGCATCCGATGCTGGGCGAGATCGAGATCTTCCTGGTGCCGATCGGGCCGCTCGGCGACGGCAATGGCTATCAGGCGGTCTTTACCTGATAGCCGGGGCCTGTTTGCCGGAAGCTCCTGCCGCCCCGCGCCAGCGCATCAGGTCGTAGACGCCCTTGTCTTCCTCGGTGACGAAGCCGAGCCGGCGATACAGCCGCATCGCCGGGTTGAGCTTCTCGACATGGATCGAGACGTCCTTGCCGGTGGCCGCTGCCTCGTCCATCGCATCGCGCAGCAGCGCTTCGCCGTAGCCCTTGCCGCGATGCGCCGGCATGAAGGCGATGTCGACGATGCGGTGCTGGCTCGGCCAGCGCTCGATGTAGAACCGGCCGATGTCCTCGTCGCCCCGCACGATCACCAGCCAATCGGCGTTCGGATAGTATTTTTGGTAATGCGTATGCTGGGCGCGGAATTGCTGCTCGAGAAAGGCCGCCTTATCCGGCTCGCTCCACGGCACCGGCGCCAACTCCTCGGCGCGGGTCGAAGCATAGAGCCGGCCGACGAACGGCAGATCCGCCTCCGCCAGGCGGCGAAAGCGGCAACCGGAAGCGGCCGCGCGTACCCAGCCGAATGCAGGCGCGAGCATGCTGGTGCCTGGCACGTCGAGATCCAAAACGACCTCAGCCTCGCGCCGGGTAAACGCCCTGCAGCGCGATGCAGAAGTTCAGTGTGAGGTAAGGCTGCATGTTGTTGTGCGGGAGGCTGCCGCCCGTCATGCCGATCATGGCGGCGTTCATCTGTATCAGGGGCGGCGGCGAGTTCCCGGGCACATAGGCGAAGGCGTCGGTCGATTTACCCAGGATCCGATTCGGGCTGGGCACCTGGACGTCGGCCATGTCCTGCGTACCCACGTTCACGGGGTGGTTGTGAAGCGGTATCTCGCTTTGCAGCAGCGTCACCGAGGGTGAGCCGGTGGTCTCTCCGAGGTCATACAGCGACAGCCCGGGACCTTGTCCAGGCGCCAGTGGCGCGTTGCCCTGCATGTTGGGAAGCGCGAAGGTCGACTTGCCGTCACCGCCATAGGTGGTGCCGAGCAGCGAGAACAGCGCCGTATTCTGCGAGATCGGCAAGATCTGTCCGCTGCAGAAGGCCCAGCCTTTGGGCGCGAAGTTGAACGGAAAGATGCGGATCTCGGCGACGAAGGGGTCGGCCATGTTGTCGCGCTCCTAGGTCTGGGTCGGGAAAATGCCGAACAGCGAAATGATGAAGGTGACGCAAAGGAGCGGCTGCAAATTGTCGTGCGGCTGGCTTCCGCCGGTATTCGTCAGCATTCCGGCTGCCATGGGGCCGTCGGGCGGCTGGCCGTCGATGTACAAGGCGATCGTGCCCGACGTCTGATCGAGAATGTTTCCCTGCGGATTCGCCCCGGTGCCGGTCTGCGTCGAGGCAATGAAGGCGTGCGAATGCTGCGGGATCGTCTGTGTCGTGAGCGTTACGTTTTCAACGCCGCCGGTCTCGCCGATGACATAGCTCGTTCCGCTGCTGGCGGTGCCCATGTGGAGTGGCAAACGGCCGCGCAGATCGGGGACTGCGAAGTTGGACTGCCCGTCGCCGCCATAGGTGGTCCCGATCAGATTGAACAGCGTTTCGTAGTCGGAGATCGGCAACAGGCTGCCGTCACAGAAATTCCATCCCACCGGGGCGAAATTGCCGCCGAACATACGGATTTCGCCTACATAAGGTTGTGCCATCGGCGCTTCTCGTCAGGTCTGCGAGGGGAAAATGCCCTGGAGGGCGATGCTGAAATTGATCGTCAGGAATGGTTGCATGTTCTGATGGGCCTGGCTGCCGCCGACATTGCCTACGGTCAGGGGATTGAGCGTGGTGATGTTGGCCATCGAGGTGCTGTAGCCGTTGTTGAACGCGCCGAGATAAGCGCCCGCATCGATCGGCTGGGTACCGTTGTTGTTGGTGGCGTTGGCCAAATGATTGTGCTGCGCCATCTCGTTGATCGTGAGCGTGTGGCCCTCTTCGCCGCTACGTTGGCCGAGCGTGTAGCCAGAGCCCATGCTGATCGGCACCCGGCCGCGAAGGTCGGGCAGGGCAAAAGTGGTTTGCCCATTCCCGCCATAGGTCGTGCCCAGCAACGAGAACAGCGCCTGATTCTGATTGATCGGCAGCAACTGGCCGTTGCAAAACGCCCAACCCTTTGGCGGAAAGTTGAACGACATCATGCGGATTTCGGAAAGAAACGGCTCGGCCATCGGTCCTCCGCGAATACGTCGTATGATTTGTGAATAATTCGAAGCAATGATGCTGCGTGTGCAACGTCTGCACGATAGCGTGTTTTGCAAACAGTGCAACCTCAACGATTGTCGGGCGTTTGCAATTTTTGCACGTTCGCGTCATTGCAACGGTCACGAATTCTTCACGATTGCGATCGACGCGAATGCAGCGCGACCAAAATGCAGGACGCCTGCCGGATCGTGCCGGCAGGCGTTGTTGTTGCGCGACGTTGGATCAGACCACCAGATCGTGATGGGTCTGGACGTGGTTGTCGACCGGTGTACCGCCCATGGCGGCGAGTTGCGTCTCGTGGCCCGACCACCAGGCTGTGCCGGAACTGGACTGCCCGCTGAACAGATCGGTCAGTGCCTGGGCATTCTGGGCAAACGCCGCGAGGTCGGAGTGGCTCGCGCCGGTCGGCGATGGGTTGGTCGCCTGCTGGCCCGCGAACGTGTCGGTCTGTGCGAACACGAAGTTCTGTTGCGTGTAACTGGTGCTCGGCGTCACGCCGGTTTTCGCGACGTCGGCGGCGCTCGGCAGCCGCCGCTCGCCGTCGGCAAGGCCGATATACATCAGGTCGTGGACATCGGACGGCGAGATGGTGTCGGGGAGGCCGAGCACATGTCCCAATTCATGCGTCACGGTGGTCAGGAGATCGAGATGCCCCGCCGCTGCGGTCGACGAATCGGTCAGCAGATCGGTGCCGGACGCATTGAGGGCGTGCGTGAACTCGAAATTGTCCGACGGTGTCGGGTCGATATACCAGCCGTGGCCGGCGGCAGCGGTGTCGATCGTGATGTGGCCGGCACTTTCCAGACCGACAATCTGGCCCCCCAGATCGGCGACGCTGAAGGTCACGGCATGCAGGAGGAAGAGCTGGGCCGTGCTGGCGCCTGCTGCCGCCCATTGCGCGATCGCCGACGACACCACCGAGTTGAGCTCGCTCTGTGTCAGGTGGGTTTCACCGGGGGTCGCGACATCGGCCTGAACGCCGCCGTCCGCGGCGAGCAGCGGCGATGCGCCGAATCCGTGGGTGCTGGCCGCCGTGACGCTGACTGTCGGCGCCGTGGTGACGGTATTGTGCGCCAGAACGTAGCTCGCAATTGCCGCGGTATCGGTCGCGCTGCCGCTGTAGGACGTGCCATCGCCCGCGTGCAGGCCGACGGTGGTGTTGTCGCGATCGCGCAGCCGGATATCGGTACCGCCATTCGCGCCCGAACCGAGGAACTGATTTTTCTGGGTACCGCTGCCGCCCAGCGTCAGCGAGACGCTCTGCGCATCGCCCGCGACCGTGCCGGCGTTGAGCTCAAAGCCGTGATTGCCGAATCCGCCGGGGTTGGACACCGTGTTGCCCATGACGATTGCGGTCAATAGGGCGTTGCCGCCGTCGACCGCGTCACCGGTCTGCAGGTAGATGCCGTCGTTGTTGTACTGATACAGATGGTTGTTGGTGATCGTGACGCTGGAATTGGCGCCGCCATCGGTGATGAAGCCGATATCGCTGCCTTGGGCGGATCCGCTATTGGCAGTGCCCGCGACGCCGATCGTGTTGGAATCGATCGTGCCGGTAAACGAGCTTGCTCCCGATCCGGTGCTGATACCGAGCGCCGAGCCGAGGGCATCGCGCATGGTATTGTTCGCAATGTCGAAGGTCAGGTTGGCGTGGTCGCCGGTCCCGCCGGAACTGATGGTGATGCCGCCGCCGCCAGAGACGATGTTCTGGTTGTTGTTCGAGAAGCTGTTTCCGAGCGCGGCGGTCGCGCCGCCCAGCACCAGGTCCGAGCTGACGCCGCCATGCAAATCGAGCTGGAACAGGTCGCCGCGCGCCGACGTGAACGTCGAGCCCTGAATCGTCGCGTTGAACGTTCCGTCGGTGGCCTGGAACACCAGCGCATCGCCCGACTGGTTTCCGGACGCCGAATTGGTGGCGAAGGTCGAGCCGGTGATGGTGATGCGGTTGAGGATCTGACCGCTGTTGTTGAAGACGTGGAACGCATCGAGTGCCGCGCCCGTGAAGGTCGAGTTGGTCACCGAGGCCGTGCCGGACAGGCCGGTGAAGTAGACGTCGCCTTCGCCGATGCCGCCGACATTGTCGCCGTTGGTGCCGGTCACCGTCGTGTTGCCGAGGGCAAGGCCGGTGACGCTGGTGCCGACAATGCCGTAGTTCTGGAAGTCGTGCATCGTCAGATAGGAGATCTCAACGTCCTTGGTATTGTTCAGGTAGATGCCGCTGCCCTGCGTCGTGCTGCCGTCGGCGCCGGTCTTGTCGGTGATCGTGCCGCCGCTGCCCGCCGTCGAGCCGTCGCCGGTGACGTGCAGGCCGCCATTGCCGGCGGCCGTGCCGGTATTGGAGAGGATGATGCCGTTGTTGGACCCGCCACTCGACGTGATGCTCTGGAAGGTGATGTTGCCCGATCCGATATTGGTGTTCTCGACGTCGAGCGCGGTGCCGGTGCCTGATGTGATGGTGTTGTTGCTGCCGGTGACGGTAATCGTGCCGCCATGGGTGAAGCTCATGCCGGCGCCACTGGCGGTCTTGATTACGATGTCGGACATCGAGACGGTGCCGACATTGTTGCCGTCGTCGCTGATGCCGATACCGGTCGAGGCCGAGGTGTCGATGCTGACGCCGGTGATGGTGTGGCCCGACGTGCCGAGCAGGTCGATGCCATTGTCGGCGCCGGTGACCTTGATCACCGGATCCGAGCCGGAGCCGGCATTCGCGGTGACCACCTGGCCGGTCACCGGATTGGTGAACTGCAGGGT
This sequence comes from Bradyrhizobium acaciae, assembly GCF_020889785.1. Taxonomy (GTDB): domain Bacteria; phylum Pseudomonadota; class Alphaproteobacteria; order Rhizobiales; family Xanthobacteraceae; genus Bradyrhizobium; species Bradyrhizobium acaciae. The sequence goes on from NZ_JACMYK010000048.1 coordinate 27,890, forward strand.
ATGGCTACCGCCGATCAGGTTGACGCCGTTGGCGAGATTGATGCCGTTGGCTTCGCTGTAGGTGCCGGTGCCGTGCTCGAGCACGACGTAATCGCCGGAGCCGGCCGGATTTGCCGCGTTGAAGGCCGCGATCGAGGTGTATGGATCGTGCTGGGTACCGAGGTTGAGGCTGGTGCCGCCCGTCGAATTGTCGATGTAGAACACCTGCGGGACGACGCCGACATGGAAGGTCTGGGCGCCCGATGAGAGCGGCCCGCCGGTGCCGTTGTGGCCGTTGTCGCCGACGTTCAGCGTCACCGTATCGGTGCCGGTGAAGCCGTCGTCGCTGTTGTAGGTCAGCGTCGCCAGCGCGGTGTTGACCTGCGCGGCCGTTCCCGTGAGCGTGACGGTGTGGCTGTTGTTGTTGGTGAAGCCCGAGAGCCCGTTGGTATTGAAGCTCAGCGCCGCATGAGCTGAGCTGATCGTGGCCGTGACGGTGCCGGGGTCGGAATCGACGTCGGCGACGGACAGGCCGGAAATCGCGAGATTGGTATGCGAGAATGCGGTGCCGATCGAATTATCCGCCGGCACCGTCGCGGTCGGCGCATCGTCCACCGCAGTCACGCTTCCGGTCGTCGACCCCGTCCCGGTGTTGTTGCCGCCGTTCGCGGTGCCGCCGTCATCGTGCACGGTCAGGGTATAGGAGCGCGCGGTGGTGTCGGGGTTTTCGCTGGTGTTGTTGAACTGGATCAGGCCGAGCGCCGCATTGTAGTGCGCCAGCGTGTCGGTGCCGGTGAAGCTGATCGTTTCGGTGCCGGCGGTGCTGGTGATGTCGAAGTGGATGCCGCCGATATCGCCGCTGCTGCCGGCGTGCCCCGCAATCGAGAGCGCATCCGACGGCTTCAGATCGTTCAGCACGAAGGTCGCATCGGTCAGGTTGTTGCCTTCGGCGTCCGTGATCGTCAGGTTCGGCGTGATCGTGACCGGTGTCGAGTTCGCCGCCGGCGTGCCGTTCGGCGGTTCGGTGAATCCAGTGATGGCGCCGAAGCTGATCACCGGCGCGTCGTTGACCGGCGTGACGTGAATGGTCGCGGTCGAGGTGTTGCTGTCCAGCGAGCCGTCGTTGACGGTGAAGCTGACGGTGCGATCCGCCCCGGACGGATTGTCGCTGGAGTTGAAATAGGTGATGGAATCGAGCGCGGCCTTGTAGTTGGCGACGCTGGAGGAGCCGGTCAGCGTCAGCACGCCGGTCGCGGCATTATACGATCCGCTGATGCCGTTCTGGCCGACGAAGCCGAGCACGTCCTGGCCGGCGGCGAAGCCGCCGGTGATGGCAACCGTGGCGCCCGCCATGTTGGCGCTGTCGACGTCGGACACGCTGACCGACGCGTCGATCACGGTCGCGACCTGGTTCTCGATGTAGTTCAGCGTGCCGCCGGCTGTCGTGACCGGCGGATCGTTGACCGGCGTGACGTTGATGGTGTCGGTGACCGGCGTGGAGTTCGCCGCGCCGTCATTGGCGATGATGGTCACCGTGCGCGCCAGGCCCGACGGGTTGTCGCTGGTGTTGACATAGGTCACCGACGCCAGCGCGGCCTGGTAGTTGGCGACCGTGTCGGTGCCGGTCAACGTCAGTTTGCCGGTCGCGGCATCGAACGTGCCGGTGATATTGGCGGTGTTGGTGAAACCCAGGATATCCTGGCCGTTGGCATAGTTGCCGGTGATCTGCACCGTCGCACCGGCCAGCGTGGTGTTGTCGACGTCGGTGACGGTGATCGCGGGGTCGAACGCGGTCGCGGCCTGGTTCTCGGTGTAGTTCAGGGTGTGGCCGGCGGTGACCACGGGCGGGTCGTTGACCGGGGTGACGTTGATGGTGTCGGTGACGGGCGTGCTGTCGAGCGTGCCGTCATTGGCGGTGATCGTCACGGTGCGCGCCAGTCCGGACGGATTGTCGCTGGTGTTGAAGTAAGTCACCGACGCCAGCGCGGCCTGGTAGTTCGCGACGCTGGAGGTGCCGGTCAGCGTCAGCGTTCCGGTCGCGGCGTCGAAAGAGCCTGTGATGCCGTTCTGCGGGTTGAAGCCGAGAACGTCCTCGCCGGGCACATAATTGCCGGTGATGTGCACCGTCGCGGACACCAGATTGGCGTCGTCGGCGTCGGATACGGTGATCGCCGTATCGATCGCGGTCGCGGCCTGATTTTCCGTGTAGTTCAGGGTATGGCCGGCAGTCACGACTGGTGCCTGATCGACGACGACCTGGATGATGAAGGTCTGCTGGCTGTGCAGCGTGCCGTCGGAGGAGTCGACCGTGACGTCGTAGGACGGGTTCGCGGGATCGAAGACGATCTTGGTCGGATCGGCGACCGTGACCTTGCCGGTGTTGGGGTCGATCGTGAAGCCGCCGCCGGAGGTGTCGCCGACCAGCGAATAGGTCACTGCGGGTCCGTTGACGTCGGTCGAGGACGCCGTCAGGTGGGCATAGCTGCCCACCGGCGCGCCGACCGCGACGCGGTTGGCGGCGCCGTCGCTGTCGGCCGGGGTCGACGGCGCGACGTCGGTGACGGCGATGGTGAACGTCTGCGAGCTCGCCAGCGTGCCGTCGCTGGCCTGGGCGGTTACCGTGTAGGAATGGGTGGGGCCGCTGCTCTCGTAATCGATCTTGGTGGGGTCGGTGACGGTGATAACACCCGTCGTCGCGTTGATGGTGAAGCCGCCGCCGGAGGTGTCGCCGATCAGCGAATAGGTCACGGCCGGGCCGTTGACGTCGGTCGCGGACGCGGTGATGCCGACGGTCGAGCCGGCGGCCGCGCCCTCGGTGATCGTGTTGGTGGCGACGTCGGCATCGACCGGGGTCGACGGCGCGGCGTCGTTGACGGCGATGGTGAAGGTCTGCGAGCTCGTGAGCGTGCCGTCGCTGGCTTGCGCGGTCACCGTGTAGGAATGGGTCGGGCCGCTGCTCTCGTAGTCGATCTTGGTGGGATCGGCGACGGTGATGACGCCGGTTGTCGCATCGATGGTGAAGCCGCCGCCGGAAGTGTCGCCGATCAGCGAATAGGTCACGGCGGGACCATTGACGTCGGTCGAAGACGCGGTGACGCCGACCGTGGTGCCGGCGGCGCCGCCTTCGACGACCCTGTTGGCCGCGGCGTCGCTGTCGACCGGGGCTGACGGCGCAACGTCGGAGACGTTGATGGTGAAGGTCTGCGAACTCCCAAGCGTGCCGTCGCTGGCTTGCGCGGTCACCGTGTAGGAATGGGTTGGGCCGCTGCTCTCGTAGTCGATCTTGGTCGGATCGGCGACGGTGACGACGCCGGTCGCGGCGTTGATGGTGAAGCCGCCGCCGGAGGTGTCGCCGATCAGCGAATAGGTCACGGTCGGGCCGTTGACGTCGGTTGCAGACGCTGTGATGCCGACGATGGAACCCGCGGCTGCGCCTTCAGCGACGGTGTTGGCGGCGACGTCGCTGTCGACCGGGGTCGACGGCGCGACGTCGGAGACGTTGATGGTGAAGCTCTGCGTGCTGGTGCCGCCCTGGCCGTCGCTGGTCTGCGCGGTGATGGTATAGCTGTGACCCGCGCCGCTGGTTTCGTAATCGATCTTGGTGGGATCGGCGACGGTGACGACGCCGGTTGTCGCATCGATCGTGAAGCCGCCGCCGGAGCTGTCGCCGACCAGCGAATAGGTGACCGGCGGGCCGTTGACATCGATCGAGGATACAGTGACTCCCACGGTGGTGCCGGCGGCGGCGCCTTCGGCGACCGAATTGGGCGTGGCATCGGCGTCGACCGGGGTCGAGGGCGGAGCGTTGGTGACGTCGATGGTGAAGGTCTGCGAGCTCGCGAGCGTGCCGTCGCTGGCGGTTGCCGTCACGGTGTAGGCGTGGCCGGGCGCGCTCTCGTAGTTGAGCTTGGTCGAGTCGGCGACGGTGATGATGCCGGTCGTCGGATCGATCGCGAAACCGCCGCCGGAGGTGTCGCCGGTCAGTGAATAGGTGACGCCGGGACCGTTGACGTCGGTCGCGTGCGCGGTGACGCCGACCGCGGTGCCGGTGGCCGCGCCCTCGACGACGTGGTTGGCGGTGGCATCGCTGTCGACCGGGGTCGATGGCGCGACGTCGGTGACGTTGATAGTGAAGGTCTGCGTGCTGGTCAGCGTGCCGTCGCTGGCCTGCGCGGTGATGGTGTAGGCGTGGCCGGGGGCGGTTTCGAAATCGATCTTGGTCGGATCGGCGACGGTGACGACACCGGTCGCAGCATCGATGGTGAAGCCGTGCGCATCGCCGACCAGCGAATAGGTCACGGCGCCGCCATTGATGTCGGTGGCGTGCGCGGTGATCCCGACCGTGGTGCCGATCGCGGCGCCTTCCACCACCGAGTTGGCGGTGACGTCGGTATCGGTCGGTGCCGACGGCGGCGCGTCGGTGACGCCGATGGTGAAGGTCTGGGTCGACGAGGTCGCGCCGGCAGTTGCGTGCACGGTGATGGTGTAGGCGTGGCCGGGCGCGCTCTCATAGTCGAGCTTGGTCGGATCGCCCACCGTGACGACGCCGGTATTGGGATCGATCTTGAAGCCGCCGCCGGAGGTGTCGCCGGTCAGCGAGTAGGTGGTTGCCGGACCGTTCGGATCGACCGCTGACGCGGTGATGCCGACCAGCGTGTTGACGGCGGCGCCTTCGACCACGCTGTTGGCGGCGGGATTGACGTCGACCGGCGTCGACACCGGAACGTCGTTGACGTTGATCGTGAAGCTCTGCGAACTGATGCCGCCATGGCCGTCGCTGGCCTGCACGGTGATGGTATAGGCGTGGCCCGGTGCGGTCTCGAAGTCGATTTTGGTGGAATCGGCGACGGTGACGACGCCGGTATTGGGATCGATCTTGAAGCCGCCGTTGGAAGAATCCGCCGTCAGCGAATAGGTGACGCCGGGGCCGTTGACGTCGGTCGACGCTGCGGTGATGCCGACCAGGGTATTGACCGCGGCGCCTTCGTTGACGGCATTGGCGACGGCGTTGCTGTCGACCGGCGTCGAGGGCGGCGCATTGCTGACCGCGATCACGAAGCTCTGCGACGAGACGAAGACGCCGTCGGTTGCCTGCACATTGACGATGTAGCTGCCGCCGGAGCTTTCGAAGTCGACCTTGGCGGGATCGGCGACCGAGACCACGCCGGTGTTCGGATCGACCTTGAAGCCGCCATGGGAGGAATCCGCGGTCAGCGAATAGGTGACGGGAAGGCCGATCAGGCTGCTCGACTGCGCGGTAATGCCGACCGAGGTGTTGGCTGCCGCGCCTTCGACGACGGTGTTGGTGCTGGAATTGGTGTCGGTCGGTGGCGCCAGGAAGCCCTGGACTGGCGGCCACAGCGTGCCGGGAGGGCAACCAAGGTAGAGATATTGCAGACCATACGTGTCGGCGAACGCCTGCGCGGCCGGATCGAGGATGATATGTCCGGTTGGATCGAGGTGAAGCTCGGGGCGAGTTAAACCACCGATTGTATAGGCAGGTATGGTCGTCATGAGCGCTCCTGCGACCGGCCTGGAAGCCGATCAATATTTACAATTGTTGGGGACGATGACGTGTGAAGCCGTTCACACGTTGAAGTTGACCGCCCGCGACCGGCGATCGCGCCGAGTCGCCTGCAATTCGAGAAGGCCGCGATGTCCGCGGAGCCGTGGCTGCAGCAAGGTCAAATGCGCTTGCCATTTACGTAGTCGCTTTCACACACTCGCGCCGCGACAAAACACAATGAATGTCCGAGAAAAATGCGGCCGGCCAACAAAATTCATGCTTTGGCAACCATGACCGTATTGGCGAAATTTTCGCGTGTCAATGTGTGTGCGGATGACAACCGCGTCGTTAACGATGATTTCGTCTTGCAGCGAGAGGTAGAGTGATGGAACTCCACCGATCCTGGCATCTGCGCGCCGAGGTTGTTGCGCCAAAAGTCGAACCCGAGGCAGGGTGACGAATCCGTGAAGCGAGTTCGCGCTGTGATTGATTCGGGACGATCCGTCTGTGACCTTCCGCCTTCGATAGGCCAGCCAAACTGCCCCTTTTCGTCGTCACGGTTTCGCGAGCGTGTCGTAAGGCTTTCAGACTACGCAACTATTTGCTTGATCCGGCCGCCATCTTGAACAGACTGGGGTGCGGCCACATCTGTGACGTCCGCTGCCGCGACATTGCGGTGGTCCATCCGTGTTGAATCACCGCAATTTCGTTGCGACTTTCGTAGCCCTGCTTTGGTCGGCGTGCTTCGTGGTCTTTTGGGGAGAGGGAATTGAGTTCGATTGACAGAACGGAGCGTCCGGTTCCGGTGAGCGGCGTCGAGCGTCATTCGCTTCGCCGCCAGGAATTCGTCAGGGCATTCGTCAGGGCGTGCTGGCTCGGCCTTGCGCCGATTGGCTTGCTTGCCGCGCTGACGCTCGGCGGCTGCGACGACAAGAGCGCGCAATCGCAGGCCGCGCCGCCGGCGCCGCCCGTGACCGTCGCACAGCCGGTCAAGCGCACCGTCACCGATTGGGACGAGTTCACCGGCCGCTTCGAGGCGATCGAGGAAGTCCAGGTCCGCGCCCGCGTCGGCGGCTTCGTCAACAGCGTCGAGTTCAAGGACGGTGCGATCGTCCATGCCGGCGATCTGCTTTACATCATCGATCCGCGGCCGTTCGAGGCGGTCGTGCTGCAGGCCGAAGGTCAACTCGCCGACGCGCGCGCCAAGGGCGAGCTTGCCAAGCGCGATCTCGAGCGCGGGCTCAACCTGGTGCAGACCAGCGCGGTCTCGGAGCAGGTCGTCGACCAGCGCCGCCAGGCGTTGCAGGCGGCGCGCGCAGCCGAGACGCAAGCCGAGGGCACGCTGAAGGCCGCGCAGCTCAACGTCGAATTCACCCATGTGCTGGCGCCGATCACCGGCCGCGTCAGCCGCCATCTGGTGACCCCGGGTAACCTCGTGCAGGGCAGCGAGGGCGGCGCGACGCTGCTGACCTCGATCGTGTCGCTCGATCCGATCTACATCTATTTCGACGTCGACGAGGCGACCTACCAGCGCAACAGCAAGCTGTGGTTCGAAGGCCGGCGGCCGAGCTCGCGCGACACGGCGAATCCGGTGCAGGTGACGCTGACCGGCGAGACCAAGCCCTCGCATGAAGGCAAGATGGACTTCCTCGACAACCGCCTCGATGTCTCGACCGCAACGCTGCGCAGCCGCGCGGTGATCCCGAACAAGGATCTTTCGATCCTGCCCGGCCAGTTCGGCCGCGTCCGCCTGATCGGCTCCTCGCCCTATGAGGCGCTGCTGATTCCGGACACCGCCATCGCCACCGACCAGTCGCGCAAGATCGTGTTCGTGGTCAAGGACGACAACACGGTGGAAGCAAGAGCGGTGACGCTCGGGCCGCTGGATGAGGGCCTGCGCGTGATCCGCGAAGGCCTCAAGCCGGAGGATCACGTGATCGTCGACGGGCTGCAGCGCGCCCGCGTCGGCGCCAAGGTGACGCCGAAAATAGCGCAGGCGCCTGCGGAAACTAAAGCTCCGGCAGGCGACAAGCCCGCTGCTGATGCCAAGCCCGCGGCAGGTGCGAAGCCATGAATCTCGGAAGGCTTTCCATCAACCAGCCCATCCTCGCGATGGTGCTGTCGATCGTGCTGCTGATCGTCGGCGCGATTGCCTATCCGACGCTGCCGGTCTCGGAATATCCGCAGGTCGTGCCGCCGACCGTCGTGGTGACGACGCAATATCCCGGCGCTTCGGCGCAGACCGTGTCCGACACCGTCGCCGCTCCGATCGAGCAGGAGATCAACGGCGTCGAGGACATGCTGTATCTCTACAGCCAGGCGACCTCGAACGGCCAGCTCACGATCACCGCGACCTTCAAGCTCGGCACCGACCTCGACAAGGCCCAGGTGCTGGTGCAGAACCGCGTCGCCATCGCGCAGCCGCGGCTGCCCGAGGAAGTGCAGCGCAACGGCGTGACCACGCGCAAGAACTCGCCCGATATCCTGATGGTCGTGTTCATGCTGTCGCCCGACGACACGTTCGACCAGCTCTACATCTCCAACTACGCGCTGCTGCAGGTTCGCGACCAGCTGCTGCGGCTCGATGGCGTTGGCGATATCCAGATGTTCGGCGCGCGCGATTACTCCATGCGGCTCTGGCTCGATCCGGACCGGATCGCCAATCTCGGCCTGACCTCGACCGAGGTATTGGCGGCGATCCGGGCGCAGAATTTGCAGATCGCGGGCGGCCAGATCGCCGAGCCGCCGATCGCCGATCGCGCATTCCAGCCGAACCTCGTCTTCACCGGCCGCCTCAAGGACATCAGGCAGTTCGAGGACATCGTGGTGAAGGCCGGCTCCGACGGCCGCACCGTGCGGCTGCGCGACGTTGCCCGCGTCGAGCTCGGCGCGCTGTCCTACGCTACCAACAGCTTCCTGCTGCGCAAATCGGCGGTCGCGCTGCTGGTGACGCAACGGCCGGGATCGAACGCGCTCGCCACCGCCAAGGGCATCACCGACACGATGGAGCGGATGAAGGCGGGCTTCCCGAAGGGGCTCGACTACAATATCGGCTACAACCCGACCGAATTCATCGCCCAATCGGTTCATGAGCTGATCAAGACCATCTACGAGGCGATGGCGCTCGTCGTCATCGTGGTGCTGGTGTTCCTGCAGGGCTGGCGGCCTGCGATCATCCCGATCATCGCGATCCCGGTGTCGCTGGTCGGCACCTTCGCGGTGATGGCCGCGCTCGGCTTCTCGATCAACAATCTGACGCTGTTCGGCCTCGTGCTGGCGGTCGGCATCGTGGTCGACGACGCCATCGTGGTGGTCGAGAATGTCGAGCGGCATCTCGAACACGGCATGTCCAGGCGCGAGGCTGCGCTCAAGACCATGGAGGAGGTCGGCGGCGCGCTGGTCTCGATCGCGCTGGTGCTGTGCGCGGTGTTCGTGCCGACCGCCTTCCTCGGCGGCATCTCCGGGCAGTTCTTCCAGCAATTCGCGGTCACGATCGCGGTCGCGACCGCGATCTCCTGCTTCTGTTCGCTGACGCTGTCGCCGGCGCTGGCCTCGCAGATCCTGGTGCCGCACGAGGAGAAACGCCCGCCTGCACGCTGGAACATCATCGCGCGCGGCTGGGACAGCTTCACCGCACTGTTCAACCGGGTGTTCGACCGGCTGGCCCACGGCTATGCCGGTGTCGCCGACTTCGTGATCCGGCACACCGTGGTGATGGTCGCGGTCTACCTCGTCTTGATCGGCAGCGCCGGCTGGCTGCTCGCGACCACCTCGCAGGGCTTCATCCCGGCGCAGGATCGCGGCTACGTCATCATCTCGGCGCAACTGCCGGGCGCCGCATCGCTGGCGCGGACCACCGCTGTTGTGCGGGAGATCGAGCGGATTGCGCTGGATACTCCGGGCATCGTCCGCGTCGCGGCGTTCGCCGGCTTCTCCGGCGCGACGCGCACGCAAGCGGGCAATGCCGCGGCGCTGTTCCCGGTGTTCGACGAGCCGGAGGCTCGCCTGAAGAAGGGGCTGACGGCGACTGCGATCACGGCCGATTTGCGCAAGCGCCTGTCGGTGATCCAAGGCGCCTTCATCATCGTCATTCCGCCGCCGGCCGTGCCCGGCATCGGCACCGGCGGTGGTTTCACCATCCGTGTCCAGGACCGGCAGGGGCGCGGGCCCGAACTGCTGGCGTCCGCGACCGACGAGCTGGTACAGGCTGCGCGCAAGTCGCCGAACCTGACCTCGGTGTTCTCGCCGTATTCTGCGAACACCCCGCAGCTGTTCGTCGATATCGATCGCGTCAAGGCGCAGAAGCTCGGCGTTCCCATCGCCAACATCACCGACACGATCGAGACCTATTTCGGCTCGACCTATGTCAACGACTTCAACCTGTTCGGGCGCACCTACCACGTCACCGCGCAGGCCGATCTGCCGTTCCGCAAGGAAACTACCGATCTGTCGCGGCTGCGCACCCGCAACGCCAGTGGCGACATGGTGATGCTCGGCAGCGTCGTCGACTTCAAGGACATCTCGGGCCCCGACCGCGTCGCGCGCTACAATCTCTACTCGGCGTCCGAGTTGCAGGGTGAGCCGGCGCCGGGCGTCAGCTCGACGACGGCGCTCAACACCATCAAGAAGATCGCGGACGAAACCCTGCCGAGCGGCTTCTCGTTCGAGTGGACCGACCTGTCCTACCAGCAGGTCAACGGCGCCAATGCCGGCCTCTACGTGTTCCCGATCTGCGTGCTGTTCGTCTATCTGGTGCTGGCCGCGCAATATGGCAGCTGGACGTTGCCGTTCGCGGTGATCCTGATCGTGCCGATGTGCCTGTTCGCAGCTACGATCGGCGTGCGCATCATGGGCCAGGACGTCAACATCCTGACCCAGATCGGTTTCGTGGTGCTGGTGGGGCTTGCCGCCAAGAACGCGATCCTGATCGTCGAGTTCGCGCGCGATATCGAGCTCGAGGGCCGGCCGCGGCTGGAGGCGGTGATCGAGGCCTGCCGGCTCCGCCTGCGGCCGATCCTGATGACGTCGTTCGCCTTCATCCTCGGCGTGCTGCCGCTGGTGGTGTCGACCGGCTCGGGCTCGGAGATGCGGCAGGCGGTCGGCGTTGCCGTGTTCTTCGGCATGCTCGGCGTCACCCTGTTCGGCCTGGTCTTCACGCCGATCTTCTACATGGTGGTGCGCAACCTCGCGGAAGGAAAGAACGAGGGCAAGCCGAAGGAGCCCGCGGCGACCGTGGCGGGATAGCGGGCGAGCAAGCATTCCGGTGCACGAGTCCTTCCCGTCATCCTGAGGTGCGAGCGGAGCGAGCCTCGAAGGATGCACGGCCCGGCTGGTGGCCGTCGACCCTTCGAGACGCGCGTTCCGCGCTCCTCAGGGTGACGGGTCTAGGTTTCGTGCGAGGCCTCTAAGCCCATACTATTGGCTGAACTGAAATCGATGGGCAGGCGCGGGGTTATAAAATAATGTCGCGTCGATTTTTCCTGATGAGAAAACTGCTGGGAGAGCATAACAATGAAGTCGGGATTTTTGGCCGCCGTCGCGGCGTGCAGCCTGATGCTTGCGGCGCCGGCGATGGCCCAGGGTGTCAAGATCGGCATCCTGAACGACCAGTCGGGCGTCTACGCTGACTACGGCGGAAAGTACTCGGTCGAAGCCGCCAGGATGGCGATCGAGGATTTCGGCGGCGAGGTGCTCGGCCAGAAGATCGAGATGATCACCGCCGATCACCAGAACAAGCCCGACCTCGCGACCGCGATCGCGCGGCGCTGGTACGACACCGAGGGTGTTGACATGATCACCGAGCTGACGACGTCGTCGGTCGCGCTCGCGGTCCAGGAACTGTCCAACGAGAAGAAGAAGATCGACATCGTGGTGGGCGCGGCGACCTCGCGCATCACCGGCGATGCCTGCACGCCCTACGGTTTCCATTGGGCGTTCGACACACGCGCGCTCGCCGTCGGCACCGGCAGCGCACTGGTGAAGGCGGGGGGCGACAGCTGGTTCTTCCTCACCGCCGACTATGCGTTCGGCTATGCGCTGGAAAAGGATACCAGCGAAATCGTAAAAGAGAGTGGCGGTCAGGTATTGGGCTCGGTTCGCGTGCCGCTCAACTCGTCGGACTTCTCCTCTTTCCTGCTGCAGGCACAGAGCTCGAAGGCCAAGGTCATCGGGCTCGCCAATGCCGGTCTCGACACGGTCAATTCGATCAAGCAGGCGGCTGAATTCGGCATCGTGAAGGGCGGTCAGAAGCTCGCCGGCCTGCTCATGGTGCTTTCGGACGTGCACGGTCTCGGGCTTGAGACCGCGCAGGGGCTGGTCCTGACCGAGGGCTTCTACTGGGATCGCGATGACAAGACGCGTGCCTTTTCTGAACGCTTCTTCAAGCGCACGGGCCGCATGCCGAACATGATCCAGGCGGGTACCTATTCGGCGACCCTGAGCTATCTCAAGGCGGTCAAAGCCGCCGGCACGAAGGACTCCGACGCGGTGACCAAGAAGCTGAAGGAGCTGCCGGTCGATGACGCCTTCGCGCAGGGCAAGGTGCTCGCGAACGGCCGCATGGTGCACGACATGTATCTATTCGAGGTCAAGAAGCCGTCGGAATCGAAGAAGCCCTGGGACTATTACAAGCAGATCGCCGTGGTGCCCGGCGACAAGGCATTCTTCACCGCCAAGGAAAGCGGCTGCCCGCTGACCAAGTGACGCGGAGCTGACGTATCACGCAACGCGCGATACAACATCACCGTCGTCCCTGCGAACGCAGGGACCCATAACCACCGCACCTGGGTGTTGCGACGGGCTCGGGCCCCAGCCATCGCAAAACTGGGGCCCGGGTCCAGCCCCGGGACGACAGTGAGTGCGCGACACCGTCTCGGCCTCAATGCGCCAGCTGCCACACCGCGCCCCCGATTGCGCCGACCCACAGGATGGTGGCCGCCAGGGCCTGGATGAAGAATCCCGGGCTGCGTTTCGCCACCGCCTCGCGATAGCCGATGAAGTAGACGATACGGCCGATCACCCAGATCGCGCCGACGGCGGCGGCCGCGGCATCGCCGATGTAGATCGCAAACAGCCACAGCGACGGCAGGAAGATCGGGGTCCATTCCAGCGTGTTCATCTGGATCCGGTAGATGCGCTCGAAATCCGCATTGCCCGTGATCGCCGGCAGCTTGACCCCGTAGCGGATGCGGGCGCGCGCGACCTGGGTCGCGAGGAAGAAGTAAAGCGCGACCGCAAGGCAGGTGACGATGGCCGTGTAGTGGTACATGTCAGGCGCTTCCTCTGGTTTCTGTTGGCCCCGATGTCATGACGGGGCAACGAGGCCCGGCGTGACTGCAAGGCTTTTTTGCGCCGATCTTCCGTCGGCGTCCTAGTATCCCGTCATCTCAAGATAGCCGTTTCCCGCGTGGCTGCCTGAGAAGCGGATTGGGCCTTCCCAATAGGGGAAGCTGGTTCCCATCCAGGCTTTTGGATTGAGCGGCGTGGTCTCGATGGCGAGGCCACGTGCGGGCAGGGTGACGCGCCATGATGTCGGCAGCTTGCGGTGCCCGATCTCGGTGGTCGCCATCGGCGTGATGCTGTTGCCGCTCGCTGCGATCTCGGCCGAGCGGCCGTCCGGCGTGATCCAGTTGCCGAACAGGTTCTCGTGGCCATCCTTCTGGCGCAGCCGGTACAGCATCAGCTTTTCGTCGCCGGGCAGATGCAGCGAGAACCAGTCCCAGCCGGTCTGGTCGGCGGCGAGCGGCTGGCTGCTCCACTCGCGATCCATCCAGGCCGTGCCTGTGACGTCGACGGGTTTGTCGTCGATCACGATGCGGCCGGACGCCTTGTAGAACGGCTGGCTGTAGTAGTAGGAGGCCTGTCCGCGGTCCGACTTGCGGCTGTAGCCGTGGTCGCCTTGCAGCACCAGCGCGCGCTCGGCGTCGAGGCGGAGCGTAGTGCTGAAGTCGGCAGCGGAGGCCTTGAGCTCGAGCGGCGCGATGCGTTGCGGATCGAATGCATCGAGCCCGCGCAGCTCCCAGGCGTCGATCCAGGCGCGGAACGGCGCGGCCTCGACACCGGCCTGCCCGACGCCGCCGCGCGCAAAGGTCTCGCTGAAGCGATGTGTGCCGGCGCTGGTGACTGCGGCGTGGCCCATCCAGAGTTGCTGGTTGGCCCAACCTTCGCTGGGGCCGCCCGGCTTCATCGCCTGGCGAAACAGCGTCCATTGCGCGCCATAGGCCGCGCCGCCGGCATCGGACAGGTTCGCGGTCACGTACCACCATTCGATCCGGAATTCCGGGTGCGGGCCCTGATCGGCGGGGAACGTGAACGGCTTGCCCGGCGTGACGGCGGCAAAGCCCTCGGCGCTCTCGCCGAGCCCGGCGAAGCCCTGCGCAAAGCTCTTGCCGCCCAGCGCCAGCGCCATTGCGCCGCCGGCGAAGGCGCGACGCGTGATGGTGCCGCTAACGCTCATTGGCGAAGGTCCGGATCAGGGTGGCCGGCTGCATGCGGGCCAGTCTAGCGACCGGGAGCGCAGCGGCACAGAGCGCCGCGGCCATCGCCACCGCAAGCAGCTCGATCAGCTGCAACGGGAAGACGTGGAATGGCAGTCGCCAGCCGAACGCTTTTACATTGACGATCGCAAGCAGGCACCACGCGACCAATAGACCGAGCGGCAGCGCGAACAGCGCGGTGATCAGCGCAACCGCCATGGTCTTCAGCAGCTCGAGTGCCGCGAGCCGCCGCCGCGTAAGGCCGATCGCCCATAGCGGCGCGAGCTGCGGCAGCCGCGAATTGGCGAGCGTCAGCAGGCTGGTCAAAAGCGCGATGCCGGCGACGCCGAGCGTGAAGGCATTGAGCGCCGCAGTGACCGAAAAGGTGCGATTGAACACCCGTTTCGATTCCCGCTTCATCGTCGCCTGGTCGGCAACGTTGCGGTCGTCGAGGCCGAACTTCTCCTGCAACGCCGTGATCAGCGGCGCGATGTGATCGGGCGCGACGCGGAGCCCGATCCGGGTCAGCGGCGTCTGCGGGAAGTGGCGCGTCAGCGCGGCGAAGTTGACCGCGATCTGGCCCTTGGGGTTGCCGTAATCGGCATAGATGCCGACGATCTCGAGCGGCCAGCTGCCGCCGGGGGCGGGTACCTCGATATGATCGCCGATCGCAAGCTTCATCCGCCGCGACAGTTGCTCGCTGATCAGGCCGGCGTCGCCGGGGCGCAGCCTGATCCAGGCATTCGCCGTGCTCTCGAGCAGCGGCCAGTTGTCGCGATAGGTCGCGTGGTCGGGCAGGCCGAGCACCTCGATCGGCGTGCCGCCGAGCTGGGTGTCGGCGCGGCCGCCGGGCAGGATGGCCTGAACCTCCGGACGATCGCGCAGCCAGGCCTTGATCTCCTTTGCCTGCTGATCGCTGGCGGCGCTGATGTAGACGTCGGCGGCGAGCCTTCCGTCGAGCCAGACCAGGAAGGTGCGGCTGAAGCTTTCCACCATGGTGCCGACGCCGACATTGACGGCCAGTGCGAGCAGCAGCGCCATCAGCGCCAGCGACAAGCCCGACAGCTGCTGGCGGCTGTCGGCCCAGAACCAGATGCCGACCGGTGCCCGCGCGCTGCGCTGGCCGAGCGCGAGCGCGATCTGCAGGATCATCGGCAGGATCAAGGCCGCGCCGAGCATCAGCGCGGCCAGCACGGCAAAGCCCGCGATCAGGGAATCGCCGAACTGAACGAGTGCCGCAGCGACCGCAAACACCGCGAGCGCCGCTACGCTCTGCAACATCAGCCAGCGCCGCTGCGCCTGCTGCCAGGCCTGCGGCTGCGCCGTCGCCAGAACCGGCATCCGGATCGCCTTGGCGAGGCTCGCGGCAGCGGCGGCCAGCGCACCGAGAATGCTGATCGCGATGCCGGCAAACCACCAGACAGGCTTCAGTGAAAGCTGCCCGGGAATCTGCGCGCCGTAGAGCCCGCGCAGGGAGGCGGCGACATCGGGCAGCAAAGCCGCTGCGATGAAATAGCCGCAGACCAGGCCGATCAGGCCTGCGACCAGCGCCAGCGACACCAGCTCGATCACCAGCACGGTGTTGAGCATCCGCGCCGAGACCCCGCAGGCGCGCAGCGTCCGCAGCATCGGCAGCCGCTGCTCGAAGGCAAGTCCGATCGCGGAGTTGACGATGAACAGGCCGACGAAGAACGACAGCAGGCCGAACGCGGTGAGGTTGAGATGGAAGCTGTCGGTCAGCCGTTCGAGGTCGCTCTCGGCGCTCGGCTCGACTAGGCGGAGCTTGTCACCCGCCACGCTTTCGAGCGTTGCATGCGGTGCTTTGGACTTGCCGACCAGCAGACGCGACAGCTGGCCGGGCAGCTTCAGAATGTCCTGCGCGATGCCGATATCGACGATCAGCGCGCCGGGCGCGAGCTCCGCCTGCACACGCAGCGGCGGCAGCGTGAGGCCATTCGCCTGTGGCCGGTCGCCGTCCTTGAGGCCGAGATCGCGCAGCGTTTCCGGCGCCACCAGCACCTCGCCCGGCGGCGTGACGAAGGATTGCAGGCTGCCGCGGCCGACCGCCGGCGCATTGCCGACCTCGGACGGCAGCGTCACCGGCTCGACGCCGAGCAGGCGGAAGCTGCGCCCGTCGATCTGGACGCGGCCCTCCAGCATCGGCGACACCGGCCAGCCGGCGCGGCGCAGGTCGACGAACAGTTGTTGCGGGAAGGTCGCGCTGTCCTTGCCGACCAGAACAGCGGTGCGTGCGCCGCCGAAGGTTGCGGCGGCGCGGTCATAGGCGAAGCGGGCTTGCTGGTTCAGCGCCTGCACGCCGCTCCACAGCGCGGTCGCCGAGATCAGCCCGATCAGCAGCGTCGCAAGCTGCATCGGATGCCGCCGCCAATGGCTGAGCAGCACGGCGAGGATCCAGAGCGGGCGCCTCACGCGACCACTCCGGCATGCAGGGTGACCTGGCGGTCGAGCGTCGCGGCGAGCCGCGCGCTGTGGGTGACCATCAGGAAACCGCAGCCCGTGCGCACAACGAGATCGCGCGCGAGATGCAGAACCTCATCGGCAGTGTCCTCGTCGAGATTGCCGGTCGGCTCGTCGGCGAGCAGCAACAATGGCTTCGGCGCCAGCGCGCGGCCGATCGCGACGCGCTGCTGCTGGCCGCCGGACAATTGCTCGGGATAGCGCTTCAGCAGGTTTTTCAAGCCGAGGCGCTCGATCAATTCGTCATGCCAGGCGGCATCGTGCCGACCGGCGATGCGCGACTGGAACACGAGATTGTCCGCGACCGTCAGGCTCGGGATCAGATTGAACTGCTGGAATACGAGGCCCAGCCGGTCGCGCCGCAGCTCGGCGCGGCCGGCGTCGTTGAGTCCGGAGACGAGGAGGCCGGCGAGGGCGATCTCGCCGCTGTCGGCGGCATCGAGCCCCGCGATCAGATGCAGCAGCGTGCTCTTGCCGCTGCCGGATTCGCCCGATAGCGCGACGCTCTCGCCGGTCGCGACAGTGAGATCGACGCCGCGGAGCACCGCGACGTCTTCACCGGCAGAGCGGTAACTCTTGGTCAGGCCGGTGACGCGAAGCACCGCGGCGGTCTGGTCAGATGAAGCGATGGCCGTGCCTCATTGCGGCTTCTGGTATTTCAGGACGAACTCGTCGATCGGCACCGGCGCCTTGAAGACGGGAATGTCCTTCGGGTCCTCCGCATGATGCAGGAAATCGCCCTCGGCGACCAGCTTGAAGCCGGCGGCCTCGATCTCCTGCTTCAGGGTGCTTTCCTCGATCCGGTGCAGCGTCTTGGCGACGTTGGTGCCGTCGCCGGCCTTGGCCGAGTGGTCCGCGATGATCAGGTAGCCGCCGGGCTTGAGCGCGGCGAACATCTTCTTGTTCATCGCGGCGCGATCGACCGGCAGATAGCTGATGTCGTGATAGAAAAAGAAGAAGGTGATCATGTCGAGGTTCTTGACCTCGGGCGGGATCGGGTCGTCATAGTCCCGCACCACGTGCACCACGTTCTTCATCGCGGGCGCCTTCGCCCGGTTGTCGAACTTGTCCTTGACGAAGCGCTCGAGCACGGTAGCCGAGTCCTGCGCGTAGATCTTACCCGATGGGGCGACGGTGCGCGCCAGCAATTCGGTGCTGTAGCCGGCGCTGGCTGCCATGTCGAGGACGGTCATGCCCGGCTTGACGCCGGCGAAGGCCAGCATCTTGGCCGGCTGGCGGCGCTGGTCGACCTGGCGATCCGCATCGCTGCGATCGGGAGCGGCGACGATCGCCGCGTAGTCGGGACTGACGGCGTCATCTGCGCGGACAGCCGGCGCGGCGAGCAGCGTGGCGGTCGCGAGCGCAGTGCAGGCGACCGCGCGAAGGATCAATCTGTTCATGAAATAACCCCGGGCTTTTCGTTGGCCCCGAACATAGCAGGGCGGCCATGACAGTTCACCGCTTCAACTGGCGCGCCGACGCGATCGTGATCGGCCGTCAGCAGCGCGCGGGGAGCGCCGGGCCCCGAGGAAATGCGGTGTTGCGTTGCGCGCCGAGGCGTGGCTAGCATCGCCTGACGGGGCCGAACTTACGAAGCCAAAAAACGAAACGACGGGGAGCCAGACATGACGACGCAACCGACGTCCAAGTGGACGTCAACGGGGACGCCCAAAGGCGCCTGGCAGATCACCTTCCTTCTCTTCCTATTCATGGTGGTGAACTTTGCGGACAAGATCGTGGTCGGTCTGGCCGGCGTCCCGATCAAGAAGGATCTGGGTCTCACGCCGGAGCAGTTCGGCACCCTCGGATCGTCGTTCTTCTATTTGTTCTCGATCTCGGCGATCGTGATCGGCTTCGTCGCCAACCGCGCGTCGACGCGTTGGATTCTGCTGATCCTGGCGCTGATCTGGGCGGTGACGCAGTTTCCGATGGTCGGGACTGTCGACTTCACGACGCTGGTGATCTGTCGCATCATCCTCGGCGCCGGCGAAGGACCGGCGGCGGCGGTTGCCATTCATGCGATCTACAAGTGGTTCCCCGACGAGAAGCGCACGCTGCCGACCGCGATCCTGTCGCAAGGCTCGGCGTTCGGCGTGATCCTGACGATGCCTGCGCTGGGCTGGGTCATCAACACTTATAGCTGGCATCTTGCCTTCGGTGTGCTTGGCATCGTCAGCCTGCTCTGGGCCGTCGCCTGGTTCGCGTTCGGCAAGGAAGGACCGCTGGCGTCGACGTCAGCGGTTGTCGCCGACGAGCAACGGGTCCCCTACTGGAGGCTCTTGACGTCGCGCACCTTCATCGGCTGCGTTGCCGCGACCTTCGGCGCCTATTGGGCGCTGTCGCTCGGGCTCACCTGGTTCACGTCGTTCATTATCGAAGGGCTGGGCTACACCCAGAAGCAGGCCAATTTCATCTCGATCCTGCCGTGGGTCTTCGGCGCGGTTGTCGTGATCCTGTCCGGCTGGATCTCGCAGCTGATGCTGGCGCGCGGCTTCACCACGCGTGGCGCGCGCGGCGTTCTCGGTTCGGTGCCCTTGATCGTCGGCGGCTGCATTCTCGCCACGCTGCCCTACGTTCCGACCGGCTGGCTGATACCGCTGCTGGTGATCGGCTCCGGCCTGTGCGGCGCGATCTATGTAGTGTGCCCGGCGATGCTCGGCGAGTTTACGCCGGTGTCGCAGCGCGGCGCGATGATCGCGATCTATGGTGCGCTGTACACGTTGTCGGGCATTCTGGCGCCGCAGGTGATGGGCAATGTGATCCAGCACGCGACCACGCCGATGGCCGGCTATATGAGCGGCTTCACCATCAACGCCGCGATCATGGCGGGATCGGGCGTGCTCGGCTTGCTGCTGCTGTGGCCGAACACCGAGCGTGCAAGGCTGGCCGGCACGTCACAGCCCGCGGGTGCGATCAAGGGCGCGATGTCGCCGACGTAGGGCGCCCCTTAGCAACTCGCTCCACTTTGCCTCTCCCACAAGGGGAGAGGCGGCAGTGCCCGT
>NZ_JACMYK010000049.1 GCF_020889785.1 Bradyrhizobium acaciae
CGTCAAAGGCCGCGTGCGCGACATGCGCGGCACGCTGTCCGGCGGCACCGCGGCGAGCGCCAAGGCGACGTTCGATGCGGTCGCCAAGGACCTCAGCCTGGTCGCGATCCTCAACAATCCGTTCGCGTTGACACCGGGCTTCGAGGGGCCGAAGCAGCCGCGCGGCAGCAAGCCGACTTACGAGGAAGATCTGCACTCCTGGACCGCGCCGTTCATGATGGCGCTGATCAACACGCGCAACGTCCATCGCTCCAACATGCTGATGGGCTTTCCCTACGGACAGGACTTCGTCTACGACGAGATGGTCCTGACCGGGCCCGGCGAGAAGGGCGAGGCCAATGCCAAGAAGGTGATGGCGCTGAATTCCGAGAAGACCGGTCCGAGTGCACCGAAGCCGGGCGAAGGCCCGTCAAAGGAAGAGCGTGAGAACGGCCGCTACGATCTGCTCTACCTCGCGGTGGCGCCCGACGGCCGCATGGTCCGCGCCGGCATCAAGGGCGATCGCGATCCCGGCTACGGCTCGACCTCGAAGATGATCTCGGAATGCGCGATCTGCCTGTTGCGCGACACGCCCGATGTCGCACCGGGCTTCTGGACCCCGGGAGCCGCGATGCAGGGCAAGCTCATCAAGCGCCTGGTCGATCACGCCGGACTGACCTTCGAGGTCGAGAAGTAGTTGTCCTCGATGTCATCGCGGCTCGACCGGGCGATTCAGTACTCCGCGGCTTCTCCGCTCGAGCACAAACGTCTCTGAAATACTGGATGCCCCGCTTTCGCGAGGCATGACAGCCAGCACTACGCCGCCGCGCGCGGATTGTACGCGTACATGAAGTCCATGCCCTTCGACGACACCGGCAGGATCAGCTTCAGCATGTGATCGCGAAGCCAGGCGCCGGTTGGGCTGAACTCGCGCTTGCTGTTGCCGTTGCGGCGGGCGATCGCCACGATCTTTTCGGCGCGCGGGCGCCGCTCGTGCTCGAAGGCCTGGAACGTCATGCCGAGCTCCTGGCCGTCGCGCATCAGCGTGCCGAGCCGCAGGGCGTCCTCCAGCGCGAGCGACGCGCCCTGACCGGCATGCGGGCTGGTGGCGTGCGCGGCGTCGCCGATCAAGAGCGTGCGCTTGCGCGACCAAGTCGGCAGCGTCGCAACGTCGAGCGTGTCGGTCACCACGATGTCCTCGGCGGCTGCGATGATATCGGGGATCGGCGCATGCCAGCCGGCGTGGAAGTCGCGCAGATGCTGCTTGATCGCATCCTGGGTCTGCAATCGGTAGGCCGCCGCGGTCATGCCGCGCGACGGCTGCGTGCTCCACCACATCGCACCCGCGTCCGGATCGGGGCTGCACAGGCCGTAGCCGAAGAAGCCGCTTTGTCCGAACGTGGTCTCGACCTTCTGGCCGATCGGCAGATGCTCGATCACCTTGCGCGGTACGAAGCCGCCGAAGCCGAGCAACCCGGTATCGAACGGCGTCGGGCCGTCCGGGATCACGTGCCGCCGTACCGCCGAATGCACGCCGTCGGCGCCGATCACGAAATCGCCCTCGGCGGTGGTGCCGTCGTTGAAATAGGCGATGACGGGCTGGTCGCCGCGGTCCTCGATCCTGACCAGCTTCTTCTCGAAGAACACCGAGACGTTGGAGGCCCAGGCCTTGTCGATCAGAGTCTCGTTCAGGGTTGCGCGGCACATGTTCACCGCGGGCTGGCCGAAGCGCTGCTGCATATTCTGATTGAGCGAGCCGAGCTTCTTGCCGCTCTGCGAATAGAAATCGAATGACTCCGCGATCGAGCCGTTGCGGATCAGTTCGTCGGCAAGGCCGAGCTCTGCCAGCACATGCATGCCGTTGGGCGCGATCTGCAGGCCGCCGCCGATCCCGGTGGAGTAGGGCCAGGCCTCATAGAGCTCGACCTCGATGCCGGCGCGGGTCAGGAACATCGCGGCCACCGGACCGGCGATCCCGGCGCCGATGATGAGTGCCTTGCGGGGACGTCTGGTCATCATGGCTTGCTCCATGCATCCTTGTCGGCTAGGAAGGATTAGCGGCTAATCATCTTAGTTGCTAAGATATTTATCTTCTGAGGTAAGAGGTCGCACTTGTCAAGCGCCAAATCGCGCGATGCGCTGATGCAGCAACTCGAGGAGGCCATGCGCCGATCCTCGGCGCAGGGCGTGATGTATGGCCAAGCCGTTGCAAACATGGCCGGAATTTCCAATTCCGATATGGAGTGCATGGACATCCTCAACCTTGAAGGAAGGGTCACTGCGGGGCGTCTCGCGGAAGTCACCGGGCTGACCACCGGTGCGATCACCGGCGTGGTCGATCGCCTGGAGAAGGCCGGCTACGTGCGCCGCGAGCGGGACGAGAGCGACCGCCGCAAGGTCTTCATCTCGGTGGTGGAGGAAAAGGCGATGGAGATCGGCAAGTTCTACGTGCCGATGCAGGAGGCGATGCTCAAGCTCTGGAGCAGCTACACCGACGACGAGCTGCGCCTGCTGCTGCGCTTCGCCAATGACGGCTACAAGGGCGTCTTGCAGGCGACCGAAGCATTGAAGGCGGTGATCGAGATGCCGCCGGAGCAGCGCGCCGATCTCAAGCTGCCGCCGAAGTCTCGTCGATGACCTCGGTCGACGTCGCGCGGGTGTGCTCGGCCGCCGCGTACATGCCCCACATCGTGCCCAGCATCATCCAGAAGTGCCGCCAATGGTCGGTGTCGATGATGAAGCTCTCGCCGACGAAGCCGAGGAATGCCGAGAACAGCGCGAGATAACCGCGCTGCCACGGCACCCGCGTATACACGTAACGGAAGCCGATGATCGCGGTGACGAACACCAGCGCGGGATAGCAGACCCCCGAGATCCAGCCGCCCGACATGAAGGCATTGAGATAGGAGTTGTGGGTGTCCTCGGGGAAGTAGGTGTGGAATTGCAGCGGTCCTATGCCGAACGGCAATTCGAGCGCCATCTGGGCGCCGAGGATGTGGCGGCCGAACCGGCCGAAGCGGCCTTCGTCATAGCTCTGGTCGAAGCTCGCGCGCTGCTTGAACATGTCGGCGACCGAGCCGATCGAGAGCAGCACCGCAATCAGCGCAACAGCCAGGACCGCCGCGATCAGCGTCATCACGATGATGCGCGAACGCTGCGCCTGGGAGCGGCTGGTGAACACCATCAGCGCCAGCATGAAGGCCGCAGTGATCAAGAGGCCGCCCCAGGCGGCGCGGGAGAACGACAGCAGGATCGCAAGCGAGATGATGCCGAACGCGATAGCATTGCGGAATGCCTTGCCGAAGCGGTCGGAGACGACGCTCTGTAGCGTGAAAAGCGCCGGCAGGATCAGGAACGCGCCGAGCACGTTGGGATCCTTGAAGGTGCCGCGGGCGCGATCATACAGCGTCAGCAGATCGTAGCCGCCGGGCACCAGGTGAAAATAGCCGGCGATGCCCGCGAGCGAGGCGATCATCGCGCCGACGATCAGGCCGCGGCGCAGCATGTCGAGCCGGGCTTCGGTGTCCTCCGACATCACCATCGCGAAGAAGATCACGGTGACGGCCATGTACCAGGAGGTGAGGACCCAGTTCACCACCTCCGGCTTGTCGAGGAACGGCACCGCGCCGATGCTGTAGCCGACATTGAGCACGATCAGCGTGAACAGCAGCGGCATGAACACCAGCTGCATGCGCAGGCCCGTGGCGAAGAACAGCACGCAGGCGGTCAGTGTGACGAGTTCATACGGGCTCGGTTCGATGAACACGATGGCCATCGACGCGCCGGCCAGCCAGATCAGCGCCCGCTGCAACGCCAGCACGCCTGACGGCGCCGATGTCAACGATTGGGAAGTCCCGGCTGTCGCCGCATAGGCCATCGGATACTCACGCAACGCGGTACAAAACACTCGATTGCTTCGTCATTGCGAGGAGCGAAGCGACGAAGCAATCCACCTGTCCCCGAGCCGCAGCATGGATTGCATCGCTGTGCTCGCAATGACGGCAGTTGGTCTCAGGTCTCAGTACGCGTTCTCGTTCTTTGTAATCAGCGAGAACGGGGTCTTGAGCAGAATGTAGAGGTCGAACAGCACCGACCAGTTCTCGATGTAATAGAGGTCGTATTCGACGCGCTTCTGGATCTTCTCGTCAGTGTCGACCTCGCCGCGCCAGCCGTTGATCTGCGCCCAGCCGGTGATCCCTGGCTTGACGCGGTGGCGGGCGAAGTAGCCGTCGACGGCCTCGTCGAACAGCCGGTTCTCCAGCTTGCTCTGCACGGCGTGCGGGCGCGGGCCGACCAGCGAGAGATTGCCCTTCAGCACGACGTTGAACAGCTGCGGCAGTTCGTCGAGCGAAGTCTTGCGGATGAAGCGGCCGACGCGGGTGACGCGCGGATCGTTCTTGGTCACCACCTTGGAGGCGGTGGGATCGGCCTGGTGGTGGTAGAGCGAACGGAATTTGTAGACGTCGATGCGCTCATTGTTGAAGCCGAAGCGCTTCTGGCGGAACAGCACCGGGCCGGGGCTGTCGAGCTTCACCGCGAGCGCCACCAGTCCCAAGACCGGCAGCGCGGCAAGCAAGGCCAGGCCGCCCACGACGCGGTCGAACAGCCATTTCAGCACCAGATCCCAGTCGGTGATCGGCGCCTCGAAGACATCAAGTGTCGGTACCTTGCCGAGATAGGAATAGGAGCGGGGCCGGAAGCGCAGCTTGTTGGTATGGGCCGACAGGCGGATGTCGACCGGCAGCACCCAGAGCTTCTTCAGCATCTCCAGGATGCGGGTCTCTGCCGAGATCGGCAGCGCGAACAGCACGAGGTCGACGCGGGTGCGGCGGGCGAACTCGACGATGTCGTCGACCTTGCCGAGCTTCGGTGAACCGGCGCAGGTCTCCGTGGCCCTGCTGTCATTGCGGTCGTCGAACACGCCGAGCACGTGGATGTCGGAATCATCGTCGGCGTTCAGCGCCTCGATCAGCTTCTCGCCGTTCTGGTCGGCGCCGACGATGATGGTGCGGCGGTCGAGCCGGCCGTCATGCGCCCAGGCGCGCACCATCGAGCGCAGCGCCAGCCGTTCGGCGATCAAGACCGCAAGGCCGACGCAGAAGAACGACGACAGCCAGACCCGCGAGACCTCGCCGCCGAGCTTGACCAGGAAGGAGACCCCGATGAACAGCAGGAACACGAAGGCCCACGATGAGATCATCCGCGTCATCTGGCGGAGCTGGCCGCGGAAGACCTGCACCTGGTAGATGTCCGCGGCCTGGAAGCAGACCACGGCCGCAGCCGACATGCCGAGGATCGAGGCGATGTATCCCCAGTGGATGTCGCCGGCGAGCGGCCTGACATAGGCGAAATAGAGCCCGACGCCGACCAGGCTCAGCAGCACGAAATCGGCGAGGCGAACCACGCCGGCGATCACGACCGGCGAGTAGGCGCCGCGAACTTTTTGATTGGTGACGGCGAGCGCGGCCGGCGACAGGCGGCGGCGGCGTTCGACCTGCGGCTTGGTGGCCGTCGCCGACGCAGCGGCATCCAGCATCGAGCGTGCGTTAAACGGTTCCACGAGTCCACGTCCATTCCTGCGCTTGCAGATGGGCATCCGCGCGCAGCAGCGAAATTCCCCGGGACGTGACTTAAGGGGACAAATCGGAAGAAACGGTTACGTGCGTAAGAGATGGTTAACGTTTGGCAAATGCGTCCCGGTAGCCGGCCAGCACGCCCTCGACCATTGCGTTCTGCGAGAAATGTTCGGAGATCCGCTCGCGCAGTCGCTCGGCGCGCGCCGCGGTCGCAGTCGGATTGTCGAGCGCGGCCTTGATCGCCTCGGCCATCGCGGCCGCATTGCTCGGCGCGAACAGGGCGTCGGTGTGGGTGTCGAAGATCTCCGGGATGCCGCCGACATTGGCGGCGATCATCGGAACACCGGCCGCTCCCGCCTCTATCACCACATAGGGCATCGAATCGCCACGCGAGGGGACCACCAGCACGCTGCCCTTGGAGAAGCCGAAGCGCGCCTTGACGTGGCCGATGAAGCGGACGGCATCGCCGAGCGACAGCCGCTTTACCTGCTCCTTGAGGCGTTCGAATTCTTCGCCGTCGCCGCCGAGCGTCAGCGTCACCGGCTTGCCGTCGGCGCGCAGCTTGGCGACCGCGTCGATCAGGAGATCGGCGCCCTTGATGCGCCGGAACTCACCGACATAGGCCACGTCGGAGGCGTCGTCGGCCTTGGGGACCGGTTCGAATTCTTCTGAGGTGACGCCGTTGAAGACGCAGCGCACGAGGCCGGCAGGCTTGCCCACGGTGCGCTGATAGGTGTCGCGGGCGAACGCACTCTCGAACAGGAACAGGTCGGTGCTGTTCATCAGCGTGCGCTCGAGCTGGCTGTAGAAGCGGCCCTTCCAGGTGTCGAGCGGGTAGTGCAGCGAGCCGCCATGCGGCGTGTAGACCCGGATCACCTTGTTCGACCGCCGCCGCAGCCGGACATAGGCGCCGGCCTTGGCGCCATGGCCGTGCACGACATCGGGCTTCAGCTTGCGGATCAGGCCGGCGATATGCGCCCAGACCATGAAGTCGGCGAAGCGCGGCTCGCGGCGTATCGCCACCCGGTGGACGCCGAGCTTGAGGCGCGGTTCTATCTCGGCCAGCACCGCGTCGGCGCGGGTACCGCCGGTCAGGCTGTCGGCGACGATGCCGACATGGTGACCGCGCTCGATCTGGCCGTTGGCGACATCGAGGATGTGACGAATGATGCCGCCGACCGGGGCACGAACGACGTGCAGGATGCGGAGCGGCGGTTGCTGGTTTGGGTCCTGCGCCATCGATCAGAACCAGCGTTCGCCGACGAACACGGTGTCGCCGGGTCCGATCGGCGTGCCCAGGGGAGCGACGAAGCGGCCCGCGCCCGATGCATCGGTGTGGGTGAGGGTGACCTCGTCGCGCCGGGCGCGCGGCGAGAAGCCGCCGGCGATTGCCACCGCGCTCTCGACCGTCATGTTGGGCACGTAGGGATATTGGCCGGGCGCGGCGACCTCGCCGAGGATGAAGAACGGACGGTAGGACTCGATCTCGACCGCGACCGACGGCTCGCGGATGAAGCCGTTGCGCAGCCGCGCGGTGATCTCGGCAGCGAGCCCGGCCGGCGTCCGGCCGCGCGCCGGCACCGAGCCGATCAGCGGCATGGTGATCGCGCCGGCGGCGTCGATCGCATAGGAGTTGGTCAGCCCTTCCTGGCCGTAGACCACGACGCGAAGCTTGTCGCCGGGCCCGAGATTGTAGGCCGCGCGCGGCGCAGGTTCGGCGTAGGCAATCGGCGCAGCAAAGGAGGGCTGCCCATACGCCATCGAATCGAGGGCCGGGTCGCCGGCGACCGGCGACGTCCGTCCCATGCAGCCCGACAGCGCGAGCGCAGCAATCAGACAAACAAGGGGAGCGCGCAGATCGCGCATGTGAAGAATCCCGCGAAAATACTGGGTCCGATTAACGGCACTCATGGTTAACAAAGGATGACGGGCCGGGTGGTGGCGGCCATGTCCGTCAACCCCGCCGATTAACCCAGCAGCAACCTTAATGGACTGTAATCGCCCGCATTGAGGTGGAATCGCGGCGTCCGCGGGAGTTCGGTTATGCGTTTTGCATTTTGGCGTAGAGGCGAGGAAAAGGCCGTCGCGCAACGGGCGTTGCCGAAGTCTGCGCCCGCTGCCGACGAGGCTGTTGCCAAGCCGGCTTCGCCGAGACCGGTTTCCGACAAGCCGGCGCGTCCAGCCGAGGCCGCCGACCTCGATCTGCATGTGCTTGGCCGCGCGCTAGCGCGCAAACGCGGCTGGATCATCGTTCCGACCGTGCTGGTGTTCGCGTTGTCGCTAGCTGCGGTCAACGTCGTGACGCCGCGCTACAAGTCGGAAGCGCGCATCCTGATCGACAATCGCGAGAACGCCTTCCTGCGCCCGAATGGCGAGCGCGATCTGGAGCGCACCTCACTCGACGCCGAGGCCGTGACGAGCCAGGTCCAGCTCTTGCTGTCGCGCGATCTCGCACGCGACATCATCAAGAAGAACAAGCTCGCCGAGCATCCGGAGTTCGATCCGGTGCTGCGCGGCTTTTCCCCGCTGAAGTCGCTGCTGGCGCTGTTCGGCATCGGCCGCGATCCGTTTAGCCTGACGCCGGAAGAGCGGGTGCTCGATTCCTACTACGAGCGCTTCCAGGCCTTCGCGGTCGACAAGTCGCGCGTCATGGTGATCGAATTCCAGTCCGAGGATCCCGAGCTTGCGGCGCGCGTCGCCAACTCGATTGCTGACGGCTATCTGGTGTTGCAGCAGGGGGCGCGGCAGGATCAGGCCAAATCCGCCAGCACCTGGCTGCTCGGCGAGATCGACAAGCTGCGCGGCAAGGTCGCGGACGCCGATTCTCGGGTCGAGGAGTTCCGCTCGAAGTCGAGCCTGTTCGTCGGCACCAACAACATCCCGCTGTCGAACCAGCAGATGGGCGAGCTGAACACCCAGCTCAACAACGCCCGCGCGCTGAAGGCGGACGCCGAGACCAAGGCGCGGCTGATCCGCGAGATGCTTCAGGGCGGTAAGCCGATCGAGGCCTCGGAAGTGCTCAATTCCGAGCTGATCCGCCGACTCGCCGAACAGCGCGGCACGCTGCGTGCGCAACTTGCCGAGCAGTCGTCGACCTTGCTCGACAACCATCCGCGCATCAAGGAATTGAAGGCGCAGATTTCGGACCTCGACCGGCAATTGCGCGAGGAGGCCGGCAAGATTTCACGCTCGCTGGACAACGATGCCCGCGTCGCCGACGGCCGAGTCCAGGCGCTGCAGGCGAGCCTCGACCAGTCGAAGAAGCAGGCGTCGTCGAGCAACAGCCAGGACGTGCAGCTGCGCGGCCTGGAGCGTGAGGCCAAGGCGCAGCGCGACCTGCTGGAAGCCTATCTCGCCAAGTATCGCGAGGCGACCGCGCGCGAGAACATCGAGGCCGCGCCGACCGACGGCCGCATCATCTCGCGCGCCACGGTCTCGAACACGCCGGCCTATCCGAAGAAGCTGCCAATCGTGCTGATCGCGACACTGGCGACGCTGTTGCTGTCGGCCGGTATCATCATCACCGGCGAGTTGCTCCGGATCTCCGCGCCGGGTGCGGTTGGCCGTGCCTTCGCGCCGGCGGCTGCCGTGATCCGGCGCCGCGAGCCGGTCATGGAGGCCGCACCCGTGGACGAGCCGGCACCGGCGCTGCCGCCTGAACCCGTGCTCGCGCCGCCTGTTGCAGCCAGGCAGGCACCTGAGCCTGAATTGCCGCTGGAGCCTGCGGTTGTATATGAATCTGCCGTCAGCGAGCCGCAGCCCGGGCCGGCCCAGACTGTCGACGAGATCGACGAACTCGCCGAGCGCCTCGTCGCAGCAGGTCCCGTGGCCCACAAGGTCACAGTGCTCGGCCCGGCCGCCGGCGAGAGCGTCACAACGACCGCGCTGACGCTGGCCCGCCTGATGGCGCGCCAGGCCAAGGTTGTGGTGGTCGATCTCGTCGCGTCCTCGCCGGTGTTGGCGGCGGCCACCGTCGATCCCGCAGCGCCCGGCCTCGCCGAACTGATGCAGGGCGAGGCGACGTTCGCGCAGATCATCACCAAGGATCGGCAGTCGCGCGTCCAGATCGTCAGTGCCGGTCGTCCGGGCTTCGATCGCAGCCATCTGCAATCGCCACGGCTGGTGCTTGCGATCGACGCGCTGCTGCGGGTCTACGATCACGTTCTGCTGGATGCCGGTTCGGCGGTCGACCTGCCGGCCGAGCTGCTGACGGCAAAGGCGCAGGCCGTCGTCGTGCCCGATGCCGCCATGGCGCAGGATGCACGCCGCTCGATGGTCGATCAGCTCAGGGCCGTCGGCTTCTCCGAGGTGACGATGCTGAGCAAGCCCTGTGCGCCGTCGGAAACGGTCGTGACGGGCCCGCGGGTGGTCGCAGCCTGAACAAGACTTCCAAAGCGCGATGAGTCGTCATCGCGCTGCCCTTCGAAGATCGGCGTCACCCGGTTTCCAAATGGCGCTTCAGTGCGCCAGCATCGGCTCCCGCGCGGCTCGCTCCAGCACCGGATCGATCCGCAGCCGGATCGTGACGAGAGCGCCGATCAATCCGACGACTGCGAGCAGCAGCAGGCCGGCGGTGAATCCACCGGTCAGGTCCTTCAGATAGCCCATGGCGAACGGGCCGGCGAAGCCTGACAGATTGCCGAGCGAGTTGATCGCGGCAATGCCGGCCGCGGCCGAAGCGCCGTTCAGGATGCTGGCCGGCATCGGCCAGAACATC
Source organism: Bradyrhizobium acaciae (assembly GCF_020889785.1). GTDB lineage: Bacteria > Pseudomonadota > Alphaproteobacteria > Rhizobiales > Xanthobacteraceae > Bradyrhizobium > Bradyrhizobium acaciae. Next base: position 10,273 of record NZ_JACMYK010000049.1, read on the forward strand.
GGTGGCACCGCCGAAACGCCGATCTGGGCGATGCAGAGCAGGCCGACGATCAGCACCGGACTGGAGACCAGCCCGGCAAGGCCGATGCCGACGGCAGCGAGCGTCAATGCGCTGGCGACATGGTAGCGCCGCTCGCCGGTCTTGTCGGAATGGCGGCCGAGCAGCACCATGCCGACCGCGCCGAACACGAAGGGCAGGGCGGCGATGAAGCCGGTCTGGGTGTCGGTGACGCCAAACGCCTTGATGATGGTCGGCAGGAAGAACGCGACGCCGTAGCTCGCTGCATTGAGGCAGAAGTACACCAGCGCGCAGGCGAGCACCCGCGAGTCGGTGAGCGATTGCATCACCGAGATGTGCTCCACGGCCTCCTTCTTCTGCCGCTCGATCTCAAGGGTGTTCTGCACCCACTTGATCTCCTCGGGCTGCAGCCAGCTCGCCTGGCGCGGGAAGTCGGGCAGCATCGCCAGCACGGCGAAGCCGACCAGCACCGACGGCAGCGCTTCGCAGATGAACAGCCACTGCCACCCGGTCAGACCGCTTCCCGACAGGTTGAGCAACAGCCCCGAGATCGGCGCCCCGATGATGCTTGAGATCGGGATCGCGAGCATGAACAGGCTGATGACGCGGGCGCGATAGATCGTCGGGAACCAGAGCGTCAGGTAGAAGATGATGCCGGGGAAAAAGCCGGCCTCGCAGGCACCAAGCAGCAGGCGCAGGAAGTAGAATATCCATTCGCTCGACAGGCCGCTCGCCGCGGACATCTGCGGGATGAAGGCGAATGCCGCCGAGACGATGCCCCAGCTGATCATGATGCGGGCGATCCAGCGCCGCGCGCCAAACCGTTCCAGCAGGATGTTGGAGGGCACTTCGAAGAAGAAGTAGCCGACGAAGAACAGACCGGCGCCGAGCCCGTAGGCGGCTTCGCTGAGGCCAAGCGCGGTGTTCATGTGCAGCTTGGCGAAGCCGACGTTGACGCGATCGAGATAGGCCACAAAGTAACACAGGATGAGGAAGGGGATCAGCCGCCGCATCATCTTTCCGATTGCGCGCTTCTCGACATCGTCGCTCATCGTTCCCATCCCTTCTGGTTTTCAAGTCGGCGCACGGTCACCGCGCTGTCCGGGGTGCCACATTGTACACCCGCAGCGGTCTGTCGCGTTGCCCTTGCAAGTCTCCTTGCAATCCTCGCATTCATTGTTGTGTAATCGACGGTCGCGTGACTAATGGCATTTGGGAATGGAGCCATGGCGAAACCGTCATGATGCACCGCGGCATAATCGCGGGAACCTTGCCGGGCGGGATGGTGGCGGGCGGTGATCAACAATCTGAAATTACGCCAGTTGCGCCTGCTGGTCGCGCTCGACACCGAGCGCAAGCTGCAACTGGCTGCCGAGCGCCTGAACATCACCCAGTCGGCAGCATCGAAGATGCTGGCCGAGATCGAGGCGGTGGCGCGGGTTCCGTTGTTCGAGCGAACGGCGCGCGGCGTTGAGCCGACGGCCTATGGTTCGATTCTGATCCGTGGGGGCAGGAGTGTGCTGGCGGACCTTGACCGGGTCACCGATGAGTTTGCCGGTTACAGGTCCGGCGAGCTCGGTACGGTATCGGTCGGAACGGTCGCCAAGCCCAGCATCGACCTTGTCGTCGACGTCATGCAGTATCTCGGCGAGAAGCTGCACCGGGTGAACATTTCGCTTGATGTCAGCACCAGCAAGCCGTTGATCGCGCGTCTGCTCGCGCTCGAGCTCGACTTCGTCGTTGCGCGCATACCCGCCGGCGTCGATCCCGGGCAGTTCGACTATCACGAGATCGGCGCCGAGCAGGCCGGCCTGCTGGTTCGCGCCGAGCATCCGCTGGCCGCTCTCGACAGCGTCAATCTGGAAGATACGGTCGACCTGCAATGGATCTCCCAGCCGCGGGAATCCTTCATGCGCCAGGCGCTTGAGCGGCTGTTCTACAGCCGCGGCATTGCGCCGCCACAGCGCATGATCAACACCGAGTCCTTCTCCGCCTCGATCGGAATTGCCGCAGGAATCGATGCGATCGTGCCGGTGCCCTTGCTGATCTTCGACCTGCTCGATCCGCAGCGCTTCAAGATGCTGCGGATCCGCGACCAGCTGATGCTCGAGAGTTACGGGCTGATCAAGCTTCGCAAACGCGCGCTGTCGCCGGCCGCGATGCTGGTGTTCGATGCGATGATGCGGCTCGGCGTCGAGAGCAGCCGGCCGGCGGCTGACGGGCAGTCCGCGTGACGCAGTCCGCAGTCGTGCTCAGCGGAACATGCTGCGCAGGTTCTGTGCGATCTCGAACAGCGCGGGATTGTGCTTCACGGCGCGCTTGGCGCGGCTGATGGCCGACAATGCGCCGGCCGCAGCCTTTCCACGCAGGCTGAGCGGAATGAAGCTGTCGACGATCGCTTCGTCGTCCTTGCAGAACAGCCGCTTGTACTCGTCCGAGCCGATGCCGAGATCGAAAGCGCGGTAGTTCTGGCCGGCATGGCGATCGATGATGTCGCGCATCAGGATCAGGCCGGGGCTGAACTTGGAATTGGCCGACATCGTGTAGGTGTTGAACATCATCGAGAAGCGATGACCGTCGGAGACGCCGGCGAAGATCGCGATCACTTCCTCGTCGCACTCCAGTGCATGGATGTCGATCGCGTAGCCCTTGCCGTCGGCGCGCGGTGCGAGGCAGGCGCTGCGAATGAACTGCTCGACGCCCGGCTCGGCGAACACGTCAGGGAGCTTCTGCTCGGCCATGCGCTGCGGCTTGACGCGGAAGAACCAGTCGAGCAGGCGGCAGACATCGGCGCTCTCGCTCGCGACGTGATAGCGATAGCCGGGCAGCGGCTGCAGCTTGCGCTCCTTGCCCTTGAGGCGGCGGCGAAACGAATTGCTGATCAGTGCCGCAGGTTCCGCGCCGGGCTCGATCTGCAGCAGCGGGCAGTCGTTGACCGAAGGCTGGTGCGGCAGCAAGGCGAGGGGATTGGGCAGGTCCTGCCAGCGCAACGGTTGCTGACACAGCACGAGCGCGTCGACGCGGGAGCGCTCGGCAATCGAGCTGATCAAGGCGGTGACATCGGCTTCGGTCGCATTGGCGGCGAAATCCTTGTCGCACAGCGCCATGTTGAAGGTTGCGTGCTTGCCGCCCATGAAGCTCGCGCAGTTCGCGCCCAGACGGGACTCGGCGGCGAGCGGCAACAGCAGCAGCGGCCGGCGTTCGCTGTCATGCGCGACGACGATGAAAGGCCGCTGGCCCTCGCGTTCGCCGACCTGGCGCTGCCAATTGGCAAGAAAATCGAAGCGCTGATAGGGTGTGTAGCTGTGTTGCGATGTCTCGAGACTGCGCCAGGTCGCCTCGGCCGCAGCGAGATCATGAAAGATGTCGACGCCTGCAACGCGGATTGCGTTCGGCCACGTTCGCGTCCCCACCGTCTGGCCTTCGATTGCCGCAGCCATGGTCATCTCGGAACCTAAATTTTTTAAGGTGATAATATACAGTTCTCGGCTGGGGCCGACCTTCGCAGGGAAATGTCAACAAAGAGTAAGAACAATGGCCCAACGGGGTGCTTGGCGGCGTATAGGAACTGCCCGACGGGGCAAGGGCGGGTAGAGGGATCTTGGCGCCGGACAACGGGATTTTGCGACGGGCCCGGATGGAGCTCGCCTATTTCAGCGGCGCTTTCAGGCTGCGGGAACGCGAGGTCGGTGGCGCCGGGGTCATCCTGCGCTTTGCGCGCGTCCGCCCCGCGCGTCGAGGACGGTTCCAGCCGCTGAAGTCGCAGGAGATCACGCCGGCGTTGCTCGATCGCACGATCCGCGCGCTGAAGCGCTGGCAGTACGACATCGTCGGGATGGACGAGGCCTGCCGCCGCGCGGTGACCATGCCGGAGCGCCGGCGCTTTGCCTGCCTGACCTTCGACGGCGCCACCAAGGACATCGTCACCCATGCCTATCCCGTGCTCGCCAGGCACGGCGTTCCCTTCACCCTCTACCTGCCGACGGCGTTTCCCGACGGCGTGGGCGTGGCGTGGTGGCTGGTACTGGAAGATATCATCGCGCGCGAAAGCCGTATCAACCTGGTGATCGACGGCCGGGACCGACACTTCGTGGTCTCAAGCCTGTCGGACAAATACGAGCTGTTCGACTTCCTATCCGGCTGGCTGCGCAAGCTGTCGCCGTCGGATCTGTCCTATGCGGTGAACGATCTCGGCCGGCGCTATTCGGTCGATGCAGCGCAATTGTCGCGCAGCGCCTCGTTCGACTGGGCGGATCTGGCGAAACTCGCGGCCGATCCGAACGTGACGCTCGGCTGCGCCACGGTGAACTATCCGGCGCTGTCGAGCCTGAAGGGGGCCGCCGCGCTGCGCGAGATGGCGATGGGAAAGGCGGTCGCCGAGAGTGCGCTCCGGCGGCCGATCAAGCACTTCGCGTATCCTTTCGGGGATCGCGACGCGTTCGCTCGTCCGGATGTGGTGATGGCGGAGGAGGCCGGCTTTGCCAGCGCAGTGTCGACCATCTCCGGCGTCGTCGAGGCGCAGGGGCGCACCAACCTTCACGCCCTGCCGCGCATCGCATGGGACGGCCGTGTGCGCTCTTTACGGATCATGCGCGTGCTGCTCTCGGGCGTGATGTTCGCGCGGGTTCGGCCGACGCGGAGCGCGAGCATCCAGAGCGGAGTCTAAGTTGGGCATGGTCTTTTCGGAAAACCGCTTCGCACTTTTCCGGATCAGGCCTTAGGCGCGGTCGGGCCGCGACATCCAGGAGACGATCGGCATCGCCGGCAGCACCCAGCCGAGGCCGGCGACGACGTAGAAGATCGCCTGCAACAGGCCGGAATTGGCGAGCCACGGGGTCTGGGCGACTGTCATGCCGAGCAGCGACCACACCACCACCAGGATGAGCAGGAAGACGGTTCCGAGCAGTTTGCGGGTGCGTATGGCCATGGCGGATATGTGCAACTCGTGATCCCAAGCGTTTCGGCGGCGCTTGCGCCGCGGGCGCGCCGGACTATAAGGGGCCCGAAAATCCAATCAAGTCAGGGCGAAATGGCCGGTATTTCCGCAAAGACATCGCAGCTTCGTGCCGTCAGGGTCTGGCTGGTCGCGGTCGCCGGTCTGATCGCTTTGATGGTGCTGGTCGGCGGCGCAACGCGGCTCACCGAGTCCGGCCTGTCGATCGTCGAATGGAAGCCGGTGACCGGTGCGCTGCCGCCGCTGACCGAGACGCAGTGGACCCAGGCGTTCGAGGGCTACCGGAAGATTCCGCAATATCGCGAGCTCAACGCCGGGATGACGCTCGCGCAATTCAAGACGATCTTCTGGTGGGAGTGGAGCCACCGGCTGCTCGGCCGCGTGATCGGCATCGCCTATCTGCTGCCGTTCCTGTATTTCCTGTGGCGCGGCGCGGTGAGCGGTGAGCTCGGCCGCCGGCTCTGGGTGATCTTCGGCCTCGGTGCGCTGCAGGGCGGCGTCGGCTGGTGGATGGTGGCGTCCGGCCTCTCGGAGCGCGTCGAGGTGTCGCAGTATCGACTGGCGACGCACCTGGTGCTCGCGCTGCTGATCTTCGCGGCGATCGTCTGGACGCTGCGGCGGCTGACTGACCGCCCGGCCGTGGTCGCGCCAGTCAGGCTGAAGATTACAAGCGTGGTGCTGCTGGTGCTGACTTTCGTGCAGCTCTATTTCGGCGCGCTCGTCGCGGGGCTTCGTGCAGGCAGGGTCTACAACACCTGGCCCGAGATCGATGGCGGCTTCATTCCGTCGGCTGACCGGTTGTGGTTCGAGACGCCGTGGTGGCGCAACCTGTTCGACAACACGCTGACGGTGCAGTTCGAGCATCGCATGACCGCCTATCTGCTGTTCGCGTTGGCGATCGCACATGCGATCGATGCCGTGCGCGCGCGCGCCGGCGGCGCTGTCATCGCGGGCGCCTGGTGGCTGGTCGCCGCGATCACCCTGCAGGCAACGCTCGGCATCCTGACGCTGCTGCACCAGGTGCCGATCGATCTGGCGCTGACCCACCAGGCGGTCGCCATCGTGGTGCTGACGCTCGCGGTGCTGCAGGCCGAGCGCTTCGCGGCGGGCCGGACCGAGCGGGACCAGCCGACCCTGGTTCCGGTCGGTCAGCCCGGTTAGTCGATCAGGACAGATAGTCGAGCCCGATATCGAGCGTGGCCGAGCTGTGGGTCACCCAGCCGACTGAGATGAGATCAACGCCGGTGGCGGCAATCGCCGCCGCCGTCGCCGCCGTGATGCGGCCGGAGGCCTCGGTGAGTGCCTTGCCGCGCGCCATCGCCACTGCCTGAGTGAGCTGCTCGGTCGTCATGTTGTCGAGCAGCACCGCATCGACGCCAAGCGCCAGCGCTTCCTCGAGCTGGGACAGCGTGTCGACCTCGACCTCGATCTTGACGAGATGACCGGTATTGGCCTTGGCGCGTTCCACCGCGGTGCGGATGCCGCCGGCGAGCGCGATGTGGTTGTCCTTGATCAGCACGGCGTCATCGAGCCCGAAGCGGTGATTGCCGCCGCCACCGGCGCGCACCGCATATTTCTCCAGCGCCCGCAGGCCCGGCGTGGTCTTGCGGGTGCAGACGATCTGCGCGCGGGTGCCGGCGACGGCCTTGACCAGCGTGGCGGTTGCGCTCGCGACGCCGCTCAGATGGCAGAGGAAGTTGAGCGCGGTTCGTTCCGCGGTGAGCAGGCTGCGGGCCGGGCCGTCGATGATCGCGATGACCTGGTCGGATTCGACCGCGCTGCCGTCGGGCTGCTCGGCGCGCAGCTCGATCGCCGGAGACACCGTCTGGAAGGCTGATCGCGCGACGTCGAGGCCGGCGATCACACCGGGTTGTCGCGCCCGCATCACCAGCCGGGCCTGCTGGCTCGCCGGTACAATTGCATCCGCGGTGATATCGCCGGCGCGACCGAGATCCTCGCGCAAGGCGGTCAGCACGATCGGTTCATAGAGCAGTGGCAGCAGGGGATTGAGGGTCATGAGAGGGCACTCCTGGCGAATGTCTTGGATTCTACGATGTCGCGTGCGGCGGCGAGCGCCTCGGCGCGGGTGAGGGACGACGGGGATGCCGACAAGGCGGTGTGCGGGAAGTCGATGCGGAAATGGCCGCCGCGGCTCTCCTCGCGCCTGATTGCGGCAACCGCGATCATCAAGCCGACCAGCGCAGCGTCGGATGCGGCGCTGGAGCCGCGCGCGAGCGGATAGAGGCTGCGGATCGCGCGCGTGATGCCGTCGCGGTCACGCAACACGCCGAGCCCCTGGGTCAGGATCGGCCGCACGGCGACGGGATCGGAGGCCTGCGGCATCGCATCGTCGCGCAGCATCGCGCGCGGTCCTGCGCTCATGCCCTCGATGCTCTCGGCGACCCAGCGCGCGCAGACGATCGCTTCCATCAGCGAGTTGCTGGCGAGCCGGTTGGCGCCGTGCAGGCCGGTGCGCGCGGCTTCGCCGCAGGCCCACAGGCCCTGCACCGTGCTGCGGCCAAAGCCGTCAACCGCGATGCCGCCCATGTGGTAGTGAACCGCCGGTCGGATCGGGATCGGGTCAGTGGCGGGATCGATGCCTGCCATCTTGCAGAACGCGCTGATCACGGGATAGCGCTGCGCGAACTCCGCGCCCGGATGTTGGCGCGCGTCGAGGAAGGTGCGATGCCCCGCGGCACGGTGGCGCCAGACGGAGCGGGCGACGATGTCGCGTGGCGCAAGTTCGGCGCCGGGTTGATCGGCCATGAAGCGTTCGCCGGTCTCGTCGATCACCACCGCGCCGTCGCCGCGGATCGCCTCGGTCAACAGCGGCATCGGCCGTGACGGTCCGTCGAAGGCAGTCGGATGAAACTGGACGAATTCGATGTCCGACAGCTTTGCACCGGCATGCGCGGCGAGCGCGAGCCCCTGGCCGAAACATCCACCGGGATTGGTGCTGTCGGCGAACAGCCCGCCGATGCCGCCGGTGGCGATCACCACGCGGTTGGTGATGATCGTCAACGCGCCGCGGTCGCTGGCTGCAAGCACGCCCCTGACCGCATTGTCCTCGACCAGCAGCCGGCGCGCCTCGACGCCTTCCAGCAGCGTGATCGACGGCGTCCGGCGCACCGCTGATATCAGCGCGCGCATGATCTCGCGGCCGGTGCCGTCGCCGGTGGCGTGCACGATGCGGTTGCGGCCGTGTGCGGCCTCGAGCCCGAGGCGCCAGCTGCCGTCGGCGCGCCGGTCGAAGGCGACGCCGAGCTCAGCCAGATGCTCCACGGCCGCAGGCGCGGCGTGGACGATCCGCGACGCTGCTGCCGCATCGCAAAGGCCGGCACCTGCCGCGAGCGTATCGGCGAGATGGAGCGCAGGAGTGTCATCCGCGCCGACCGGCGCGGCAAGGCCGCCTTGCGCCCACATGCTGGAGGCTTCCGCGCCGAGCGGCGACTTCGACAGCAGCACGACCGGCTCGGGCGCAAGTTGCAGCGCGGTCATCAGCCCCGCGGCGCCGCCGCCGATGATCACCGGGCGGCCGTTGAGATCGGAAACGTCGGTACTCATATTGCCAGCATCCTTTCGACGCTCTTGCGCGCGCGATCGGCGATCGCGGGGTCGATCGTGACCTCGTGCTGGTTGGTCTCCAGCGCGTGGCGGATGTTCTTCAGCGTGATCCGCTTCATGTGCGGGCAGAGATTGCAGGGGCGGACAAAGTCGACATCGGGATTTCGCGCCGCGATGTTGTCGCTCATCGAGCATTCCGTCAGCAGCACGACGCGCGGCGGGCGTTTGGTCTCGACGAACGACTGCATCGCGGCCGTCGAACCAGCGAAGTCAGCTTCAGCGACCACCTCGGGCGGGCATTCCGGATGCGCCAGCACGGTGACGTCAGGGTAGTTTTCGCGCAGCTGGCGCACGTCATCGGCGGTGAACAACTCATGCACCTCGCAATGGCCCTTCCAGGCGATGATCTTCTTGCTGGTCTGCTTGGCGATGTTCTGCGCCAGGTATTCATCAGGAAGCATGATGACGCGCTCTGCATCGAGCGATTCCACCACCTTGAGCGCATTGCCTGACGTGCAGCAGATGTCGGACTCCGCCTTCACCGCGGTCGATGTGTTCACATAGGCGACCACCGGCGCATCCGGATAGCGCGCGCGCATCAGCCGCACGTCCTCGGCCGTGATGGAATCGGCCAGCGAGCAGCCGGCCGCAAGGTCGGGGATCAGCACGGTCTTGGCCGGATTGAGCAGCTTCGCCGTCTCGGCCATGAAGTGCACGCCGGCGAGCACGATGACATCGGCGTCGACCTTGGTCGCTTCACGCGCGAGCAGGAGGCTGTCACCGACGATATCGGCGACGCCGTGGAAGATCTCCGGCGTCTGGTAGTTGTGCGCCAGTACCATCGCACTGCGGCGGCGCTTCAGCGCGAGGATCGCATCGACGTCCTCGGCAAACGTGGCCCATTCGAATGGCGGGATGACGCGTTTGACGCGCTCATAGAGCGGCGCGGTGCGGGTGAGAACATCGGTATCGAGCAAGGCCATTTATACTCTCCTTGAGCATAAGATGGCTTATACTTATCCTGAGCATAAGGCGTGTCAAGTGCGCGAAAGCGGCAGCTTGGTGCCGGCGACGGCCCGTTCGGCCAGCACGGCATGGCGGAAGCGGAACAGCTTGGCCGGCCGTCCGACGGTATCGGCGGCCATTGCGCCAGTCTCTTCAACGAGTTCCTGCTGCTCGATGAGTCGGCGGAAGTTCTGCTTGTGGACCAGCCGGCCTGCGAGCGCCTCAACACTGCGTTGCAGTTGCAGCAGGGTGAACTCGGCCGGCATCAATTCGAATACCACCGGACGGTATTTGATCTTGGCGCGCAGCCGCGCAATCCCGGTCGCGAGGATGCGGCGATGATCCGCCGTCATCGGCTTGCCCGGCACGACAGGCGCCTCGCGGCCATGCGCGCGGCCGGCTTCCGGGATCAGCGACGCCTCCCAGAGCAGCTCGTAGCGCTGCAACACCAGTTCTTCGTTCCAGTCGCGATCGTCGAGACCAAAGGTGATCGCGCAGCGCTGCCAGCGCTCGCGCTGCAGCATTGGCGACGACGCAGCCTTCGCCCACGCCTTCAGCTGCGGCGCGATGATCTTGGCGAGGCAAGCCGGTGCGCCGGCGCGATGATCCTCCCACGGGAAATAGTCGTACCAGCCGGACCAATGCGCCTCGAAACCTTCGCCGACCCTGTCCTCGCGGGTCAGGCCGAGATAGCTGATCGAGACGCTGTGCGGCCCCTTGGCGTCGCCGGAGCGGCCGCGGTCGGCAAAGGTGTAGAGCTGCTCGACGTAACCGAGCGGGTGGCCGGTCTGCGCCTCGACCCAGGCCCGCAGCGCGGTCTGCAGCGAGCGGTGGGTGAACTCGAACGGACCGCTCGGCAGTGCGGCGCCGCCGGCGATGGTCATGATCTTGGGCGTGCCGTCGGTGACGGCGACCAGCACCGCGACGAGGTCGGCGGTGACCGCATTGCCCGAGGCCGGTGCGCTGGCTTTCTTCTGCGGCGATCTGGCCACGCGTTCGTCCCGGGCTAGCAGTAGCCGTAGATGCCGCAGGCGTAGGGCAGGCGGTCCCAGTAGGTCACATAGGCGCCGCCGTAATAGGGGCCGAAATAGTTGTACGAATGCCAGTTGCCGTAATAGCCGGGCAGTGACGACGATCCGGGCAGCAGCGGTTCACCCGGCACGTACGGGATGTACGGCTCCGTGTTCAGCGGGATCACCGCGGGCTCGACGACCACGAGCTGGCGTCCGCGCCGCACGTAGGTCGGCTGCGTGATGGTGGTGCGATAGGCGTAGTGCCGGCGCGGCAGGCCAGCCGGTAGCTGGCGCGCGGCCTTGGCGGTTGGGCTCTTGGCGACGACAGGGCCGTCGGCAGCGTCAGCGGGCGGTATCGCAAACAGCGCGATCGCGAGCGGCAATATCCAGCGCAGCATCCATGGTCTCCCGAATCATCCGGAGCCTATCACTGCCACTTTATGCCGGATTGAGCGTTAACGAGAGACCCGTCGGTATTAAGCGTTAACGGGAGACTCGTCGTTTGGGCAAGATTGCCGGAGCGATGTCGCGCACCGCTCCGGCAATGGCGGGATCAGGCGCGCAGGGCCTGGTCGAGATCCGCGATCAGGTCTTCCTTGTCCTCGATGCCGATTGACAGCCGCACCACCTCGGGCGCCGCGCCGGACTTCACCTTGGCGGCGTCGTCGAGCTGGCTGTGGGTGGTGGAGGCCGGGTGGATCACCAGTGAGCGGGTGTCGCCGACATTGGCGAGATGAGAGAACAGCTTCAGGTTCGACACCAGATTGACGCCCGCGTCATAGCCGCCCTTGAGGCTGAAGGTGAACACCGCGCCGGCGCCCTTCGGTGCATATTTGCGCTGCAACGCGTTGTACTTATCGCCGGGCAGGCCGGCATAGTTCACCGCCGACACGGCCGGATGGGTGGAGAGGAATTCCGCCACCGCCTTGGCGTTGTCGCAGTGCTTCTGCATGCGCAGCGGCAGCGTCTCGATGCCGGTCAGGATCATGAAGGCGTTGAACGGCGACAGCGCGGGGCCGAGGTCGCGCAGGCCGAGCACGCGGCAGGCGATCGCGAAGGCGAAATTGCCAAAGGTCTCCTGGATCCGGATGCCGTGATATTCCGGGCGCGGCTCGCTCAGCATCGGATATTTGTTGTCCTTCGACCAGTCGAAGGTGCCGGCGTCGACGATGATGCCGCCGAGCGAGTTGCCGTGGCCACCGAGGAACTTGGTCAGGGAGTGCACGACGATGTCGGCACCGTGGTCGATCGGCTTGATCAGATAGGGCGAAGCGAGCGTGTTGTCGACGATCAGCGGCACGCCGGCCTTGCGCGCGACGGCCGCGATCGCCTCGATGTCGGTGATGCTGCCGGCGGGGTTGGCGATCGATTCGATGAAGATCGCCTTGGTGTGCGGCGTCACTGCGCGCTCGAAGCTTTCGATCTCGTCGGGATCGGCCCAGGCCACGTTCCAGCCGAACGCCTTGAAGGCGTGGGTGAACTGGTTGATCGATCCGCCATAGAGTTTTCGCGCGGCGATGATCTCGTCGCCGGGCCGGAGCAGTTGCTGCAACACCACCAGCTGCGCGGCGTGGCCGGAGGCGACCGCGAGCGCCGCGGTGCCGCCCTCGAGCGCTGCGACGCGCTCCTCGAGTACGGCGTTGGTCGGGTTGCCGATGCGGGTATAGATGTTGCCGAATGCCTGCAGGCCGAACAGCGAGGCCGCGTGGTCGGCGTCGTTGAAGACGAATGACGTGGTCTGGTAGATCGGCGTCGCCCGCGCGCCGGTGGTGGGATCAGGCTGTGCGCCGGCGTGCACGGCGAGGGTGGAAAATCCCGGAAGGCGATCGGTCATTCTTTGCGTCCTGTTGTGGCCTGGTCGAAATGCGCGGCATGCTGATGGTGGCGGCGTCCGCCGTCAAGCGAGTTCGGGACGCTGCCATTTCCTGGAACGGCATCCTACGCCATACCGGATCAGTGGAAGTATTATTCAGCCCGACGTCAGGTCGTCTCGGTCTTGTTTTTCGCCGCGCGGTCGGATGCCGCAGTCTGGCCGCCGCCGAAGCTCGTGCGGTTGAGCGACAGCCGCATGCCCTGCGTCGGAATCGGCGCGCGCTTGGAACTCAGCGTGCGCGAGTTGACGCCCATCCAGGAGATTTCCGACGACAGCCGGCCATACTCGATCTTCGGGCAGCGGTTCATCACCACCTTCAGCCCCGCGGCCTCGGCCTTCTCGGCCGCGGCATCGTCGCGCGCGCCGAGCTGCATCCAGATCACCTTCGGCAGCGGCGATAATTTCAGCGCCTCCTCGACGACAGGCATGATGTGGCTCGAGTTGCGGAAGATGTCGATCATGTCGATCGGACGGTCGATGTCCGCAAGCGACGCGACGAACGGCTTGCCCATCAGCGCCTTGCCGACATGACCGGGGTTGACCGGGATCATGTCGTAGCCGCGCTGGGCGAGGTACTTGAATGCGAAAAAGCTCGGCCGCACATTGACCGGCGAGGCGCCAACCATCGCGATCGATTTGACGTTGTTCAGGATGCTGCGGATGTAGTTGTCGTCGTAGGCGTCGTGATTCATTAGTCGTCTTTTTCGGTTGCGTCATCGCGAGGAGCAAAGCGACGAAGCAATCGATACTTCCTGGTGGCGCGATGGATTGCTTCGCTTCGTTCGCAATGACGGGAATTCACTTGTCTTGCCACTTCGGATCGCGCTTCTCGATGAAGGCGCCGATGCCTTCCTCGGCGTCGCGCGCCATCATGTTCTCGGTCATCACCTCGGCGGCGAAACGATAAGCGTCCGCGAGGCTCATCTCTGCCTGGCGGTAGAACGCCTCCTTGCCGAGCCTGACCGTATAGGCCGATTTCAGCGCGACCTTCTCGGCCAGCGCAATCGCGGCGTCACGTTCGGTGCCTGCGGACACCACGTGGTTGACGAGACCGATGCCCTGGGCGGTCGCTGCGGAGACCGGCTCACCGGTCAGCAGCATTTCCATCGCCTGCTTGCGCGGCACGTTGCGCGACAGCGCCACCATCGGTGTCGAGCAGAACAACCCGATATCGACGCCCGGCGTCGCAAATGCCGCGGCCTCGGAGGCGACCGCAAGGTCGCAGCTTGCGACGAGCTGGCAGCCGGCCGCGGTCGCGATGCCCTGGACGGATGCGACAACCGGCTTCGGCAGATGCACGATGGCCTGCATCATCGCGCTGCACGCGTTCATGATCTCAGCGAAATAGGCGCGGCCGCGGTCGGCGTCGGTGCGGCGCGCGGTAAGCTCCTTGAGGTCGTGGCCGGCGCAGAAGGCCGGGCCATTGGCGGCAAGCACCACGGCGCGGATGCTCTTGTCACCGCTTATATCGATCAGCGCAGCATGCAACGCCCCGATCAGGCCTTCGGAGAGGCTGTTCCGCGCCGCGGGGCGGTTGAGCGTCAGTAACGCGATACTGCCGACGGTCTCGCGCAGCAGGATCGGCTGATGTTGCGGCGCTTCCGCGCGGGCGGCTTGGGCGGACATGGTGAAATTCCACTTTGGTCTCTGTGACAACTTAATGTAACAGGCAGACTGAAGCGAGGGCAGGGACCGCATGGCGATTGCGAAAATGAGCGTGGCTGACCTGGAGGAGTTCCTGCGCAAGGAGTTTCCGCAGGCATTCACCCACGATGACATCAGGATCGAAAGCGCCGACGGCGGGACGGCGCTGCTGCGCCAGCGCTTCAGCGAGCGGATGCTGCGGCCGGGCGGCACGGTGTCCGGGCCGACCCTGATGGGGCTGGCGGATTTCGCGATGTATGTGGTGCTGCTGTCGGCGATTGGGCCGATCGGCCTCGCCGTCACCACCAACCTCAACATCAATTTCCTGCGCAAGGGCCAGCCGGGCCAGGACGTGCTTGCGGTCGCCAAGCTGCTCAAGCTCGGCAAGCGGCTCGCGGTCGGTGAGGTGAACCTGCTGTCCGGCACCTCGCCCGATCCAATCGCCCATGTCACGGCGACCTATTCCATTCCGAATCAATAGTCTTTTTCACGGTATTATTACACCTTATTTTTAAGTCATTGTTTTTGCTTGTGTAATTATCGCGCGCCGACATTGACGTGGGGTCGGGGCTTCTCTAGAAAGCCACGCAGTTCGGCGCATACGGCGCCGATTTCTTTTTCACGGATTTCACACATGAGCACGTTCTCGGCCAAGCCCGCCGAAGTGACGAAGAAGTGGGTTGTGATCGACGCCAAGGGTCTGGTCGTCGGTCGTCTCGCCACGCTCGTCGCGATGCGCCTGCGCGGCAAACACCTGCCCACCTACACCCCGCATGTCGATTGCGGTGACAACGTCATCATCGTCAACGCAGCGCATGTGGTGCTGACCGGTCGCAAGCGCGACCAGAAGGTCTACTACAAGCACACCGGCTTCATCGGTGGCATCAAGGAGCGCACCGCGAAGCAGATCCTCGAGGGTCGCTTCCCCGAGCGCGTCGTCGAGAAGGCGATCGAGCGCATGATCCCGCGTGGTCCGCTCGGCCGCATGCAGATGGGCAACCTCCGCGTCTATCCGGGTGCCGATCATCCGCATGAAGCCCAGAGCCCCGAGAAGGTCGATATCGCTTCCCTGAATCGCAAGAACACGAGGGCCGCATAATGTCCGATACGTTGCAGTCCCTCGACCAGCTTTCGCAGGTCAAGCCGGCCACTCCCGACGCGCCGAAGTATGTCAAGAAGGTCGACAAGTTCAACCGCGCCTACGCCACCGGCAAGCGCAAGGACGCGGTCGCCCGTGTCTGGGTCAAGCCCGGCTCGGGCAAGATCTCGGTCAACACCCGCGAGTTCGAAGTCTATTTCGCTCGCCCGGTGCTGCGCATGATGATCCAGCAGCCGCTGGTCGCTGCCGCCCGTAACGGCCAGTATGACGTGATCTGCACTGTCGCCGGCGGCGGTCTCTCCGGCCAGGCCGGTGCTGTCAGACACGGCATCTCGAAGGCTCTGACGAATTTCGAGCCCGAGCTGCGCAGCGTCCTCAAGAAGGGCGGCTTCCTGACCCGCGACTCCCGCACGGTCGAGCGCAAGAAGTACGGCAAGGCCAAGGCCCGCAAGTCCTTCCAGTTCTCGAAGCGCTAATTCGAGTCCTAAAATTCGCGGCAATTGTCGCGTGCATCGAGTTGCAGAGGGCGCCGCGAGGCGCCCTTTTTGCTGTGCCCAAATCGGGCGTGCTTCGACGGGAATTAGCGCAGTTTTCATGAAAACTTGCGTGTGCGTGCAAACGAAATTGGAACTCGGGCCTTCTAGCCTGCGGTCTCGCACTGGCGCTGCATCACCGTATTAATTGCGCCTGCGAACGTTGCATCACACCGGGCTGGGGTGACTCTATGTCGTTCGATCCATCGACGCTTTATTTGTTCGCCACCATGGTCGCGGGCATGCTCGGCGCCATGCTCTGGTTGTTCGGCAGGCAGGAGAATATCCCCGCGCTGAAATGGTGGGGCACGGCCTATCTGCTCGGCGCGGTCTCGGTCGCGCTCTGGACGGTCGGCAGCTCGACGCTCGATCCCATGGTCCTGCTGGGCCTCAATGCGATCGGCTTCGCCGCCTGCGGCATGGTCTGGAATGCCTCGCGGATCTTCCACGGCCGCAAGGCCAACCTGCTGGGCCTCGTGCTCGGCCCGGTCGCGTGGATCGGCGCCATGACGACGGTGGCGGATCCGGCGATGCGGCTGACCATCGGCGCCGGGATCGTGGCGATCTATGCCGCGCTGACCGCCTCTGAACTCTGGAGCGAGCGCCGCCGTGCGATGCAGCGGCGCTGGATTGCGATCGCCATCCCGGTTGCTCATGGCTGTGTCCTGATGCTGCCGATCCTGGTCGGCGACCTGCTGCGACTGAACGGCCAGAATTTCATCAGCACCTTCTGGGTCACGCTGTTCTCGATCGAACTCGTTCTGTACGCGATCGGCACGGTGTTCGTGATCTTCATGATGGTGTCGGACCGCGCCGTGGCCGTGCACAAGACCGCTGCGTCGATCGATCCTTTAAGCGGCATGCTCAATCGCCGCGGCTTCTCCGAGGCCTGCGCGCGCGTGATCGAACGCGAGGCCAATGGCGGCCGGCCGGTCACCGTGATGATCTTCGACATCGATCATTTCAAGTCGATCAACGACCGGTTCGGCCATCCCGCGGGTGACGAGATCCTGAAACTGTTCTCCGCCGTGGTGGTCAACAGTCTCAGGATCAGCGATCTGTCGGGCCGGATCGGCGGCGAGGAATTCGCGGCACTGCTGCCGTGCTCGCTGGAGGAGGGCGTGCTGGTCGCCGAGCGGGTGCGTGAGGCGTTCGAGAACAGCAACATCACTTGCGAGGACGGCGCGGTCGACACCACGGTCAGCATCGGCGTCGCCGGTGGGCCCGCCGGGACCGAGCTCGAGGTGCTGCTGGCCTCGGCCGACACTGCGCTCTACCAGGCCAAGCGCGGCGGCCGGAACCGGGTCGAGGCTGCTGAGGAGCTGCCGCTCTCGCTGGAGAACTGGCGACGCAAGACCGCGGGCCTGTCCGCATCGGCGCGGCAAAAGCCGGCGACTGCCCGCGTGTGACTGCGGTAACGACCGGTTAACCATTCGATCCCATGCTTTCGGGCATGGAGTCGATCCGCACCCGCAATCCGCAATCAGCCCTGATGTCACTCGAAGCCGACGCGGTTTCCGCGCGCAGCGGCTTCGCCTGCCTGTTCTCGGACTCGGATGAATACGAGACCGCGCTGATCGCCGAGCGGCGCGCGCAGGGGCGGTATGAGCCGCCGAAGAGCCGATGGCCGATCGTGATGCTGCTCGGCCTGTTGCTGATGGTTATCGGTACCGTCCTACTCTTCAACTGAGTTGCGGCGCGCTCGACGGAGCGTGCGCCGGCGCCTGATCCTCTGCCTTGAAGTGATCGATCATCACCTTGGCGATTGCCATCAGCGGCAGCGCCAGCGCCAGACCCCAGACGCCGAACACGACGCCGAGCAGGATCTGGAACGCGAACAGCGTGGCCGGCGGGATGTCGAGCGCCTGGCGCTGGATGATCGGGGTCAGCACGTAGCTTTCCAGCGCGTGCACGCCGAGGAACAGGACGAAGGCCGACAGCGCCGCGATCCAGCCGGTTGCCAGGCTCGCCAGCACCACGATCAGCCCGCCGAGGATGGCGCCGACCGTCGGGATGAAGGCGAGCAGGCCGGCCTGGATGCCGAGGATGAACGAACTCGGAATGCCGATGATGGCAAGCCCGATCCAGGTGACCAGGAACACCGCCGCCATGGTGATGATCTGGGCGAGCAGCCAGCGCTGCAGCGTCTCGCCGATGTGGTCGACGATGATGGTCGCCTGAGCGCGGTATTTTGCCGGCGCGATGAACAACAGCCCGGCGCGGTAGATGCCGGGCTGAGCCGCGAAGGCGAGCCCGAGGAACAGCACGATGAAGAAGTTGCCGACCACGCTGACGGTGCCGAGCAGCACCTTCAGCGTCTGGCTGATGATGGCGCCGCCGCTCGAGGCCAGTGCGCCGGCGCCGGGGATGCCGTGGGACTGGGACGCCGCCGCCGGGGTCGTTGTCGTCGTCGCCACCGCGGTGCCTTCGCCCTTGGCCTCGCCGGCGGCATTGGTGAAATCGAGATAGCTGGTATCGACGCCATGCTGCTCGAGGAACTCCTTGACGCTGCCGAGCTGCGACTTGATCGTGTTGCTGAGCACCGTGGCCTGCTGCGCGATGGTGGCGCCGCCGAGGAACACGATCCCGGACAATAGGCCGGCCATCGCCAGGCAGACGATCGCAAGCCGCAGCGCGTGCGGCAGCCCGGTCAGCCGGCCGAGCAGGGTGGTCATGGCATTGAGGCCGACCCCGAGCAGCATGCCCGCGAACAGCAGGAACAGCGTCGCGGCGAACTGCCAGGCGAACAGCAGCAGGGCGGCGAACAGCACAACGCCGATGCCGCCGACGGCGATCGCCCATGCCAGGTCGTTGCGGGCCTGCAGGCGATTGTCAGCCGAATCTGTCACGGGTGATTCCCCCTTCGCGGACGATGTCCGGAGCAGTCTTTGGCGAAAATCCCGCCGGGATCAAGCTGCCCGGACCGTCCCGGTTTGCCGCTGACGGGCGGTGGCATCCGGCACGACCGCCGGGCGCCGGGCGCCGGGCCGGACCTGGGCTTCCCGGGGGCGAATCTGTGCAGGTCTGCAAGCCCCCCTGTGCAGATATAGACGGTTGATCCGGCGGGAACTCGAAGGCATGATCGTCTCCGCGACGTCGCAAACTTAGAAGAATCATTGCGCGAGACTTCAATAATGAGACGGCCCGTGGTCGGCGTGATCGGAAACGCCCATCGCATCGAAAATCGTTTCACGGTCCAGATGGTCGGAGAGCGCAACCTGCGCGCGGTTGCCGAGGTCTCGGGGGCCGTGCCCCTGATGTTCGCCGGCAGCCCCGAAATCACCGAGGTTGGCGCCTTGCTCGACGTGGTCGACGGCGTCGTCCTGACCGGGGCCCGCGCCAACGTCCATCCGACGCGCTTCAACATCGAGCCTTGCGCCGCTCACGAGCCCTACGACATCCACCGCGACGACGTTGCGCTGGCGTTGTCGGAAGCCTGCGTCGCGCGCGGGGTGCCGATCTTTGGAATCTGCCGCGGCCTCCAGGAGATGAACGTCGCCTTCGGCGGTTCGCTGCATCCGGAGATCCGCGAGATTCCCGGCCGCATGAACCACCGGATGCCGCGGCTCGAGAACGGCGAAATCCATCCCGATCCGACCGTGGTGTTCGCCGACCGGCACGACGTCGCACTGACGCCCGGTGGTGCATTCGCCAAGATCCTCGGCCGCGAGACCATTCGCGTCAATTCGCTGCACGGCCAGGGCATCCTCGAGCCCGGCAAGCGCGTCGTGATCGAGGGGGTCGCCGAGGACGGCACCATCGAGGCGATCCGCATCGCCGATGCCCCCGGCTTTGCGCTCGGCGTGCAGTGGCACGCCGAATACGATCCGCAGCGCAATCCGATCAACCGCGCGCTGTTCGAGGCATTCGGCGACGCGCTGCGCGAGCGGCGGCGGGCGGCGTAGGGAGCGGCAAATGCCGTTGTCGTCCCTGCGAAAGCAGGGACCCATACGCCGCGGCGCGTGTTGTGAAACGGGATCGTCGATCCGGCGTCGCTCAACAATGGCTGCCGGTGGTTATGGGTCCCTGCTTTCGCAGGGACGACACTGAGTTTGTTGCGCGGACGTTGGGTCATAACTTTCGCATTCTCGCGAGGGTTTCGCTTCGCTCTATCCGTCCCGCCAGTCCCTTATCGCAAGCCGGCAGACCGGCGAAACAGGCGCTTGAGGTCGGCCGCCGCGGTCTGCCCGGATTGCAATTGCTCATTGCGATCGTGCTGAACCTGTTGCGGACGGTAGGCCTCTTCGAGGGTATCGAGCTCCTGATCGGTGAACTGGATAGAGAGCGCGGCAACGGCATCGTCGATGTGGTGGAGCTTGGTCGCGCCGAGGATGGGGGCCGTCACGGCTGGGTTGTGCAGCAACCAGGCAAGCGCGACCTGGGCGGGCTTGCAGCCGCGCGCCTGCGCCACGGCGAATACGCGATCGATCACCGCGTCGTCTTCCGGACGCGAGAAGTCCTTCACGACGCGTGAGCGCTCGGTGTTGTCGCGGCGGCTGCCGGCGAGCAGTCCCCGCGCAAGCGGGCTGTACGGAATGACTCCGACACCCTGATCGAGACAGAGAGGAATCATCTCTCGCTCCTCCTCGCGATAGAGAAGATTATACTTGTTCTGCATGGTGACGAATTTCGTCAGACCGTTGGCTTGTGCAAGCGCCTGCAGCTTGGCGAACTGGAACGCGTGCATGCTCGATGCGCCGATGTGCAGTGCCTTGCCGGCACGCACCACGGCATCGAGCCCCTCGAGGATCTCCTCGCAAGGCGTAAGGGGATCGAGACGGTGGATCTGATACAGGTCGACATAGTCGGTGCCGAGGCGACGCAGGCTGTCGTCGATGGCGTGTCGGATATGCTTACGCGACAATCCTCTCTGATTGGCGTTGGTGCCCGTCGCAAAAAATACCTTGGTTGCGATGACGACCTGATCCCGTCCTGCGGCGTAGCGCTTTACGGCGCGCCCGAGAATCTCTTCGCTGAGGCCGGACGAATAGGAATCGGCGGTATCGAAGAAGGTAAAGCCAACCTCAAAGGCACGACGATAATGATCTTGCGCCTGCTCCTCGCTCAGCGTCCACGGCATCCAATCCTTCGATCCATAGCTTGAACACCCGAAGGCAATTCGCGACACCTGGATTCCGGTGTTCGCGAGCGTTCCATATTTCATCTGCATATCCTTCACTGTCGCGCGGGCCTTTACGAGATGTCTCATCACGTGTGGCCTCAAACTATGGAATATCTTGTCTGCCGAAATGGTCTAGTTTGCTTGCACTGCAAGGGTACGGTCGCAAGCGTGATCACCGCCCGTAGCGTATTAGGGCATGGTCATGTCAGTCGAGTCGATCGAATCCGTTGTTGATGTTCAGACGACCACAGGCAAGAACAGCCGCACAACGCTGCGCTCGCTCACCGCCAAACTTCCGTGGATCGTCATCATTCAGATCGCGGTGGTCGCCGCGATCCTGCTCGCCGTGCAGATGGCGGTCGACAGCGGCGCAGTTAAACGAATCTATCTGGCGTCACCGACGCAGATTCTTGCTGCTTTCCCTCAGCTCTTCACCAGGGAGAATTTGCTGTTTCATCTTTCGGTGACGCTCGCCGAGGCCGGCGTCGGCGTGGCGCTGAGCGCGATCCTCGGCATTGCGACGGGCATCGCCATGGGCCTGTTCCCGAAGGTGCATCGGTTTCTCAACCCGTTCCTGATCTGGTTCATGGCGATCCCGAAGGTCACCATCATTCCTCTTCTCACGCTCTATCTGGGCCTCGGCTTCGAACACAAGGTGTTCATCATATTCCTGTTTTGCTACTTCCTGTTCGTCTTCAATACGATCGCTGGCATCAAGCAGGTACAGGACAATCATATCAAGGTCGCACGCGCGCTCGGAGCGACGCAGCGGCAAATCATCTGGAAAGTGGTGCTGCCGTCAGCCGCGCCATCGATCGTGGCCGCGGTCCGCATCGAGGCGGCGACCTGTCTGCTTGCAACCCTGTTCGCCGAGATCGTCGCCTCCAAGGCCGGCGTCGGCAACCTCCTCAACAAGCTCTCGGGCATCTACGACACGGCCGGTGTCTTCGCCCTCGTCATTCTCGTTACGTCGATCGCATTGCTGATCATCTATCTGGTGGATCTGCTCGAGCGGCGTGTCTTGCTCAAGTGGAAATACGTCTGACCGATCCCGGTTTCGCGTCTTCCCGTCACCGCTCCGTTCGAGGGATCGATCATGCGCTCACCAAGCCTTTCGGCTCGTCTTCTTGTTTTGACCGCACTCGCTCTCGGCATCTTCGCGGCGGCCGGTACAGAGGAAAAGAAGACTCTCAAGCTTCAGGATACGACAAGCTATACGCAGCAGCCCATCGTGTTCGGCGTCGAGAAGGGGTTCTTCGCCGAAGAAGGTTTGAACGTTGAGTTTGTGGGGACGCAAGATCCGGTCACGGCCACCTCGCGCGGCGATGTGACCTTCGCCTTTGGTCCGACCAGCGTCTATCTGCGCGCTGCGGCCTTGGGAGCGCCGATCAAGATCGTCTCCGCCGCCTTCCGCTCGAAGGGGCCTTATTTTCTGATCGCCCGGAAGGGCATCAAGTCCTTTGCGGACCTGAAGGGTAAGACAATCGGCGTTGGGCCCGACACAAGCGGCAACCTGGCGTCGGTCGCTCGCTACCTCCTGAGAGCCGAAGGTCTCGATCCCGACCGCGACGTGACGCTTTTTGCCGCGGGCGCAACCGAAAAAGCCTACGGCGCGCTCGAAACCAGCCAGGTCGACGCCACCATCATCCATCAGCCGTTCGCGGCTCTCGGTGAGATTGAGGGGGTCTCGACCACGCTTGCTCGTGCCTGGGACTACCTTCCGACCTATCACACGGGAGTCCTGATCGCTGGCGACGCGGTGATCGCCCGGGACCCTGACCTGCTGCGGCGGGGCCTGCGGGCCTACTTCAAATCCTACACTTACGCCAAGGCGCATTACGACGAATACCTGCCTTGGCTGCAGGCCCGTTTGAAGATCAATCCGGAGGCGGTGAAGCGCGCCATCTATCAGGAGGACGACGTCTGGGACGCCAATCCGGCGATCGATCCGAAGGCGATCCACGACACGCAGCAGCTGGAGATCGATGTCGGCAACCAGAAGGAATTCTACGACGCCGCCAAATACATCGATGAGCGCTTCATCCCCCAGGATTATGTGAAGCCATTCGTCTATCCCGGGCGCAAGACGCAGTGAGTGAGCAGGAGCGCAAAGGGTATGCCAGCCTTCACCATCAGGTCCCTCGATAAAATCTATCCTGGCGCGCCGCCGGTGCGTGCGCTGAGCAACATCAGCTTCTCGGTCGAGGAGGGCGAGTTCATCGTCCTGCTTGGTCCGAGCGGTTGCGGCAAGAGTACGCTTCTGGAAATTCTCGCCGGGCTGCAGCAGCCGAGCGGCGGCTCGGTGCTGTTTCGCGACAGGCCGATCATCGGTCCGGGTGGAGAGCTCGGTGTCGTCTTCCAGGATGCCTCGCTCTACCCGTGGCGAACGGTTGCGGCCAATGTCGGCCTCGGGCTCGAATTGCGCGGGGTGGACAAGGTCCAAGCCCGCCGATTGGTCGAAGAGCAGCTATCCCTGGTCGGGCTCGACGGCTTTGGCGGCAAGTTTCCGCACCAGATCTCCGGCGGCATGAAGCAGCGTGCCGGCATCGCGCGCGCACTCGTCAATGATCCCGACGTGATCCTGATGGACGAGCCTTTCGGAGCGGTCGATTACGTCACGCGCAACAAGTTGCAGGAAGACCTGATCCGGATCTGGCAGCAGCGCCGCAAGACTATCGTTTTCGTGACCCACGACGTTGGCGAAGCCGTGTTCCTTGCCGATCGTATTGTCCTGCTCTCACCGCGGCCCGGACGGATCGCTGAGATCGTCACCCTCGACCTGCCGCGACCGCGTCGGCGGGGCGACATCGAGCTTCTGCAACACGAAGCCCGGATCTATGAGGCACTGCGCGCGCTGGAGCCAGCTGCGACAGCAACCGTGGCTTGACAGAACGGAGATCAAAATGGCCAAACCGCTCCACCTCGGCTTTCTCTATGCGCCGCAATCGGGGTCCCAGACGCACGACAAAAGCTTCGATCCCCTGAGCCCGCTCCACCTGACGGGTCTCGCGCGGGACCTGGAGGGTGCCGGCTTTGCTTTCCTCCTGATCGACGACAGCGTCGGCCGTGCGGAGCCAGCGCGCAGTGAAGCGTTCACGACGGCGTCCTTCCTCGCGACCAGGACGCGCCACATCGGTCTGATCGCTGCGGCCAACACAAGCCATGTCGAGCCCTACAATGTGACGCGGCTCGCCGCCTCGCTCGACCATGTCACGCATGGGCGCGCCGGCTGGCTGGTCTCGACCGGCGTGGTCGATCCCGCCGGCGCCAACTACGGGCAGACGGCTGTTGCGCCTGACGTCCACTATGAGCGCGCCAGCGAAATCCTCGATATTGCGCGCCGGCTATGGGATAGCTGGGAGGACGGTGCCTTCATTCGCGACAAGCAAAGCGGCGTGTTCGTCGATGGCAGCAAAATCCATCCCATCGATCACGTCGGCGCTGCCTTCTCGGTCAAGGGGCCCCTGAACGTTGCCCGACCGCCGCAGGGCCAGGTCGTCGTTGCGCATCGCGTGGCGGACAAGCGATCGGCGGAGTTCGCGGGGCGACACGCCGATATCGCCATTCTGGCGGCAGAGACTGCAGGCGATATCGCGGCCTTGCGCGACAATGTACTTGCCGCCGCGAGGGGCGCCCGTCGCGACGAGCAGCATGTGCTGCTGTTTGCGGAGATCGTTTCCGTGATTGGGTCGGACCATGCGGCAGGCGCACCGAAAGCGCCCGTCGCCCACTACGTGTCCGGTACTCCGACGGAGATCGCTGACCAGATCGAGGCCCTGGCGAATGCCGTGACGCTGGATGGTCTGGTAGTGGCGCCTGGGGTCGTGCGCAGCAGCCCCGATGCCTTTTCCCGGGATGTCATTCCGGAGTTGGTGCGGCGGCAGCGGCTGCGATCAGGCGACCGATCGGCCACTTTGCGCGAAAGGCTCGGTCTGGCGCGGCCGGGGAATATCTTCGAACACAAGGCACCAGAGCCAGCCAGTACGGCAGCCTGAACCTCCTGCGAGCGTTTCATCATGTCCAAGCGAGAACTCCATTTCGGCCTGATGTTCTGGGCGGGTGGCACACACCCGAGCGGCTGGCGCTATCCGTCCTCCCATGCAGGCGCCGCCTTCGACATCGCGTTCCTGCAGCGGGTCACCCAGCTTGTGGAAGCGGCCAAGTTCGACTTTCTCTTTCTTGGCGACCGGCTGGCGAGCGATCCAAGCCTGCAAACCACCAATCCCTCCCAGATGTCGCGCCTCGAGCCCTTCGTGTCCGGTGCGAGCCTGGCGGCAGCGACCAGCCATATCGGCATCGTCGTCACGGCCAATCCGACCTATTATGATCCCTATAATCTCGCGCGCATGTTCGCGTCGCTCGATCACCTGAGCCAAGGCCGCGCATCATGGAATCTGGTGACCGGCGCGGACGAGATTGCAGCGGGCAATTTCTCGCGCCAGTCCCATTGGGACACCGAGCGGCGCTATGATTGGGCGGATGAATTCGTCGCTGTGGTGCGGGGACTTTGGGATAGCGATGCGATTACGCCGCTGCACCACAAGGGGCGCTATTTCGACGTCGCCGGACCGCTGAACGTCAAGCGCCCGCCTCAGGGCCACCCGGTGATCTTGCACGCCGGCACCTCGGACCGTTCGCGCGAACTCGGCGCGCGCGATGCCGATGTCATCTTCGCCGGCCAGGCGACGATCGAGAGCGCCAAGGCTTACTATGCGGACGTCAAATCCAGGGCCCGCAAATACGGCAGGCGCGATGCCGACATCGCGATCCTGCCAGGGCTTACCCCCGTCGTCGCGGAAACGACCGAGAAGGCGGTTGAGATATTCGACCATCTCAATTCCTTCATTGCGCTGGAGCCCGAGGGCGATGGCGGCGAGGCGAGCCGCTATGGTTCGCTGGGCAGAATGGGCAAGCGCCGCAATCTCACCGCGGTGTCGGCTGCGATCGGCGTCGACGTCTCCGGTCAGGACCGGGATGCTCCGGTCGATCCCGTGGTGCTGGCTGAGGCTAACGAAAACGGCCAGCGGCTGTTTGCCGATGTTAAGCGGCTCACCCGCCGCGACGTCAAAGGTCCCAACCGTCTGACCTATCGCGATCTCATCTTCGGACATATCAGCACCGGCGCCGTGGTGGTCGGCAACCCGAACGAGGTCGCCGATCACATCCAGCTCTGGTTCGATGAAAGGGCGGCCGACGGCTTCAATATCTTCCCGCCTTACGTGCCGGAATCGGTCGAGGCCTTCACCAGCCTGGTGGTGCCCGAATTGCAGCGGCGCGGCCTCTACCGGACCGAATATTCCGGTCCAACCTTCCGCGATCATCTGGGCCTCGCCAAGCCGGCGGCGGTTCTCTCCGGCAGCCGCAGCCTTCGCGGCTAAGCTGTTCGCACCAGATCGCGTATACGGCGCGGCCTCCCGCAGGTCGGTGAAACGGCCTTGCGGAGCCTGAGCGGGGCGCGGACGATCACGCGAATATCCCTCAACCGACCCGGTCCGGCCCGTCACTGGAACCGGCTGATTCGGCAGTGGCACATGCCTGCGGCCTTCCTCCGTACTAATACGGACACGAAAGTGGCGGATTGGCAGGCCGGACTCGGCTAAGCAAAGGGGAAGCCACCCGATATTGCCCCGGCGCCGACGCCTTTTCTGACACTGTTTTCCTTTTCCATTTTCCGGTGCAACTGCTCGCGATGAGTTGGTCGGGATGATTTTGTCGGGCCGTCTGGCGGTCGGAATCATGCTTCCGGTCGTCGTGCTGCTGCTTGCGCTGGGCTTCATCCATGGCGTCACCTGGCCGGGCATCCTGCTCGCGGGCGGCGTGGTTGCGGTGGTATTGATGAGTGCTGAGGGGATTGCGAGGTCAACGTCCGAGCCGCTCGCCCAGATGACACGGGCGGCGGAGACGCTGTCTCGTGGCGAGCCGGCGCCGACCCGCCCTGACGGCAATCCCGATGCCGCGCGGCTCGCGGCGACGCTGGCCGAGTTGTCGGCACAATTGGGCAGCAGGCAAAGCCTACTGGAGAAGACCATCGAGAGCATCCGCGATCCGGTGGTGGTGGTCGACCAGCACGGGGTGGTCGTGATCGCCAACGCCGCGGCGCGGCGGCTGTACAGCGTCGAACCTGGGTTCGACACCCTGACTGGCTTTCGCACGTTCCAGAACTATTATCCCGACGGCACGACCGTGATGCCGATCTCGGACACGCCGGTGGCGCGCGCGCTGCGCGGCGATGACATCGACGATTTCGAACTGATCGTAAGGCCTCTGTCGCCGGATCCGGAGGTTTGCCTCGTCGCCAACGCAAGGCCGCTGCGCGACGATGCCGGCAAGCTGCGCGGGGCGGTTGCCGTGCTGCACGACGTCACGGCGCAGCGGCGGGCGCATCAGGCGCTGGTCGACAGCGAGCGGATGGCGCAGGCCATCATCAGGACCGCGCTCGACGCCTTCGTCCAGACCGACCAGGACGGTATCGTGCTCGACTGGAGTCCGCAGGCCGAGGCGCTGACCGGCTGGACGCGATCCGAGACGATCGGCTGCCGGGTGGTCGAACTGGTGTTTCCGGAGGAACTCCGGGATGCGCACCGGCTGCGGATCGCCCGATTCCTGAACGAGACCGCCGGCGGCGGCATGGGGATGCGGTACGAGTCCGAATCCGTGCACCGCGACGGCCACCGGTTCTTCGTCGAGGTGTCGCTCAATGCGCTCAGGCGAGGCGGCGGTTACGTCATCAATGCCTTCGTGCGGGACATCACCCAGCGCCGGATCGCCGAGGAGCAGTTGATCCAGGCGCAGCGAACCGAATCCCTCGGGCGGTTGACCGGGGGCATCGCGCACGACTTCAACAACATGCTGACCGTGATCACCGGCACGGTCGAGATCCTGGCCGATGGGGTCAAGGATAATCCGCAGCTTTCTGCCATCGCCAAGCTGATCAGCGATGCCGCCGATCGCGGCGCACAGCTGACGTCAAGCCTTTTGGCATTTGCGCGCAAGCAGCCGTTGCAACCCGCCGAAACCGACGTCAACGACCTGATCGGCGAGGTGGTGCGGCTGTTGTCGCAGACGCTGGGCTCGCAGACCGAGATCAGGACCGAGCTTGGCCGCGGCGCCTGGCTTGCCTTTGTCGACCGCAGCCAGCTCGGTGCGGCACTGGTCAATCTCGCCATCAATGCGCGCGATGCCATGCCTGAGGGCGGCACGCTGACCTTTGCGACCCGCAACGTCCAGCTCGGCGTTCCCGATGCCGTGGCGCGCGGCGTCGAGCGCGCCGGCGACCATCTCGTGATCGAGGTGAGCGACACCGGCACCGGGATCTCGCCGTCGCATCTGGAGAAGATCTTCGATCCGTTCTTCTCCACCAAGGAGGTCGGGCAGGGCACCGGGCTCGGGCTCAGCATGGTGTTCGGCTTCGTCAAGCAGAGCGGCGGCGGGATCGAGGTCAAGAGCGAGCCGGGAAGTGGCGCGATCTTCAGGATCTACCTGCCCAAGGCCGACGGCACCGCGCAGCGGCCGGCGGAGGAGGACGATCAGCCGGTCAGGGGCGGCAACGAGACCGTCCTGTGCGTCGAGGACGATCCCACGATCCGTGCTTACGTCACCGAGCAGCTCGAAAGCCTCGGTTATCAGGTGCTGGTGGCGGCGAATGCGGACGCCGCGCTCGAGATCGTCAACCGCGGCACCGCGTTCGATCTGCTGTTCACCGACATCGTGATGCCCGGCAGCATGAACGGCCGGCAATTGGCCGACACGCTGATGGCCGGGCGGCCGGCGCTGCGGGTGCTGTTCACCTCGGGCTACAGCGACGGCGCGCTGCCGGCACAACAGGGGCGCAGCGGCCACGGCATCCCGCTCTTGACCAAGCCGTATCGGCGCAGCGAACTGGCGCGGATGCTGCGGCGCTGCCTCGATCTTCAAATCGACTTCCAAGGCGATCCAGTTCCGCAGCCATACTCTGTGCAGCCTGACCTCGAACGCTTCCTGCGCGAGAATCCGCCGGACAAGACGTAGCGTTCGGCCCACACTGCGCGCTACGCTGAGCCGCGAATGTTAGGCGAAGAAGAGCGGCGCGGTGCAGGACCACGGCAAGATCGCCTTCGACAATTGGATGCGGGTGCTGCGCCAGAGGAAACCGCTGCACACTTTCCACCGATCGTGATCTATTGTCGGCACACAACAACGGCGCGGCCGGTCAACGGCCCGATTCGGGGAGCGTGGAATGCAGGACCGCAAATGGTCGAGGCGCGACTGGCTCAAGGTGACGGCAGCGACCGCCGTCGGCATGGTATTCGCCGAACCCTCAAGGGCGGCGGCGCCGCCGGCTGAGGCCGTGACGCCGGAACTGATCGCTGCGGCGAAGAAGGAAGGCAGGATCTCGTTCTACAGTGCGCTGGAGCTGAACACGGCCGAGCGTCTGGCGCGCGATTTCGAGCAGAAATATCCAGGGATCAGCGTGCGCGTCGAACGCTCCGGCGCCGAGCGGATATTCCAGCGTATCGCACAGGAGCAGGGCAGCGGCATCCATGCCGTCGACGTCGCCAATTCGACCGATCCCGCGCATTATCTCGACTGGAAGAAGAACGACTGGCTCACGGCCTATATGCCGGAAGAGGTCGCCAAGCACTTTCCGGCCGACCAGATCGATCCCGACGGCACGTCCGCGACATCCTGCGCCTGGTTCGAGGTGATCGGCTACAACACCGAGCAGGTGAAGCGCGAGGAGGCGCCGAAGAGCTACGCCGATCTGCTCGATCCGAAATGGCGCGGCAAGATCGTCAAGGGCCATCCGAGCTACTCCGGCGCGATCATGACCGCGACCTTCGTGCTGGCGCGCGATCTTGGCTGGCCGTATCTGGAAAAGCTTTCGCAGCAGCGGGTGATGCAGGTGCAGTCGGCAGCCGATCCGCCGAAGAAGATCCTGCTCGGCGAGCGTGCCGTCATGGCCGACGGCAATGATTACAACCTCGTGCTGGCCAAGGATCAGGGCAAGCCGGTCGAGGTCGTTTACCCGGCCGAAGGCGCGCCGCTGATCATCGTGCCGAGCGGCATCTTCAAGAGCGCGCCGAACCCGAATGCGGCACGGCTGTTCCAGAGCTACTTCTTCAGCGCCGAGACCCAGCAGATGCTGGCCGACGAGTTCGCGCACCGCTCGTTCCACGCCAAGGTGAAGGAGAAAGCCGGGCACGTGCCGCTTGATAAATTGAAGATGCTGAAGGCCGACCCGGCCCAGGTGCAGGCGCAGAGCGAGGAGATCAAGGCAAGGTACGCGAAGCTGTTTCGAGTGTGACGGCAGGGCAAATCGCATATGCGCTCGCTCCCCCACAAACTCGTCATGCCCGGCCTTGTGCCCGCTTTCGCCAAGCTTCGGCGGGGCTGACAGCAAAGCCCGGCGTAGCCGGCTGCCGGCCATCCACGTCTTCGTTTCCATGCAAAGAAAGACGTGGATGGCCGGGGATAGGCGAACGGAAGCGACGCCGTCCCCCGGACGGCTTTGCCCGGACAGGACGGTGTAGAAACCAGCGCCGCACTGTTCGCCGTAGCTGCGCGGACCAAAATATCGAAAACAACCCCATGCAAAGGCGCGGGGGCCGCCGCCATCCGACCGGCAGCTTGACACGTCGGGCAAATCAGGGATAAATTTCCAATATTCCGAAATCGTGCAGGTGCTCCAGGCCCGCGAGCCTGTTGCATATGGGTGCGATGGTCGGCTAACCGCCCACTTCTGCGCTGAGCATGGGCCCGAACAACTCCCATCTCTCGCCCTTCAATCGTCTGAGCTGCATCTGCTTGATCGGCGCGTAATCGATCGGGCTGGTGTTCATCGTGATTCCGGGCAGCAGGTTGTTGGTGCGGAAGGCCTTTAGGTTCGCGGCCTGCTTCATCACGTTCGCGCGCGTGAGATCGTCGCCGCACTGCTTGAGCACCTGAACCAGCGTCTGCGCGGCGTTGTAGCCCGTCATCACCAGACTATCGGCCCGGTTGCCTTCGGGGAAGTATTTGGCGAGATATTCGTCGAACGCCTTCATGCCGGGGTCGTCCTTCCATTGCGGATCGAGCGGATCCATTTGGTAAGCCACCGAAATGATGCCTTGCGCGTTCTCGAATCCGGCCGGTTGGATCACGGCGCCGATCGAGGAGCCGACCGAATTGAGGATGTGTAACGGCTTCCAGCCGATCTCGGCCGCCTTCTTGATGGCCTGCGCGGCGAATTTCGGCGAGGCAATGTCGACGAACACATCGGCATTCAGCGACTTCATCTTGACGATGTGCGTGTCGATGGTCGGCTCGGCTATCTCGTAGGCATCCTCGGTCACGATCATCGATGCCGCCTTGTCGCCGAGGCCGTCCTTGAGGCCCTTGAGATAGTCCTTTCCATAATCGTCGTTCTGGTAGAGCACGGCGATCCTGCCGGCCGGCTTTTCCTTCAGGATGTGCTTGGCGTAGATTCGTCCCTCGCTCTGGTAGCTGGGTTGCCAGCCCATGGTCCACGGGAAGTTCTGCGGATCGTTCCATTTGGTCGCGCCGGTCTGGATGAACAGCTGCGGCACCTTCTTCGCGTTCATGTACTTCTGAATGGCGCTGTTTGAGGCCGTGCCGAGGGCGGCGAAGATCAGCAAGACCTCATCGCCTTCGACCAGCTTGCGCGCCTGCTCGACCGCTTTCGGCGGACTATAGCTGTCGTCGTAGGAGATGAAATTGATCTTGCGCCCGTTGATCCCGCCCTCGGCGTTGATCTTGCGGAAGTAAGCCGCCTGGGACCGGCCGTTGGTGCCAAAGGCGGATCCCGGCCCGCTGTAGGGCATGATGTTGCCGACCTTGATTTCAGTATCGGTTGCGCCGGTGTCGTATTTCTTCTGGGCAAATGCGCCGCCAGCAAAGGTGGCGAGAATAATGATGGCGGTCGAAAGCGCCGCCATTCGTCGAGCGACGAAGGACATCTCGTTTCTCCCAAAATGCAAAAATGAAGGTGTCTGTTTTTGTCGAGGCCGCTTTCGGGTCCTTGGTGCGAGTGAACACCCGGCCCCGGGCATTGTCGATCCCGAACGCCGCACTTTGCGTGCCGCTTCGCATCGCGCGGTTTGTCAGTCTTGCTGACCGTAGTCTTCCGGGAACCGCTGCGGCTAAGCCGCACGCATCGATCGCTGTGCGCGATAGGCCTGCGGCGACAGCAGCGTGAGCTTGCGGAAGGCTTTCCGGAAGCTGCTCTCGTCCTCGTAACCGGTGGCGCGGGCGATCGCCTTGATCGGTTGCGCCGTGGTCTCCAATAGCGTGCGGGCGTGTTCGACGCGGCGGCGCATGATGAAGGCCTGCGGCGGCTCGTGGGTCAATTCGCGGAAGCGGCGGTTCAGCGTGCGCTCGCTCAGGCCCAGCGCATGCGCGAGGCTGCGCACCGTGATCGGTGCCTTGCCGGTGCGGCGCACCAGCATGTCCGCCTTGATCAGCAGCGGGTCCTGTCCGAGCATGTAGCCGAGCGGCATGAAGATCGCCTGCGTGCGCTGTGCGGTGTCGATCACCGCATAGTCGGCGCAGACTTTTGCGACTTCCGGGCCCTCGACAAGCTCGATCAGCCGCAGCAGCAGATCGACCCACGACATCGGACCGGCGGCGCAGACCAGGCGATCGGCCTGCGTGATGACGGCATCACTGGCGAGATCGATCCTGGGATGGCGGCGTCGCAGTTCGCTCTGCAGCCACCAGGTGATCGTGGCGCGGCGGCCGTCGAGCAGCCCGGCATTGGCGAGCAGCAGCACGCCGCTGCAGAAGGCGCCGATCAACCGGCCGCCGGCGTGCTGCTGGCGCAGCCAGGCCCCGACACGGTCGTATTGCGATTGCAGGCGTTCGGCGGTCAGATGGTCGACCAGGCTGCCGGGCACGATGATCGCGTCGCATGCCGTCCGCTTGCCGAAAGCGCCGTCGACGGCGAGCAGCTTTCCGCCGCCCGCGCGAACCGTCTTGCCGTCGAGCGAGAGCGTTTGCCAGCTGAAGCGCGCCTTGCTGCCGCGCAGCTGCATCACATGGTTGGCGAGTGTGAGGATGTCGGCGATGCCGGCGACCGCCGATTGCATGCAGCCTTCCAGCGCGACGATCGCAAGTTTCATGGGACCTCCGGATTTGCCGTCATCCTACCCGATCTGGGCCATCGGGCCGTGGCAGATATTGCCCGATCTCTGTCCGATCGGCCACTGCCTGATCGGGCCATGCCGGTCCATCTTCGCTGCGTTGTCACAACCTCAGCTAATGGAGAGAGACCATGCCTTACGTCACCATTTCCACGGTCCGCGGCATCTTCGATGTCGCGCAGAAGCGCGCGATGCTGGAGCGCGTCACCGATCTCATGGTCGAGATCGAGGGCCAGGGTAACCCCGATTTCCGCCGCAACGTCTGGGTCAAGATCGAGGAAGGCGAGCCGGCGAGCTGGTCGCTCGGCGGCATGATCCCGACGCCGGACATGATCGCGGGCAATTTCGGTGCGCTCGATTCAGGCGGGCGGCGGATCGCCAAGGCCAAGGTGTAATCGGCGGACAAGGACAAAGGGCGCCTCCGGTGGAAGCGCCTTTTGCACGCATCACGATCTGTTCACGACGGTAGCTAAGGACGGCGTATTTCGAAGTAGGTCTTGCCCCCACGCTGAAAGCCCGCTTCCTCATAGAATCGGAGGGTGGTTTCCCGTTTCGATCCCGTTGCCAGCAGAACCTTGTAGCAATAGGCCTGCCAGGCAATATCGAGCGCATGAGAAAGAACCCGTCGGCCGAGCCCCTGCCGACGGTAGTCGGCGTGAGTGACTACGTTCTCAATTACCCCATATGATCGGCCGCCTCGGGACAGGTTCGGCACGATCGCAAGCGTGCACGAAGAGACGAGCAATTCTGCTGCTTGCGCCACGACCACGGTCATGAAGCTGGATGCAAGCAACTCCGACCAGACACGTTCGGCAGTAGCTGTGTCCAGTTGGGGATCGTGTGGATGAAGGTGTCGGTAAAGCTTTAGCACCTCGGGTAGTTCGCGTTCTGCGGCGGATCGGACAGTGATTCCGGTCATGTGCTGATACCAAAGGTGATGGCTTCGCAGTGGTGGGGTGGGTATCGCTTCGCTCCACCCATCCTACTGATCGCGCGCAATAGCGATATCGCAAAAACAAAAGGCGCCTCCATCGGAAGCGCCTTTTGCATTCGTGAGGTGCCGTAAAGCTTACAGCGAGTAGTACATCTCGAACTCGACCGGGTGCGGGGTCATTTCGAAACGGGCGACCTCGGTCATCTTCAGCTCGATATAGGCGTCGATGAAGTCGTCGTCGAACACGCCGCCGTTCTTGAGGAACGCGCGATCCTTGTCGAGGCTCTCGAGCGCTTCACGGAGCGAGCCGCAGACCGTCGGGATCTGCTTCAGCTCTTCCTTCGGCAGATCGTAGAGGTCCTTGTCCATCGCCGGACCCGGATCGATCTTGTTCTTGATGCCGTCGAGGCCGGCCATCAGCATCGCAGCGAAGCCGAGATAGGGATTGGCCATCGGGTCGGGGAAACGCACCTCGACGCGCTTGGCCTTCGGGTTCGCGGTGTAGGGGATGCGGCAGGAGGCCGAGCGGTTGCGCGCGGAGTAGGCGAGCAGCACCGGGGCTTCATAGCCCGGGACCAGACGCTTGTAGGAGTTGGTCGACGGGTTGGTGAAGGCGTTGATCGCCTTGGCGTGCTTGATGATGCCGCCGATGTAGTGCAGGCAGGTCTCCGACAGGTCGGCATACTTGTTGCCGGCGAAGGTCGGCTTGCCGTCCTTCCAGATCGACTGATGCACGTGCATGCCCGAACCGTTGTCGCCATAGACCGGCTTCGGCATGAAGGTGGCGGTCTTGCCGTAGATGTGCGCGACCTGGTGGATGCAGTACTTGTAGACCTGCATCTGGTCGGCCATCAGCGTCAGCGTGTCGAACTTCATGCCGAGCTCGTGCTGGGCCGAAGCGACTTCATGGTGGTGCTTTTCGACCTTGACGCCCATCTTGGCCATCGCGCCGAGCATCTCGGAGCGCATGTCCTGCACCGAGTCCTGCGGCGGCACCGGGAAGTAGCCGGCCTTGGTGCGGATGCGGTGACCGAGGTTGCCACCCTCATATTCGGTGGCCGAGTTGATCGGCAGCTCGGAGGAGTCGAGACGGAAGCCGGTGTTGTAGGGCTCGGCCGAATAGCGCACGTCGTCGAACACGAAGAACTCGGCCTCCGGGCCGACGAAGACGGTGTCGCCCACGCCCATCGACTTCACCATGGCCTCGGCCTTCTTGGCGATGCCGCGGGGATCGCGGTTGTAGGGCTCGCCGGTGGTCGGCTCGAGCACGTCGCAGGTGATGACCATGGTGGTCTCGGCGAAGAACGGGTCGATCGTCGCAGTCACCGGGTCCGGCATCAGGCACATGTCGGATTCATTGATCGCCTTCCAGCCGGCGATCGACGAACCGTCGAACATCGTCCCCTCGGCGAAGATCTCGTCGTCGATCATGCTGACGTCGAAGGTGACGTGCTGCCACTTGCCGCGCGGATCGGTGAAGCGCAGGTCGACGTATTTGACGTCGTTGTCCTTGATCGATTTCAGGACGTCTTTGGCGGTCTTCATGAATACCCCTTATGGATGTGCGGGTCGGTTTCCAGCGGAGAGCGACATTATTCCCGCTTTTGGCGAGTTCGTGTGACTGCACAAACGAAATCAGGCTGCCGAAGCAGCCTTTTTTCTCTTTTGCCGTCAGAAATTCCGGATAGCACCGCCCTTAAATAGCGTCCAGCCCGGATTCGCCGGTCCGGATGCGGATCGCTTCCTCGATGTTGGAGACGAAGATCTTGCCGTCGCCGATCCGCCCGGTCTGGGCCGCGCGGCGGATTGCGTCGATTGCCTTCTCGACCAGGTCGTCGCCGATCACGATCTCGATCTTCACCTTGGGCAGGAAGTCGACGATGTATTCCGCGCCGCGATACAGTTCGGCGTGGCCCTTCTGGCGGCCAAATCCCTTGGCCTCGGTGACGGTGATACCTTGCAGTCCGACTTCCTGGAGCGCTTCTTTCACCTCGTCGAGCTTGAAGGGCTTGATGATGGCTTCAATCTTCTTCACTGAGCGCCTCCCGGGCATTGCAGATTGCAGGGTCGAGTTCGATGCGCGTGGGGCGCAGTCAGGTTGGTGTTAAGCCTTCCGGCTTGTGGCCGGAAACACGCGCAATGGTCGCATGAAGCGACCCTTGTACGCGGCTTCCTCAAAAGCAGGGTCTATGCCAAGTTGTTAAGGTCCCCGATTTCGGAATGTTATCAGCCTTTTAACAGGCAGTCGGCGGATATCGAACCAGATGGGCTATGATATCCAAGCTCAACAAATAGGCAAATAGATCAATCTATATGCAGTCGGTCATGAGAAGCCCCGCGAACGTCACAGGAATTGCCTCTCGAAAAGGCGAAGCGATTGAGGATTCGGCATGGACGTTCTGACCACCACCGAGATGGAGCGCGCCGACCGGCTAACCATCGCTGCCGGAACGCCGGGCTTCGCGCTGATGATGAGCGCCGGCCAGGCCGTCGCCGAAGCCGCGATGGACCTGGTCGAGGAGGGGCCGATCGTCGTGGTCGCCGGCCGGGGCAATAATGGCGGCGACGGTTTTGTCGCCGCCGCCGAGCTCGCCGCGCGCGGACGGGAGGTCTCGGTGATCCTGCTCTGCGAGCGCGACAGCCTGCAGGGCGACGCGGCGCTGGCGGCGAAGGGCTGGAAGTATCCGGTGCTGCCGTTCAACCCGCAGGCGCTCGGCAGGCCGGCGCTGATCATCGACGCGCTGTTCGGCGCCGGGCTCAACCGCCCGGTCAAGGGGGACCCGTTGGAGATGATCGCGGCGATCAATGCCAGCGGTACGCCGGTGCTGGCGGTCGATCTGCCGAGCGGCATCAACGGCACCACGGGCGCTGTCATGGGGGCGGCGGTGCAGGCAACCGAAACCGTCACCTTCTTCCGCAAGAAACCCGCGCATCTGTTGCTGCCGGGCCGGATGTATTGCGGCCGGGTGCGCGTCGCCGATATCGGCATCGAGGCGCAGGTGCTCGACGAGATCAAGCCGCTGACCGCGGAGAATGCGCCGGAAGCCTGGCGCTGGTCGTTTCCGGTGCCGCGGATCGACGGCCACAAATACGCAAGGGGGCACGCCGTCGTGGTCTCGGGCGATCTCGCCTCGACGGGGGCGGCGCGGCTCGCGGCGCGTGCGGCGTTGCGCGCGG
>NZ_JACMYK010000050.1 GCF_020889785.1 Bradyrhizobium acaciae
CCCTGGGAGAGGTCGATTTGCGTAGCAAATCGGGTGAGGGGTTACGGTCTAACGAGAGAGCAAGAGCCCTCACCCGGATTGCTTCGCAATCCGACCTCTCCCAATGGGGAGAGGTGAACCAAGACCGCGCCAAGCCGATTCAACCAAACTTCATCGCGCTTTACGCCGCGTGCACCGAGTGCTGCGGATCGTGGTCGAGCAGGGCGGTGATCTCGCCGGCTGACATCGGCCGGCCGATCAGATAGCCCTGCACCTCGTCGCAGCTGGTCTGGCGCAGATATTCGAGCTGGTCCGCGGTCTCGACGCCTTCGGCGACGACGCCGATCTGCAAGTCCTGCGCGAGGCCGATCACCGATTTGACGATCGCGGCGCAATCCGGCTGGGTCAGCATGTCCCGGATGAAGGATTGATCGATCTTGATGCGGCTGAACGGTAGCTTGCGCAAATAGGTCAGCGACGAGAAGCCGGTGCCGAAATCGTCGAGCGCGACCGTTAGCCCGAGCTCGAGCAGTCCGTTCAGGATTGCGGGCGCCGATCCGTATTTCGAGATCAGCATCGACTCGGTGATCTCGATCTCGAGTCGGCTCGGCGCGACGTTCGCCGCGTCAAGCGCCTCGACGATGGTCTGCAGGATGCTCACATTCTGGAACTGGACCGCGGAGAAATTCACCGCGATCCTGACGTTGTCGGGCCAGCGCGACAGCATCGCGCAGGCGCGCCGGATCACCCACTCGCCGAGCTGGTGGATCAGCCCGCTCTCCTCGGCGATCGGAATGAAGACGCTAGGCGGGATCAGGCCGCGCGTCGGATGCTGCCAGCGCAGCAGCGCCTCGAAGCCGGTGACGCGGCCTTTGCGGATATCGAGGAACGGCTGGTAGACTAGGAACAGCTGGTCGGCCTCGATGGCCTGTTCGAGGTCGCGCTGCAACGCGCGCCGGTCGCGCGCCGACCGGTCGTCGCCGGCCTCGAAGAAACAGATGGTGCCGGGGCCGGACTTCTTCGCCCGGTAGAGCGCGATGTCGACATGCTTGAGCAGATCATGGGACGTGTTGCCGTCGCGCGGCGCGAGCACGATGCCGATGCTGATCGCGCTGCTGATCTCGAACCCGTCGATCGGGAATGGCTCGGCGAACGCCGCCACGAAACGCTCGGCGATCGCCAGCGCATCCACCGGCCGCGTCAGATTGGACATGATCAGGGCGAACTCGTCGCCGCCGATCCGCGCGACATGCTCGGCCGCGCGCGTGCAACGCTGCAACCGGGCCGCAAGCTGCACCAGGAACTCGTCGCCAGCCGGATGGCCGTACCTGTCGTTGATTTCCTTGAAGCGATCGAGATCGAGCAGCAGCACGGCGAATTCCTCGCCGGAGCGCGACAGCCGGTTCAGCGCGCCGTTGAGCGCCTCGTTGAAGGCGACGCGGTTCGGCAGATGGGTCAGCGGATCCTGGCGCACCGTCCGTTCGGCCTCGTGCTGGGCGATGATGCGGCGGCGGAACTCGAATGCATGGACGAACACGCCGCGCAGCAGCACCGAGCCGTAGATCAGGACGAGCACGGCCATCAGCAGATAGATGAAGTCGCCGTCCCTGCCGAGGCAGATTGCGGTGCCGACGAAGATCGGCCCGGTGAAGGCAATCGCGGCGATCGGGATCGTCGAGAACGCGAAGGCGCCGCCGGCCAGCATTCCGGCGCAAAGACACGTGATCACCAATTGCGCGCCGCTCGAGGCGTTGGCGAAGAAGGCGACCGGGACGACGCCCCAGGCCGTGCCGAGCGCGAGCGCATTGCGCACCAGCCGGTACATGGTTCGGCGCGACACGAATTGCGGCTTGGCGATGCGGCGCGATGCGCGCGCCTGCAAGCCGAAGAACAGCGCGGCGCTGCTCACCGCGGCCGCCCACACCAGCGCGAAGGCCCAGTCGGCCGATTGCCAGAGCGCAGCCGCGAGCACGAGCGCGTTGCAGGCATTGGCCAGCATGATGCCGAAGGAATAGCCGAGCACGAGCGAAACCTGCTCGGCGCGGATGTGGCCGGCTAGCGCTTCATCCGTCGGTGGTGCGCCGAAGGCGGCGAGGTCACCCGCGAACAAGGTCGCGAAATATGATCTGAGATAGGTACGCATCCCACTACGTTCTTGCGCGGTTTGGCCATGGCGCTGTGGCGAAGAATTCTCTGCAAACCTTTGACAAACTATGAACTATTGCAACGGACCGTGCCACCGCGGGGACCCGGTTCAGTTCCACGGGCGGGCATTGCTAACAAATCGATACAAACGCGTGACGTGACGTCACGGACCAGCGGTGTGACGTCACAGATGGGCAAAGACTGCCCGGCGCCACCCTGCTTGATCCTCCGCCGGTTTTTCGCAATGAGTTGGCAACGACCGGGATTTCCGCGAACGGCAAGACCAGAAGGGTGCGCATGAGCCTCCCGACCACGAACCACGATCCCGGGTTTCGGATCACACGGGCAAGCCATGTCGTCCTGACCTTCTGTGACCTCGCGGCGAGCCGGCAGTTCTACGAAAAGGTGATCGGGCTGATCCTGACAGCGGAGGAGGGCGACGCGCTCTATTTCCGCGGCGTCGAGAAGGCCTGTCATCACAGCCTTGTGTTGCGCAAGGGCGAGGGCGCCGTCTGCGCGCGGCTCGGCTTGCGGGACTTTCAGGACGACGACCTCGACCGGCTCAAGGCGTTCTTCGAAGTGCAGGTGAAACCGAAGCCGCTGACGCTCGAGAGCAACCTGGCGAAGTAGCATGTCAGCCCCGGTCGCGAACTCCATCCATGACGTGGCGATCGTCGGCCTCGGGCCGGTCGGTGCCATCTTCGCCAATCTGCTCGCGCAAGCCGGCCTGAGGGTCGCCGTCGTCGAGCGCGTCGCCGACATCTATGACAAGCCGCGCGCGATCACGCTCGATCACGAGGCGCTGCGCGTGCTGCAGGCGATCGGGCTTGGCGATTTCATGGAGCAGGCGATCGCCCCGCACAACGGCTCGCACTATCTCGGCGTCGACGGCGAGATCATCAAGATCTTCGATCCGATGCCGCCGCCGTTTCCGCTCGGCTGGATTCCGAACGTCACCTTCGTGCAGCCGGACCTCGAGCAGGCGCTGCGCGACAAGCTCGCCGACTATCCGCATGCCGACGTTTTCCTTGCTGCGGACGGCGTGGCGCTGCGGCAGGACGGCGACGCGGTCACGCTGACCGCACAGCGCGAGTCTGGCGAGGAGTTTTCGATCCACGCGCACTATCTGGTCGGCTGCGACGGCGCCAACAGCTTCGTGCGCAAGCAGCTCGGTATCGGCCTGGATGACCTCGCCTTCGATGAATGGTGGATGGTGGTCGACACGCTGACCAGCGATCCCGCCAGGCGGCCGGCCAAGAGCTTTCAGTATTGCTGGCCGTCGCGCCCCGGCACCTTCGTGCCGGGGCCGCGCAATCTGCGGCGCTGGGAGATCAAGCTGCTGCCGGGCGAGGATCCCGAAGCGGCCGCGCGCCCGACAATGTGGTGAAGCTGCTCAAGGGCTTCACCGATATCTCCGACCTCACGATCTGGCGCTCGGCGCTCTATCGTTTTCACGCGCTGCTCGGGCAGCGCTGGCGCGACCGCCGCGTGCTGCTGATGGGCGATGCCGTGCACCAGACGCCGCCGTTCCTCGGGCAAGGTCTGTGCGCCGGCATCCGCGATGCCGTGAACCTGGCCTGGAAGCTCCGCCTGGTGCTGCGCGGCGATGCCGATGAGGCGCTGCTCGACAGCTACGAGATCGAGCGCAAGCCACATGTCCGCGCCGTCGTCGCCAGTGCCAAGGAGTTCGGCAAGATCATCGGCGAGCTCGATCCGGTAGCCGCGGCCGCACGCGATCTGCGCCTGCGCGCCGAACTGAAGGCGGGCACGGCCGAAACCATCAGGCAGAAATTCATTCCCGATCTCGTCTCCGGCCTGATCGCGCGCGATGGTGATCTTGCCGGACGGCTGTTCGTGCAGCCGCATGTGCATGCGCCGGACGGGCGGACCTGCCGGCTCGACGATCTGCTGCAACCGGAATTTGCGATCGTCACGGCGGCCGCCGAGCCGATGGCCTGGCTGTCGGACGCGTCCCGCGCCGCCTGGCAGCATCTCGCCGGCGAGCGCGTCGTCATCACCGCATCAGGCGAAAGCGGCGATGCCGGCGGCATCCAGAGCGTGGTCGAGCGCGACGGGCTGTTCGCCGACTGGATGCGGCACCACCGCGCCGCGGCGGTCATCGTGCGGCCCGACCGTTACGTCTTCGGGGCCGCCGGCAACGCCGATGAGCTCAACAGGCTTGTCGGGCAACTGCTCGAAGGCCTCGGTGCGAAAGGTTCGTCGTTGCCGGCGCCAGTCACTTCTTGATGTCGGCCGCGACCAGCACACGATGGCCGCGCAGCAACTCTTGCAGGGCCTGCAGGGCCGCGACGCCGCATTGGGTGTCCTGCTCGCCATTGCCGCCGCTCAGCCCGATGCCGCCGACAACCTCGTCGTCGACGACGATCGGAAAGCCGCCGACGAACACGGCAAATTTTCCGTCGAAGCTCCACTGGATGCCGAAGGCCTCATTGCCGGGGAGGGCTGGTCCGTTCGGCGGCTGGTTGAACAGATGGGTGGAGCGCTTGTGCCCGGCCGCAGTGAACGCCTTGTTCCAGGCAATCTGCGGGCCGGTGATCCGCGCACCGTCCATCCGCTCCAGCGCCAGCGGGTAGCCGCCCTCGTCGGTGACGCAGACCGTCTCCGCAACGCCGATCTCGGCGGATTTTCGGATCGCCGCGGCGATCATGTGGCGGGCTTCGGCAAGTTCAAGCTTGAACGACTGTTTCATCGCTGTCTTTCGGGATTGGAGTGGACGTCGACGGCCGCTCAAGCGCCGCGGTAGACCGTTTTGATCTGGGTGTAGAATTCGAGGCCGGTACGGCCAGACTCGCGGAAGGTCGAGGTACTCGACCGTTTCAATCCGCCGAACGGCGCGTTGATCAGATTGCCCGTGGTGGTGCGGTTGATCTTCACGGTGCCGGACTGGATGTCGTTGGCGAAATCATGCATGACGCGCGGGTTGCGGGTCACGATCGCGGCCGACAGGCCGTATTCGCTGGCATTGGCCTTGGCGATCGCATCGGCATAGCTGTCGACTTCGATGATCGCGATCACAGGGCCGAAGATCTCCTCGCGTGCGATCGTCATGTCCTGGGTCACGTCGGTGAAGATCGCGGGTGAGACGAAGTATCCGCCGTCATAGCTGGCACCGGTGAGCCGGTCGCCGCCATAGAGATGCGTCGCTTCCTTCTTCCCGATGGCGATGTAGCGCAGCACGGTTTCGAGCTGCCTGGCGGTCGCCAGCGGCCCCATCTCCATCCCGCTGGTGAGGCCGCTGCCGAGCTTGATCGCCTTCACCTTGGCGAGCAGCTTTGCTGTGAACTCGGCCCGCACCTGCTTCATGACCAGCACCCGGCTGGTGCCGGT
Organism: Bradyrhizobium acaciae; assembly: GCF_020889785.1. Classification (GTDB taxonomy): domain Bacteria; phylum Pseudomonadota; class Alphaproteobacteria; order Rhizobiales; family Xanthobacteraceae; genus Bradyrhizobium; species Bradyrhizobium acaciae. Next base: position 5,473 of record NZ_JACMYK010000050.1, read on the forward strand.
GCAGGCCTGGCCGGCCAGCGAGAAGCCGCCCTTGACCGTCAGATCGACCGCCAGGTCGAGATCGGCATCGTCCATCACGATGAGCGGGTTCTTGCCGCCGAGCTCCATCTGCGTGCGGGTCGTGAAGCCGACCGCGCGGCAGATCTGTTCGCCGGCCGTCGTCGATCCGGTGAAGGAAATCGCGCGGATCACCGGTGGCTCGGTGGTCGCAGGCCCGATCTCGCCGGCCTTGCCGGTGATGAAGTTGAGCGCGCCTTTCGGCAGGCCCGCCGCAATCAGCGCTTCCGCCAGCCGATAGCCGCTGAGCGGCGCATCCGACGACGGCTTGAACACCACCGTATTGCCGGTGATGAGGGCCGGCGCGATCTTGCGCGCCGGAATCGAAATCGGAAAATTCCAGGGCGTGATCACCGACACGACGCCGAGCGGCTCGCGCAGCGTATAGACCGTCATGTCCGGATCGTCGTTCGGAAACACTTCGCCGGTCAGCGACTGTCCCTCGACGGCGTAGAACCGCAAGGTCTGTGCCGAGCGCAGCACCTCGTCGCGGGCGAGGCCGAGCGATTTGCCCATTTCCCGCGTCATCTCCCGCGCAATGTTATCCGCACGCGCCTCGAGATGATCCGCGGCCCGGTTCAGGATGGCGGCGCGCCTGGAAATCGACGTCCGCCTCCAGCCTTCGAACGCGGCGGCCGCGGCATTGACGGCCGCTTCCGCCTCGGCGGCGGTGGATTGCTGGAAGCGTCCGACCAGGTCGGCGTTGTCGGCGGGATTGACGTTCGTGAACAGTCTGCCGGAGGCGCTGGGCAATCGCTCGCCGGCGATCAGGTTCGGAAATTCCTCGATCCCCGCTGTGCCCTCCGTGGAGGGACGCGAATTGCGTGCGGTCGTTTCGGTTATCGTCACGGGATTCTCCTCAATGCCAGATCAGGACCGCGCAAGCGGTCGATATCGCCAGCCCCGTCAAGACCGGGACCATCGCGGTCCGCACGATCTGGAACACGGGGACGCGCGCGAAGCCGGCCACTGCGATCAGCGACGACCACGCGACGAGGGTGCCGCCGCCGGTCCACACCGCGCCCATCTGACCGATCGCGGCGAGCGTCGCGGGCTCCATCCCGACCGACGGTGCCAGCGCGCCCGACAGTGAGCCGGTCAGCGGCAAGCCGGCAAAGCCCGAGCCGTCGATGCCGGTGATCATGCCTGAGATCAGGATGCCGAAGGCGACGAAAAACTCGTTGCTCGGGATCCAGCCTTGTGCGGTTTGGATCAGTTCGAACAGGAGGCTTGGCGCCTGGGCCGCGGGCACTCCGAGGATCGGAGCGGAAAGGCCCGGCTCGGCGCCGAGAAAGAAGAAGCCCGCGATCGGCAGCACGGAGCCCATCGCCTTGAATGCGAAGACGAAGCCTTCGGTGACGTGATCGGCGCTGGTGTCGAGGAACTTGCGCAGGTTGTCGGTGATGAAGGATGCGCAGATCATCAGGATCGCGGCGACGCCGCCGACCAGGGCTGCGGCGTCGCCGCCCTTGAGGTCATGGCCGATGCCGAGCTTGGCGAGCACCATCACCGCGATGACGCAAAGAAAGGCAAGCGGCGTTGCGACCGCAAAGAATTTCGACCAGCCCTCGCGGCGGGGCGGCAGCTTCGCAAGCTCCTTGTCGATCTGCGCCTGGGTCGCGAACGGCCGCTGGCCCTCCGCGGTGGCGCGCGCGATCTCCGCCTTGTCGAAAGTGCCCTCCTGCTCCAGCCGTGCCAATTCGCCGTTGCTGGACTGCGCCTGCCAACGTTCCAGCAGCGTGTCGTCGGGCTTGGTGATCGACTTGCGGATCGAGAAATAGGCGAGCGTCAACGCTATTCCGCCGGTGATGAGGGAGAGCACCAGCGCACGGTCTGCGACGGTGGCGGCGCTGACCGCGGCGCCGGCCGCCTTGGCGCTGATCCCCGGTGCGACGCCGATCACGTAGTCCGACGACAGCGCCATGCCCTGTCCGGCAATCGCGATCGCGATGGCGCCGCCGAGCGGCGACAGGCCGGCCGCAATCGCCGCGGGCAGCAACACCGCGGAGACCAGCGGCACTGCCGGTGTCGGCCAGAAGAACAGCGAGATCACATAGGTGATGGCAGCGAGAACGAAGTAGGCGGTGTGTCCGCTCTTCATCACGGCGCGGAAAGGTTCGACCATGCGGATGTCCGAGCGCAGCACCTTGAGCGCGTTCAGCAGCGCGGTCATCAACGCGATCACCAGGAAGATGTTGAAGAGCTCCCTTGCCGCGGTGAAGCTCGCGTTGAAGACGCTGGCGAGCGCCGCAACCGGGCTGTGCGTCCATGCAAGCGCGACCAGCAGCGTTGCGATCACCGATGGCACGACGACGTTGGCGCGCCAGATCATGGTGAGAACGATGACGGCGACGCCGAGCAAATAGACCCAGTGCGCGGCAACGATCGGAACGTGCTGCATGGTTGTTGTTTCCCCTCTGTCGCGCAAATAATGTATACTGTATTCAAGAATGGCAAGATCAAATTGCAGGCCTGCGACCAGGCGATGGCGCAAGGGCAGGAAGCATCCTTGGTCGCAATTTATGCATGGAAAGCACAAAATAGCGGCGGGCAGGTGCGCGTGATGCCGGCGGGTTGGAGGGCAGGAAACCGCAATTCTGGCTGTTGACAGCCGCTAAAATCGTATACAGTATACAAACATCAGAACGCGACCGGGCGCCTCGTTGCCTGGACAGCAATCCTTCACGGCACAGGAGCGCCACGATGCAAAAGCTGATGGATCACGTGGAATTTCGAGCGGCCCTCGAAAATGCCATCAAGGGAAAGAGCGCCAACAAGGCTCCGTTCAGCGTCGCCTGGGCCAGCGGCAAGCTGAGCCGCGCGCATCTCGCGCGTTGGGCCGAGAACCACTACCACTATGTCGGTCCGTTCGCCGATTACCTCGGCTACATCTATGCGCGGATGCCCGAGCAGTACCAGGAGGCCAAGGACTTCCTGCTTGCCAACATGTATGAGGAGGAGATCGGGGGCGATCGTCACACCGATCTGCTGATCCGCTTCGCGGAGGCCTGCGGCACGACCGCGGCGCGCGTCAAGGACCCCGACAACATGACGCCGACCACGCGCGGGCTGCAGAGCTGGTGCTATTCGGTGGCGATGCGTGAGGATCCGATCGTCGCCGTCGCCGGCCTCGTGGTCGGTCTGGAATCGCAGGTGCCCTCGATCTATCGCAAGCAGACGCCGACCCTGCGCGAGAAGTACAAGTTCACCGATGAGGAGGTCGAGTTCTTCGACCTTCACATCGTGTCGGACGAGATTCACGGCGAACGCGGCTACCAGATCGTGCTCGAGCACGCCAACACGGTCGAGCTGCAGCAGCGTTGCCTCAAGATCTGCGAGATCGGCGCGCAGATGCGGCTGCTCTACACCACTGCGCTGTACCACGACTATGTCGCGAACGACATCGCGATGGCCGAGCTCGATCTCGCCAGCGGCGTCACCGCTGAAGAGCGCGTGTTGTTGCAGGCCTGATCCGCAAGGGGAGCAGCGGCGCGATGCCCAACGTGGTTTTTCACCGCAACGGCGAGACCTTTGTCGGCGAGGTCAAGGAGAACACCAATCTCGTCGTCCGCGCCGGCATCCGCCAGTTTCCCTATCCGAACTTCCTTTACGGCTGCGGGATGGGGAAATGCGGGAAGTGCGCGTCGCTGATCATCAAGGGCGGCGAGCATTTGCCGGAGCCGAACTGGAAAGAGAAGAAACGCCTCGGTGCCAGGATCGATCAGGGGTATCGCCTCGCCTGCCAGCTCTGGCTTACGCATGACGTTGAACTGTCACAGGAGGCGGCCCCGCTGGTCGACGTCGTCGCGCCGGCAGGTAGCGCGGTTGGGAGGCCGTGAGCGATGTATGTGATACTGACGAGCAAGCCGGGACAGTTTCGCACCGAGATCGTCGAGGGCCTGCGTCCGCTCGCGGCCTATGACTACCTGTTCTACGGCATCAGGAAGGCAACGTTCGTGATTGCCGAGCTGGTCGCGGAGACCAAGGTCAAGGTGATCGACGAGGCCTGGTCGCCGCCGATCGTGAACGAGGTGCCCTCGAAATTCCTCGAGAAGTTCGAAACGCCCGAGCGGGCGCTGAACGAGCTCGAGCACCTCGTCACGTTCGGTCACATGGACACGAAGCTGCGCAAGCGCTGAGCGGATGGCGGGATGATCGAAGTCACGTTTCTGACCAACGGCGGGAAAACCGTGACCGCGGCGGAGAACAGCAATCTGCTGCGTGTCTCGCTGCGCGAGCAGGGCGGCATTCCGTTCAAATGCGGCGGCGGCCTGTGCGGGACCTGCAAATGCCTGATCGAGAAAGGCATCGAGAACACCGATGCGATCAAGCCGAAGGAGCGAAAGCACCTCACCGACGAGCAGTTCGCCGCCGGCTATCGGATGGCGTGCCAGACCTTTCTCACCGGCAGCGTGAGCGTGTCGTGGGTGCCGAAAGCCGTGGCGCAGCCGGCTCGACCTGTAGCTGTTGACGGCGAATGAGCGCGGCTTGATGGCATGCAGCCGGCGGTCTAAATACGCAATTGCGGTCATTTGGCCAGGACTCTGGCAGCTCGTTGGACCTCCTGTGTCCATGCGTTGAGCGAAGCGCGGCCGGACAGGTCAGTTCATGGCAGGCAGGCTCGGAAGCTCCAAACGTCTAGGCGACGATTACCTCTCCCTCCACGGCAGGGTCATCGAGGAGTTGCGGCAGGCGATCCTGAGCCGGCGGCTGAAGCCCGGCGAGCGGCTGGTCGAGGGCCGCCTCGCCGACGAGCTCGGCGTTTCCCGCAATCCCGTGCGCGAGGCGATCCGCGTGCTGGAGTCCGAGGGGCTCGTCGAGGTGACCGCGCGGCGCGGTGCCTCCGTCGTCACGATGAGCGATGAGGAAGCGCGCGAGACGATCGAGGTGCGCGCGGTGCTCGAGGGCCAAAACGCGCGCCTCGCTGCGCGTCGTCGCGAGGAAAGCATTATCAAGCGCATCGCGGCAGTATTGAAGCAGGGCAACGAGGCGGTCGCCGGGCGGCGCTACGACCTGTTGTCGGATCTCAACCAGCAATTCCACCATGAACTGGCGGAGGCCGGCCGCAACCGCGTGCTCGCGGATCTGCTGAAGCGGCTGCGCGAACGCACGGCGATGTTGTTCTCACCGACCGATCCGGTGCGCCAGGCCCGCACCTGGGATGAGCATGCCGCGATCCTGCGCGCCATCATCGCCGGCGACGAGCGTGCTGCGGCCACGCTCGCGGCCGAGCATGTGATGCGGGCGGGGGCGGATTTTCTCTCGAGCCTGCATGTGCCGGATGAGGGCGCCTCGCTGGAGGCGATATCGGCGAAATACGGTCTGCCGTCCGGTTCGAATGCGGCTCGGAGCGCTGCGGCCAAGCCTGCGCGCCGAAGTCCGCAGCGGAGCGCCACGCGGCGGAAAAAGACCGAGAGTTGACGCAGCCGAAGCGCCGCCGCGCTTGCAGATGCTGAGGCAGCGAGCGGAGGTCCCGTTGTACCTCCCGGGATCGCGGCGCTATCTTTCTTGACCCCGTCTGCCACGCTCGCTACCTCTTTTGGAGCCGAGCGGAGATGCGACGGAGCGTGCATGCGTTCCGTTAGGGGATATCAACTCCCGTCGCGATCCGCCGGCCGTGCCGCATGGCCCGGGGGAAACGAATGAACAACAAGCATGGCGCGTCGCCGAACGACGTCGCCGAATTTGATTACGTCATCGTCGGCGCCGGCTCGGCCGGCTGCGTGCTCGCCAACCGCCTGAGCGCCGATGGCAAGCACTCGGTGCTGTTGCTCGAGGCCGGTCCGAAAGACACCAACATCTGGATCCATGTCCCGCTCGGCTACGGCAAGCTGTTCAAGGAAAAATCCGTCAACTGGATGTACCAGACCGAGCCGGAGCCCGGCCTGAACGGGCGGCAGGTGTTCCAGCCGCGCGGCAAGGTGCTCGGTGGCTCCAGTTCCATCAACGGCCTGCTCTATGTGCGCGGCCAGCACGAGGACTACGATCGCTGGCGGCAGCGCGGCAATGCCGGCTGGGGCTATGACGACGTCTTGCCCTATTTCAGGAAGGCAGAGGATCAGCAGCGCGGCGGCGACAAGTATCACGGCGCCGGCGGCCCGCTGCCGGTGTCGGACTGGCGCCATCACGATCCGCTGTCGGAAGCCTTCGTGCATGCTGCGGCCGAGGTCGGCATTCCCACCAATCCGGATTTCAACGGCGCGACCCAGGAGGGCGCGGGCTTCTTCCAGACCACGACACGGCGCGGCCGGCGTGCCTCGACGGCGCGGTCCTATCTGCGGCCGGCGCTGACGCGCGGCAATCTGCATGTCGAGACGTCGGCGCTGGCGCAGCGCATCCTGTTCGACGGCAAGCGCGCGAGCGGTGTCGTATACAGGCAGAACGGGCAGCTGCGCACCGCCAAGGCACGCAAGGAGGTGCTGGTGTCGAGCGGCGCCTACAACTCGCCGCAATTGCTGCAGCTCTCCGGCGTCGGCCCAGCCGATCTGTTGAAGCAGCACGGCATCGAGATCGTGCTCGATGCACCCGGCGTCGGCAACGATTTGCAGGATCACATGCAGGTGCGGATCGTCACACGCTGCGCGCAGAGCGTCACGCTGAACGACGTCGTCAACAACCCGGTGCGCCGCGTCATGGCTGGCCTGCGCTACGCGGCGCTGCGCAAGGGGCCGCTGACGATCGCTGCCGGAACGTCCGGCGCGTTCTTCAAGACCAGCCCGCGGCTGGCGTCGCCCGACATCCAGATCCATTTCCTGCCGTTCTCGACCGACAAGATGGGCGAGCAGCTGCATCCGTTCTCGGGCTTTACGGCCTCGGTCTGCCAGCTGCGCCCGGAGAGTCGCGGCTCGCTCAAGATCAAGAGCGCGGACCCGGGCGTGCCGCCGGAGATCCGCATCAACTATCTCGCGACCGAGACCGATCGCCGCGCCTTCATCGACGGCATCCGCATCCTGCGCAAGATCCTGGCCGCACCGGCGCTGAAATCATATGCGGTCGGGGAGGTCGATCCCGGCGCCAAGGTGGTCAGCGACGACGACCTGCTCGAGTTCTGCCGCCGCACCGGCAGCACGGTCTATCATCCGACCTCGACCTGCCGGATGGGCAACGATCCGCTCGCGGTCGTCGACAACAGGCTCAAGGTGCGCGGCGTCGAGGGCCTGCGCGTGGTCGACGCCTCGGTGATGCCGGACCTGATGTCGGGCAATACCAATGCGCCGACGATCATGATCGCGGAGAAGGCGTCGGACATGATTTTGGAGGATGCAAGGTAGGAATCGATTATTAGGCAATCCGTCATCCCCGCGCAAAGGCTTCGCCTTTGTCGCTGGAGGTACGAGCGTAGCGAGCCTCGAAGGATGCACGGCCACAGATGGGCCGTCGACCCTTCGAGGGCCGCTGAAGAAGCGGCCACCTCAGGGTGACGGTGATGGAGTGGGGCGTGGCCCCGCAATGAAGTGGCGTAACCCGGGCTACGAGGCCTCAGCCCTTATACGCCCGTACCCGCGCGACCATCTGCTCGACATGGGCGATCGGCGTCTCCTGGAGGATGCCGTGGCCGAGGTTGAAGATCAGCCGGCCCTTGCCGAAATTCTCCAGCACATCGTCCACGGCGCGGTCGAGCGTGGCGCCGCCCGCAATCAGGGCCAGCGGATCGAGATTGCCTTGCACCGTGACGCGGCTCTGCACGCGCTCGCGGACCATTGACGGTTCGGTTGTCCAATCGATCGAGACGGCATCGACGCCGGTTTGCTCGACATAGGTCGGCAGCATGCCTGCAGCACCGCGCGGAAACCCGATGATCCTGGCACCGGGGACCTGCTTGCGCACCCCGGCAACGATGCGCCGGGTCGGCTCGATCGACCAGCGGGCGAACTCGCGCGGCGGCAGCACGCCGGCCCAGGTGTCGAAGATCTGCAGGCAGTCGGCGCCGGCCTTCAACTGACCCACCAGATAGTGGATCGAGTTCTCGACCAGGACGTCGATGATCCCAGCGAACGCGTCCGGGTGGCGATAGGCGAGCATCCGCGCGGGGGCCTGGTCCGGGGTGCCTTGTCCGGCCACCATGTAGGTCGCAACCGTCCATGGCGCGCCGCAGAAGCCGATCAGCGCGATCTCGGGCGCAAGCTCGCGCCGGACCCGGCGCAGCGCTTCGAACACCGGCTCGAGCTGGTCGAAATTGGCCTCGGTAGCCAGCGTCGCGATCTCGCCGGGCGTCGCCAGCGGATCGAGCCGCGGCCCTTCGCCGGCCTCGAAGCGTACCGAGCGACCGAGCGCGTAGGGGATCACCAGGATGTCGGAGAAGATGATCGCGGCATCGAAGTTGAACCTGCGGATCGGCTGAAGCGTGATCTCGGTCGCGAATTCCGGCGTAAAGCAGAGATCGAGGAAGCCGCCGGCCTTGGCGCGCAGCTCGCGGTATTCCGGCAGATAGCGGCCGGCCTGCCGCATCATCCAGAGCGGCGGTACGGCCTGGCGGTGGCCCGACAGGAGGTCGATGAGCGGCTTCTTGATGGGATCCTGGGGCACGTGGCTAGTTCCTGAGCACGGTCAAAATTTGCGCCCCCTGATACACGCTGCGGCGCAATGGGCCAAGGCGGTTCTGGAACCCCGGTCTGCGCGGGCGCGTTGTTTCCTGGAATGGAGGGATGCCATGACCGAGAAATTCGATCCTGCCCCGCATGACAAGCATGCCGAGAAGCCGCACGAGGCACGGGCTGTCGACCGCAAGGCTCGCTCGCGGCTGAGTGAGGGATTGGAGGAAACCTTTCCGGCCTCCGACCCGGTCAGCGTGACGCAGCCCGCGCCGTCGAAGCACGACGGCAATCGGGACAATTAGCTGGTATATCCCAGCGGTCGCTAACCACGATGCAAATGAGTTCGACCAGCAGGGGAACGATTGGCCGCCCGAATATCGTGGTCGTCGGAGCAGGCTAGATCGGGCCGCCTTCGGGGCGCTGCATCCGGTCGAATTCAAACATCACGCCGAGCCGGCGCTCCAGACGCCAGACCAGAATGCAGTGCCGCCGGATCGGCTCGCTCTCGATCTCGAGATCGAATGCGAACGGGATTGCGGCGTCGCTCTCCACGGCGAGCCCTGCGCCTCCAGTCGAGATGTTGAGCACGAGGCAGTCCACGGTGGTACTGCCGAAGAAGATCGCTCCGCGCTTCATCAGGGGCGTTCGCTGGCTGTCGGTCTTGTATCTTCTTATCGTTATGCTCACGGCAGTCTCCTACCCCGCGATCGCGCCCTAGTTCACCAGCACTGCGCCGTCGCAGCGGATGCCCAGCACCCAGACGTCGACCTGGCCGAGCCCGATGCCGAGCGTCGAGAGCAACGACGCCAGCACCTGATCGATCGGGCTCGTCACGGCGTTCAGGATGCCCATCACCAGCGCGCCCAACCCCGGGATCGGAAGCCCGAGCGGGCCGACATTGATGGTGAGCGAGAGGTCGCCGAGCAGCGTTCCTGTCAGCGATGACAGGAAGTTCGTCGTCGTCACCGTCTTCTTGGTCCCCGACTGGATGTCGCTGTAGCTGAAATTGACGTTGGTCGGCGTGGTGTTGCCCATGCCGGCATGGGCGAGGCCGGTGACGGTGACGAGACCGAGATTGACCAGCATCGCGGGCGGCGGATTGGGTTTGGTGGTGAAGTTGGTCATGTCGGCGGCCGTGACGTTGCCGATCCAGGCGTCCACGATCCCCGGCGTCACGCCGATCGTGACCTGCGAGGTGCTGATGTCCGGATGGCCGCAGGACACCGCGTTCAGCGTCGCGGTACCCGAGGCGACCTCGACATAGACCGGGAGGTTGATCGTAGAAACGCTGCCGGAGCCGAGCACGGTGATCGTGGCCAGGATCCTGGTCTGCGCGGTGTGGACGCTCACGCCCTGGGTGCCCATCGCGATCCAGCTCGAGCCGACGGGGCGCTCGCCGATCGTTGCGATCACGGACACGTTGGCGATTCCGGGCAGGCCGAGATTGATCGAGGTTGCGATCTGATGGCTGCCGTTGGCGATCTGCGCCACCGTGTTGATGAGGTCGAATACCGAGACGCTGGCGCCGACCTTCGGTTTCTGCCCGACCGTGAGGTTGGCAAAGGGACCGAGGTCGATCAGGGTGCCCGGCGAAATCTTGGTTGAGGAGCCGGTGACGGCCTGCGAGATCGTCGACAGGGCGGTCGTGGCGGCGGTCGCACCGTTGGTGATCTGCTGTGTGGTCAGCGCGGCGGCCATGAGATCGCCGACCTTGACGTTGCTGCTCAGCAGGTCGCTATAGGTGACGCCGGTCAGGTTGACCCGGGTTGCCAGCGCCGACAGGAAGTCCAGTGCGTCGATCTTGGCGCTGATCAGCGAATTGTAGTCCATCACCGAAAGCGACAGCGAGGTGCCGAGCATCGAGCCGAGCAGTGCATTGATCACGCCGCCATTGACCGAGAGCAGCCTCGAGCCGATCTCGAACGTGGCCATTTCGGTCGATGTCGCGGTGGCAGTCGTCTTGATGGTGAAGCTGTTCGCGCCGGTCAGATAGCGCGCGAAGTAGAGCGGGGTCTGGGTGTTCAGCGTGACGCGTGCGGCATTGGGAACGCCGACCGCCGGGGCCACGAACCGGGACTGCGGCGCGATGGCGCTGTTGGCGGTGTAGGTCCCTGTCTCGACCTTGACCAGCGCGCTGGCCGGATAGTTGTTCTGGGTCACCGTCGCGGTGGCGGCGTTGACCGGATTGCTCAGGTTGGCGGCGGCAACGATCGCGGCGAGGTCGGCGGTGGTCTGCGTCTTGCGCCGGTCGGCGAAGATCGAGCCGAGGTCGATTGCAAGCCCGGCGCACCCGATGACGAGCGTCATCAGGCCGGCTGAGATCATCGCGAAGTTGCCGCGCTCGTCGGCGCTGAAGCGCCGCATCAGCATGAGGATGCCTCCCATCCTAGAACCCTCCGTACTGAATAGCGGCGGAGCGGGCGATGGTGCTCGCAGGCTTGGGTATGAAAGGAAGGCTGTAGATGAAGTTGCCGGCCGCGTTGTAGTTGACCGTCACGACGTAGACGTTGGCGTTCGATGGGGACGGCGCGGCATTGACCGTCAGATTGCTGGCAACGAGCAGCGGATAGGTCGACGCGTTGGCGGTTACGTAATTCGTCGCGAGGCTGTTGCGTTCGGTGTCGGTCATTCCAGCAATCGACGACCGCGCCGCTTCGGCTGCGAGCTGCTGGACGCCATGCACCATGGCGAGATAGGAGCCGAAAACGATGATGCCGAAAATGAAGGCGAGAAACAGCGGCAGCATCAGCGCAAATTCAACAGCTGACGCGCCGCTTCGACAGCGAAACAACCTGGTCATGGCACACCTCGAACCGCAAGCTACGGCGTCACGTTGCGAGGCTTTGATTAAGGAAAACTATGAAAACGCTTCCGCGAATCAGTGGCGTCAATTCAGACTTATCGGGTCGGCAATCCGTAATGGGGTGATCAGAATCTCTGATGCGATCCCCGCAAAAACCCGGAGTGCGGTGCGGTTGAGGTGCTGCGGCGTGTTGAGATGCAGTTGTGGGATACCGTGATATGCGGGGTAATGCACGTAACGATACATATGGCCTGCAATATCAGTGCCTTGTCGGCAATTGTGGCTAAACGAAAGTGCAACCAAATGTTAGTATAGCCTGATCACATACTGTGGAGATTGGAACTGCGTCCCGTGCTGAGATTGGAGGGCTCGCGATGCACAGACCGCGTCAGCATTTGAATATTCCTACTGAAATCGTTCGCACCGTCGTTGCGATTGCAGAGACGGGAAGTTTATCGAAGGCCGGGGAGCGGCTCGGCCTGAGCCAGCCGGCGATCAGTTCGCAGGTCAAGCGACTGCAGAGCCTGATTGGTGGCGCGCTGTTCGTCAGAACGGCAAACGGCACGACAACCACAGAGTTAGGCAAGGTCGCCGTGCAGCAGGCAAGGCGAATCCTCGAAGCAAACGATCAACTGCTTCGACTCGGCGGCAATCATGAAGGACCCCAGCCATTGCGGCTGGGAATAAGCACGATGCTCGCCGAGGAATTCCTCAAGCTGCATCCGGCTGACGCACTCGCCGACGTGCTGGTTCACGCCGACATGTCGCCGATCGTCATCAGAGGATTGATCGACGGCTACGTCGACATCGCCTTCGTCTACAGCAACCCTTCGCTGGAGAACGAACACGAGGTGACGATCGCCGCCGAGGCCGACGAGCGCTCGGTGTGGGTTCGGTCACGCGATTTCGTTCTGCGGCCGGGCGCCCCGATCCCGATCCTGGCGTGGCCCGGTGACGACTGGATGATCCGGACGCTCACCAAGCACAACATCTCGTACAAGATCGTGTTCAGGAGCCCGAACCACCAACTGCGACTGGAAGCCGCTCGGGCCGGATACGGCCTGACGGCGTGCCCCGAGCGGATGATCCCGTCCTCCCTCGTCTCGGCGAAGGACTACTATCTCCCGGAGCTTCCGTTGCAGAAGCGTTTGCTGTGCGTCCGTCCGGGCCTCGAGGGAAGCCGTGCGACGGCGATGGTGCAGCGGTTGTCCAGCCTGTTCTTCAGCGGCGCGAAGCCGATGCGTCAGGTGAGCAACATGTAGTCCGGTGCCGCCGCATTCCGGCGGTACCGATCAATAATGCGGTGGGCGCTCGTTGGCGGGTCCCGGACCTTGGCGTTCGGCCTCCTGAAGCCGGTCGCGCAGTTCGGCGATTTGGCGGGTCAGCGCATCGATCTGCTTCCATTGCGCCGTGATGGTCTGGTTCAGCGTCTCGATGGCTTCGTCCTGGTAGGTCAGGCGGACCTCCAGCGCGTCGATCCGCTCGCTCAGTTTTGCCGCGTCACTCATGGACGGCGTCCAGCTGTCCACGCTCGTGCAGGCCGTGGCCGAGCGCGACGCGTTCGTCGAACACAAAGCAGTCGCCGCGCCAGCGGCTGTCCTGCTGCGGGGTTTCCTCGAGATATCTGAGGATGCCGCCCTTGAGGTGATAGACCTCGCCAAATCCTTGCGCGAGCAGATAGGCGCTCGCCTTCTCGCAGCGGATGCCGCCGGTGCAGAACATCGCGATCCTGCGGTGTTTCGCCGGATCGAGGTGCCGCGCGGCAAATCCCCTGAATTGTCCAAAGCTCGCGATCTTCGGATCCACTGCGCCTTCGAAGGTACCCATCGCGACCTCGAACGCGTTGCGGGTGTCGAGCACCATGACGTCGGGCGCCGCGATGAGCTCATTCCAGTCGGCTGGATCGACATAGGTGCCGACCTGCCGCGTCGGATCGACCGTAGGGTCGCCGAGCGTCACGATTTCCTTCTTCAGCCGCACCTTGAGCCGTTGGAACGGCATCTGCGCGGCTTCGGAGAATTTCAGCTCGAGATTGTGGAGGCGGCCGCCGAACAGCGGCCCATTCTTAAGCTCCGCGATGAAGCCATCGATGGCTTCATCGGTGCCGGCAATGGTGCCGTTGATGCCCTCATGGGCGAGCAGCACGCTGCCCTTCAGATCGAGCTCGGCACAGCGCGCACGCAGCGGCTCGCGCAGTGCGCGGAAGTCGGGCAGCGCGGCGAACTGGTAGAAGGCGGCGACCTTGAGGGGCATGGCCGGGGTTTATCAGGCCGGCCAGGCCGGCGAAACCCCGCAAAGCCATGCATTATCGGGATAATTCCTCTGGCATGCCATGCATTGCCCTGCCGGGGATGAATGTGCCATGTACCTGCATCCTTCCGCCGCGACAGCATCAGACCATCACGATCAAGCGAGCTCTCCGTTATGAGGAATTTCCACTTCGCCGGCCGTTCCACGGTCCACGCCCAGAACGCGATGGTGGCGACGTCGCATCCGGAGGCGGCGCTGGTGGCCATCGAGGTGATGCGCGAGGGCGGTACGGCGGCCGACGCTGCGGTCGCCGCCTGCGCACTGCTCGGTGTCATCGAGCCGCAATCGACCGGCATCGGCGGCGACTGCTTCGCGCTGATCCAGCCGAAGGGCGAGGGCAAGATCGTGTCCTACAACGGCAGCGGCCGGGCGCCGATGGCGGCCACCGCCGACTGGTACCTCGAACGCAAGATCCATTCGGTGCCGCTGACCTCGGCGCATGCCGTCAGCATTCCCGGCGCGATCGATGCCTGGGACGTGATCCTCAGGGATCACGGCAAGTTCGGTTTCGACCGGCTGCTGCAGCCCGCGATCAAGGCCGCCGAAGAGGGCTATGTCGTCGCTCCGCGCATCGCCTTCGACTGGAAGAACGGCTTCGAGAAGCTGAAGAACGGCACCAACACCGAGCGCTATCTGCTGCCGCACGGCAAGCCTGCGGTCGCCGGCGACGTGATCCGCCAGCCGGAGCTCGGCAAGACGCTGCGCGCGATCGCGCAAAAGGGCCGCGACGCCTTCTATAGCGGCGAGATCGCCGCCGACATGGTCGACACGCTGCGCGGCATCGGCGGGCTGCACACGCTGGAAGACTTCGCCGCGCATTCGACCGAGACGACCTCGCCGATCGGCACGATGTACAAGGGCCACGACGTCTGGCAGTGCCCGCCGAACGGCCCCGGCATCACCATGCTGGTGATGCTCAACATCCTGTCGCGCTTCGACCTGACCAAGTTCAAGCCGCTCAGCGTCGAGCGCTTCCACCTCGAGGCCGAGGCGGCGCGCATCGCCTACATGATGCGCGAGCAGTATATCGGCGACCCCCAGCACGCGCATGTCGACGTTGCCGGCATCCTCTCCAGGGAGTTCGCCGACGAGCATATCAAGAACATCCGGATGGACCGGCTGCTCGAACTGCCGAACGTTGCACCGCCGATGAACCCGTCGACGGTCTATATCACCGTGGTCGACAAGGATCGCAACGTCTGCTCGTTCATCAACTCGATCGCACATTCGTTCGGCTCGGCGATCGTCTCCAACAAGACCGGCGTCCTGCTGCAGAACCGCGCCGGCGGCTTCCGCATCCAGCCCGGCCATCCGAACTGCATCGCGCCGGGCAAGCGTCCGCTGCACACCATCATTCCGTCGTTGGCCACCATGAACGGCCGTGCGGTGATGCCGTTCGGCGTGATGGGCGGGCAGTATCAGCCGGTCGGCCAGACCCGCGTGCTGACCAACATGCTGGACTATGGCTGCGACATCCAGGAGGCGATCGACATGCCGCGCGGCCTGCATTACGAGGGCGTCTATCAACTCGAGGACTCAGTGCCGGCAGAGATCGTCGAAGGCCTGAAGAAGATCGGCCACAAGACCACCAGCGTGGTCGCGCCGCTCGGCGGCGGCCAGGGGATCTGGATCGATTGGGACAAGGGCACGCTGACCGGCGGCTCCGATCCGCGCAAGGACGGCTGCGCACTCGGCTACTGATCGCGATCGACATCAATCAAGGAAGGACGTCCAGGATGCAATCTTCACGACGCACGATCATCAAGACTGCGTTTGCCGGCCTTGCGGCGGCAGTCTCCACGTCCGTTGCCGGCGAAACGGCGATGGCCCAAACAGCAGGAAAGCCCATGACCACAGCTTCAGGCCTCCAGATCATCGACAGCAAGGTCGGCACCGGCGCCTCGCCGAAGACCGGCCAGACCTGCGTCATGCACTACACCGGCTGGCTCTACGAGAACGGCCAGAAGGGCAAGAAATTCGACTCCTCCGTCGACCGCAACGAGCCGTTCGAGTTTCCGATCGGCCAGGGTCACGTGATCAAGGGTTGGGACGAGGGTGTCGTAACCATGAAGGTCGGCGGCAAGCGTACGCTGATCATCCCGCCGAACCTCGGCTATGGTGCGCGCGGCGCCGGCGGCGTGATCCCGCCGAATGCGACGCTGATGTTCGACGTCGAACTGCTTGGTGTAAAGTAGGCTAGCGGCCGTCAAGTAACCGGCCCACGACAAGAGGGGCGCAGCGATGAAGATCTCGATCCTCGACGATTATTTCGACACGCTGCGCACCCTCGATTGCTTCCACAAGCTCGACGGCCACGACGTCACGATCTGGAACGATCATGTCCAGGACGTCGATGTGCTCACCGAGCGGCTGCGCGACACCGACGCGCTGGTCCTGATCCGCGAACGCACCCAGATCCGCGCGCCGCTGCTCGAGCGTCTGCCGAAGCTGAAGCTGATCAGTCAGCGCAGCGTCTATCCGCATATCGACATCGACGCCTGCACGCGGCTCGGCATCATCGTGTCGTCGAGCCAGCATGCCGACACGCCGTCCTACGCCACGGCCGAGTTCACCTGGGGCATGATCCTCGCGGCGATGCGCGCGATCCCGCAGCAGATGGCGGCGCTGAAGGCCGGCAAATGGCAGATCGGCATCGGTAATACCCTGCGCGGCAAGACGCTCGGCATCTACGGCTATGGGCGCATCGGCGCCGTGGTCGCGGGTTACGGCAGGGCGTTCGGCATGAACGTGCTGGTTTGGGCGCGCGAGCCGGCGATGGTGAAGGCGCGTGCCGACGGCTACGAGACCGCGGCAAGCAAAGCCGATTTCTTTGCCCGTTGTGACGTGCTGTCGCTGCATATGCGGCTGGTCGACGCGACGCGCGGTATCGTCAAGGCGGAAGACCTCGCGCGGATGAAGACGACCGCGCTGATCGTCAACACCAGCCGCGCGCCGCTGATCGAGCCGGGTGCGCTGGTCAATGCGCTGCGCGCCGGCCGGCCCGGCATGGCGGCGATCGATGTCTACGAGAAGGAGCCGTTGCGCGACACGTCGGACCCGCTGCTCAACATGGACAATGTGGTCTGCACGCCGCATCTCGGCTACGTCTCGCGCGACGAATACGAGATCCAGTTCACCGATATCTTCGATCAGATCGTGGCCTATGCTGCCGGTGGGCCGACCAATGTGGTGAATCCGGATGTGCTGGCACATCCGCGTCCGCGCGGCTGACCGGCATCGCTCACACTCGACGACCGTCTCGATGGAGCGGCCGTGTCATCTCGCGCTCAGCGAGGCCAGTGAGCCGCTGCGGTCACCCTGCCGACGATCCTCTTGATGCCGCCGAGTGCCCTCTGTCCCTTGCCCTTGGCTTGCAGGATCGCGCCTCTGCCCTGCATTGCCGGAGAGCCGGTGACCTTGCCAAGACGTCGCTTGAACCTGCCGATCGCCTCGTTGGTCGTGCCCTTGATCCTATCTGTCGTGCTACCCATGAAATTACTCCTTCGGAATACGCCGAGACAACGCGCCGGCACATGGCGATGTTCCGAGTCGGCGATGTTCCGATTTTCCGCTCGCCTGCGCGCCTGCTTTTCGCTAGCGTTCCGCGCACGCAATCAGGCCAACGAAAGCAAGAACGATGAGCGGTTCCCACGATCACACCCATCCTCACGACCATGATCATCACCATCACGACGACGATCGCTGGAAGCACGACGGCGTCCGCGTGATTCCGGGCAACCAACTCGATCCGAACGTGCCGTCGACCGCCGGCATGGACCGCAAGGCCGCGATCAATTTCGCCCGCGTCGGCGCGCAGAAATTGTGGGCGGGCACCGTCAGCATCAAGCCGGACGCCAAGACCGGCGCGCATCATCACGGCCATCTCGAAAGCATCATCTATGTGGTGAAGGGCAAGGCGCGGATGCGCTGGGGCGAGAAGCTGCAGTTCACCGCCGAAGCCGGTCCCGGCGATTTCATCTTCGTGCCGCCCTACGTGCCGCATCAGGAGATCAACGCCAGTCCCGACGAGGTGCTGGAATGCGTGCTGGTGCGCTCCGACGGCGAGGCCGTGGCGATCAATCTCGACATCGAGCCGGTGGAGAAGCCGGAGAACGTGCTGTGGGTCGATCCGGTGCACCGGCATCCCGACGAGAACAAGTAACGTCGCGGCCTGGCCGCGACGAAACAAAATATAACAAAACAGGGAGGCCAGCATGACGCTCGTTCGCTACGAGAGCGCGGATCACGTCGCCACCATTACGATGACCCGCAATGAGAAGCACAACGCGCTCAACAACGCGCTGTGCACCGAATTGCGTGACGCCTGGCTACGGTTTCAAGACAGCGACGATCGCGTCGCGGTGCTGGCCTCCGCGGAGGAGAAGTATTTCTCGGTCGGCGCCGATGTGGCCGACCTTCCCGTCAATATGTGGCATGCGGTGCCTGGCCTCGGCGTCGATCTCGACAAGCCGGTCATTGCGGCGACGTCGGGCTGGGTGGTCGGCGGGGCCTTCGTGCTGGTCCAGATGGCCGATCTGTGCGTCGCCTCCGAGACGACGCGCTTCATTTATCCCGAGGGCAAGATCGGCACGACCGCCGGTGGCGTCTCATCGGTGATGGCGCGGATGCCGCACAAGATCGCCATGGAGTTTCTTCTGGTCGGCGAGGAGATGTCGGCGGAACGCGCCTTCCAGATCGGTTTCGTCAACAAGGTCGTGCCGAAGGGACAACACGTCGCGATGGCACAGGAGATGGCCGCGAAGATCGCCGGCAACGCGCCGTTGGTGGTCCGCGCGCTGAAGAAGCTGGCCCGTGAAGCCATGCCTAAGGGGCCGCTGGAGACGGTCGCCGACGTGCGGCGGCTGCTTGACGAAGTGCGAGACAGCGACGACCTCAAGGAAGGCGTCAAGGCATTCAGCGAGAAGCGGAAGCCGAGGTTTACGGGGAAGTAGGACCGATCGCGCTCCGCCGTCATTGCGAGGAGCGATAGCGACGAGGCAATTCATCTATCCTGACGCCTAGAAATGGATTGCTTCGCTGCGCTCGCAATGACGGATAGAGCGACTACGCAAACACCTTGTGATCGATCGGGCCATTCGGCACGACGTAGCCGTAGCGCGTGTGTGACGGCTCGGGGCCGGCCTTCTCATACTGCGCCTTCATCATCGCGAAGCGGTCGCCCTTGATGTCGAGCATCGCGCGCTTCGGCTGGATATTGTAGAGCCGCGCATTGTTGTCGCCGAAGATCGCCGTCTTCACCGGTCCGTCGGCGGGGCCGAGCGGCGCGTAGCCGAACTTCTTCTGCATCATTTCGGGGATCTCGAGCCGCCGCAGGCCCTCGATCTGCCATTGCGGCGCACCGGTCCACAGCGCATCGGTGCCCCAGCAGATGTGGTCGACGCCGAGGCCCTTGATCAGGGTGCCCATCAGCGCAGCGCAGACATTGGGCTCGGCGACCAGCGTGGTGGCGAACAATTGCCCGACATCGCCATAGACATTGCTGACGCCATACTGCGCCGGGATGTCGGCGAGGTCGCTTGTCCAGGCGATCCGGCCGGTGCGTTCGAATTCCGCGAGCGCGACCTTCGGATCTCCGCCGACATGGCGATAGGCCGAGTGATAGATGATGAAGTTGAGCTGCGGCCAGTCCTTGGCCGCCTGGCCGACATCGGCGACGTCGGCGAAGCCGCGCAGATTCGGATATTGCTTCTCGATTCCGGGCGGGAACAGTCCCTTGTGGACGCAGACATTCTTGATGCCCGCCTTCACCATCTTCTCATAGCCCTTGTAGGCGACCTTCTCGTCGTCCAGCCGCCACGGGTAGCGGCTGATCTCCTTGTGGGTGTTGTCGCCGATCGTGTAGCCCTTGCAGGATTCCGGCCTCAAGGCCAATGCGGCGTCGAGCTTGTCGAGCCAGCCGGGCTGTCCGGGCGTGAAGATGGCGTGGCAGAATACGCGCCGCGAACCGGCTTCGTCGTTCAACTTCTTGCGCGCGTCGGCCATCTGCTCGTTGGTCAGGAACCAGTCCTGCTCGATGTCCGACGGCGCCGAGGAGATCAGCGCGATCTTGGTGTCGGAATCGAGAAACATCTCCTTCTTGTAGTTGTTGAACTTCAGATCCTCGATGGTCTGCTCGTGCTCGTTGAGCTCCTTGTTCCAGCCGGCCTTGCCGACCGCCTTGCGCATTTCGACGAAACCCATGATGCGGGTGTCGTCGCGCAGGAAATGCGTGTGCATGTCCATGATGAATTGATCCTTCAGGGCGTTGGCCCGCTCCTGCGCCATCGCGGGCGTCGCGGCTTCGGCCGGCGTCACGTCGAACAGCTCGCCATAGACCTGGTTCATCGCGACGAAGGAGGCGGCCATGCCGGCCGCGGTCTGGAAGAATTTTCGGCGATCGAGGCCCTGCTTGCCGCCGAGATCGTCGGCCATCGCAAGCAATCGCGCCTCGACCTCGCGCTGCCGTTCGTTCTGCGGGTCGGGATAGAATTCGTCGCTGGAAACGATCTGGGTCGGGATCGGCGTTTGGTGCTGGCACAATTCGGAGGGCATCAAGGCGGCAAGTTCTTCGTCGGTGAGATTGCTGCTCATTCTTCGCTCCCGCTTCTCGCCGGATTTTTCCGGTCGGACCGCCGCGGAGACTAGGACCAAGTCCGTTCGTCGTCCGCGCCGATTGCCGGAAGCCGCGTTCACAAAATCGTGCATCGTATCGGCGGCCGCGAGATGCGCCCGCCGCGCAACCGGGCATGCACGCTGCTATGCTTCATCGTACCGGATCGGGCGAAGAAATCCGGAAGGGAGGCGAACCATGCACGACCATTCGCGGCGCACCATCATCAAGGGTATCGGCGTTGCGGCGGCGGCCGGTGTGCTCGGCGAAGCTCCGGCGCAGGCCGCGACCGCAGTTGCCGCCGAAGGAGAAATATGGAGCAACGAATACTGGGCGAAGAAGGGCGACATCCCCCTGTGGATGTTCCGCAAGCGGATCGGCGCGCCGAAGCCGGGCGAGCCGGCGCGGCCCGTGGTGTTCTTCGTCCACGGCTCGTCGGTGACATCGCGGGCGTTCGACCTCACGGTGCCCGGCAAGGGCGAGTATTCATTGCTGAACACATTTGCGCGGTACGGCTTCGATTGCTGGACCATGGACCATGAAAACTATGGCAAGTCGGGCCGCACGTCTGATAATGCGGATATCGCCAGTGGCGTCGAGGATCTCAAAGCGGCTGTCGAGGTGATTGCGCGAGAGACCGGGCAGGCCAGGTATCATTTCGTCGGCGAATCCTCCGGCGCGCTGCGGGCGGGTGCGTTCGCGATGGCCGCGCCCGAGCGCATCGACCGGCTGGTGTTCGCCGCCTTCACCTACAAGGGCGAGGGCTCGCCGACGCTGGCCAAACGCGCCGAGCAGCTTGCCTATTACCGCAGCCACAACATGCGCAAACGCGACCGCGACATGATCCGCTCGATCGCGACCCGCGACAGGCCGGGCACGTCAGACCCCGCCGTGATGGAAGCGCTGGCCGATGCCGAGATGCAGTTCGGCGATCAGATCCCGACCGGCACCTATCTCGACATGACCGCCAATCTGCCGGTGGTGCATCCGGAGAAGGTGCTGGCGCCGCTGCTGCTGGTCCGCGGCGAGTATGACGGGATCGCGGCGGTGCCGGATCTCGAGGAGTTCTTCAACAAGCTGCCGAATGGCGACCGGCAGTTCATCATCCTGCCCGGCACCGCCCATTCGGTGGCGCTCGCCACCAATCGTGAGCTGTTCTGGCACGTGACGCGGGCGTTTCTGACCATGCCGGCGCCGATCGTGACCTGAAGCCTGCGGCAGGACGCCGCAATAAAAAAGTTGCGCGGCGATGTCGGGATCCGGCTATGCGGTTCGTCCTCGGGGCACAACCCCGCCAACAGGAGTTCTCTCGTGGCCAATCCCAAAATGATCTTCGTCAACCTGCCGGTCAGCAATCTCGCCCGCGCCACCGCCTTCTATGAGGCGGTCGGTGCGACGAAGAATCCGCAATTCTCCGACGATACCGCCTCCTGCATGGTGATTTCCGAGACCATTTTCGTCATGCTGCTGACCCACGACAAATTCCGGCAGTTCACGTCGAAAAAGATCGCCGATGCGAAGACCACAAGCGAGGTGCTGGTCTGCCTTTCCGCCGAGAGCCGCGAGGCCGTCGACGGCTATGTGACCAAGGCGACGGGCGCGGGCGGCAGCGCCGATCCGTCGCCGAAGCAGGATTACGGCTTCATGTACGGCCGCAGCTTCGAGGACCCGGACGGTCACATCTGGGAAGTGATGTGGATGGACGTCGAGGCCGCAACGAAGGCGCAGACTGCCGCGGCCACCGCCTGAGCCGCCGCGCAACGCGGCCATTTTAAAATAAGTGACAGGTCGCAATCCGCTCGGCGGATTGCGACAGGAGTTCAGGCAGCGGAGATGCCGTCCGGCCGTGCGTCGGCCATGGTGTGGGCGGCTTTTCTTCCCAGTGGCGGGTCGGATGGCCGACAGGGTGGAAAGTTCAGGTCGACCGTGGCGCCGCCTCCGGGCGTCTCGGAGAGAGAAACGCTGCCGTTGTGGGTGGTCATCACCTGGGAGACGATCGAAAGCCCCAGCCCTGTCCCTTCCGTGCGCGTGCTTCCGCGCTTGAAGGGCTCGAGCAGAAGTTCGGGCTGACCAAATTGGAGACCGGATCCGAAGTCGATCACGCTCAACCGCGCGGGTGCTCCGACCTTGATGAGAACGGAGCCGCCCGCTTCTCCGTGGGTCACGGCGTTTCGGATCAGATTCGAGAGCGCGACCGCGATCGCGGCTTCCGAGCCACGCACCCAGACCGGGTGTGGAGGCTCGGCGAATTCGACATCGCTTCCGTTCTTCAACGCCATCGGCACGTGTTCGGCCGCAACCCTGCGCGCAAGCGCCGCAAGATCCATTTCGACCAGTTCGGCAGGTTCGGCCGAGATACGCGCCAACTGGAGCAGCATGGTGACGATCGATGACAGTTTTTGGTTCTCGGCTATCAGCCTGGTACGCAACGCAGGATCCTGGACCCGCTCAAGGATGGTGCGCGCATTGGTCAACGGCGTACGAAGCTCGTGGGCCGCATTCGACAGGAAATTTCGTTGCGCCCTGGAAGCGACGTCTATTCGCGATAGCGCGCGATTGAACGCCACCACGAGCGGCAGGAGTTCGGCCGGCGCATCTTCTTCCGGCAGTCGTCGGCCATCCGAAACCCCATCGATCATCTCCGCGGCCGCCGCGACGGCTCGGACAGGACGCGCAATCAACGTCGGCACGAAAACCATTGCGGTAATCGCCGTCGCTGCCAGGACAAGGATGATGGGGAGCGCAACGATCGTGGCATCAGTGAGCATTCCGGTCGTCAACTGGCTTGCCGTATAGACCACGCCGCCGGTTTCAATCCATACCTCACCCACGGGCGTATTTCTGACCGCGGCCATCTTCTTCAGCCTCGTGGTCTCGCCGTCGAACGCGTAGGCGAGGAAGCTCGTCCCGTCACGGGACGTCTGAGTCTTCGGTGGGCGCCACTTTGGTATCGGGCCGTAGCTGACCTCCCCGTTCTTGTCGGACACGACATACCAGAATGTCGGGAAATTGCGGGTGATCTCCTCCAGCCGTGACGTCGGCTTGAGCGCGAGTTGCCCGGCTTCGTTGCGTGTGACGGCCTCTTTCAATGCGTCGGCGACGTCTGCGGCCGCCCAGGTGCCATCATCGTCACCGCCAAATCGGATGAGCAGGGCGGCTGCGCAGAGCAGCATGATGGTCGTCACCGCGCCGATCAGCGTCGCGGACAGCACCGCAATCGAGCGATGGCTGCGCCTGAGCGTTTGCCACTTCAACATCATCATTCACCACTCAATAGATATCCGAGGCCGCGAACCGGTTTGATGACGATTCTGCAGTTGGCCGCGCGGAGGCGCCGGCGCAGCCGCGACACGTGTGCCTCGATCGCGTTGGATTGAATTTCATCGTCAAAACTGTAAGCGGCAACTTCAAGCGTCTCGCGCAGGACGACGCGCCCTATGCGCCGGACCATCGCTTCCAGGATCGCCAATTCACGCCGCGGGACGACGATAGGTGTATGATCGACGCAGACTTCGCGATTGAGGACGTCGTAGCTCAAATTGCCGATGCGAACGATCGCTCCTCGGTCCAGAAAGAGACGTCGGAGCACGGCCTTTGCTCGCGCAACCAACTCGATCGGTTCAAACGGCTTGGCGACATAGTCGTCCGCGCCTTCGTCCAGGGCGCGCGCAATATCGATCGGATCATCGAGTGCCGTCAGCACGATGGTGGCAGGGCTCGGCTTCTGTTGCTTCAGGTCGCGCAGCAACGCCAAACCGTCGCCATCCGGCAGTCCGCGGTCGATCACGACGAGTTCGAAGTTTCGCACCGCGACTGCGGCTCGTCCCTCCTCGAGCGTTGTGACCATGTCAGATGAACCGAAGGCCGTTCCCAGAGTGTCCCGCAGCCAGGGCCCAAGCTGAGGGTCATCCTCCACGACCAGAACTCGCACCACGTTCTCCCAAGTGTAAACCAATGTTTCTACCATTACGGATGGATTACAATAAGATTACGGCCGGCAAGAAATCTGCGGTGTCCACTCGGGTGCATTGATATAATTGACCTTTTCCTCAGGCGCTCGATCGGCTTTCGGGAGCGGCGGTGGTGATCGGATCGGTACCCGATGCGCGTCAGCCCGAAAGACTCATCGAGGGCACCGCACCGGCCAACACGCCGATCGCCGAACCGCCAATGGCCCCTGCGGCTACGGCTGCCCCGTAACCGGCGCGGGACACTTCAGCGCTCCAAAGCCGATCGGCGTCATGGTCGCGAGCTGTCGCATGCGCATCTCCTCTCGGCGATGTCCCCGCCAGAGAGGTCGATCAACATGACCGACGAATGACGGCGCGTCGGCGCGCGCGACAATACGTCGACAGAGGCGTGAGCGGGGTCACGTCAGGCTGTCGTAATGGTGGCTGTGAAAAGCATGTCGGACAACGCGGCTCGCATCGCGCTTTCCGATCTCCGTCCCAGGCTTCCGAACGATATGCCGGTCGATTTTGCGTTCTCAGCGATGGCCAAGCGGTCAGATCGCAGCCCGGTGTCTTGGCGCCGTCCGTTCAATCGATGGCTGGAGGGGGTAGAGGCGGGGTGGTCGGTGCCACTGCTCCTCGCCTGCTTCGTCAGCGTCTGGACTCTGTATCTGTCAGTGGCCTATCACGGTGCCGGCCTGCATCCCGACGTGCTGGAGACCTGGACGTATGGACGGCATTTCGCGTGGGGGTATCCCAAGCACCCGCCGCTGATGGGGTGGATTGCCGGTGCGTGGACCTCGGTCTTTCCGCTCACCGACTGGTCGTTGCAGCTGATGGCGATGACCAATGCAGCGCTGGCATTGTGGTTCGTGGACCTCATTGCAAGAAGGTTCGTGACCGGACACAAGCGCCTGATCGTGCTGCTCCTGCTGATGCTTACTCCGGCCTACGAGTTTCATGCCCAGCGCTTCAACGCCAATGCCGTGTTGCTCGCTGTCTGGCCGCTTGCCACCTACTGCTTCCTCCGCGCCTTTGAAACAAGGGCGCCGCTCTGGGCGATTGCCGCCGGGTTCGCGGCGTCTCTCGCCATGCTCGGCAAATACTATTCCATCTTTCTGGTGGCGAGCTTCGCGTTGTCGGCCACCATTCACCCTGCGCGACGTGCTTATCTCACGTCCAGTTCGCCCTGGATCTCCACCGCGGCCGGGTTGCTCGCGCTATGTCCGCATCTTCAGTGGTTGGCCGAGACAGGCGCGGAGCCGGTCTACTATGCGGCGACACACGTGCGGGCCGATTTCCTGACGTCGTTGCAGGACGCCGCCAATTTCCTGTTGGGTCTTGCTGCGGCAGTGAGTGTGTCCGCCGTGACGTGGGTGCTGATCGCCGGATATCGCATAAAGCGCCTTTCTCGGGATATCGCGGCGTCGGATCCGAATCTGAAGCTGATCTGGCACGTCGCGATCGGCACGATCGTTCTTCCTGTCGCCATATCCGTATTCCTTTGCACCGACCTTCCGTCGCTGTGGGCGCTTCAAGGATTGTTTCTGCTTGCCGTGCCTGTCGTTTGCAGCACAAGATACCGGATCGAGCGCTTTTACACGGTCAATGCAGCGCTCCTCGTTGCCGGAATAGCGATTGTTGCTGCCCTGATCGCGGCCCCGGCCCATGCTCTCTACCGCAACAGCCACGGCTATGAGGAAGGACGAAGCTTTTACCACCAGGCGGCCGAGGAGCTCACCCGCCTGTGGCACGAGCAGATAGGTACCCCGCTTTCAATCGTCGGAGGCAACGACAGCCTTGGACTTGCGGTGGCCTTCTACAGCTCCGATCACCCGCACTATGGGGACCCTTTCGCCTACCAATATTCATTGGCATTGCCTCACGAGGTGACACCGGAGCGTGGCTGGGCAGCGCTGTGCTTCGACGATCAGTACGATTGCATTGAATGGACCGAGCGAATGGCAGCCCAGGCCGGAAGCTATCTCAGGCGCGAATTTTCCGTTCAATCCAGCTTGCTCGGAATTCCGGGTGTCAAACGAAACCTCGTTGCATTCCTGGTGGCACCGCTTCGCGAGCCGGACAGCACATCCTCAAGTCTCGCCAATGATGTTGGTGCGGGCAAGATATCCGCAGACAGAATCATGGAGTCGCAAAACCTGTTCGTCTTGATGCGCTGACAGACTCATCGCCAGAATGTCACAGCGACGATCGCGACGGTAATCTTGCGGTAATCGACGGCCGCTTTATCGGCAGCCGGGGTCAAGTCATATCACGAAGGATAGCGGTCCATGCTTATCAGGTCGGTTTGCATCAGCCTGGGCGTTTGCGGTGTAATCGGTGCTACTGCATTCGCACAGACATCTCCATCAAAGACCGGTTTGAGCCACCAGGCGCCCGCGACGCGAGAGGCGGCCAGTCGAGTCGAAAGGGTCAACCTCAACACCGCTCCTGTCAGCGAGCTGGTGAAGATTCCGCACCTCAGCGTCCGCGGCGTTACCGCGATCACGGAGGCGAGGGCGAAGTCGAAATTCAAGGATTGGAACGATTTCGTGGCGAGACGGATCGTGCCGCGATTTGTCAGGATCGAGATCAAGGATCTCGTCACGTTCTAGGGAGCCTTGTTCGCCGCATGCCGGTCGTTCGGCGTGGATTCGACGAAACAATCCGAATGGCGCGGGGGCACATCGGAGAACGCTGGTCCCGCCGCGATGTCATCCTGCGGTAAGCCCGATGGTCGATCACTGCGATCGGCCGGCGCGGCACCTGAACTCAAATAGGGATATGCTTGAATGAAACGAGTAGCTGTTGTCTCGGCCGTCGCCGTGATCGTCATGGGGAGTCTCGCGTCGACGGAAGCTGCTGCGGGTGGTAGGCGCGGAGATGCCGTGGCTGTTGGCATTGTTGGCGGCCTCGCCGTCGGCGCCCTGCTGGGCTCCACCATGACTGCGCGGGCAGCTCCGGCCTATGTCTACGAGAGGGGCTATTATTCGCCTGCCCCTGTCGTCCACTACCATCGTCACGTCTACGACTATGGCGACGAATATCCGGGCGGATATGATCACGGTTATACATCCGGATATCGCGAAGGATACTCGGATGGCTACTGGGATAACGATTGAACGCAGTTGGGCGTCGTCGCTGCAAGTCGGCGACGGCGCCCAACTGGCCGCACATCACCGCCGCTGATGGGCGAGAAGGATCTCCGCTGTCTCCGCCACGCTGTGAGAAGTCAGACCGGAAGCCCCGTCCTAATAGCTGATCCGCAGCCCGACGCCGCCGTGAAGCGTGTTGCCGACCGGCTGTGGCCCCGCGGTGCCGTTCAGGAAGATATCGGCGATCCAGCCCTTGGTGATGCGGAAGCCGACGCGGCCGCCATATTCGAACCAGCCCTGGTTGCCGATCGTCGGCACGATGGTCCCGTCGCCGGTGACGGTGGCGACGATCCCGGAATGGGAGGCGAAGGATTGCACCCAGCCGCCATTGATGTTGGTCTCGATGTTCGATCCAAACAGATGCGTCCACTGGCCGCCGATCTTGACCAGGCTGGTGCGATCGGTGCCGTCGGCGATGGTGGCGTCGAACGGATTGAAAGCCATGGCGGGATCGCTGTAGCCCTTGACCCGCTGCCACAGCTGCCAGACTTCGACGGACGCTGCGAGCTCGTCACGCGCCGACAGCCGGTTGATCCAGCCCGCGCGGCCGTAGACGCCGTAATTCTCGCTCGAAGTCTGGCTGGTGACCGACACCGGGCCGAGGCTTGTCGCATAGTTGCGGGTGTAGCGCACCTTCTCGGACGGCGAGAGGATGGTGCCGATGTCGAAGAACGGGCGCGACGAGCCCCAGTCGACGAAGTCGTAGCGCAGCGCGAAGGCGCCGATCGGCGCGCTGGTGACGTTGTAGCCGCCCTCGCCATACTGCGTGTAGGCGATGCCGGCGAGCAGCGACAGATTCGGCGTAATGGTCTTGCGGCCGTGGATGCCGGCCGAGAACGACCCGGCCGAGCCGAACGCGCTGATGCAGTCGTCGCAATTGACCTGCTCATTGACGCCGAGCAGCACCGAGCCGAGCACGCGGTTGGTGATCATCTGGTTGAAGCGCTGGTCGGCGAGGCCGTTGATCGAACTGCCGCTCGACGGCGCGCCGGTGATCGGTGTCGGAGAGGGGCTCGGCGTTGGGGTCGGCGTGGGAGTGGGTGTGGGTGTCGGCGTAGGCGATGGTGTGGCCGTAGGTGTCGGCGTCGGTGTGGGGGTCGCTCCACAGTTCGACGACAGGTTGGTATCCGAGTTGCAGTTCGGCGTTGGAGATTGAGCCTGGGCCGGAGCAGCCAGCGCCTGCAGCATCGCGAGCGACAGCGCCAACGTCACGGCCGCCGGCAGGATCAGGTGATGGAAGCGCCGCGCCATCGTCACCGTCCGCACAGCATGCCGGTGTCGTCGACCGGAGGCGTCACCGGTGTCGCATCGGCGAACTGGGTGACGGTGCAGAGCCCTGCGGCCTGGCTACAAGTCGCGGCAAAGGTCCAGGGCGGGTTGTTGGTCTTCTGGATCGTGGTGCGGCCGCCGCTCGAGGTGATGATCGCGGTGTCGCCGGGTTGGGTCAGGTCGATGCACTGCCGGTTCGACGTACACACCGTCGATGCGCCTTCCTGCAACACCACAACGGTCTTGCCGCGCTGTGACAGAATATCGAGGATCGTGCCGCGAACGCCGATGGTCGCGAGCGGCGTGACGATCTTGTAGGCGGCCTTATCAGAGTGGCCGGTGACGAAGCGGAACGCGCCCGAGGTCAGGCGGATCGCGACATCTCGATAATGATGCTCGTCGTCGAACACGGTGCGATCGAGCTTGAGTGAGGCATTCGGCCCGAGCGAGAGGTTGGTGCTGTCGGCCATCACCAGCCGCGCGGCGCTTTCGAGACCGGTGCGCACCGTCTCATCGCGCAGCAGCGCATCGCCGACATTGATCGGCGTGGTGGCGGCTGCAACGCGGACCACCTCGTTCTTCACCATCGCCGCCTCGCCGACGCGTGTCTGCGCCTGAGCGGGATGCGCCGTCAGTGCGACGGCAAGACCGAGTGTAAGCAGGGAGAAAAGGCTGCGAGGCGAATTCATTGCAATACCGATCGACTGAACGCTGTCATCGTACCGGATCGGCCATGCATCTGATATTGTATATATGTCACAAACTCCCCCGAGGTGACTGGATGGTTAGTGTCGGTCGATTCGAATACGTTCAACGCCGCGGATGTGAAAGTGAGTTCCGATCACACAGGTCACACTCGTCGCGCGCGACGGCGCGATAGCTCACACTTCGCTCACACTCGTTCTCCTCGCAGCGTGCTCGCCCTTTGATCATTGCATCCAAATCTTCCTCAGGTCTGCGGCGTCCTGCCGCGCGCGCGGCGGTTGTCGCGGCGATCATCTTCGTCATCGCCCATGTCGCGCTGCTGCTCGGGATCACCACGCCGGACAAGCTCTATTTCGATGAGGTGCATTACGTGCCGGCGGCGCGGCAGATGCTCCTGCCGGTGCTCGATGGCCCGATCCTCAACCCCATGCATCCGCCGCTCGCCAAGCAGATCATCGCGCTCTCGATCAAGGCGTTCGGCGACGGGCCGTTGGGATGGCGTTATCCCGCGGCGCTGTTCGGTGCGCTCGCACTGGTCGCCGTCTATCTCGGCGCGCTGGCGCTGTTCGCATCGCAGGAACGCGCCGTCGCAGCCATGCTGCTCGCCGTCTTCAACCAGATGCTGTTCGTGCAGTCGCGGATTGCGATGCTGGATATTTTCGCGCTCGCCTTCTGCCTGTTCGCGATTGCAGCGTTCATCCACGGCTTCCGGCAAGCGCGGCCGCACGCCGCCTTCGCGCTGGCGGGATTGGCCGCGGGGCTTGCGTGTGCGTGCAAATGGAGCGGGCTGTTCGTGCTCGCGACCTGTGTCGCGATCGTAGTCGTGATCCGCCTGATGCAGGGCTGGCGCACGCGCTTTGCCGACGCCAATGCGGAGGATTGGTACCGGCCGGACCTCTGGCCGGATTTCCGCCTTTCGCAGTTCATTGCCTGTTTCGTGCTGATTCCGGCTGCCGCCTATCTCGCAACCTTCGTGCCGCTCTACGGCCTCTCGTTCAGCGACATCATGGAGGCGCAGCGCCGCATCTTTGCCGACAACACCACGACCGCGATCGCGGGCCACACCTATATGAGCTCGTGGCCGTCCTGGCCGTTCCTGGTGCGCCCGGTCTGGTATCTGTTCGAGAAGGTCGGCGACGACACCTTCGCCGCGATCGTGTTTCTCGGCAACCCGCTGGTGCTGTGGCCGGCGTTGATCGCGCTGATCGTCGCGTTGCGCGACTGGATCGTCGGGCGCAGCCGCGATGCGTTTCTCGTACTGGCGTTCTACCTTGGCCCGTATCTCGCCTGGGCGCTGCTGCCGCGCACGCTCGGCTTCATCTATTACTATCTTCCGGCCGCGACGACTGCGAGCTTCGTGCTGGTCTACGCCTTGACGCGCAGGGGCGCACCGCACTGGCTGCTATGGGCTTTCGTGGCGGTGGGATGCGCGGGATTCATCGCGATGCTGCCGGTCACGGCCGCATTCGTCGGTACGTCGATGGCGACTTTCAATCGGCTGATGCTGTTCCAGAGCTGGATTTGAATCTCTCTGAAACAAGCGATCCGCCTGCCGGGCATGGCAGGCGGATCGGGAGTGCGGGAGATTATTGCTGCGCCGTCTTGGTATCCATGTTGACGACCTGCACGCGGCGATTGGTCGGGTCCATCGGCGCGTTCGGGTCCTTCGGCCGGGTCTTGCCGTAGCCGACGGTCACGAGATCGGAGCCGTTCAGGCCGTAGTGCTCGACCAGATAGGTCTTGATGGTGTCGGCGCGGCGCTCCGAGAGGTCCTGATTATAGGCCTCGCCGCCGATGGCGTCGGTATGGCCGGCGAGGACGAAGGTGGAGCCCTTCATGCTGGCATCCGACAGCGCCTTGCCGAGTTCCTGCACCGCCTGGGTCGAGCCCTTGCTGATATCGGCGGAGTTGTAGTCGAAGTGAATCTCCAGATCGATCTTCGGCTTGTTGGCGGCGATGTCGGCGATCTCCTGGCGTTCGCCGAGCGAAAGCGAACGGGTCTGCCGGTTGCGAACGGTGTTGAGGAAGCTCGTCTCCCTGGCCGTTGCGGCCGGGTCGACCTGCGTGCCGGAGAGGCTGCGGGTGGCGGACTTCGGTTTCAACGCATTGAGGATCTGGGCGGCCGGAATGGTGTCGCTGCCGGCCAGTGCGACGCCCGCCGTCATCGACAGCGCGGCGCCGATTGTCAAAAGAGACATGGAAAGAGAGCGGGGCATGGTTTTCGTCCTTAAATCTGTGCCAGCCGATCCGGCTTGCTGTCGTTTTGATGCTGGGAACCTAGGACCGGTTCAAAGTCCGGAATGTGATCTGGGTCACGGTTTGGTGTGCCGCGCCCCCTGTGCCAACCGGGGGTAGACTGCGGAGAGGGAGGGCAGCATGGCCCACGTCAATCGCGTCCTTCGCTCGATCAATGACGAGGACGCCACGCGCTGCGTCGATATCTTCCTGCGCCCGGAAGGCAGCATCGGCTTCGAGGAATTTCGGCGGGACGTGGAAGATGGCCGCGGCTGGTTTCCAATTGGCGGCCATTCGTCCCGGGTCTTCCATGAGGAAAGCGCCGCGCTCGCGGCGGCGATGGCAGACGTTCCCTGGCTGCGGCGGGCTGTGGATCGGCCTGGCAGGCCGGAATAGCTGGTACGCCAGAGCAGGCATGATGATGCGGGGCTGATTTCCACCGCGCGGCTCTCCACACCTGCGCGAATCTCACTACATTGCTTGGGCAATGCCCCGCGCCGCCGAACCCTTATCCCTGGACAATGCCGCCGCCCGCCACATCTGGCTGCGCGCGCAGCGGCTCGATACACAGGCGCCGTTCGGAGAGGGGGCGTCAGCCGTGGCGGCCGCGGTCGACCATCTCGGCTATGTGCAGATCGATACCATCAACGTGATCGAGCGCTGCCATCACCACATCCTGTTCACCCGGATTCCGGACTACCGCCGCGCCGACCTCAAGCAGGCGCAGAGCCAGGACAAGAGCGTGTTCGAATACTGGACGCACGCGCTGTCCTACGTGCCGTCCAAGGACATCGGCATCTTCCTGCCGGCGATGAAGGCGCACAAGCGCGACGGCCACAAATGGTTCTCGTCGGTGACCCCCGCGGATACCCGCAAGATCATGCGGCTGCTGCGCGAGGGACCGCTGACCATCCGCGACATCGAAGATGACGTGCTGACCGAGAAGGAGCATCTCTGGCAGAGCCGGAAACCCTCCAAGCGCGCGTTGCAGCTCGCCTTCTATGGCGGCGTGGTCACGATCAGCGAGCGCGCCGGCATGCTGAAGACCTACGAGCTGATGAGCAGGCATTTCGGCTGGGACAAGCCGCCGAAACCCGCACCGGCCTCGGCCCGGACAACCTATCTGCTCGACCGCGCGCTGCGCTCGCAGGGCATCGTCAGCCTGGATTCGATCTGCCATCTCGATGCGCCGAGCAAGAAGGCGGTGCGCAGCCTGATCGAGGCGAGGGTGCGCCGAAAAGAGCTGGTCCGGATCGCGCTCGATGGCGCCGGCAAGCAGGAGCATTGGGCGCGCCCCGAGGTTCTGGAAGCGGCCGGCGAGGGGGATCCCTCCCTGGTCCACATCCTCTCGCCGTTCGATCCCCTGATCATCCAGCGCAAGCGGACCGAGCTGTTCTTCGGCTACGGCCACCGCTTCGAGGCCTATGTGCCGAAGGAGAAGCGCCTGTTCGGCTATTTCGCGCTGCCGGTGCTGGTCGGCGACGACATCGTCGCGGCCCTCGACCTGAAGACCGACCGGCAGAACAAGAAGCTGCTGATGCAGAAATGGAGCTGGGTCGGCAACGGCAGGAAGCCGGCCTCGCGCAAGGAGCTGAAGCGCCGCATCGAGGAGGAGCTCGACCGCTTCGAGCGATTCCAGCTCGCCGAATAAAGTTCCGCATTCCGGCTGTGCGCTACGAGTTTTTGTCATTGCTCAAGGCCGGGCCACCCAATAATCCTCAGGGCAAGCAATAGCTTTGGGGGAAACAGATGAGCCAGACCGCAACCCTTGCGCCTGATGGCGGCGCCCGCAGCGAGGTCGAGACGTCCACGATCCGCGCGATCTCCTGGCGGCTGATCCCGTTCCTGATCCTGGCCTACTTCTTCTCCTATCTCGACCGCGTCAATCTCAGCTTCGCCGCGCTCACCATGAACGCGGAGCTGAAGTTCTCGCCGCTTGTGTTCTCGTTCGGCGCCGGCATCTTCTTCATCGGCTATTTCATCTTCGAGGTACCGAGCAATCTGGCGCTCGAGAAGTTCGGCGCCAGCAAATGGATCGCCCGCATCATGGTGAGCTGGGGCATTCTCTCGGCCCTGATGGCGGCGGTCTATGACGAGCACAGCTTCTACGCGCTGCGCTTCCTCCTCGGCGTCGCCGAGGCCGGCTTCTTCCCCGGTATCATCCTTTATCTCACCTACTGGTACCCGGCCGAATATCGCGCCCGCTTCCTCGCCGCCTTCGCGATCGCCGTCCCGGTCTCGACGGCGATCGGCGCGCCGATCTCGGGCCTTCTGCTCGGGCTCGACGGCGTCTTGGGTCTGAAGGGCTGGCAGTGGCTGTTCATCATCGAGGGCGTTCCCTCGGTGCTGCTCGGCATCGTCACCTGGTTTTATCTGACCGACCGGCCGGAGAAGGCCGACTGGCTCTCGGCCGAGCAGAAGGCTTGGCTGAAGTCGAAGCTCGATGCCGAGGTCGCGGCGAAGCAGGCGGCCAAGCACTTCACGCTGTTCGAGGCCCTGTCCTCGCCGAAGGTGCTGGCGCTCAGCGCGATCTATTTCGGCTTCGTGGCCGCGCTCTACGGCATGCAGTTCTGGCTGCCGCAGATCGTCAAGGCGTTCGGCCTGACCAACGCGCAGACCGGCTTCGTCACCGCGATCCCCTATGCGTTCGGCACGGTTGCGATGATCCTGTGGGCACGCCGCTCGGACGCCGCGCGCGAGCGGGTGTTTCATGTCGGAGCGCCGCTGCTGCTGACGGCGCTGGCGCTCGCCGTCTCCAGCTCCATCACCGATCCGATCATGACCATGGTCGTGCTGACGGTCGCCGCGATCGGTATCTTCTGCACCTTCGCGGTGTTCTGGACGCTGCCGACGGCCTGGCTGTCCGGCACTGCCGCCGCCGGCGCAATCGCGCTGATCAACTCGATCGGCAACCTCGCCGGCTTCGGCGGACCCTATCTGATCGGCTGGGTCAAGGAGGCGACCGGCAGCACCTCGACCGGCCTATTGGTGCTGTCATTGCTGCCGCTGATCGGCGGGCTCCTGGTGTTCCTCGGCAGCCACGAGACCAAGACCGAGTTTGCGGGGGCGAAGTAGCTCGCGTCGTGACGGCTGCGTCGCTTCGCTCCGTCCGGGCTACGCACTAGACAAAAAAATCGAAAACAACCCCATGCACAGTCCCGGATTGCGCCAAGCCAGTCATCGGGCGCGCATTCGCGCGAGCTGCTGCCTTCATCCTGCTACGCACTGCTTTCCACTCGCCAGTCTCCCGGCCGAATGCCGCCCCTCCTCACGAACTGGTTACTAATGACGAATATTGACATTCATCAGTGATAAATCGATACTCTTCATCAGTCGTCAGCCCGATGGAGATTTCAGATGTTCGGCCGTTCCATTTTCTCGAGCTATTACAGGCTCTTGACGGGAGCCGCGCTGGCTTTCGCGGTGTTCGCGCTGACCGGGTGCAACGAAAAGGCAGCCGAAACCGCCGATCCCGGACGCCCCGTCCTGGTGGCGACCGTCCATTACGAAGCCGAAACCCCTGAGCGCAGCTTTGTCGGCACCATCAAGCCCCGTATCGAAGCCGATATGGGCTTCCGGGTTGCCGGCAAGGTGGCCAAGCGGCTGGTCGAAGTCGGACAGACAGTCGACGTCGACCAGCCCTTGGCTACCCTCGACGAGGTCGACCTGAAGCTGCAGGCCGAGCAGGCGGAGGCCGAGTTCCGCGCCGCCACCGGCGTGCTGGCGCAGGCCGCGGCCGCCGAGCAGCGCGCCAAGGATCTGAAGGTCAAGGGCTGGACCACCGATGCGGCGCTCGATTCGGCCAAGGCTGCCGGCGACGAGGCCCGCGCGCGGTTGAACCGCGCCGAGCGCTCGGTCGAACTGACCAGGAACTCCCTCTCTTACGCAACGCTGGTGGCCGACACCCGGGGTGTCGTCACAGCGACCATGATCGAGCCCGGCCAGGTGGTTGCCGCGGGCCAGGCCTCGATCCGTGTCGCCCGACTTGGCGAGAAGGAAGCCGTCGTCGCGATCCCCGAGACGCTTCTCGCTCGTGCCAGGTCGGGCGTTGCCACGGTGACGCTGTGGTCGGATGCGAAGAAGACCTACGCCGCCAGGCTGCGCGAGGTCGCGCCGCAGGCCGATCCGGCCACCCGCACCTATCTCGCAAAATTCTCGCTGCCGGATGCCGACGAGGCGGTCTCGCTCGGCATGACCGCGACGCTGACCTTGGCCGACAAGGCGAGCGAGCGGGTGGCGAAGCTGCCGCTGTCGGCGCTGTACAGCCAGGGCGGCGATCCCTCGCTCTACATCGTCGACGACAAGGGCGACATCGCGCTGAAGCCGGTCAAGGTGAAGGCCTATGAGAGCAATAACGTCGTGATCTCCGGCGGTGTCGACGATGGCGCCAAGGTGGTCGCGCTCGGTGTGCAGAAACTCGATCCGAGCCAGAAGGTGCGGGTCGTGTCGTCGCTGTCGTTTTAGTCCCGCGTCATTGCGAGGAGCGGAGCGACGAAGCAATCCACGTCGCCGCGACCTGAAGAATGGATTGCTTCGCTTCGCTCGCAATGACGATTGAAGTCGAGACGATTTGGACCTGGAGAGTTCGATGAAGCGCTTCAACCTTTCAGCCTGGGCGGTCAGCCATCCGACGCTGGTGCTGTTCCTGATGATCATCCTCGGCGTCGCCGGCTTCTTCTCCTATGAGAAGCTCGGTCGCGCCGAAGACCCGTTCTTCACCGTCAAGGTGGTGAACGTCTCGGTGATGTGGCCGGGCGCGACCTCGCAGGAAATGCAGATGCAGGTCGCCGATCCGATCGAGAAGAAGCTGCAGGAACTACCGTTCTTCGACAAGGTGCAGACTTATTCCAAGCCGGGCTTCACGGCCATGCAGGTCTCGTTCAAGGATTCGACCTCGCCGAAGGACGTGCCCTATCTCTTCTATCTGCTGCGCAAGAAGCTGGTCGACGTGCAGGGCGAGCTGCCCTCCGGCATCCTCGGTCCCGTCGTCAACGACGAATTCTCCGACGTCGATTCGATCCTCTATATGATGACCGGCGACGGCGCGAACTATGCGCAGCTGAAGAAGGTCGCCGAAGGCTTCCGCCAGCGCCTGCTGAAGGTGCCTGGAGTCACCAAGATCGACCTCTACGGCACCCAGGACGAGCGCATCTTCGTCGAGTTCTCGCATGCCAAGCTCGCGACGCTCGGCATCACGCCGCAGGCGCTGTTCGATTCGCTCGCCAAGCAGAACAACGTCACGCCGGCCGGCACCGTCGAGACCTCCTCGCAGCGCGTGCCGCTGCGCGTCACCGGCGCGCTTGACGGCGTCAAGGCGGTCTCCGAGACGCCGGTCGAGAGCAACGGCCGCGTGTTCCGGCTCGGCGATATCGCAACCGTCAGCCACGGCTATGTCGATCCGCCGACCTTCAAGGTGCGCCAGGAAGGCAAGCCCGCGCTCGGCATCGGCGTCGTCACCGCCAAGGGCGCCAACATCCTCGAGCTCGGCAAGGAGGTCCAGCAGGCCACCGCCGAGTTCCTGAAGGCGGTGCCGCAGGGCATCGACGTCCAGCAGATCGCCGACCAGCCCAAGGTGGTCGAGCACGCCGTCGGCGAGTTCGTGCACTCCTTTGTCGAGGCGCTGGCGATCGTGCTGTTCGTCTCCTTTGTCGCGCTCGGCTGGCGCACCGGCATCGTGGTCGCGCTGTCGGTGCCGCTGGTGCTCGGCATCGTCTTCATCGTGATGAACGCGATGTCGCTCGACCTGCACCGCATCACGCTCGGCGCGCTGATCATTGCGCTCGGCCTTCTGGTCGACGACGCCATCATCGCGGTCGAGATGATGGTGGTGAAAATGGAACAGGGCTGGGACCGCATGAAGGCGGCGTCCTTTGCCTGGGAATCTACTGCGTTTCCGATGCTCACGGGGACGCTGGTCACAGCCGCTGGCTTCCTCCCCATCGGCTTTGCCAATTCGGCGGTCGGCGAATATGCCGGCGGCATCTTCTGGATCGTGGCGATCGCGCTGGTCGCCTCATGGTTCGTCGCGGTGATCTTCACGCCCTATATCGGCGTCAAGCTGCTGCCCAACATCAAGGTGCACCAGAACCACGATCCGCACGCGATCTACGAGACGCGGATGTATCGCGGCCTGCGCAGCGTCGTGCAGTGGTGCGTCGATCACCGCATCAAGGTGGTGGTCGCGACCGTCGGCGTGTTCGTCGCCGCGATCGTGGGCTTCGGCCACGTCCAGCAGCAGTTCTTCCCGCTGTCGGAGCGGCCCGAGTTGTTCCTGCAACTCCGCCTGCCGGAAGGCACGGCCTTCAACGTCACCGAGAAGGCAGTGAAGAAGGCCGAAGGGCTGCTGAAGGGCGACGACGACATCCAGACCTACACGGCTTACGTCGGCCAGGGCTCGCCGCGCTTCTGGCTCGGCCTCAACCCGCAACTGCCGAACGAGGCGTTCGCCGAGATCGTCATCCTCGCCAAGAACGTCGAGGCGCGCGAGCGCGTCAAGGCCAAGATCGAGCAGGCCGCCGCCGACGGCGCGCTGAACGAGGCGCGGGTCCGGGTCGACCGCTTCAATTTCGGTCCGCCGGTCGGCTTCCCGGTCCAGTTCCGCGTAATCGGGCCGGATGCCAACAAGGTGCGCGACATCGCCTATCAGGTCCGCGACGTCATGCGCCAGAACAAGAACGTCAAGGACGTGCAGCTCGACTGGAACGAGCAGTCGCCCTATCTGAAGCTCGCCGTCGACCAGGATCGGGCGCGCGCACTCGGCCTGACCCCGCAGGACGTTTCGCAGGCGCTGGCGATGCTGATCTCGGGCGCGCCAGTCACCACGATCCGCGACGGCATCGAGAAGGTCGGCGTGGTCGCCCGGGCGGTGCCGTCCGAGCGGCTCGATCTCGGCCGCGTCGGCGATCTCACCATCACCACCCGCAACGGCGTCGCCGTGCCGCTGCAGCAGATTGCCAAGATCGAATATGCGCATGAGGAGCCGATCCTGTGGCGGCGCAACCGCGACATGGCGATCACCGTGCGCTCGGATGTCGTCGACGGCGTGCAGGCGCCCGACGTCACCAACCAGATCTCGCCGAAGCTGAAGGATATCCAGGCCCATCTCGAGCCGGCCTACCGGATCGAGCCGGGCGGGGCGTTCGAGGAATCCGCCAAGGGCAATGCGTCGATCTTCATCCTCTTCCCGGTGATGGTGATGGTGATGCTGACGCTGCTGATGATCCAGCTGCAGAGCTTCTCGCGCCTGACGCTGGTGTTCCTGACCGCGCCGCTCGGCATCGTCGGTGCCTCGCTCGGGCTCAACGTCGCCAACCAGCCATTCGGCTTCGTGGCGCTGCTCGGCCTGATCGCGCTCGCCGGCATGATCATGCGCAACACCGTGATCCTGGTCGATCAGATCGAGAGCGACGTGGCGTCCGGCCTGACCCGGCGCGAGGCGATCGTCGAGGCCACCGTCCGGCGCGCCCGGCCTGTGGTGCTGACCGCGCTCGCCGCGATCCTGGCCATGATCCCGCTGTCGCGCTCGGCGTTCTGGGGCCCGATGGCGATCACCATCATGGGTGGTTTGTTTGTTGCGACTTTCCTGACCTTGCTGTATCTGCCGGGCCTTTACGCCCTCTGGTTCCGCAAGACCCTCGAGGAGAGCGGCCCCGAGCAAACCAATACTGCGCCGCAGCATGCCGGTAAGGGAGAACTCGCATTTCCGCTTGCTGAGGCGGCCGAATAATTGAAGATTGAGCAGCAGGCCAACATGACGCTGATCCATGAACATAGCGAAACCGACACCCGCGAGCGGATTCTCGTGGTGGCGGAGCGCTTGTTCCGGCAGATCGGCTACCAGAAGACCACGGTCGCCGACATCGCCAAAGAGCTGCGGATGAGCCCCGCCAATGTGTATCGCTTCTTCGATTCGAAGAAGTCGATCCACGAAGGCGTGGCGCGCGGCCTGATGGGCGAGGTCGAGATCGAGGCGCAGCGCATCGCGCGGTCGGAGGGCCCGGCGGCGACGCGCTTGCGCCAGATGATGACGACCATCAATCGCATGAACACCGAGCGCTATGTCGGCGATTCCAAGCTGCACGAGATGGTCGAGATCGCGATGCAGGAGGACTGGGAAGTCTGCGTCGCCCATATGGAGCTGATCGGAAACATCATTGGCGAGGTGATCGCGCAGGGTGTGGCCTTGGGCGAATTCGAGGTCGAGGATCTGGAGGTCGCCGCACTTTGCGCCTGCACGGCGATGATGCGGTTCTTCCATCCGCAGATGATCGCCCAATGCGCCACCAAGCCGGGCCCGACCATCGACCAGATGATCGATTTCGTCATCGCCGGCCTGTCGCCGCGCGCCCGCGCGAACTGAGCGCCAGCACTGACGTTTTCGTCAGTTGACTCTTCCCGCATTGCAAGCGAAGCGACATCTTAGCCCGGATGAAGCGCAGCGCAATCCGGGTATTCATCCGCTTGTGAGACGAGTCCCGGATTACGCTGCGCTTCATCCGGGCTACCGTGAGAAGGGGCGCCCGTGACCGCAAAAGACCTGCACTTCTACGAGCCGAAGAACGGCCACGGCCTGAAGCACGATCCGTTCAACGCCATCGTGGCGCCGCGGCCGATTGGCTGGATCTCCTCGCGTGACAAGGGCGGCAACGTCAACCTCGCGCCCTACAGCTTCTTCAACGCCTTCTGCTACGTGCCGCCGATCATCGGCTTCTCCTCCACCAACTGGAAGGACAGCGTCGCCAACATCCAGGACACCGGCGAGTTCGTCTGGAATCTGGCGACGATGGATCTGGCGAAGCACATGAACGCGACCGCGGCGCATGTCGCCCGCGATGTCGACGAGTTCAAGCTCGCAGGGCTGACGCAGGTCGCCGGCAAGCTCGTCAACGTGCCGCGCGTCGCCGAGAGCCCGGTGTCGTTCGAATGCAAGGTGAGCCAGATCGTCCAGCTCCAGGGCGCCGACGGCAAGAAGGCCGAGGCCTGGCTGACGCTCGGCGAGGTCGTCGCCGTGCACATCGACAAGGCCTTCATCAAGGACGGCGTCTATCAGACCGGTCTCGCACACCCGATCGTCCGCGCCGGCCGCCGTGGCGACTATTTCGAGATCAAGCCGGAAAACATGTTCGAGATGATCCGGCCGGATTGAGCTTGTCCACGTAGCCGACAATTGCGAGTCAACGGAGTTTGCCTCACAAATCGCGCAACATACTCAGTGTCGTCCCTGCGAACGCAGGGACCCATAACCACGAATGTTCATTGTTGCATTATGCTGGAACGACGAGCCCCATTCACAACACCCGCCGCGGCGTATGGGTCCCTGCGTTCGCAGGGACGACAGTTGTGAATGTGGCGCGACGTGTGCACCAAACGAACGAAGAGGGCTTGTGGCGAGTACAGCGCTTTTGCCTTCTCACACTGCGATGACGGAGGCGGCATCGCAACAATGTGAGATTTCCGCCCGCTGCGATGAAAAACCGTCACTCGCAACCTCGGCGCGAGCAGTCTAACCTCCCATGAGCCAGGCCGGATCAACGGCCGGCCAACAGTAGCGGGAGGATGCGATGACACGCCACGAGCGGAGCGATCAAACAGAACCACGAAGCGACCAGAAACAACCGCGGCGCGACACGAACGTTTCCCGACGAACGCTTGTCCAAGGGCTCGCGGCTTCCGCCGCCGCCGTGACGGGCGTCGGCAGTGCGCTGGCCCAGAATGCGCCGGCGCCGGTC
>NZ_JACMYK010000051.1 GCF_020889785.1 Bradyrhizobium acaciae
CCGCCGCCAAGCTCGCGCCGGTGGCGCCGCCGCCGCTGCCGGCCGCGCCTGACAAGTTGCCGCTCGCCAAGCTGAAGGTGCCGGCCGGCTTCAATGTCGAGGTCTATGCCGCAGGGATGGCCAATGCGCGCTCGCTGGCGCTCGGCGACAAGGGCACCGTGTTCGTCGGCAGCCGGCTCGTCGACAAGGTCTATGCAATCGTCAACAAGGACGGCAAGCGCTCGGTCAGGGTGATCGCCTCCGGCCTCTATCGCCCGAACGGCGTCGCCTTCAAGGACGGCACGCTCTACATCGCCGAGCTGTCGAAGGTCTCCAAGATCGACAAGATCGAGGACAATCTGGACAACCCGCCGAAGCCGACCGTCATCTACGACAAGCTGCCGAAGGACGAGGCGCATGGCTGGAAGTTCATCGCCATCGGTCCCGACAACAAGCTCTATGTCCCGGTCGGCCAGCCCGGCAACAACGTGCTGCATGACGCCGACCACGGCCAGATCCGCCGCATGAATCTCGATGGCTCCGGCGCCGAGGTCTATGCGCTCGGCGTGCGCAACTCGGTCGGCTTCGACTGGAATCCCGAGACCAAGCAGATGTACTTCACCGACAACGGCCGCGACTGGCTGTCGGAGACGGTGCCGGAAGACGAGCTCAACCGGGTCACCAAGGCGGGCGAGGATTTCGGCGCGCCGTTCTGCTACCAGGGCAACATCATCGACCAGGAGCTCGGCTGGGGCAAGAACTGCAAGGACTATACGCCGCCGGTCGGCCTGATGGGCCCGCATACCGCCTCGCTCGGCATGCGCTTCTACACCGGAAGCATGTTCCCGAAGACCTACAAGAACGTGATCTTCGTCGCGCGTCACGGCTCCTGGAACAAGTCGCAGAAGCAGGGCGGTGACGTCGTCGTCGTCAGGCTCAACAAGGACGGCACCGTGAAGTCGATCGAGCCGTTCATGACCGGCTTCCTCGAGGACAACAAGTATGTCGGCCGCCCGGTCGACGTGATGCTGCTGAAGGACGGCTCGCTGCTGGTCTCCGACGACTGGAATGGCGCGGTCTATCGCGTCAGCTACGGCAAGCCGAAGGTCGCCAACCAGTAAGTTGAAACCAGCGATCGGGGGCAGCGCGTGCTGCCCCCGATTTTCTTTTTGAACTGCATGCAAGGATGGACCGATGCGCAAGCTCGCAATCGTCGCGGCGCTGGCCGCTCTCAGCTTTTCCGCCAATGCCGAGACCATCCAGGAGCGTGCTGCTGCGTGCTTCGCCTGCCATGGCGAGCACGGCACGTCGGAAACCGAGAACACGCCGTCGCTCGGCGGCCAGCAGGCGCCCTATGCGCTGATCCAGCTGTTCATGTTTCGCGAGAAGCTCAGGGTGTTCGACCCGATGAACGAGATGGCGAAGTCGATGACCGACGACGATCTGCGCGCCTTCTCCGATTTCATCGCCACCTTGCCGAAGCCCACGCCGCCCACGGATGCCGGCGATCCCGCGCGGATGGCGCGTGGCCAGGCGCTGGCGCAGCAGAACCGCTGCAACACCTGCCACAACACCGATTTCTCCGGCAAGGAGAACGTCCCGCGGATCGCCAACCAGCGCGAGGATTACCTCGCCAAGACGCTGGCCGAATACAAGGACAACAGCCGCCACGGCTACGACGCCACCATGGCCGACGTGATGCAGACGGTGGCCAAGGAGCAGATCGGCGACCTTGCCCATTACATCGCGCATGTCCGCTGAAACATCGGGCGGCGGGAAGCTGGCCTTGCCCTTCGTGTGGGGCTAAAACGCCTGCGTCATACGGAGTGTCTCATGCAGGATATTTGGCGTCTGTCGGCGGCCGAGCTCGCCTCCCTCATCAAATCCAGGAAGGTCTCGGCGAAGGAGGCGGCGGAGGCCGGGCTCGCCCGGCTCGACGCGGTCAATCCGAAGATCAACGCGGTGGTCGATCACCGGCCGGACGACGTGCTGGCGCAGGCTGCGAAGATCGATGCGGCAATTGCGCGCAATGAGGCGGTCGGGCCGCTCGCCGGCGTGCCGATCACCATCAAGGTCAATGTCGACCAGGAGGGCTACGCCACCACCAACGGGCTGAAGGCGCAGCGCGACCTGATCGCCAAGGTCGACAATCCGGTGGTCGCCAATCTGCGCAAGGCCGGCGCGGTGCTGCTCGGCCGCACCAATTGTCCGGCGGTGTCCTATCGCTGGTTCACCACCAACCTCATTCACGGCGACACCAAGAACCCGCGCGATCCCGGCATCACGCCCGGTGGCTCGTCGGGCGGCGCGGGCTCCGCGGTCGCGGCCGGCATCGGCCATATCGCGCACGGCACCGATATCGCGGGCTCGGTCCGCTATCCGGCCTATGCCTGCGGCGTGCACGGCCTTCGGCCGAGCATGGGCCGCATCCCGGCCTTCAACCCGGCATTGCCGGAGCGGCCGATCGGGCCGCAGATCAGCGCGGTCTCGGGCCCGCTGGCGCGAACCGTCAACGATCT
The DNA here is from genome assembly GCF_020889785.1 of Bradyrhizobium acaciae. GTDB lineage: Bacteria > Pseudomonadota > Alphaproteobacteria > Rhizobiales > Xanthobacteraceae > Bradyrhizobium > Bradyrhizobium acaciae. The sequence continues at coordinate 2,499 of NZ_JACMYK010000051.1, forward strand.
GCGGATCTCGCTCGCGGCGATGTCGGCGCCTGACTATCGCGACCCCTGGTACGCGCCGGTGCCGCTCGAGGGACCGCCGCGCGAGAAGCGCGTTGCGATGTGCCTCAATCCTGACGGCCTCAACCCGGTGCCGGAAGTGGTCGCCGCGGTGGCCGATGCCGGCAAGCGACTGCGAGAGGCAGGCTGGATCGTCGAGGAGATCGACGACACCCCGTCGCTGCGCGAGGCGGCCGAGATCCAGACCCGGCTCTGGCTCGGCGACGGCTACGAGGCCCAGCTCGCCTTCGCCGAGCGCGAGGGCGATCCCGGCGCGCTGGCCTGCCTCCGCGGCGTTCGCGCCCGCGTGCATCCGTTCGACCTGTCGCAGGCGCTGACCCGGCGCGCCACGCTGACGCGCGACTGGTTTACTTTCCTCGACAAATATCCGGTGCTGCTGATGCCGGTCTCCGGCGAGCTGCCGTTCCCCGATCATCTCGACCGCAAGGACGAGGCGTCGTTCGCGCGGGTGTGGCACGCGCAGCTGCCGCAGATCGCGATCCCCTTCATGGGGCTTCCCGGGCTCGTCGTCTCCACCGGCTTGGTGGGACGGATTCCGGTCGGCGTGCAGTTGGTGGCGGGCCGCTACCGCGAGGATCTCTGCCTTGCGGCAGGCGAGGCGATCGAGGCCGGCGGCACGCCGTCCTCTCCAATCGATCCGGTGGTCTAGCGCATGATCCGGAAAAGTGGGTACCGGTTTTCCCTCGCGACAAACGCGGAACGCGTTTGCGCGGAGATCATGCGCAAATAAGAGAGGAACGATGGCGACGGTCTACGATTTCACCGCAAAATCGCTCGCCGGTGAGGACATGCCGCTGCGGCAGTTCGAGGGGCAGGTGCTGCTGATCGTCAACACGGCGAGCGCCTGCGGGTTCACGCCGCAATACAAGGGCCTCCAGGAGCTGTACGCCGGTCTCTCACCGCGCGGCTTTGCCGTGCTCGGCTTTCCCTGCAACCAGTTCGGTGCGCAGGAGCCTGGCGATGCGAAGCAGATCGCCACGTTCTGCGAGACCAACTACGCCGTGACGTTTCCGATGTTCGCCAAGATCGACGTCAACGGCAGTGGCGCGCATCCATTGTACGAATACCTGAAACGTGAGAAGTCGGGCCTGCTCGGGCCGTCGATCAAATGGAACTTCACCAAGTTCCTGGTCGATCGCTCCGGCAAGGTCGTGGCGCGGCATGCGCCGACCGCCCGGCCCGAAGGATTGAAGAAGGACATCGAGGCGCTGCTATGAGCGACGACACCACCAACGACGAATTCCCCGACCGCCTCTCGGTCGATCCGAACAGCCCGTATTACAACGCGGAGATTCTTGCCCGCGATGTCGGCATCCGATTCAAGGGTGCCGAGAAGACCAATGTCGAGGAGTACTGCATCAGCGAAGGCTGGGTGCGGGTCACCGCTGGCAACGCCAAGGACCGTTACGGCAATCCGCTGACCATCAAGGTGCACGGGCCGGTCGAGCCGTATTTCAAGGACAAGGCGAAGTCCTGATTACTCGCTTTTTGACGTCATCATGGCCGGGCTTGTCCCGGCCATCCACGTCTTGGGACGTCACCGGCGAAAGACGTGGATGCCCGGGACAAGCCCGGGCATGACGAGAAGCTAAGCACTCACGCGTCAAAGGATTGAGCCCATGTCCGTCCGCATCGTCGACGTCCGCGAGGTGACGAAACCGATCTCCTCGCCGATCCGCAACGCCTATATCGACTTCACCAAGATGACCACGAGCCTGGTTGCCGTTGTCACCGATGTGGTGCGCGACGGCAGGCGGGTGGTCGGCTATGGCTTCAATTCCAACGGCCGCTACGGGCAGGGCGGTCTCATCCGCGAGCGCTTTGCGGCGCGCCTCCTGGAAGCCGATCCGAAATCGCTGCTCGATGCTGATGGCGCCAACCTCGATCCGGACAAGGTCTGGTCGACGCTGATGTCGAACGAGAAGCCGGGCGGCCATGGCGAGCGTTCGGTCGCGGTCGGCACCATCGACATGGCGGTGTGGGACGCAGTCGCAAAGATCGCAGGCAAGCCGCTGTTCCGATTGCTCGCCGAGCGCCACGGCCTGACTGCCAATCCGCGCGTCTTCGTCTACGCCGCCGGCGGCTATTACTATCCGGGCAAGGACCTCGGCGCGCTGCGCAAGGAGATGCGCGGCTATCTCGACCGCGGCTACAACGTCGTGAAGATGAAGATCGGCGGCGCGCCGCTCGCCGAGGATCGCGAGCGCATCGAGTCCGTGCTGAAGGAGATCGGCACCGAGGCGCAGCTTGCGGTCGATGCCAACGGCCGTTTCGATCTGGAGACCGCGATCGCCTACGCCAAGATGCTGCGGGAGTATCCGCTGTTCTGGTACGAGGAGGCCGGCGATCCGCTCGATTATGCATTGCAGGCCGCGCTGGCCGAATTCTATCCCGGCCCGATGGCGACCGGCGAGAACCTGTTCAGTCACCAGGATGCGCGCAATTTGATCCGTTACGGCGGCATGCGGCCGGACCGCGACTGGCTGCAATTCGACTGCGCGCTGTCCTACGGACTCTGCGAATATCAGCGCACGCTCGCGGTGCTGAAGACCCACGGTTGGTCGCCGAGCCGCTGCATCCCGCATGGCGGCCATCAGATGTCGCTCAACATCGCGGCCGGCCTCGGCCTCGGCGGCAATGAGAGCTACCCCGACCTGTTCCAGCCCTATGGCGGGTTCCCGGACGGTGTGCGGGTCGAGAACGGCCACATCGTGATGCCGGAGCTGCCGGGCATCGGCTTCGAGAGCAAGTCCGACCTCTATGCGGAAATGAAGGCGCTGGCCGACTGATCCAGCCCGGCCGGTGCGGATCGGCGGCCGCAGGAGGGTTGAGTTCGCTCGCAAAATTATGTGAGCGGCGCTCAAGAAATAATTGAACGTTGCTCACGTTGCGCTATACTCATTCGGGAGGGCGTGCTGTCCGGATCCCCGGAAGGCGCCTGGAACCGGTCATGAGGATCGCCGCATGCCATATTCAGCAAAGAATCTCCGGGAAGCCGCAGATGCCGGGGTGATCAGCGCGGCTGATCTGGAGCGGCTGCTCGCCTTCCTCGCCGGCACTGCCGGGCAAGGCACGGCCGATGACGCAAGCCCGCCAGCCAGGTTCGATGCCGCTCACGTGCTCTGGTATGCCGGCGCGCTGATCGTGATCGGCGCCATGGGCCTGTTCTCGACCCTGGCCTTCACCCAGATGGGCGGTCGGGCGCTCACGGCCTGCGCGATCGCCTACGCCACTGCATTCGCCGTGGCGGGTCATCACCTCTGGTACGGCAAGAATTTGCGGGTTCCCGGCGGACTGCTGATCGCGATCGCGGTCTCGATGGCGCCGCTCGCGGTCTACGGCATCCAGGACGAACTCGGCTGGTGGGGCAAGTTCGGCAAGCCCGGAACCGTGCAGGACTTCTATGTCTGGGTGAAGGGCAGCTGGATATTCATGGAGATCGCAACAATTGCCGCCGGCATCGTCGCGCTGCGCTACTACCGCTTCGCCTTCATCGTCGCGATCATCTCGGTCGCGTTGTGGTTCATGTCGATGGATCTGGCGCCGTGGTTCAGCGGCACCGCCTATGCCGATTTCGAGATGCGGCGTCGGGTGTCGGTGTGGTTCGGATTGGCCGTCCTCGCGGTGGCGTGGATCGTGGATTATCGCAGCCGCAACGGCGACTTTGCGTTCTGGCTGCATCTGTTCGGCCTGATGGCATTCTGGGGCGGCATCAGCGCCTCCGAAGGCTCGACCGAATTGAGCAAGGCGATCTACTGCCTGCTCAACATCGGTCTCGTCGCGATCGCCGTGATCCTGATGCGGCGCGCCTATGCGGTGTTCGGCGCGTTCGGCATCTGCCTCTATCTCGGACACCTCGCCGACGTCGTCTTCAAGGACTCGCTGTGGTTTCCGTTCTCGCTGTCGCTGATCGGAATTGGCGTGATCGCCGCGGGCCTGCTCTACCATCGCAACGAGCGCGCGATCGCGGCCTGGCTCGAAGCGCATCTGCCGGCGGGGTTGCGGCCGCGATCCGCGACCGCGTGATGCAGGCGGCTGCTTACGACAACCGCATGTCCAGCAGCCGCCGGCCTTCGCCCTTCAAGAGCTTCTTCACCGCGCTCGAGGCGATCACCTCGCCGTTGTTGGCATAGGCCTCGTGGTTCTTCTCGATGTCGTCGAGGCGGTAGAGGTAGTTGACCATGACGCCGGCGGATTCGCGCAGGCCCTTGGGCGAGAGGTCGCCGAGCCAGTTGATCCGCTCCAGCCGCGCGCCATTGCCGAGATGGAAGCGCGCGACCGAATCGATCAGCCGGCCCTTCGGCGTGCGCGCTCTCAGGAAATAATAGGCGGCGAGTGGCTCCAGCACGGCGCGCAGCTGCGTGGCGAGCTCGGCGTTCTCGAACCAGTCCGGCTTGCCGAGGCTTTCCAGCAGCTGGCGGTCCTCATCGGTGAGCGGCACGTCGTCGGCCTGCTTGACCCACTGCATGAAGCCGGGCACCGGCGACAGCGTCACGAAATTGTCGAGCTTGGGCAATTCGCGGCGCAGCTCCTCGACCACCTGCTTGATCAGGAAGCTGCCGAACGAGATGCCGCCGAGGCCGCGCTGGGTGTTGGAGATCGAATAGAACACCGCGGTGCGGGCCTTCTCGACCGGAACCGGCTCGCGCTCTTCGGCAAGCAGCGGTGCGATCGCGCCCGGGATGGCCTCGGTCAGCGCGACCTCGACGAAGATCAGCGGCTCGTCGGCCAGCGCCGGATGGAAGAACGCGTAGCAGCGGCGATCGATCGGATCGATGCGGCGGCGCAGGTCATCCCAATCGCGGATCTCGTGCACGGCCTCATAGCGGATGATCTTCTCCAGAATATTGGCCGGAGACGACCAGTCTATCCTGCGCAGCACGAGGAATCCCCTGTTGAACCAGGACGAGAGCAGATGCACCACGTCGCGATCGAGCGCGGCGAGGTCCTTGTTGCCCTTCATCAATGAAAGCAGATCCGAGCGAATCGACACCAGCTCGCCGGTGCCGCCCGGCGCGCGATTGAGTCGGCGGATCAATTCCTGGCGGCGCGGCTCGGAGGCGAAATGCAGGTCGCTGGCGTCCTCGCCATCGGTTTTGGCGCGCCAGGCGTCGATCGCCTGCGCCAGCCGGGCGTGATCGGGTCCGAAATCGCGCGCCAGCGTCTGGAAGAACGACAGCCGTCCGGCGGCATCGAGGTGGTGGTACCGGTCGAGCACTTCGCGCGCCATCGCGGTGCCGGAGGCCTCGCCGCGGCCGGACAGCAGCGCCTCGCACAATTCCAGAAGTTCGGAAGCATCCTGCTTGTCGTCGGCCGGGCTGGCGCGGCCGAGCAGGACGCGGCCGCGTTCGGAAATCGTCGAGAGCAGGTCGGAGAAGAAGGCGTTGGCCATGTGTCGGTCGTATCCAGCAGGTCGTATCCAGTGAAGCCGGACCTTACACGGGATTTAAGGTCGGGAGGACTGCAATCAAGCGCATGGATCGTACGGAAATATGTCGCAGCTAGATAGCTCGTCATGGCCGGGCTTGACCCGGCCATCCATCTCTTTGGAAAGAATTTCTTTGAAGGTTGATGGATACGCGGGTCAAGCCCGCTATGACGAGCGTCACTGCTTCTCCGCGAACGCGGTCGGTGTCTTGCCGGTAACCTGGCGGAACGCGTGCGAAAATGCCGGCACGCTGGCATAACCGAGGTCGGAGGCGACCTGCTTGACCGAGACGTTCGCGCCGGTCGACAGGCGTTCGATCGCCGCTGCGATCCGGGCGCGCTGGCACCAGCTCTTGAAGGAGAGTTGCGTCTCCGCCGAGAACAGGCGTGACAGCGTCCGCGCCGAGGTGCCGACCATGCGTGCCAGTGCATCGATCTCATGGTCCCTGGTCGGATCGGCCAGCACGATGTCGGCGGCGCGGCGGCAGCGCGGTTCCTGCGGCAGCGGGATGAAGGTCGCGGAATCCTCGGCCTGGTGCAGCTCCAGCATCACGAGCCTGATCAGCAGGTCGGTGCGCTCGCGTCCGCATGAGGCGTCGAACAGCGCTAGGATCGCCTGATGCACCAGCGGCGAGACCCGCACCACGAATTCATGGTCGAGGCTGCCGCTGCGTTGTTCGCGCGCGAGCCAGGCCTGGTCGAAATACAGCGTGCGCATCTCGATGTCGGCGAGCACGTCGATCGCGTGCGGGAGCAGGGCTGGGACCCACACCGCGCGATCCGGCGGCACAAGCCAGCGGCCCTTCGGTGTCGTCACCTGCATGGTACCGCTGGCGGCATAAACCAGCTGCGCCTCGCGATGCATGTGCGGGTCGAGGCGGATGCCCTTCGGGTAGTTGCGCGCGACCATGTGGACGCCGTCGCCGGTGACGCGCCGGTCCTGGTGCAGGGCTCTTATTGGCGGCTCAGCGATAGTCATTGGCGACATCCCGTCAGGACAAGCACCTATAACCTATTTTCGAGCAATGGAAGAATCGCGTGAGAGACGTGCCATGAATAGTCCCAGCCGGGTGATCACCTTCGTCAACGCCGGCCATTTCATCGATCATTATGCGATGCTGATTTTCGCCGCCGCCGTCATCATCATGGGCCCGGCGCTCGGCATGGCCTATTCGGAGCTCCTGCCCTATGCGACGCCTGGCTTCATCGCCTTCGGCGCCGGCTCGTTGATCACGGGCTGGCTCGGCGACCGCTGGAGCCGACGCCACATGATGGTGATCTTCTTCGTCGGCATCGGCCTGTCGATGATCTCGGTCGGTTTCGTGCAGACGCCGCTGCAGCTCGGCGCGGCGCTGCTCGCGATCGGCATCTTCGCCTCGATCTACCATCCGGTCGGTACCGCGATGATCGTGTCCTACGCCGAGAAGCTCGGCGCCCAGATGGGGATCAACGGCGTCTGGGGCAATCTCGGGGTTGCCTCCTCGGCGCTGGTCACCGGCGTGATCGGCCAGTATCTCGGCTGGCGCTGGGCCTTCATCGTGCCCGGCGTGGTCACCGTGCTGATCGGCATCGCCTTTGCGATGACGGTGGTGCATGAGGACCGCAAGGGCTCAAGGCAGGCCGCAGCGCAGGCGCGGGTCGCCAAGGAAGACATGTGGCGCGTGGTGCTGTCGCTCGTGATCGTGGTGATCGCGATCTCGACCACGTTCAACGCGGTGACGGTGGCGTTGCCCAAGCTGTTCGCGGAACGGCTCGCAGATCTGACCAGGAGCCCGGCGCTGCTCGGCGTGATCGCGGCCGGGGTCTATGTGTTCGGCGCGATGACGCAGTACACGATCGGCAGGCTGCTCGACAAACATTCGCTGAAGACGGTGGCGCTGCCGCTGTCGTTCATGCTGGCGCCGTTCCTCTATTTCGCGGCGAGCCTGTCCAATCTGCCGCTGATCGTGGTCTCGATCGGCATCGTGATGGGCGCGTTCGGCCAGGTCACGGTGAACGATGCCATGGTCGGAAAATACACCACCGAGGAATGGCGCTCGCGTGCCTATGCGGTGCGCTATTTCGTCGGCTTCACCGCGGCGGGGGCATCCGTCGGCCTGGTGGCCTGGCTGTATGACCAGGGCGGCTTCTCCATGATGCTGCGCGCGTTCGCGGGGCTATGCCTGCTGGCGATTGCGGCCGCGATCATCCTGCCGCGCGAGATCCGCACGCCGGCCGCGCAAGGGGGCTGATACCGAGCGTTTTGCGCCCACTTGCCATGGCGCGATGCGCACCCGCCGGCTGGCGGGCGCGCTGCTCTGTGCTGCGGTATCCGTGACTTGGTCACGCTTCAACAACTTTGTTCCGACCCGCAGCTGTGGTAAATTGAGCCGGGCCTCGGGGACGAAGGCGCCGGTTGCGCCGCGAGCACGTAATTTGTGGAGCAGCCGGAGCGCCATGGGCGAAATTCGCGATTTCAAGTCAGGCCGGTCACAGTCCGACAATACACAGCCGCCCGGAACTTCGATGCCGCGGCGCCTGGCGGCGATCGTTGTCGGCGATATCGCCGGCTACAGCCGGCTGATGCAGCTCGATGAGGAGGGGACGCATACCCGCGTCAAGCGGGCCGAGCGCGATCTGATCGAGCCGACCATTGCCGAGCACCATGGCAAGCTGGTCAAGACCACCGGCGACGGTTTTATCGCGATGTTCGACAGTCCGGTCGAGGCGGTCCGGTGCAGCATCGTGATCCAGCAGAACATGATCGGCCGCAACGCGGCGGTCGCGCGAGATCGCTGGATCGAGTACCGGATCGGCGTCAACCTCGGCGACGTCATCATCGAGGCCGACGATATCTATGGCGATGGCGTCAACGTGGCTTCGCGCCTGGAAGGGATCGCAGCGCCGGGTGAAGTCTTCATCTCCGGTGGCATCTACGAGCAGATCAAGCACAAGATGGTCTGCGGGTACGAATCGCTCGGTGACAAGAAGGTCAAGAACATCACCGATCCGGTCCGGGTCTATCGCGTGTTGCCGGACGCTGCCGCGTACCAGAGGACGCGCCGGCGCCGCGAGTCGATCCTGCTCACGCTGCTCGGACTGGCGGTCTCAGTCATCGCGGGCGGCGTGCTGTGGTACATGCTGGCGCAACCGCGCAGCAAGCCGATCGACGTCGCGCAGGCGCCTCCGGCATCGACCGCCGCGCCGCAGGCGGCACCGAGCCCGGCGCCGGTGCAAACCGCAAGTCCGAGCCCAAGCGCCGCACCGACCCAGCAGGCGTCACCCCAGGCCGCCCCCTCGGCCAGTCCCGCACCGTCCGTGCTGGAGCCCGAAATGGTTGCGCTGCAGGGCGGCAGCTTCTCGATGGGAAGCAATGACGATCCCTCCGAGCGGCCGATCCGAAAGGTTACGGTCAAGCCGTTCGCGATGGGCAAATATCCGGTCACCGTGCGGGAATGGAATGCCTGCGCGGCAGCCAAGGCCTGCGGCTTCACGGCCAGTGGCAAGGACGACCTGCCGGTCACCAATGTGAGCTGGAGCGATGCGAAGCAATATGTCGCCTGGCTCGCCGAGGGGACCAAGAAGGCCTATCGGCTGCCGAGCGAAGCCGAATGGGAATATGCGGCGCGTGGCGGAACGCAATCGAAATACTGGTGGGGCGACCAGGTGCAATCGGGCCACGCCGGCTGCAAGGATTGCGGTGGTGATGCTGCCGCCGAACAGCCGGTCAAGGTCGGCAGCTTCAAGCCGAATCCGTTTGGTCTTTACGACATGGGCGGCAGTGTCGATCAGTGGGTCGAGGATTGCTGGCACAGGAACTACCAGGGCGCGCCGGCCGACGGTGCGGCGTGGCTCGGTGGCGACTGCGGCTCCCATGTCATTCGTTCCGGCTCCTGGAAGAACGACGCGCGCTATGTCCGTCCGGCCAATCGCGACAATTACGACACCAATGTTCGCTACCCGACCCACGGTTTCCGGGTCGCGCTGTCGCCCTGACAGATCGTCTGTAACCGCCAGGTTTCATGGAGGGGCTATGAAGAGTGCATGCTTGATCACCCTGGCTGCGGCGCTGACATTGTTCGCCGGTCCGGGCACAGCGCAGAACAAGCCGGCGGGGAAAGACACCAAGCTGTATTTCATCTGGCCGCACAACGGAACCAAGCTCAAAAGCCCCTTCGCGTGCCGCTTCGGGCTGCGCAACATGGGCGTCACCCATGCCGGCGACGAATATCCGAACAGTGGCCATCACCATCTTCTGATCGATGTGGATGAGCCGTTGAATCCGAATGAGCCGATCCCGTCGGACAAGTCTCACCAGCACTTCGGTGCGGGCCAGACCGAGACGCAGCTCGATCTGGCGCCCGGCAAGCATACCTTGCAGCTGGTGCTGGGCGACGCCAAGCATTATCCATTCAACCCGCCGGTGGTCTCCGAAAAAATCACCATCCGCGTCAAATAGGCCGATACGGATAGCTTCCTTGCGCGAACCGCCGCTTGCGCAAAGCGGCCTCGTGCGGTTTGTTGCGCGCCGGCCGGGTGCAAGACCCGGCGTGGAGGACGTCCGATGTTGTCTCGACTGATGCGTCTGGCCGGCCTCGTTCTGGGAGTGATTGTCATGGCCACGTCCGCCAACGCCGATGCCTTGAAGGATCAGATCGCACCGACCGGAAAGCTCCGGGTCGCGATCGCGATCAGCCCGGCGGGCGGCGCGTTCTGGTGCACCAGGACCGAGAACGGTTATGCCGGCGTGCCGGTCGATCTCGGCCGCGAGATGGCGGCGCAGCTCGGTGTTCCCGTTGAATACGTCGTGCACCAGAATTCCGGCCAGATCAGCGAGGCGGCGGCCAGCAACACCTGGGACATCACCTTCCTGCCCCGGGATCCCGAGCGCGAGACCAGGATGACCTTCGGGCCGATCTACGAGGTCGCCGATGCCACCTATATCGTCAAGCCGGGCTCGACGATTGCGAATTTCGCCGCGCTGGATCAGGACGGCGTCAAGGTCGCGGCCGTCAATGCCACCACCACGATGCGCGGTGCGATCGCGCATCTCAAGCACGCCAAGGTCACCGGCTATCAGACCTATGACGAGATCTTCAATCTGTTGAAGAGCGGCGAGGTCGATGCGTTCGCGTTGTCGCGCGATCAGCTCAATGCGATGGCCAGGAAGATCCCGGGCACCCGCGTGCTCGACGAGACCTTCAAGCAGACCGTCACCGCGGTCGCAGTGCCGCTCGACCATCCGCTGGCTGCGGCGTTTGCCACGAAATTCATGACGGATGCGATCGCCAACGGCACGCTGCGCAAGGCCTACGACAATAACGGGCTGAAAGGCTCGCCGGTCCGCACCGAGGTGAAGTGAAGTAGCGGCGCGCATCGACCTATCTGACCTTTCTCCCCGTCATCCTGAGGTGCGAGCGGAGCGAGCCTCGAAGGATGAATCGGCCCCGCTGGTGGCCGTCGATCCTTCGAGACGCCGCTTCGCGGCTCCTCAGCATGGCGGGGATGGAGAGGCGCGTCCCTTGGGTGACATCTGGGCATGCTGCATAATTCCGCGCCATCGCGCCGAATGGTTCTCATGCCGGTTATCTAACTCATTGTATTGACGTAGATTTCAAGCCTGTCGCCGGTTGGCATATCCATTGCTTTTGATTGCATTGGTCAATGACGACTGCCGTCCTCCGGATTGCCGAAGCCAGCGAAGGCCGAGGTGAGGGGATCAAGGCGCCCGGCCCGGGCGTCTCGAGCAATCGTTGCACCCCATCTCCCCGAACGGACGAGCATTTCAACCAACCCGCGTCGCTTCCGGCAGGCAGCCGGCGCGGCCGAATTGCGCAAGGGGACTTTACGAATGGCCTATCTCGCACCGTCCGAATTCGTCACCAAGATGGTGGACGCCGGCGAATCCAAGATCTTCATGTCGACGCGCGACACCGTGATCCGTGCCTACATGGCCGGTGCGATCCTGGCGCTGGCGGCCTGGTTTGCCGTGACGATCAACGTCAACACCGGCCAGCCGCTGGTCGGCGCATTGCTGTTTCCGGTCGGCTTCGTGATGCTCTATCTGCTGGGCTTCGATCTCTTGACCGGCGTGTTCGTGCTCTCGCCGCTCGCGCTGCTCGACAAGCGCCCCGGGGTCACGCTCGGCGGCGTGCTGCGCAACTGGGGCCTCGTCTTCGTCGGCAATTTCGCCGGCGCACTCACGGTGGCGTTCATGATGGCGTTCGTGACGACCTTCGGCTTCACGCAGGAGCCCGACAAGGTCGGCATGACCATCGGAAATGTCGGCGAGGCGCGAACGCTGGGCTACGCGGCGCATGGCGCGGCGGGCATGGCGACCCTGTTCATCCGCGGAATGCTCTGCAACTGGATGGTCTCGACCGGCGTCGTCGGCGCCATGATCTCGACGACCGTGCCCGGCAAGGTCATCGCGATGTGGATGCCGATCCTGGTGTTCTTCTACATGGTGTTCGAACATTCGGTGGTGAACATGTTCCTGTTCCCGTCCGGACTGATGCTGCATGCGAAGTTCTCGATCATGGACTATTTGATCTGGAACGAGATCCCGACCGTGCTGGGCAACCTCGCCGGCGGCCTCGCCTTCACCGGGCTGACGCTCTACACGACGCATGTGAAGACGGCGCCGAAGCGCCAGCGCCTCGCGGCTTGATCCTGGCCGGCTTATGGGTCTCTCCTGTCAGGGAGAGATCCACTGGGCCTGCATGAGGCGATGCCGCGCGCGCTGAACATATCGGTCGGGCAATTCACTGATCAGGGCCGCAAGGACACCAATCAGGATTTTCACGGCGTCTTGATCCCAGAGGAGCCGCTGCTCGGCTTGAAAGGCATCGCCGTGGTGCTCGCCGACGGCATCTCCTCGAGCAGCGTCAGCCGCGTCGCCGCCGAGTCCGCGGTCAAGAGCTTCCTGACCGACTACTACTGCACCTCGGAATCCTGGTCGGTGAAGACCTCGGCGCAGCGGGTGCTGGAGGCGACCAATTCCTGGCTGCACGCGCAAACCCGGCGCAGCCAGAATCCCTACGACAAGGACAAGGGCTACGTCTGCACGCTCAGCGCGCTGGTGATCCGTTCGACCACCGCGCATCTGTTCCATGTCGGCGACAGCAGGATCTACCGTGTCGCCGGCAGCAGCCTCGAGCTACTGACCAACGACCACCGCGTCGTGATCTCGTCGCAGCAGAGCTATCTCGGCCGCGCGCTCGGCGTGAACCCGCAGCTCGAGATCGACTATCAGAACCTTCCGCTCGAGCGCGGCGACACCTTCCTGCTGGTGACCGACGGCGTCTACGAGCACGTTCCGGCGCGGCAGCTCGCGAAGACGATCAGGGACGGCGCTGCCGACCTCGATGCTGCGGCGAAATCGATCGTCGAACAGGCCTATGAAAACGGCAGCGCGGACAATCTCACCGCGCAGATCATCCGGATCGACGAATTGCCCGACGGCGATGCCAGCGAGGTGTTCGGCCAGCCCACCGAGCTGCCGCTGCCGCCGCTGCTCGATGCACGGATGCTGTTCGACGGCTATCGCATCGTGCGCGAGCTGCATGCCTCGCACCGCAGCCATATCTATCTCGCGGTCGACGAAGAGAGCGGCAGCACGGTCACGATCAAGATCCCCTCGATCGACCTGCGCGACGATCCGGCCTACCTGAAGCGCTTCGTGATGGAGGAGTGGGTCGCTAGAAGAATCGACAGCGCGCATGTGCTGAAGCCGTTTCTCCCGCAGCGCAGGCGCAACTTCCTCTACGTCACGATGGAATATGTCGACGGCCAGACCCTGACGCAGTGGATGACGGACAATCCGGCGCCGGCGCTGGAGACGGTGCGCGACATCACCGAGCAGATCGCGAAGGGCCTGCGCGCGTTCCACCGCAAGGAGATGCTCCACCAGGACGTCAGGCCCGACAACATCATGATCGACAGCACCGGCACGGTGAAGATCATCGATTTCGGCTCGACGCGAATCTCTGGTGTCGCCGAGGCGGTACCTGTGGGCGTCGAGGATATTCTGGGCACCCAGCAATACACCGCGCCGGAGTATTTTCTCGGCGAGGGCGGCACCGCGCGTTCCGACCTGTTCTCGCTCGGCGTCGTCACCTATCAGATGCTGACCGGCCGCTTGCCCTATGGCGCACGGATCGCGCGTGCGCGAACACGATCCGATTTCAACCGGCTGGTCTACCATTCGGCCGCACATGGCGGCCGCGCGATCCCGAACTGGGTCGACGGCACGCTGGAGCGCGCCGTGCACATCAATCCGCTCAAGCGCTACGAGAGCTTTTCCGAGTTCTTGTTCGACCTGCGCAATCCCAACGTAAAATATCTGACGACGTCATCGACCCCGCTGATCGAGCGCAACCCGGTGCTGTTCTGGAAGTCGACCACGCTGCTGCTGGCGCTGGTCGTGGTGCTGCTGCTGGCTTACGGCGCGCACCATTTGCGGTAGGGGCTCGACTCCGTCACCAACACCGTCATCCTGAGGAGCGCGTAGCGCGTCTCGAAGGATGAATCGGCCTGGCTGGTGGCCGTGCACCCTTCGAGGCTCGCCCAGCGTCGCAAGTGCGCCGCTAGGCTCGCACCTCAGGGTGACGGGGAAACAGTGGCGCTACGCGCGGCTAATGCGTCGCACCCGCTGCGATCGGATCCAGCCCGCTCTTGACCAGCGCGTCATGTGCGTCCGGCGAGGCGAGGAAGCTGATCAGCGCCTTGCCGGCGTCGGGCTCTTTTGAAACCGACGCGATGCCGGCGGAGAACACCGTGATCTTCTGCAACGGCTCCGGCAGCGGACCGACGATGTCGATGCCGCTGACCGGCTTCAGCTCGGAGATCTGTTGCAGGCCGATCTCGGCCTCGCCCTTGGCGACGATCTCGCCGACTGGAGTTGCCGGGATCATCCGCGCCTTGTCCTTCATCTGGTCGGCGATCCCTAGCTTCTGGAACATCTCGGTCGAGACATAGACGCCGCTGGCGCTGTCGGAATAGGCGACCGATTTCGCCGCTAGCAGCGCCTGCTTGACGGTGTCGGCCGAACTGAGGTCCGGCTTCGGTGCGCCTGATTTGACCGCGATCCCGATCGGCGATTTCACGAGGTCGACGCGGCTGTCGGCCGCCACCTTGCCCTGCTTGATCAGGTCACCCAGCGCATAGCCGACCATGATCAGCACGTCGGCCGGTTCGCCGCGCGCCAGCCGCACGGGAATGGCGTTGGTCGTCGTCCCCATCGATGGCCCGAAGGCGGTCACCACCTTATGCCCGGTCTTGCGCTCGAATTCCGGCACCAGCGCCTTGTAGGCCGCGGTCAGCCCGCCCGAGATCATGACATGGACTTCGGCGGCAGACGCGGCTGACGTGAACGCGAGGGCGCCGACGAAGGCGAGCGTGAGGGCACGTAAGGCGGTCAAGGCGCGCATGGAGTTTCTCCCTGGACGATTCTTGGGAAGGGGTCGTCGTGGGCGGGGAGACTATCGCTCGGGAGAAGACGTGGCTAGTCGCCACTCGTCATTGCGGGAGCGTAGCGACGAAGCAATCCATCGTTCCGCATGCATGGACCGATGGATTGCTTCGCGGAGCCTGTCATCGGGCGCGCGTTCGCGCGACCCGTTGGCTCGCAATGACGGGAAAAAGCGTCGCGTAGCGCTCACGAATTCACATGCACGAAATCGCGCAGCAGCGGATAGATCTCGTTGTTCCAGCGCTTGCCGGAGAACACGCCGTAGTGGCCGACGCCAGCTTGCATGTGATGCACCTTGCGATAGGTGCGGACGCCGGTGCAGAGGTCCTGGGCGGCGAGGGTCTGGCCGATCGAGCAGATGTCGTCCTTCTCCCCCTCCACCGTCATCAGGCCCATGCGCCGGATCGCCGCCGGGTTCACCGCACGGCCGCGATGCATCAGCATGCCCTGCGGCAACAGATGTTCCTGGAACACGTCGCGCACGGTCTCGATGTAGAACTCCGCCGGCAGATCCATGACTGCGAAATATTCGTCATAGAAGGTCTTGATCAATTCGGCCTTGTCGGTCTCGCCCTTGGCGAGATGGTCGGCGAGGTCGATGTGCTGCTTGATGTGGCGCTCCAGGTTCATCGACACGAACGCCGTGAGCTGCACGAAGCCGGGATAGACCTGACGCAACGCGCCCTTGCACTGCATCGGCACGTAATTGATCAGATTGTCCTCGAACCACTTGATCGGCTTGCTCTTGGCGAATTCGTTCACCTTGGTCGGCTGGATCCTTGTGTCGATCGGCCCGGCCATCAGGGTCAGCGACGCCGGCCGCGCCGGATGATCGTCTTCCGACATGATCGCAGCCGCCGCCAGCGCCGAGACGGAAGGCTGGCAGATCGCCACCATATGCGCGCGCGGGCCGAGCTGGCCGAGGAAGTCGATCAGATGGTCGGTGTAGTCCTCGAGCCCGAAGCGGCCCTCGCTGCGCGGGATGTCGCGCGGATTGTGCCAGTCGGTGATGTAGACGTCGTGGTCCTGCAGCAGCGTCTTCACGGTGCCGCGCAGCAGGGTGGCGAAATGCCCGGACATCGGCGCCACCAGCAGCAGCCGCGGCTGCTCCGGTCCGTCCACCTTCCTGAAATGCAGCAGCGAGCCGAACGGCGTCGCATAGGCGACCTCCTCGGTCACCTCGTATTCCCGGTTGCCGGAGGACACGCTGCCGATGGCGTAGTCGGGGCGGGCGTAGGTCAGGGTGGAGCGGGAGATCAGCTCGAGCGCGGCGGCGAGCCGGCCGTACACCCGGTCGGCGGCGCCCTGCGGCACCAGATTGAGGTATTTCAGCGCCGCTGCGGCCCCGGTCCGCCACGGCGCCGTGAGGTCCATGTGGTTCTGATAGGCTTGGTACATCATTGACATCATACGCATCCGCCCCTGGCCCGGCTGGATATGCAATATCGACGCCAGAGAGGGGGCGGGCTGCCCGGCAAATTGGCACGTGGCTTGCTGCAAAAACGAAAGGCTCCGGGGCGCGGCGGCTTGGAAAGACGTGCGGCGGCCGGGAGCGGGATGTGTTCAGGGCGTGAGGCAAGGGCATGGCGAAAGCGACACTCACCATCAGCAGCAAGAATTACTCGTCCTGGTCGCTGCGCGGCTGGCTGCTGGCGAAATTCGCCGGGCTGGAGTTCGAGGAGGTGGTCACGGCGCCCGATGACCCCTCGGCGCGGGCCGAGCTGCTGCTGCTGTCCTCGTCGATCCTGGTGCCCTGTCTGCGCCACGAGGGCGCGACGGTCTGGGATACCTTGGCGATCGGCGAGTATCTCAACGAGATCATGCCGCATGCCGGGCTGCTGCCGGAGGACCGCATCCAGCGCGCCCATTGCCGCTCGATCTCGGGCGAAATCCACTCCGGCTTCACCACGTTACGCTCGTCGCTGCCGGTCAACCTCAAGGGGCATTTTCCCGGCTTCAAGATCTGGTCGCGGGCGCAGGCCGACATCGACCGTGTCTGCACGATCTGGGCCGATTGCCTAGGCAAGTCCGGCGGGCCGTTCCTGTTCGGCGAACGCCGCACCATGGCGGACGCGATGTATGCGCCGGTCGTGACCCGCTTCATGACCTATGACGTCAAGCTCGATCCTGTCCTTGCGGCCTATGCCAGGACCATCATGGCGATGCCCGAGATGCAGGAATGGGTGGAGGCTGCGAAGGCGGAGCCCGCCGACGTCGAGGAGCTCGAGGTCGAATATTAGGCAGTGCGCGCGCCGGCCTGCCTGGGCCGGCGGCTCAAGCTCAAGGCAAGCCTTGCTCAATGGGCGTGCCGCCGGCGTCGGGAATCGGTGACGCGCCGTCGGCGTGGCCGATCGACGCCAAACGCAAATTCGCGCCTCGCGCCAAATGCTTCCGCCGCGGCGGCCGCGCGTGGCGAGACCGATCGCCGCAGCACAACCGGGCTGGCAAGGATTTCGCATAGCAACAATCGAGCTGTGACCGCGACGATGCGACGCTGCCGAAAATTTGGACGCTGAGCCGCGCCGCGATCTCGCAAACACGAGAACCGTGGAGGCTTGAAATGAACCAGCACGCCGTCGTCGGCAAATTCTCCCACGTCAAACCCGGGGATACCGAGTTCAAGGGCGGAGGTCTGCGCGACTTCTTCCTGTATCGCGATCTCGGCATCGCCGATGCTACCGGCGGGCAGGTTATCTGCCATCTGGTCAAGGCCAATCCCGACCTGCCGCCGGAAGAGGGCACCGGCTGGCACAAGCATCTGTGCGATTTTCAGATCGTCATCATGACCAAGGGCTGGGCGCGCTTCATGTATGAGGACAAGGAGACGCTGGTCGAGGCCGGCGACGTCATCCATCAGCGTCCCGGCATCACCCACTATCTGTTCGATTACTCGAAGGACATGGAATACCTCGAGATCGTCAGCCCCGCCGATTTCAAGACCGTGGACGTGCCGCCGGCGACCGAGACCGTGCCGCCGACCACGCCGTGGAAATGATCGCGAGGAGGATCAGAGAAGGGATCGCAAATGTCGTCGGCGGAGGAATTAACCTTTGTTATCGGCCGCTGGCTGCGGCCGATCGTCATGCTTCTGTATGTGGTGCGCCGCCTCGGGCTGATAGCCACATCTAGCCGTGAACAACGGAGTACGCTGCTCAATCAGTGATTCGGGCGCGATTCGTTCCATCCGCGTTCCAAATCTTAAAGCACGGCGCGTGCGCGTCGCGTTTTGAAACAGCATGCATGGTCCGGAAGGACCATGCGCAAGCGCGGCGCCTGATGCACTCAGGCCAGGCCCGGTTGCTTCTCGCGCGGCTTCCGCCAGGCGATGACGTTGGCTTCCAGCGCGCCACCTGTCGTGTCATTGCGCCACTGGCCGTTGACGAAGCGGCAGGCGAACGGCAGCTGATACGTTCCGCTATGATCCTCACAAAGCACTTCCACGCGTTGTTCCGGCGAAGGTTCGCCATTGCCATCGAATTGCGCCAGCCGTTTTTCGCGCGTTGCCATGCGATCTGTCTCCACTGCCCAAGGTCGAGCCAAAAGGGGTCGAACCAAACAAGTTCCGAAGGCCCCCGTCCCCACGAGTAGTCCCCGTAATGGGTGAAGCACACCGCTCGAATACGGTTTCAGTGTGGTATGTCTGCCCGGCTTTCAGCGTCGCGCGCACAAAACTGTGAATGACGCGTTTGATTGGGGATGCCGATGATCGCTCGTTTCGCTGTTGTCCTGCTCATGCCGCTCGTGTTCGTCGTCGGAACCGCGCGTGCGCAGGACGTTCCCGGCATCGAGATCTGCACCGTCGAGAAGACGATGGAGCGGCGCACGAGCTGTCTGCAGAGCAACGTCGACTTCCTGCAGAAGACGATCGGCAAGCTCACGACAGATCATCAGCAGAAGCTCGAAGCCGCCAACCGGCAGATCGCGAGCTTGCAGAGCGCAATTGCGGGCCTGCAGAAGCTCGTCACCGATTTGCAGGCGGCGCAGCTCAAGCTGACCGAGGATCTGAAGAAGAAGGCCGATGCGCCCGCGGCGAAGGATACGACGCCGGCTGCGAAGGACGGGACGAAGTAGAGATCGTCATTGCGAGCGCAGCGAAGCAATCCACCTCTCAGCTTGCCGAGATATGGATTGCTTCGTCGCTTCGCTCCTCGCAATGACGGTGGAAGGCCGGACCCGTCACGCCACCCGATATTTCTCCATCACGTCGCGATCCGGCTCGTAGCCGAGCCCGGGGCCCTGGGGCACGGCGACATGGCCACGGGCGTCGACGTCGATGCGGTCGCCCCACAGGCAGGCCGGGCGCTTCATGAAGAACATTTCGATCAGGCCTTCGTCGCGGATCGCCATCAGATGCAGGGTGGCGAGGAAGCCCGGCCCGAAATACGGCGAATGCGGAATCACCTGGACGCCGAACTCGTCGGCGAGCACCGCCACGCGCAGGAATTCGGTGACGCCGCCGACCTTGATCACCGACGGCTGCGAGTGACTGACCGCGCCCGCGGTCATCATCTGGCGGAATTGATGCACGGTGCAGGCGTTCTCGCCGGCCGCGATATCGAGCCGGCCCTCTCTCCGCACCTCCGCGAGCGTCGCAAAATCCTCCGGCGGCCAGACCGGCTCCTCAAGGAACATCGGCGCGGCCTGCTTGCAGTCGCGCGCGAACTGGATTGCCGCCGGTCCATCCAGCGGGCAGTTCATGTCGACCATCAGCGGCACGCCGGGGCCGATCGCCTCGCGCGCGGCGGCAACTGCGGGCACAGTGGTCTCGTGCAGCTTGATCGCAGCGTAGCCGAGCTTGATCGCCTTCTTGCATTCGGCGGCGATATGGCCGGGATTACCGATCCGCATCAGGCTGGCATAGGCCGGAATCGCGCTGCGCCTGGCGCCGCCGATCAATTGATGCAGCGGCACGCCCTTCACCTTGCCGGCGAGATCCCACAACGCGACGTCGAGCGCGGAGATCGCAAACATCGTGATGCCGTAGCGGCCGAACAGATGCAGATTGCGCTGGATCTGCTCCATCACGGCGGGGATTTTGGCTGCGTCCGGCACCTCGAGGCCGCGGGCCTGCGGCGCGATCATCTCGGTCACCGCCATGCTGCTCGTCTTCGGGCAGACATAGGCGAAGGCATCGCCCCAGCCGGTCAGGCCGGCATCGGTCGACACCTCGACCAGCACCATGTCGAGCGCCGAGATGGCGGATGCGCCCTGGCGGAAGCTCGCCGGGCCTGCGTCATAGGGAATGCGGATGTGGTGGGCGCGGACGTCGGTGATTTTCATTGTTGTTGTCCTTCCGATCGCAGGATGGGCCGCGAGCGCTTGATTGCCGGATACTCTAGCCCAAGTGCGGCGAGCTTGCGTGCAGCTTCGCTTCGGCTCGCCTGGGTTCCGGCTGCTCCAAGTCTGCTTGTGACAAGTCTGCTTGTGACCAAGTCTAGCTGGTAAGAATCTTGCGCGTGAATCGTGTCGAAGACGTGGATGCCCGGCGCAGGGCCGGGCATCATGAAGCCCAAAGAGGAAAGCCCTAGCTGCTCTTCTCGCCGCTCATGATGGGACCGAACCGCTCCCAGCTCTCGCCCTTGAAGCGCATCATCTGCAACTGCTCGATCGGCGCGTAGTCGTCCGGCCCGGTCTTGATCTTCGTCCCCGGCAGATAGATGCCGATCTCGAAGTTGAGGCTGGCCGCCTGCTTCATCAGGTTCTCGCGGGTGAGGTTGTCGCCGCATTGCCGCAACACCTGCTCCAGCCCCTTGGCGACGCCGTAACCGAACACGGTCGAGGCGTCGTTCTGGTCGCCCTCGGGATACCACTTGGTCATGAACGCGCGCCACTCGTTCATGGCTGGATCGTTCTTCCACTCGTGGTCCGCCGGGTCCTTCAGATACTGGGTCGACAGGATGTCCTGGCTCGCCTCATAGCCGGCCGGCTTCATCACGCCGCCGATCGAGACCGAGACGTTGGTCAGGAACTGGACCGGATGCCAATCGAGCTCAGCGGCCTTCTTGATCGCCTGCGCCGCGAATTTCGGCGTCGCGATGTTGACGAAGATGTCGGGGTTGGCGCCCTTGATCTGCACGATCTGCGAATCCACCGTCGGCGACGTGGTCTCGTAGGAGGATTCGACGACGATCAGTTTCTTGGCCGCATCGCCGAGCCCGTCATGCAGGCCGATCAGGTAGTCCTTGCCGAAATCGTCGTTCTGGTAGAGCACGCCGATGGTCTTGCCGGGATATTTCTGCAGGATGTATTTGGCATAGATGCGCGCCTCGACCTGGTAGCTCGGCTGCCAGCCCATGGTCCAAGGAAAATTCTTCGGATCGTTCCACTTGGCGGCGCCGGTGGAGACGAACAGCTGCGGCACCTTCTTGGAGTTCATGTATTTCTGGATCGCGGTGTTGCCCGGCGTGCCCAGCGGATTGAAGATCAACAGCGCCTCGTCGCTCTCGACCAGTTTGCGGGCCTGCTCGACCATCTTCGGCGGTGAGTAGCCGTCGTCGTAGGAGACGAAGTTGACCTTGCGGCCGTTGATGCCGCCCTCGCTGTTGAGCTTGTTGAAATAGGCCGCTTCGGTCTTGCCGATCGTGGCGTAGGCGGATGCCGGGCCGGAATAGGGCATGATGTTGCCGACCTTGATCTCGGTGTCGGTCGCACCCGGATCGTATTTCTTCTGGGCGTTGGCGGCGCCGGCGAGGGCGATCGTCAAAAGCCCCGCAAGCGCCGCTGATATGACGCAGTTGACATAGCTCAGGCGTTGGTGGTGCATCATTGTCCTCCCTGACATGCTGGCCGCGGCTCGTGCAGTCTTGATTTTCGGGCAGCTTGGTGAGCCGTCGGATCGATGCGGCTGCGAGTATGCACGATTGCAACATTGTTGCCAGCGGCGGCTTTGGGCTAAAATTTCGCTGAGCGGAACCACGGTTGCGCCGCTGCGCAGCAAGGACTGTCAAATGCCGTGCGCGGCAGCCATGCATGATGCCGGAGCCTTGCAGGAAAGCCGTCGTCCATGAATCCAGCCCAGAAGGCGCTCTGGTACATCGAAAGCCACCTCCGCACGTCGCTGACGCTCGACGATATCGCCGTCGTTGCCGGGGTCTCGCGCTTCCATCTGGTGCGGGCGTTCGCGGAGGCGACCGGCTTTTCGGTGATGCGCTACGTGCGGGCGCGCCGCCTCAGCGAGGCCGCGCGCGAACTCGCCGCCGGTGCGCCCGATATTCTCAGCCTCGCGCTGGATGCCGATTACGGCTCCCACGAAGCATTCACCCGCGCGTTTCGCGACCATTTCGGCGTCACGCCGGAAACGGTGCGCGCGACGACGTGCCTGACGACGCTCAAGCTCCAGGAGCCGATCACCATGATCTCGACCGCTCTCGATCATCTCGATCCGCCGCGCATCGCGTCCGGCAAGGCGTTTCTCGTCGCCGGCGTCGGCGAGCGTTACAACCACGCCAATGACAGCACGGCCGGCATTCCGAACCAGTGGCACGGCTTCCACCAGCAATGCGTCCATATTCCGCGTCAGGTCGGCAATGGCGCCTATGGCGTCTGCTGCAACGGCGACGACGCCGGCAATTTCGACTACATCGCAGGCGTCGAGGTCGCCGATTTCTCCGACCTGCCGCGCGAGTTCGCACGTGTCAGGATCCCGGCGCAGAAATACGTGGTGTTCACCCACAAAGACCACATCTCGACCATCCGCCGCACCGTCAACACGATCTGGAACAGGTGGCTGCCGCAATCCGGCATGAAGGTCGCGGACGCGCCGAACTTCGAGCGCTACGACGAGAAATTCGACAAGAACACCGGCAATGGCGGACTGGAGATCTGGGTGCCCGTGGAAGAGTAGAGGGCCGACACGTCATTCCCCAGATCACGGTTGCGACAAACCCGATGTCGTCCCTGCCTAGTGCGCAATTGCGCACAGGAGCAGGGACCCATAACCACTAATGACTATGCCGCGCGAATCCGGAACGACGAGTGACGTTCACCACACTCGCTGCGGAGTATTGGTCCCTGCTTTCGCAGGGACGACACTGTTGATGTGGCGAGTTTAGTGTGAGCGCGCGAGGCAGAACGCGACGACCTGTTCCAGCGCGGTCTTCATCGGTGACGACGGGAACAGCGCCAGCGCGTCGACCGCCATCGCGCCGTAGTGCTGGGCGCGGCTGATGGTGTCTTCCAGCGCACGGTGCTTGGTCATCAGCCCGATCGCGTGATCGAGATCGGCCGATCCGATCTCGCCGCGCTCCAGTGCGCGGATCCAGAACTGGCGCTCGGTGTCGTTGCCGCGGCGGAAGGCGAGCACCACCGGGAGCGTGATCTTGCCCTCGCGGAAGTCGTCGCCGACATTCTTGCCGAGCTTGGCGGATTTGCCGCCATAGTCGAGCACGTCATCGACGAGCTGGAAGGCGATGCCGAGATTCATGCCGACCGAGCGGCACGCGGTCTGCTCGGCTTTCGGACGGTTGGCGATCACAGGACCGACCTCGCAGGCGGCGGCGAACAGCTCGGCGGTCTTGCCGCGGATCACGGCGAGATATTCATCCTCGGTGGTCGCGGTGTTCTTGGCGGCGGCGAGCTGCATCACCTCGCCCTCGGCGATGGTGGCGGCGGCGGCCGAGAGAATGTCGAGCGCGCGCAGCGAGCCGACCTCGACCATCATGCGGAACGCCTGGCCGAGCAGGAAGTCGCCGACCAGCACGCTGGCCTCGTTGCCCCACAGCATCCGCGCGGACAATTTGCCGCGGCGCAGCTCGCTCTCGTCGACCACGTCGTCATGCAGCAGGGTCGCGGTGTGCATGAATTCGACCGCGGCGGCGAGCTTGATATGGCCGTCGCCTGTGTAGTCGGCGAGCTGGGCCATCGCGAGCGTCAGCATCGGGCGCAGCCGCTTGCCGCCGGAGGAGATCAGATGGTTGGCCACCTCGGGGATCATGGTGACCTCGGAGCCGGTCCGCGAGAGGATGGTCGCGTTGACGCGTTCCATGTCGGCGGCGACAAGTCCCACCAGCCCGTCGATCGAAGCATTGGACGGGCTTTCGAAGGGTACAATAACCGCCACGCTGGTCTCCAATTTTGCCGAATACGCATTATGCTCAGCTATAACAATAGAAACTGCGAAGGTTTGCGGCAAGGCCATCAAGTTGTTGACATGTGGCGCAAGTGCCGCACTGCCGGGACGACAGGAGAGTGGATTTTGCGGGAATTGGTACGGACCAACGACATGGTGCTGGTCTCGGCCGTCGGCGCGCTGCTCGACAGCGCTAACATCCATCATTTGGTGCTGGACCAGAACATGAGCATCATCGAGGGCTCGCTCGGCGTGCTGCCGCGGCGGATCCTGGTGCATGAGGACGACAACCATGAAGCCCGCCAGCTCCTGACCGATGCCGGCCTCGGCCACGAATTGCGGGCCGATGAGTAGGGCGTTTTCAAGCGAAGTGGGCTCCGGTTCGCGTGAAGAAAACGCGTCAGAAAAGGAGTCTCCGGCCGCTGAGATCACCGAGGACGGATTCCTCGGTGGGCAATTGCGGCTGCGGCAGCCCCGCAGCGGCCACCGTGCCGGCCATGACGCGATCCTGCTGGCCGCGGCGACGCCGGCGCGATCAGGTGAGCGCGTCGTCGATCTCGGCTCCGGTGTCGGCGCGGCGGGGCTTGCGGTGGCGCGGCGGGTCAGCGGGATCGACCTCGTTCTGGTCGAGATCGATCCTGGCTTGGCCGAGCTTGCGCGGAATAACGCCGCTGCCAATGCGATCAAGGCCGAGGTGGTCATCCTCGATGTCGAGGCCGGCGCCGCCGCTTTCGATGACGCCGGCCTTGGACCCGACAGCGCCGACGTCGTGCTGATGAACCCGCCGTTCAACGATTCCACCCGGCACCGCGCCTCGCCGGACGGCATGCGGGAGCGTGCCCATGTCGCGACCGCGACCACGCTTGCCGCCTGGGTTCATGCCGCGCGGCGGATTCTCAAGTCGAACGGGCAGCTAGCGATGGTCTGGCGGGCCGACGAGATTGCCGACGTGCTGGCCGCGCTGGACCGCGGCTTCGGCAGCCTCGAGATCCTGCCGGTTCACGGCGAGGCGACGTCGCCGGCGATCCGAATCCTGGTGCGGGCCACCAAGGGCGGCCGGGCGCCGACACGGCTGCATGCCGCGCTGTTGCTCAAGGAAGAGTCAGGTGTGCCCAATAAATGGGTGCAGGAGATATTGGCTGGAAGGGGAGAATTGCCGCTGGCGCGGCGCTAACGGGCAGTGTCTGCCCGCCTCGGGACTGGCACTAAATCACTGCGAAGCCGTTTCCGACTGGCGTTCCGGCGTCGATGTGAACCGGATCGCCGTCAGGAGCGTACCGATCAGCAAGATCAGCAGATAGATCTTCATGAGTCCCTCTCCGCCGCGAATTGCATCCCCAATGACAAAATGCAAAACGCGTTCCACGGAAACCAATGACAGTGGCGTGATAAAAAGTGGTTAATTCGAGGTAACGGCATGAGTGAACAAATAAGTGATCGCCACGGAGATTCCGGAGGACGTTCGGGACTGCTCGAGCGCGTGCAGGGAATGTTGCCGGCACGTTTCCGGCGTGGCGCGGCCGTCGTGCCGGTGGTGCGGCTGTCGGGCGTGATCGGTGCGGTGACGCCGCTGCGGCCCGGCTTGACGCTCTCGGGTGTCGCCAAGATGCTGGAGCGCGCCTTTGGCACAAGGAATGCCAAGGCGGTGGCGCTGGTGATCAATTCGCCGGGCGGCTCGCCGGTGCAGTCGCGCCAGATCTATCTGCGCATCCGGCAACTGGCGGCCGAGAAGAAGCTGCCGGTGCTGGTGTTCGTCGAGGACGTCGCGGCCTCCGGCGGCTACATGATCGCCTGCGCGGGCGACGAGATTTATTGCGACCCGTCCTCGATCCTGGGTTCGATCGGCGTGGTCGGCGGCAGCTTCGGTTTCCAGGAGGCGATCAAGAAGATCGGGGTCGAGCGGCGGCTCTATACGGCGGGCAGCCACAAGGCGATGCTCGATCCGTTCCTGCCCGAAAACCCCGACGATGTCGCGCGGCTGAAGACGATCCAGCGCGAGATCCATGCGATCTTCATCAACCTGGTGAAGCAGAGCCGCGGCAGCCGCCTGAAGGGGCCTGACGACGAATTGTTCACCGGCGAATACTGGGCGGGCGAGACCGCGATCGGCCTCGGGCTCGCCGATGCCATCGGCGACCTCCGCTCGACCCTGCGGGCCCGCTATGGCGAGAAGGTGCTGACCCCGGTGATCGCGCCCGCGAGCGGCATGCTGTCCGGCCTGCTCGGCCGGCGGGCGCCGGGGGCGGGATCCATGGCGGCGCTGGATGGAATCGGCGCCCTCCCGGACCATCTGATCTCGGCGGTGGAAACCCGGGCGATTTGGGCCAGATTCGGGCTCTGAACACGGGGATTTGAGCGCGCCATTTAGCCCCAAAAGGGCGATTGCGGCGCAGGGCCGGTTGCGCGAGAATGGCTGTCATTGGGGGCCTGACAGACGTGAACGACAAGGATCGACCGATGCCGCCGCTGATTGCATTCGCAGGCGTCCTGGGTGGCCTGGCCGTGGTCCGCTGGGCATACAAGACGGCCGTCCGGATCAACCAGGAACTGGAAGAGGCGCGATTGTCTCGCGTGGCCGAGACCACGCGTGCGAGCGAAATCAAGACCCTGCGCCGCGACCCCGTGACCGGGGCCTACCGCCCGGGCTAGCGCTAGGATCTTCTCAATTTGCCGCGCAGGGATTGTGCTTCCTCTCCCGCCTGCGGGGGAGGTGAGAGAGAGCGCACGAAACCTCCCCATCGCCTTGATTCCATTGGCCGCCGCCGATACGGTCCCGCGCGCTTCAAAACCCCCTCGCGAGACCGATTCTGACGATGGACGCCCTGCCTGACCACATGCGCCCGGAACGTTCGTTCCAGGGCTTCATCCTGGCTCTCCAGCGGTTCTGGGCCGAGCAGGGTTGCGTCATCCTGCAGCCCTACGACATGGAAATGGGCGCCGGCACCTTCCATCCCGCGACCACGCTGCGTGCGCTCGGGCCCAAGCCCTGGAACGCGGCCTATGTGCAGCCGTCGCGGCGGCCGAAGGACGGCCGCTACGGCGAAAATCCCAACCGGCTCCAGCACTATTACCAGTTCCAGGTGATCATGAAGCCGTCGCCGCCGAACCTTCAGGAGCTGTACCTGAAGTCGCTGGCCGCGATCGGCATCGATTCCGCCGTCCACGACATCCGCTTCGTCGAGGACGACTGGGAGAGCCCGACGCTCGGCGCCTGGGGCCTGGGCTGGGAATGCTGGTGCGACGGCATGGAAGTCAGCCAGTTCACCTACTTCCAGCAGGTCGCCGGCGTCGAATGCGCGCCGGTTTCGGGCGAGCTCACCTACGGGCTCGAGCGGCTCGCGATGTATGTGCAGGGCGTCGACCGTGTCTACGACCTCAATTTCAACGGCCGCGAGGGCGCCGAGAAGGTCACCTATGGCGACGTCTTCCTGCAGGCCGAGCAGGAATATTCGCGGCACAATTTCGAAGTTGCCGACACCGCGATGCTGTTCGAGCAGTTCAGGATGGCGGAAGAGGCCTGCCGCAAATATCTCGCCGCCGGCTGGCGCGAGGGTGGCAACAGTAAGGAACATCTGATGGCCCTGCCGGCCTACGACCAGTGCATCAAGGCGAGCCACGTGTTCAATCTGCTCGACGCCCGCGGCGTCATCTCGGTGACCGAGCGGCAGAGCTATATCGGCCGCGTGCGCGATCTGGCGAAGGCCTGCGGCGAGGCATGGATCCACACTGAAACGGGCAGGGCGGTCTGATGCCCGATCTTCTCCTCGAACTGTTCTCCGAAGAAATTCCCGCGCGCATGCAGGCCAAGGCGGCGGACGATCTGCGTCGTATGGTGACCGACAAGCTCGTCGCCGAAGGCCTCGTCTATGAGGGCGCCAAGGCGTTCGCGACCCCGCGCCGCCTCGCGCTCACCGTGCACGGCATTCCCGCGCGGCAGCCAGACCTGAAGACCGAACGTCGCGGCCCGAAGATCGGCGCCCCGGATGCGGCGGTGCAGGGCTTTCTGAAAGCGACGGGTCTCAACTCGCTGGATGAAGCGAAGATCCAGAAGGATGCGAAGGGCGACTTCTACATCGCGCTGATCGAAAAGCCGGGCCGAGCGGCGATCGACGTCATCGCCGAAATCCTGCCGGTCATCATCCGCACCTTCCCCTGGCCGAAATCGATGCGCTGGGGCGCGCGCTCGGCCAAGTCGGGCTCGCTCACCTGGGTCCGGCCGCTGCATTCGATCGTTGCGACCTTTGGTCTCGAGACCGAGGAGCCCGATGTCGTGAAATTCTCGGTCGACGGCATCGAGGCCGGGCAGACCACCTACGGCCATCGCTTCATGGCGCCGGGTGCGATTTCGGTGCGCCGCTTCGAGGATTACGAGGCCAAGCTGAAGGCCGCGAAAGTGATCCTCGATCCGCAGGCGCGCAAGGACATCATCGTCGAGGACGCCAAGGAGCTGGCGTTCGCGCAGGGCCTCGAGCTGGTCGAGGACCAGGTGCTGGTCGACGAGGTCTCCGGCCTCGTCGAATGGCCGGTCGTGATGATGGGATCGTTCGAGAAGGAATTTTTGGTCATCCCGGATGAAGTGATCCGCGCCACCATCCGCAACAACCAGAAGTGCTTCGTGGTCAGGGATCCCAAGACGGGCAAGCTGACCAACAAGTTCGTGCTGACCGCCAACATCGAGGCGCCCGACGGCGGCAAGACCATCGTCGCTGGCAACGAGCGCGTGATCCGTCCGCGGCTGAGCGACGCGAAATTCTTCTACGAGACCGACCTCAAGACGAGGCTCGAGGACCGGCTGCCGAAGTTCGAGCAGATCGTGTTCCACGAGAAGCTCGGCACCCAGGCGGAGCGGATCAAGCGGATCGAGCGCTTGGCCGCCGAGATTGCGCCGCTGGTCGGTGCCGATGTCGAGAAGACCAAGCGCGCCGCGCGCCTCGCCAAGGCGGACTTGCTGACCGAAGTGGTCGGCGAGTTCCCGGAACTTCAGGGCCTGATGGGCAAGTACTACGCGCTGGCGCAGGGCGAAGACACCTCCGTCGCCGCCGCGAGCGAGGAGCACTGGAAGCCGCAAGGACCGACCGATCGCGTGCCGACCGATCCGGTCAGCGTCGCAGTCGCGCTGGCTGACAAGCTCGACACGCTATCGGGCTTCTGGGCTATCGACGAGAAGCCGACAGGATCGAAGGATCCGTATGCGCTGCGTCGCGCGGCGCTGGGTGCGATCAGGCTTATCGTCGAGAACACGCTGCGTCTACCGATCCTGAAGGCGGCGAAATCCGCGTTGCTCGGGTTGTCGGTCAAGGCTGATGCCGAAACACTGCCGAACGATCTGCTCGCCTTCTTCGCCGACCGCCTGAAGGTCCAGCTCCGCGAGCAGGGTGCGCGTCACGATCTCGTCGACGCCGTGTTCTCGCTCGGCGGCCAGGACGATCTGCTCCTCGTCGTCCGTCGCGTCGAGGCGCTCGGCAAATTCCTCGACAGCGACGACGGCAAGAACCTGCTCGCGGGAACCAAGCGCGCCAGCAACATCCTCAGCATCGAGGAGAAGAGAGACAAGCGCACCTTCGACGGTGCGCCCGATGCCGCGCTCTACAAGCTCGACGAAGAGAAGGCGCTGGCTGCGGCGATCGATCAGGTGAAGACCGATGCCTCCGCTGCCGTCGCCAAGGAAGACTTCGCCGCCGCGATGACCGCGATGGCCAAGCTGCGTCCCGCGGTCGATGCGTTCTTCGACAAGGTCAAGGTCAACGACGACGATCCGAAGGTGCGCGAGAACCGCCTGAAGCTGCTCAACGAGATCCGCGCCGCGACGCGTGCGGTGGCCGATTTCTCCCGGATCGAAGGCTGATCGATGGACCGCGCAACGCTCGCCGCTTACGACAAGGAAGCGGCGGCGTTCGCGCAGGACTGGCACGAACAGCCGGCCCCTCGCGATCTGCAGGAGATCGTCGGGCAATTCTTCATCAAGGGCGGTGTGACCGCCGACATCGGCTGCGGCAGCGGCCGCGAGGTCGCCTGGCTGAGCACCAACGGCTTTCCGGCCGAAGGCTTTGACGCCTCCGAGGGCCTGCTCGCGGAGGCTCGCTCTCGCTACCCGAAGCTGCGCTTTACGCGCGCCGAACTGCCTGATCTCCGCGGCATCGCCTCCGGCAGCTTCGACAATTTGCTGTGCGAGACCGTGATCATGCATCTCGACCCCACGCTGATCGCGCCGTCGGTCCGCCGCATGTTCGAGCTCGTGAAGCCGGGCGGCGTGTTCTATTTGAGCTGGCGCGTCACCGCGGGTGACGATGCACGCGATGCGCACGGCCGGCTCTATGCCGCGTTCGATGCGGCACTGGTGCGGGCCGAACTGGCGAGCGCCGAATTGCTGCTCGACGCGGAAGTCGTCAGCGCCTCGTCCGGCAAGGTCATCCACCGCATCGTGGCCCGGCAGCGCGACTGATACGTTCGGAAATATTCAGACACAATTTGCGATTTGTTAACCATGCCCTGCGAAGGTCCCGCCGGATCAACGATTTCTTAAGAAATCGCCCCTCGCGCCAATGCAGGGACCTCCCCGATGACCTCGATCGGCACCACGCCCAATCCCTACGCCCAATATGGCTCGGCCTATGCGCGGGCCGCGGCGACGCCCTCGCTGGCGGCGACCTTGTCGGGCGATGGCACGGCAGGCGATCTTTCGGCGTCCTCAACGCCGAACACGGCCACCAACCTCACGCTGTCGGACGCCGCCCGCGCGCAGCTAGCCAAGGCGCCGCTGCCGGATTTCGCGACCGTCACCAATGACGCGCGCACAACGCTCGACCGGCTCTACACAGCCGCGGGGGTGAAGAAGCCGATCGTCGACGGCAAGACCGCGATCGATCTCTCGACCCTGGACCGCCGCTCGCTGTTTGCGATCTCGACCCACAATGGCGGCAAGTTCACGCCGGACGAGCAGGCGGTTGCGGCCACCGAACTGAAGCAGCGCTTCGACAAGGCCTTGGCGCCGTCGCTTGCGACCACGCGCCTGACCGGCGACTACAGCGTCAGCTACAAGGCGGCGCTCGACTATCTCGACGGCGCCAGCGACGAGGAGAAGGCCACCGCGACCTGGGCCAACCAGCGCGCCGCGGTGCTCAACGGTGTTCAGGCGACGCAGCAGGATCCGAACGAGGCGCCGACGGGAATCGCGGGCGACCCGATTGCAGCAGCACTGGCGGGAACCACGACTCCCACGACGGGGAACACGCGTGACTTCTCTAGCGTGGCAAGCGACGTGCGCGCCTTCCTCGATCGACAGAAGAGCGACGCGGCGAAGAGCGGCAAGGAACTGGTCTACGATGTCAGGCGCAAGACCGGGCAGCTCGCCGACCTGTCCTCGCTCGACAACCGCTCGCTGTCGGCGATCTCGCTGAACCAGGACAAGAAGTTTTCAGGCGAGGAGATCTTCGCGGCCAAGCAGGCGCTCAACACGCGGACGCGCCTTGCCGTGCTCGACGCGCTGAAGCAGAGCCAGTCCGCCGGCGATCCGCGCCAGTTCTCACTCGGCATCCTCAAGCAATATTCCTCGATGAGTGCGGAGGAGCGCCAGGCGGCCAACTGGACGCAGGATTTCCAGGACGCCGCGATCAAGAGCTACAAGTCGACCTCGACGCTGCTCTCGATCCTGAAATCTTAAGTTCGAGCGACATTCCGATTGATCGACAGAAAAGCCCCGCCCGGTGGGGAGGCCGGGCGGGGCTTTCTGGTCCGGTCGATCTTCGCGCACATCCGCTTGCACGGCGCCCGGACTGTTCGTTCAGGCTGTCGCGCTGAATTTGCTCTAGTCGACCACCTGAACGATCCGTCGCGAACGCGGCTCGACCAGAACGGTTTCGCCATTCACGACGGTGTAACGATACGGCGTCGCGCCGAACCGTTGCGGCACGTCGTATGTGGTCACGCCGGCGTCCGGCAGGATGGTGCCGACCACGACGCGATCCGGAACGGTGTAGTTCGGAACGCGCTCGCGCACGATGTATTCGCGGAATGCCGGGCGCTGCTCGACTGCAATGCCTTCGTCATCCTCGACTGCAACCGGCGGGCCACCGCGGACAACGCCAACGGTCTGGGCCTGTGCGGCAACAGCCGGCACCGTGATCGCAGCAGCAACCGCTGCAACGGCAAGTATTCTGTTTCGCATGGCTCGCTCCATTCTTTTCACGCGCGCGCCGGCCTTCGCCGATGCGCACGGCGAGCCAATGCATCGGCTGCGGCGATGTTCCGAAAAACCACCGCCACATACGCGGCAATTTGGAGCAATTTTCGTGAGTTGCGGGAACTCTCAGGCCGTGCAGACGTCTTGATGTGGGAACCCCCGCAGCGGATAAACTGCCGCTCGATTCGCTCCTCCAAAAACTGCCGGAGAAAACTTCAATGACCATCACCGCTGGGCATCTGCCTGCCATCGTGGCGCTGGCTGCAGGCGTCCTGATCCTGATCATGCCGCGGCTCCTCAACTACATCGTCGCGATCTACCTGATCTTCGTCGGGCTCGTGGGAATGGGCCTGCTGCGCTGGCTGCACCTGTAGCGGGAAAGCGGGGTTTCGCGGCTTGCGCGGAACCCCCCAAAATGGTGTAAGGCGCGCATCTTCGACCCCTCCTTCCGGATTGTTGTCTGACATGGCCAAAGCCGTCGCGAAGTCCAAGAAAACTGCAGCGAAATCAAAGTCCTCCGCAGCGGCCCGCAAGGCGGTACCGCAGGCCCGCAAGGCGCTGAAGAAGAGCGCCCCGAAGCCGGCGCCGAAACAAGCCGCCAAATCGACTGCCAAACCGGCCACAAAGCCCGCCAGCAAGGCGCCGGTGAAGGCCGTTGCGAAGAAGGCGGCCCCGGTCGCGATCAAGGCCGGCAAGTGGGTCTATACGTTCGGCGACGGCAAGGCCGAGGGCCAGGCGACCCTGCGCGATCTGCTCGGCGGCAAGGGCGCCAACCTTGCGGAAATGGCCAATCTCGGCCTGCCGGTGCCTCCCGGTTTCACGATCCCGACCTCGGTCTGCACCTACTTCTACGAACACGACAAGACGTATCCGAAGGAACTGAAAGCCCAGGTTGAGAAGGCGCTCGACTATGTCGGCAAGCTGACCGGCAAGACTTTCGGCGACGCCAAGAACCCGCTGCTGGTCTCGGTGCGCTCCGGCGCGCGCGCCTCGATGCCTGGCATGATGGACACCGTGCTCAATCTCGGCCTCAACGACCGCACGGTCGAAGCGCTCGCCGAACTATCCGGCGACCGCCGCTTCGCCTATGACAGCTATCGCCGCTTCATCACGATGTATTCCGACGTGGTGCTCGGCTTCGAGCATCATCACTTCGAGGACATCCTCGACACCTTCAAGGACGGCCAGGGCTACTCGCTCGACACCGATCTCACCGGCGACGACTGGGTCGAACTGGTCGGCAAGTACAAGGAAGCGGTCGCCAAGGAGACCGGTCACGACTTCCCGCAGGATCCGCATGACCAGCTGTGGGGCGCGATCGGCGCGGTGTTCTCATCCTGGATGAATACGCGCGCGGTGACCTACCGCAAGCTGCACGACATTCCGGAATCCTGGGGCACCGCCGTCAACGTGCAGGCGATGGTGTTCGGCAACATGGGCGAGACGTCGGCGACCGGCGTTGCCTTCACCCGTAATCCCTCGACCGGCGAGAGCAAGCTTTACGGCGAGTTCCTGATCAACGCGCAGGGCGAGGACGTCGTCGCCGGCATCCGCACGCCGCAGGACATCACCGAAGAGGCGCGCCAGGAGAGCGGCTCCGACAAGCTGTCGATGGAAGCCGCGATGCCGGCCGCGTTCAAGGAGCTGACGCGGATCTACACGCTGCTCGAGAAGCACTACCGCGACATGCAGGACATGGAGTTCACGGTCGAGCAGGGCAAGCTCTGGATGCTGCAGACCCGCGGCGGCAAGCGCACCGCGAAGGCGGCGCTGCGCATCGCGGTCGAACTCGCCAATGAAGGCCTGATCTCGCGCAAGGACGCGGTGACGCGGATCGATCCGGCTTCGCTGGATCAGCTGCTGCACCCGACCATCGATCCCGCGGCCAAGCGCGACGTGATCGCGACCGGCCTGCCGGCGTCGCCCGGTGCCGCCTCCGGCGAGATCGTGTTCTCGTCGGACGAAGCGGCCAAGCTCCAGGCCGACGGCCGCAAGGTCATCCTGGTCCGCATCGAGACCAGCCCGGAAGACATCCACGGCATGCACGCCGCCCAGGGCATCCTGACCACCCGCGGCGGCATGACCTCGCACGCGGCGGTGGTCGCGCGCGGCATGGGCAAGCCCTGCGTCTCCGGCTGCGGCACCATTCGTGTCGACTACGGCCGCGGCACCATGAGCATCGGCTCGCGCACCTTCAAGACCGGCGACGTCATCACCATCGACGGCTCGGTCGGCCAGGTGCTCGGCGGTCGCATGCCGATGATCGAGCCGGAGCTGTCCGGCGAGTTCGGCACGCTGATGGGCTGGGCCGACGAGGTCCGCAAGCTCGGCGTCCGCGTCAATGGCGATACGCCCGATGATGCGCGCACCGCGGTGAAGTTCGGCGCCGAAGGCATCGGTCTCTGCCGCACCGAGCACATGTTCTTCGAGGAGACCCGGATCCGCACCGTGCGCGAGATGATCCTCTCCGAGGACGAGCAGTCGCGCCGTGCTGCGCTGTCGAAGCTGCTGCCGATGCAGCGCGCCGACTTCGTCGAGCTGTTCGAGATCATGAAGGGCCTGCCCGTCACGATCCGCCTGCTCGATCCGCCGCTGCACGAGTTCCTGCCGCACACTCAGGCCGAGATCGAGGAAGTGGCGCGCGCCATGAACACCGACCCGCGCAAGCTAGCCGATCGCGCCCGTGAACTGTCCGAGTTCAACCCGATGCTCGGCTTCCGCGGCTGCCGTCTCGCGATCGCCTATCCGGAGATCGCCGAGATGCAGGCGCGCGCGATCTTCGAGGCCGCCGTCGAAGCGGGCAAGCGCACCGGCAAGGCGGTCGGTCTCGAGGTGATGGTGCCGCTGATCGCGACCAAGGCCGAGTTCGATCTGGTCAAGGCGCGGATCGATGCGACCGCAGGCGCGGTGATGAAGGAAACCGGCGCCAAGCTGACCTACCAGGTCGGCACCATGATCGAGCTGCCGCGCGCCTGCCTGATGGCCGGCGAGGTGGCGGAGACTGCGGAGTTCTTCTCGTTCGGCACCAACGACCTGACGCAGACCACCTACGGCATCAGCCGCGACGACGCCGCAAGCTTCCTCGGCACCTATGTCGCCAAGGGCATCCTCGAGATCGATCCGTTCATCTCGGTCGATCGCGACGGCGTCGGTGAGCTCGTGAGGATCGGCGTCACCCGCGGCCGCAAGACGCGGCCGAGCCTCAAGGTCGGCATCTGCGGCGAGCACGGCGGCGATCCCGCATCGGTCGCGTTCTGCCATGAGGTCGGGCTCGACTACGTCTCGTGCTCGCCCTATCGCGTGCCGATCGCGCGCCTTGCCGCAGCGCAGGCCGCGCTCGGCAAGGAGATCGCCAACCAGGCGTAAGCGATCACGCAGTTCAGAGAGTGCAATGGCCGGGACCAAGTCCCGGCCATTCTTGTTTTGTCGAGGCAGTCAGCAAATAGCGTCATTGCGAGCGAAGCGAAGCGAAGCAATCCATCGTGCCGATTGCGGTACATGGATTGCGTCGTCGCTTCGCTCCTCGCAATGACGGCTATGTTGGCCGTCCACGCGTCTTCAACACTTTGTTCACCATCTTTGTTGACGTGTCGTTTACGACTTTCATGCGCCGCACATTTACCAACGCGAGTGATACGACACGCGGTACGCACGCGACCGCTTGAGTGTAGCGCGCGTGCAACGCTGATTAACTCCGCGGCAACCTAAACAAGTTAGCAACGAGAAAGGTCGAATTGCGCGGATGTACCGCGTTCGATTGCACTCAGTAAGCGTTGCGTGAGCGTACGATGTTTGTGTCGCGTAACCAGCCGAAGGGCGCACGTCTCGCGCTCTTCGGTCTCGGTCTTGGCATCTTCGCTTTGATGCCGACCGAGCTCGGATATCAGGATATTGCCTCGCTCCTGGCCCGGCAGCCCGGCGTCGCCGAGCGCTGGCAGAAGCGCGTCTTCGCCTCCGCGGTCGGCTCGATCCAGGTTGCGACCTACAGCTTCGGCCGTCCGATCGGAACCTCCGCGCCGCAAGATCCGCAAATCCTGCTCGCACGGCTCGACAATTCGAGCACCGACATCACCGGCGCCGTGACGCGCAATCCGATCGCCGTGCCACCGCCGCGCTATGCGGCATCGGATTTCCCCAAGGTCGATCGCACCCTGAAGGGCGATCGTCTCGTCGTCAGGCGGCCGGGCCAGGTTGACCCGGCAGAGCCCGCAAGCACGGCTCCGGCGAACGAGGATCCCGCGACATCGAATTCGTCGGTCAAGGGCATGAAGACCGCGACTGCGCCGGCCGACAACGCGCCGCTCGATCCCGAATTGCAGGAAGCGCTGCGCGCGCCGCCCTTGCCGCAATATGCGAAGCCGACGGCGCAGCAATACGACGTGTCGATGTCGCTCGAGGCCAACCCGCTCGACGATCTGAAGCCCGCGCCGGCGAAGCCCGCTGCTTCCGCGCCGGCGGAAGCCGCACGCGAGCGCGACCCGTTTGCGTTCAAGACGGCGAGCCTGTTCTTCGGCTCGTCGCTCGGCGCGCCCGAGAATCTGGAGCGCTGGCAGCCCGGCGAGGCGCCGGTCGTCGTGACGCCGGCCGCTCAGCCCGATCCCGACATGAAAGTCATGACGTCATTGCCGGTCGATGCCGACGGCCCGGTCAAGGCCGGGGAGATGGGCGAGAGCATCGCGCCGAAGGGTGAGGTCAACGCCGACGACCAGCACACCAAGACGCCGGCGGAACGGCTCGGCCTGTTCGACGACAAGTCGCGCGCCAAGTCGGAGAAGTGCCTCGCGGAGGCGGTTTATTTCGAAGCGCGCGGCGAAGCAGTGCGCGGCCAGATCGCGGTCGCCCAGGTGGTGCTGAACCGCGCCTTCTCCGGCAAATATCCCGAGACGGTGTGCGGCGTGGTCTACCAGAACAAGAACCGCCACTACGCCTGTCAGTTCACCTTCGCCTGCGACAACATCCCTGACGTCGTGCGCGAGCCCGACATGTGGGACCGCGCCAGGAAGATCTCGAAGGCAATCCTCGACGGCAAATTGTGGCTGCCGGAAGTCGACCGCTCGACGCACTACCATGCCTATTGGGTGCGGCCGTCCTGGGTCAGCGAGATGAAGAAGACCTACAAGTTCGGCGTCCACACCTTCTATCGCCCGCGCGCCTGGGGCGACGGCAGCGACGCGCCGAGCTGGGGCAACCCGGCCGAGACCGCCAAGATCTCGGCCCAGCTCGCCGAGGCCGCCCAGAGCTCGGCTGAGCAGGCCAGTGCCAAGCGGTAGTGTTTGCACGTCATTCCGGGATGGCCCGCGGGCCCAGACCTCAGATGCGCGATCGCGCATCTGCGGTTCGCGTGAACTCGGGTTTCACTCGAGTTCGGCAGACATAATGGCCAAGTCGGCAACAGCCGACTTCGCTGGTGCCCCGGAACGACAGTCGCATAATCTGCAGGGCAGCCCTGCAAGCGAATATTTTTCCCCTGTTTTTGTCCTGCCCCTCTTGGGATTTTCATGCAACTGCATTAACTCCCCGTAACGTTTCGCGGGGCGGTTCCCCCGCCAGTCGCGGGGGAAGACAGCATGGCCGTTACCACCGGGGATCTTCGACCGAAGTCGGGCAACTGGCGTACGCCGCTCGTGATCATCGTCTGCGGCTGCGCGATCGCGCTGCTGAGTTTCGGCCCGCGTTCCAGCCTCGGCTTCTTCGTGCAGCCGATGGGTCGCGAATTTGCCTGGGGCCGCGACGTGTTTGGTCTTGCCATCGCGCTGCAAAACCTGTTGTGGGGTCTCGGCCAGCCGATCGCAGGCGCCATTGCCGACCGCTTCGGCTTGCTGCGCGTGATGATCGTCGGCGCGTTGCTGTACGCCGCCGGCCTGCTGCTGATGCGATACTCCACCACCTCATTGTCGCTCGACATCAGCGCCGGCGTGCTGATCGGCTTCGGCCTGTCGGGCTCGTCGTTCAATCTCGTGCTGGCGGCCTTCAGCAAGCTGCTGCCGCCCGAGAAGCGCGGCATCGCGCTTGGCGCCGGCACCGCCGCCGGCTCGTTCGGCCAGTTCCTGTTTGCGCCGTTCGGCGTCGCCCTGATCGACAATTTCGGCTGGCAGACCGCGCTCGTCGTGTTCAGCGCGCTGATGCTGTTGATCCTGCCGCTCTCGCTCGCGCTGGCAACGCCGCC
Source organism: Bradyrhizobium acaciae (assembly GCF_020889785.1). Taxonomy (GTDB): domain Bacteria; phylum Pseudomonadota; class Alphaproteobacteria; order Rhizobiales; family Xanthobacteraceae; genus Bradyrhizobium; species Bradyrhizobium acaciae. The sequence continues at coordinate 40,846 of NZ_JACMYK010000051.1, forward strand.
GACGGAGACCAAGGATGCCGCGCCGGCCGATCAGCAATCGTTCAAGACCGCGCTGGCGGAGGCCTTCGGTCACCGCTCCTACGTCCTGCTGGTGCTCGGCTTCTTCACCTGCGGCTTCCAGCTCGCCTTCATCACCATCCATCTGCCGGCCTATCTGGCCGACCGCGGCATTCCGGCGACCACCGGCGGTTGGGTGGTTGCAGCGATCGGCCTGTTCAACATCGTGGGCTCGCTCAGCGTCGGCTGGCTGCAGAACTATTTTCCGAAGCGCTATCTGCTTTCGGTGATCTACTTCTCGCGCGCGCTGGCGACGGTTGCCTTCATCACGTTCCCGGTCACGCCGTTCTCGGCGATTGCGTTCGGCGCGGTCTCGGGGCTGCTGTGGCTGTCGAGCGTCCCGCCGACCTCGGCGCTGGTCGCGCTGATGTTCGGCACCCGCTGGTTCTCGACCCTCTATGGCTTCGCCTTTGTCAGCCATCAGGTCGGTGGCTTCCTCGGCGTCTGGCTCGGCGGCATCGTGTTCGAGCAATACGGTTCCTACACCCCGATCTGGTGGCTGTCGGTGCTGTTCGGCTTGCTGTCGGCGCTGATCAACCTGCCGATCGTCGAAGCGCCGGTCGCGCGCCCGGTTGCGCAGCCTGCCTGATGAGATAAAAACTCCCCGAAACCAAGATTACGGGGAGTGCACATCGTGGCAACGTTCAAGGCAATCAGGATCGACAAGGCGGACAAGGGTACCACCGCCGCGCTCACCCAGTTCGACGAAGCCGAGCTGATGGACGGCGACGTCACCGTCCGCGTCGAGTGGTCGACGCTGAACTACAAGGACGGTCTCGCATTGACCGGCAAGGCGCCGGTGGTGCGCCGCTTCCCGATGATCGCCGGCATCGATTTCGCCGGCACGGTCGAGCAGTCCAGCCATCCGGACTGGAAGGCGGGCGACAAGGTCGTCTGCAACGGCTGGGGCATGGGTGAGACCCATCTCGGCGCCTATGCGGAGAAGGCCCGCGTCAAGGGCGACTGGCTGGTGCGGCTGCCTGACGGCATCTCGGCCCGCGACGCGATGGCGGTCGGCACCGCCGGCTACACCGCGATGCTCTCGGTGCTGGCGCTGGAGAAGCATGGTCTCACCGCGAAGAGCGGCCCGGTGGTGGTCACGGGCGCCGCCGGCGGCGTCGGCTCGGTTGCGATCGCCGTGCTGTCGAAGCTCGGCTACCACGTCATCGCGTCGACCGGGCGGACGTCGGAGACCGATTATCTCAAGGGGCTCGGCGCCAGCGAGGTGATCGACCGCGCCGAGCTGTCGGGTGCCCCGAAGGCGCTTGCGAAGGAGCGCTGGGCCGGCGGCGTCGACAGCGTCGGATCGACCGCGCTCGCCAATCTGCTTTCGATGACCAAATACGGCGGCGCGATCGCGGCCTGCGGTCTGGCAGCCGGCATGGACCTGCCCTCGTCGGTCGCGCCCTTCATTTTGCGGGGTGTGTGCCTTCTCGGTATCGATTCAGTGATGTGCCCGATCGAGCTCAGGCGGACCGCCTGGGCCCGCCTCGCCAGCGATCTGGACAAGGCGAAACTGGCTGATATCACTCACGAAATCGCCTTGGACGAGGTCATGCCCTATGGCGCGAAAATCCTTGGCGGCGAGGTCCGCGGCCGCATCGTGGTAAAAATAGTCTGAGGACGTTCAGACTTTACCAACCAAGCTGCTCCAATGTTGCCACGGTTGGTATGGTAAGCAGCGGGTAAAGAGGCTTGCAGCGTGATCCCGGGGGGCCGGGTTTCCTCGCGCAGACGTCGAGAAACGTCGGTGCGGGGATCATGCTCAACAAGGAGCGGGTGCCCGCGCTCGTAAGTGGAGTAGCTCATGCTTGCGCGTTTGGTGTTGGGGGCCGTCACGGCCGGAGCAATGGTCGTGCCGGCATTCGCAGGCATGATGAACGCCGATGAGGCCCGCAAGTTCGTTGCCGGCAAGGTGTTCGCTTTCACCTGTTTCGATGGCACCCGCGGTGCCGGCCGCATCCTCGACGACATGGGCGCCGCGGGCTCGATCCAGTTCTCCGGCTCCGGCCCGATCCGCCATGTGCGCCTGCCGGGCAATACGCTGCAAATCCGTGGCCAGAGCGTTTGCGCTTCGCTGAAAGGCATTCCGTTCGAGCCGTGCTTCAACCTCGACAAGCAGGACGAGCGCTCGTTCCGCGGCTCGGTCTCCGGCATGGGCTTCGCCTATTGCGAGTTTCGCCACCAGGGCGGCCAGCAGATGCTGATGGCGCGCGCAGTGGCGCGTCCGCGCTCGCTGCACCCGCGCACCCGTTCCGCGGATGCCTCGCAGACCGAAGTCTCGCGCGTTGAGACGCCGCAGGTCGGAAGCGCGAAGCTCGAGCCGGTCAAGGCCGAGCCCGCCAAGGTCGAGAGCGCCCCGGAATTGCGCCGCTCCACCGACTAGAGCCAATCCGTTCCGATTGAATCGGAACGGGCTCTAGATTCATGTTTTGACGCGTTTCTTCACGCGAACCGGTATCCGCTTCGCTCGAAAACGCTCTAACGTCTCATCTGCGTGCTAGCGGGAATAGCTGCCGAGCCGTAGTCATACGGATGGCGGTCGCCACACGTTGATAGCTACTCAATAGCCTATCGTTCGCCGAGAGGCGGGATGGTGGGGACACCGATTTGAGTAGTCATATGGCGCAATATTTTTTTCGTATCAGTGATGGCGATTACGCTGGTGCGTCCGACCACGCGACGGAGTTTGAGAGCCGTGACGTGGCGTGGGCCGAGATGACCAAGGTCTGCGGTAATTTCCTTGGCAGCATTTCGCGCAACATGAAGCAGGACAGCGAATGGCACATGGAGCTGCTCGACGAGGGCAGGAAGCCGGTGTTCAGGATTCGCCTGGTCGCTGAATCGGTCGACTGAGGCTCTCGCTTGCAGGACAACAACACGCGCTAAGCCTCAGCCTGTGGCGCGGTCGGAGTAGCGCGCCTGCGGAACAGGATCCGCTGATACAGCCAACCGATCGCGACCAGCACGATGCCGAGGCACATGAACGACAGCGCCCGGTAAACACCGGTCAGTGTCGACATGTCGACCAGGAACGCCTTCAGGATCGTCAGGCCGATCACCGCAGCGGATGCAAGCCGCGCCCGCTGCGAGTTGACGACGATGCCGACGCCGAGCAGCGCGACGCCGAACATCAGCCAGGCGATCGAATAGGTGTATTGCTCCGCGCCCGTGGTCTCGCCGCGCGTCAGCACCGGTCCGTGATAGAGCCTGCGGATTTCGAACGTGACATAAGCGAGCGCGAGCACCAACGCGCCGGCTGCGATCGTGTTGGCATATGCCGCCGGACGATGGCCCGCTACCGCGTAGGACAATAGCAGCGCCAGCACGGTCGGCAGTGCATAGCCGAGCAGCAGCAGGTTGAAGAAGCTGCCGCCGACGTCCTGCCACCACAGCATCGGATTCTCCAGTCCGAGCAGCCCGAACAGGCTGGCAAGCCCGGCGAACGCGGTGAGCAGGACCGCGCCGACATTGTGCACGATGCTGCCGCTGCGCAGCAGCAGCCGCTCCAGTCCGATCGCCATCGCGAGCGTCACGCCCACCTGCAGCGCGACCTCGGTCAATCCTGCACTATCGTAATAGACGTTGCCGCCATTGACTGCATGGCGGATCTCCATGAAGGCGAGCAGCACCGTGAACAGGATCGCGGCGGATTCGACCATGCGCAGCGGCACGTCGTCGCCGTTGCGGCGCAGGAAATGCCCTCCCACCCAGAATGACAGCGCCGGAACGCCATAGCCCCACAGCAGCCAATTGAAGATCGGCGTGGTGCCGACGGCATCGCCCGCGATCCGCGGCTCGTAGCCGATGCGCAGCACCACGATGCCGGCCAGGATCGCAGCGAGCCAGCGCAGGAACGGGATCGGCCGCTGCACCGACAGCCACGCCGTGCCCATCGACACCAGCGCCAGCGCGATGGTGAGCCAGCCCTTGTCGAGCGCGAAGGTCAGCGCCAGCGCCAGCGAGGCGAGGGCGCCGGTGGCCGACAGCGCGATCGAGGGCGACAGCGCCGGCCGCTCGCCGCGGCGGGTCAGCGCTTCGGTCGCGGCGGCGTAGGCTGCGGCGAGCAGCACGGCGAGGACCGCGAACGGGATCGAACGATCGAGATGCGCGATGCGCGCATAGAGCGCGACCAGCAGCGCGATCGGCGTGAACACGGCGGCCGCAGCCCAGGTCACCGTGATCTTCGTCGTGGCAAAACGGAATTGTGCGAGGAAACCTGCGATGCCGAAGGCGGCCGCGAACAGTGCCGCGGTGACGAGATGCAACGAGACCGAGCCATCGGTCGCGGACGGGCCGATGCCCGGGATCGCGCCGCCCGGCAGCACCAGCATGTCGACGTTGCGGCGGACGGCCCATTCGCCGAACACGATGAAGACGAAGATCGACGCCGCGCCGATCGCACCGACAGCGGCCGGCGCGCGCCAGGCGACGACAAGGCTGGCGGCGGTCAGCAGCGCAAAGCCGATCATCGCGGTGTCGGCATGAGCGCTGTTGAGCACGATCAGCATCGCGCCGAACAGATAGGCCGCGACAGAGCCGGAGGAGATCGGCTCGATCTCTTCGCCATCACCGTCGGGGCCGAACATGAAGCCGCAGACCACGAGCAGCGCCGCCAGCACGAAGCCTGCGATGACGTGGAAGACATGCGGCGCGATCATCTCCGGGCCGCATTGCAGGCAGGGGAAGGTCCATAGCAGCGCGAAGACGATGGTCGTGACTGCAAGCCAGCGCCACAGCCGGATGCGCGCGAGGCCGAACGATGCCGCCGTGACGATCGCAAGATAGACATAGAGCGACCAGAAGTCGGGCTTGTCCGAGGAAACCAGGATCGGCGTGACGAAGGCGCCGACGATGCCGAGCCCGGCCAGCGCAGGCCCGTGCAGCAGCGCCGCCGCAAGCGTGCCGAGCGCGACCATGCCGAGCAGAATGAAGGCGGTTGCCGGCGCGAGGAAGTCGTACAGCGCGTAGGCGGCGTAGACGGTTGCGAACGCGACTGCGGTGCCGGCCGCGGTGAGGATCGCCGGAATGTTGGCGATCGGCAGCGCTTCGATGCTGGAGATGCTCTCCTGGCGCCGCGTCCATTCACCGGCGCCGAGCAGCGCCAGCGCGAACAATCCGCCGAGCATCGTGCGCACGCCGGGGCCGAGCAGCCCGGCCTCGATCGAATAGCGCACCATGAAGAAGCCGCCGAGCGCGAGCGTCAGGCCGCCGATCCACACCACCCAGCGGGTGCCGAGCGTTTCCTCGAAACCGGGGGCCGGCTGCGGCGGGGCCGGCGGCTCCGGCAGCGGTGGCGG
>NZ_JACMYK010000052.1 GCF_020889785.1 Bradyrhizobium acaciae
CGGCGCCATGTTGATCGGGTCCTGCAGCACGCTGCCGGTGAAGTTCTCCTTCGGCGCGCGACGGGTCGGCCGCGAGCCGGAAACGTGGATATCCATGGGGTTACCTCGCTCTCTTGACGTTATTTCTTGCTTGCGGCGTAACGCGCCTTGGTCTCGGCATTCATCGGATAGAGGCCGGGTAGCTGGGCGCCATTGTTCACCTCGTTGACGATCCAGGCTTCCATCCGCTCCTGCTCGGGTCCCTCGGCCAGCACATGGTCGAGGAAGGCCTGCGGGATCAGCACCGCGCCGTCCTGGTCGGCCACGACGACGTCATTCGGAAACACGGCAACGCCGCCGCACCCGATCGGTTCGCCCCAGCCGACGAAGGTCAGGCCGGCGACCGACGGCGGCGCCGCGTAGCCGTCGCACCAGACCGGCAGGCCGGTGCCGAGCACACCCTCGAGGTCACGCACCACGCCATCGGTGATCAGCGCCGCAACCCCGCGTTTGACCATGCGCGCGCAGAGGATGTCGCCGAAAATGCCGGCGTCGGTGATGCCCATGGCATCGACCACGGCGATGCAGCCCGTCGGCATCGCCTCGATCGCGGTGCGGGTCGAGATCGGCGACGACCAGGATTCCGGCGTCGCCAGGTCCTCGCGAGCCGGCACGAAGCGCAACGTGAAGGCGGGTCCGACCAGCCGCTTCTGCCCAGGCTTCAGCGGCTTGGTGCCGCGCATCCAGATGTTTCGCAGGCCCTTCTTGAGCAGGACGGTGGTGATGGTGGCGGTGGACACGTGCGACAGCGTCGCGATCGCCTCGGTGGACAGTGACATCTGGAAAGCTTGCTCCGATGGGAGGAAAAGACCGGCGCATGTTGCCGGGCGAAGGCGCTGCGTCAAGGGCTGCGCGAAAATGCTGCGATCATCTAAATTTATCGCCGGCATGCCGATTAATTTATTGAAGTTGCTGTATCATTTTGCACGAAGCGAATTCCGTTTTGGATCGAAACACGCTAGCTTGATGGCCGACGAAGCCCGCTTGATCCAATGGCCGAACCCTTAAGTCCTCCCCGCCTTTTGCCGAGTGGCGACAGCGCCATCACGGTGGAATTCAGCCGCACCATCGACAACGCCGCCAACCGGCGCGTGCTGGCACTCGACCGCGTGATCGCGGCCGAGCCGATCGCCGGCGTCACCGAGACCGTGCCGACCTATCGCTCGCTGCTGGTGCATTACGATCCCGTGCAGATCGGCTTCGACGCGCTCGGCGAGCAACTGCTCGCGCGCGCCGCCAAGGCGCCGCCGACCGAGACCGGCACGCGGCGCTGGCGCATTCCCGTCGCCTATGGCGGCGAGCACGGCATCGATCTTGAGGACGTCGCGAAGGCGCTCGGAACCACTCCGGACGAGATCGTGGCACGCCACGTCGCCGGCGACTATCGCGTCGCCATGATCGGCTTCACGCCGGGCTGGTCTTATCTCAGCGGGCTAGAGACGTTCCTGCACATGCCCCGGCGCAAGGACCCGCGGCTCCTGACTCCCGCCGGCACGATCTCGATCGGCGGCATCCAGACCGGCGTGCAATGCCTGGCCGGCCCGAGCGGCTGGCACCTGCTCGGCCGTACCCCGGTGAGAACCTACCAATTGCATCGCGATCCGACCTTCCTGCTGGAGCCGGGCGACGCCATCACCTTCACGGCGGTCGATGCCAAGACCTTTGCGGAACAGGACCGCGCCGCCGATGCCGGCGAGTTCGTCGCAGAACTGGTGCGGCCATGAGCAAGCTCGTCGTCACCTCGATCGGCCCGGCAAGCTCGGTACAGGACGGCGGGCGTCCGGGCTCGCAACGCTATGGCCTGGTGCCGAGCGGCGCGATGGATCGGCTGTCGCTGGCTGCGGCAAACACGCTGGTCGGCAATGAGCTGCTTGCCGCCGCCGTCGAAATCGGCCCGTTCGGCGCCAGCTTCACCGCGCGCGGCGGTGCGGTGCGGGTCGGGCTCGCCGGCGCCTCACGCAATGCGGATATCGGCGGCCGGCCGGTCGCGTTCGACAGTTCGGCGACGCTCGCCGAAGGCGAGACGCTCAATCTCGGCTTCGCCCGCGGCGGCTCGTTCAGCTATCTCGCGATCGAGCACGGCATCGAGGGCGAACCGATGTTCGGCAGCCTCGCGGTCAACGCCCGCGCAGGGCTCGGCAGCCCCTACCCGCGGCCGCTGCAAAGCGGCGACGAGTTGAAGACGCAGGCCGCGAGCGGCATAGCCGAGCGCCGCATCGAATTGCCGGCCTCGAACGACGCGCCGATCCGGATCGTGTTCGGCCCGCAGGACGACGAGTTCGCCGATGAAAGCAAGAGGCTGCTCACCGACAGCGAGTGGAAGATCTCGGCCACCAGCGACCGCATGGGCTACCGCCTCGAAGGTCCCGCCATCAAGCACCTCGACGGCCACAACATCGTCTCCGACGGCACCGTGAACGGCAGCATCCAGGTGCCGGGCAACGGCCAGCCGATCGTGCTGATGCCGGATCGCGGCACCAGCGGCGGCTATCCGAAGATCGCAACCGTGATCACGGCGGATTTCGGCCGCTTCGCGCAGATCTCGGCCGCCGGCCGTTCCGCTTCAAGGCGGTGACGATCGCGGAAGCGCAAGCCGAGGCGATCAAGTTTCACGCGCTGCTGCGTTCCCTGCCCGATCGTCTCCGCGGCATCGAGGACTTTGGCCTCAACGTCGAGGCGCTGAAGGATGCTAATGTTGCAGGCCAGGCGGTCAGCGCCATCGACGCCGTGACCTGGCAAGTCGCGGTACCCTAGAGCATGATCCGGAAAAGTGTGAAGCGGTTTTCCGAAAAGATCATGCTCAAACAAAAGAGCCAACAGCAACAAACGGATCGATCGTCATGACCTCAACCATCGACCTCAATTGCGATCTCGGCGAAAGTTTTGGGCCCTGGGAAATGGGCAATGACGCCGCGATGATCGAGCTTGCGACTTCGGTCAACGTCGCCTGCGGTTACCATGCCGGCGACGCCGACATTATGCGCAAGACGGTCGAGCTCGCGAAGGCGCGCGGCGTCAGCGTCGGCGCCCATCCCGGCTACCGCGATCTGCACGGCTTTGGCCGCCGCCCGGTGCCCGGGCTGACATCGTCGGAAATCGAGAACCTTGTCGCCTATCAGATCGGCGCACTGCAGGCGATCGCGACTGCGGCCGGCCACAAGGTCACCCATGTGAAGGCGCATGGCGCGCTGTCCAACGTCGCCTGCGAGGACGACATGACGGCCAAGGCGATCGCCAATGCGATCAAGGCCGTCGATCGCAATCTGATCTTCGTGGTGCTCGCCAACTCGAAACTGGTGCGCGCGGGTGAAGCCGCCAATCTGCGGATGGCGCATGAAGTGTTTGCCGACCGTGCCTACGAGGACGACGGCAATCTGGTGTCGCGCAAGAAGCCCGGCGCGGTGCTGCACGATCCGAAGGCGATCGCCGAACGCGTGGTGCGCATGGTGCAGGACGGCGCTGTCGTCTCGGTCACCGGCAAGGTGATCAAGATGCAGACCGATACCGTCTGCATCCATGGCGACACGCACGGCGCCGTCGAGATCGCGCGCGGCCTGCGCGAGGCGCTGAAGCAGGCGGGCATTGCGGTTGCGCCGTTCAAGACTGCGCACTGAGAAGCGAACACATCTCATCAGCAAGGGCCGGCCGCAGCGCCGGTCCCTTTAGATTCCGTTAAGAACCTTCTTAAACCCAAACTTGCCGTTTGATTGCTAGGTGCAGCTTCCGAGCCTTTGATTGTCCTCTCAGGAAATTGGGTACGAAAGCATGTTCCGCACCAGCCTCTCCCTTGCCATTGCCGCGGTTGCTACGGCCGCCTTCACAAGCGCAGCGTCCGCCGGCTGCTACAGCTGCTATACGCCGCCGCCCCAGCCCTGCACGACCTGCTATCAGGTGCAGACCGTGCCGCCGCAATATCGCACGGTGCAGGAAACCGTGATGGTGTCGCCGGGCCGCGTCATCGCGCATCGCACGCCGGCGCAGTATCGTACCGTGATGGTGCCGAAGACCGTGATGGTCGCGCCCGAAGGCGTCGACTATGAGCGCATCCCGCCGCAATACGCCACCCAGGAGCGCACCCAGATGGTCTCGCCGGGCTATTCCTACTACGCGCCTGTTCAGCAGACCTGCAGCACCTGCGGCGGCGGTTACGGTTTCGGCTACGGGTATGGTCGCGGCTACGGCTACTGATCTATCAGCATCCAGCTGACACAAAGCCGCCGCCTGAGGACATCGGGCGGCGGCTTTGCAGTTCTTTCAGGGCCTCAGAACGGGTGGACGGACAGCGTGCCGAACACGATGGCGGCGATCACCGCAAACGCGCTGTAAAGCGCCGCAGTCTGAATTCCGGTCCCGGACTTCCTGGATATTTGTCGCGCGTAAAAGTGCAGGCGGGCTTCCGCCGATAGTTCGCGCATGGTCGATCTCCAACGCCCCATTCTCGGGCATATGGAATATCGTTCGCGCGGCAATTCAAGCGGGTGGCAAAAATAGCGATGCCGCCCCCTCGGGGAACCCGGTTCCCAGAGGAATATTCTTCCTCGCGGGTTGGTCCGAGAATCTTATTCGTCGCAATTCGAGGCGTCGGGAACCCGCACCAATCCCACAACAACCGAAAATCTCGAAAACAACCCCATGCAAAGTAGTCCGAGGTGTATATCTGGGCGCGGCCGCAGCCGCATTCAGGGCTTCCAGCGCCGGATCTTGAACGCCGCCAGATGGCCCGGAACGTCGGCCGGATCGAACGGTGGGCCTGCGAACGCGCCGATGGCGTGGGAGGGGCCTGCCGGGTGGCCTGACGCAGCGTCGTAGAGGTCTGGCCGGAACACCGCCATGGCAGCCTTCAACGCCTCCGGTCGGTACGGCGTCTGGCCCCAGCGAACCATCTGCGCGTAGAGCCAGGCCGCCTGCCCCGGGTCCGGCCGCGCGGCTGCCTCACGCCCGACCAGCAGATAGCGATTGCTCTCGCGCATCGTGCCGTCCGGCGAGATCTTCAGCCGGCCATCGAGCGTGCGCTGGATGACGCTGGCATCGACGCCGAGCCGCTCGGGCTGCGCCAGCATCCGCGCGACCTCGGGCCGGTTCTCCGGCTGCTCGATGAAATCAGCAGCGCGCAGATGCGCACGGACCAGCGCCACGACGACATCGGGATGCTTCTCCGACCAGCTCTCGCGCACGGCCAGCACCTTTTCGACCGCGCTGAGCAGGATGTCGGAGACGAAGTGCAGGATGTGGCCGACGCCGAGATCGACCGCGATCGAATTCCAGGGCGCGCCGACGCAGAACGCGTCGACCTGACCGTTGGCGAGACTGTCGACCATGTAGGGCGGCGGCAGCACCACGAGCTGCACGTCCTCGTCGGGATCGACGCCGCCGGCAGCCATCCAGAACCGCAATTGATAATTGTGGGTCGAGAACGGGAAGGTCATGCCGAAGGTCAGCGGCTCCGCCCCGCTCTTGCGCCGTTTTGCAACCACGCGGGCGAGCGCCTGCGAGGTCGCCATCGGATCGAAGCGGTCGCCGTCGATTTCCGCCATCAGCGCTGCGTGCAGCGCCGGCGACACCGTGATGGCGTTGCCGTTGAGCCCGAGATTGAAGGGTGCTGCGATCGGCACCTTGACGTGGCCGAGCCCGAGGTGTGATGCGATCGCCACCGGCGCCAGCAGATGCGCGGCATCGAACAGGCCGATGTTGAGCTTGTCGCGAACATTCGACCACGACACCTCGCGCACCAGCGTGATGTCGAGGCCCTCAGTCGCGGCAAATCCCTTGTCGACGGCGACGATCAATGCGGCGGCGTCGACCAGCGGAATGAACCCGATGCGCAAGGGTGTGGTCATTTGAGCAGCTCCGACGCCGTTAGGATCGATTGCGCGATCTCGCCGATCTTCTTCTTCTCGCGCATCGCGGTCGAACGCATCAGCACGTAGGCCTCCTCCTCGGTCAGCCCCTTCACCTTCATCAGGATGCCCTTGGCGCGGTCGATCACCTTGCGCTCCTCCAGCGCATGCTTGGTGCGGTCGAGCTCGTCCTGCAGCTTGGCGAAGGCTTTGAAGCGGGAGACGCAGAGATCGAGGATCGGCTTCATCCGCTCCTTCTTGAGGCCGTCGACGATGTAGGCGGAGACGCCCGCCTCCACCGACGCCTGGATCGAGGCGGCGTCGCTCTGGTCGACGAACATCGCGATCGGCCGGCGCACGGCACGGCTGACCTGGAACATCTGTTCCAGCACGTCGCGGCTGGGGTTCTCGAGGTCGATGACGATGATCTCGGGGTCGAGCGCATAGATCCGCGAGAGCAGGCTCTGCATCTCGCTGATATGGACCACGTCCGTGTAGCCCGCCTCCCGCAGTCCCTCCTCGAGGATGGCCGCACGGATCGGGCTCTCGTCGACGATGACGATCTTGGGAGACGATTCTGCGCTCATCGACAACTCTTAAGCCCCGGCAACCGCATCCATATCATGCCGGAAGGCCCGGGAAAGGGTTGTAATTCTCGGCAATTGGGACTAGCTCCTGCCCATCAATCAGGCAGATTTGGGACGATATGCAAGAGGCCGCCGCGCCGAAAGTGAGCTTCGTGTCCTTGGGATGCCCCAAGGCGCTGGTCGATTCCGAGCGCATCATCACGAGGCTGCGCGCGGAGGGCTATGAGCTCGCGCGCAAGCATGACGGCGCCGACATCGTGATCGTCAACACCTGCGGCTTCCTCGACAGCGCCAAGCAGGAATCGCTCGCCGCAATCGGCGAGGCCATGGCCGAGAACGGCAAGGTCATCGTCACCGGCTGCATGGGCGCGGAGCCTGAGCAGATCGAGAGCGCCTATCCCGGCGTGCTCTCGATCACCGGACCGCAGCAATATGAGAGCGTGCTGGACGCCGTGCATCGCGCGCTGCCGCCGGCGCACAACCCGCATCTCGACCTGGTGCCGCCGCAGGGCGTCAAGCTGACGCCGCGGCACTACGCCTATTTGAAGATTTCCGAAGGCTGCAACAACCGCTGCAGCTTCTGCATCATTCCGAAGCTGCGCGGCGACCTGGTGTCGCGGCCGGCCAATGACGTGCTGCGCGAAGCCGAGAAGCTGGTGAAGGCCGGCGTCAAGGAACTGCTCGTCATCTCGCAGGACACCTCGGCCTATGGCGTCGACCTGAAATACGCCGAGAGCCCGTGGCAGGATCGCAGCGTGCGCGCGAAATTCTTCGACCTCGCCAAGGAGCTCGGCGAGCTCGGCGCCTGGGTGCGGCTGCAATATGTCTATCCCTACCCGCATGTCGACGAGGTCATCGGCCTGATGACCGAGGGCAAGGTGCTGCCCTATCTCGACATCCCGTTCCAGCATGCGAGCCCCGATGTGCTGCGCGCGATGAAGCGTCCGGCCGCACAGGAGAAGACGCTGGCGCGGATCCAGAAATGGCGCGAGCAATGCCCCGAGTTGACGCTGCGCTCAACCTTCATCGTCGGATTCCCCGGCGAGACCGATGCCGACTTCGCCTATCTGCTCGACTGGCTCGATGAAGCTGGCATCGACCGCCTCGGCTGCTTCAAATACGAGCCGGTCGCCGGCGCCACGTCGAACGCGATTGCCAATGCCGTGCCCGACGAGGTCAAACACGAGCGCTGGAACGCGCTGATGGCGCGGCAGCAGAAGATCTCGGCCCGGCGCCTGAAGCACAAAGTCGGCACCCGCCAGCAGGTGATCATCGACGAGGTCGGCCCGACGGTGGCCAAAGGCCGGTCAAAGGCGGACGCGCCTGAGATCGACGGCGCCGTCTATCTCACCAGCCGCCGCCCGCTCAAGGTCGGCGAGATCGTCACCGCCAAGATCGAGCGCTCCGACCAGTACGACCTGCACGGCAGCGTCGCCGGATTCTGACGCGAATACGCTGCTGCACTCGGCCGTGCATTCATAAACCGGCGGTGAAATCCGCTTCGCTCCGATACCGACCTCCTTTGCGCAAGCGCAGCAAATGTCGCGATGGGCCAGCAGCGGACATTGAGAGCACCCGATACGAGTATTTCGCTCCCCCTGAGAATTGCGTGACTTGATAGAGGGAAAATGGTGCGTATGCTCGGCCAAGCATCTCTGTCGCCTCTGGGAACAAACAATGTTTGGTTGGTTGAAGCGCGAGCCGAAACAGTTGGCTGAGCAACGGCAATTGCTGTTGCCGGTCATCGCCGACTACCCACTCTACCAACCGCCGCACCGTCAGGGTCCGAACTTTCTGCGACGCACTCTCGACCAGTCCGAGGAAGCCTATCTCAAAACGATCCCTGAATTTGTTGCACGGGCCGACGAAAACTTTGCTTATTTTATGGAACAGCGCGCTTCACGTGTGGCCTCGCTGAAATTGTTTCTGGCTAAACTCGGTGTGAGCGCCGACTTTGATGACGCGGGCCTTGCGAGTTTGTCGCATTGGTTTCCCCAAAATTCCTTCGCGCTTGTCCCGAGCCTGAGAGACTGGACCGTGGGGCAAATGTTCTACCAGATGAAGACACCGTGGATTGGCGAATTAAGAGGTCTCAATGTCATATTCGATCTCGGCATTTTTCTTGGCGAGTGCCTCACCACAAGACAGCCGCGCCTGCATTGGAGGCGTTACACCGGATCGTCCGATACCGGTGAAGCTTATGGTACTGGCTATGCAATAGAAGGCTTCAAGAGGCACGCAAAAAGCAACCAGTTCGATCCTTCGGAGCGGATTTTTCTCCTTTGCAAGAATGATCTCAACGCGATCCATAGTGGACAGCCCGTCACGTTACCTAATGCCCTGTCGGGCATAGTGCGCGGCTATTCGATGCGATAGCAACGATGGTCGGCTTCGGGTCAAACTCGACGGTTTGGCCCAATCTCGGTAAGGTCCGGTCTACCTCTCGGAGCGGACAGGTAGGTGGTCGGGCGCATTGGTCGACATGGGCCAGAAACGGAAGTCACCGTCCAAATCGGCGGCGTGGAGCCGCGATGCCGTGGTTCTTTTCGCGTTCTGCTTCGGTCCAGATTAAACGCTTGAAGAAGGCTTTGCGCCCTTGGCTACTTCCGCCAGTCTCATACCCGTGTAGGCAGCGCTTGATTTCGGCATTGAACCACGACAATGGCATGTCGCGAACATCTGCCGACGTTTCATCCGCGTTGGATCGCTTTCCAGCCATTTGTCGAAATCCCTCCTACTTTTCCTGAACTTCCCTCCAATAATATTAGAAATTATTCCGGGCGGTGTCTTTTCATCCAATCCGGGCTACCACGCGGGGCCGTCTGTGATCGAATTGGTGGATCGGATTGATCGGACGATATTAAGCGTACCCTGAGTTCGTCGCCGATCTTCAACTGATCCGTTTCGTACCAGTCGACCGAAGTAGCCGCGCCCTCAATTCCACCGACTACACACTTAATCCCCGGGATCGCTTGCGCTGACGAAGCGGCGTTTGATGAAGCGTCCGGCCCTTTGCCTACCCAGTGCAAAATGACGGATATTACGCCTTCGGACACACCCGCTGTCGTTAGTTTTTCACCATTCCTCCAAACCTCGAAGCAAAGCATTCGCCTCTCCCTTTTGCAGCATAAGGTTGTACAATCCGTTCGTTTCTCAAAAATGAAATTCAAAGGCGCAAACGCCCGCTTTGGGTCAATCGGGTCGGCTTGACACTACGCCCGCTGCTTCCGGTCTTCCCTGATAAGCCGACCTTTGGCGAGCACGACTGGACGTCTCAAACGGGCCGATTCCGTTGAAAAAGGCTGGCAGTATTCTGTTGTAATGGTTGGGCGGGGATGAGATCGGGGTGGTCCCTATGCGGGCCTTGCTGTAGGCATCGCGATCAGCTTGGCCATCTTCCGAAGGTTCTGTGCGGTGGCTGCGAGGGTGAACTCGTCGCGTGCGCCGTTTGGGCCTCGTAATCGTAAACGGTCGAGCTTGAGAATGCGCTTGAGGTGCGCAAACAGCATCTCGATCTTCTTCCGCAACCGGCGTGAAGTACGGCCCTCCCATGATCGTGCTATCTCGCGCGCCATGTCGCGAGCGCCCTCGTAGATCGAGCGAGACACTTTGCGGACAAAGTCCTTGGGGCAGCAGCGAGCCTTCAAGGCGCAGCCGGTGCAATCGTGCTTGCTCGCCCGGTAGAGCATCGTTGCGCCATCGTTCACCAGTGTTCCGGTTGTGGTCAGCATCTTGCCGGCGGGGCAGGTATAGATGTCGCTGGTGTGGTCATAGGTGAAGTCCTCGCGCGAAAAGGTCCCGTCCGCGCGGGCCGACTTGTCGAACACCGTCACGTGCGGCTCGATCCCGTGCTCGTAAACCAGCCAGCCGAGCATCTCGGCCGAGCCATAGCCGCTGTCGCCGAGGAGCCGGGTGGGGTAAAGGTCGAACCGTTCGAGCGAGCGCTCAATCATGCGCTTGGCAGCCAACACCTCCGCCTGCCGGATTGCCGTGGTTGCCTCGACATCGACGATGATCGCGTTCTCGACGTCGACCAGGTAGTTTGTCGAGTAGGCGAAGAAGGCTTGGCCGCCGTGCGCGCCGGTCCAGCGTGCCGCCGGATCGGCGGGCGACACGAACTTCGGGGTGACCTCGGTCGCTGCTCCGAAAGCGGCATCGTCGAGGACGACCAGGTACTCGCTTATCGCTCGGCCTGTCGCCTCCGGTGGGAGTCCCTTATCGCCTTCAATCCCCTTTTGCCGATTGGCGTCGGCCTTGATCAGGCTCGCATCCACGGCAAATCCTTCACCGCCGACCAGCCGCTCCTCGATACAACGGTGCAAGACGTTCTCGAACACGCGACGGAAGAGATCGCTTTCTCGGAAGCGACCATGTCTGTTCTTGGAGAACGTTGAGTGATCCGGCACCGCAACGTCCAGGCCGAGCCGGCAGAACCACCGGTAGGCCAAATTGAGGTGAACCTCATCGCACAGACGCCGCTCCGATCGGATGCCGAAGCAATAGCCGATCAGAAGCATCCGTATCATCAGCTCGGGATCGATCGAAGGCCGGCCGATCTTACTGTAGAACGGCGCCAGGTCCTGCCTAATCTGTTCAAGATCGACAAATCTATCGATCGAGCGAAGCAAGTGGTCGGAAGGGACATGCCTCTCGAGCGAGAACTCATAGAACAAAGCAGCCTGTTCGACTTGCCGATGTCCCATCATGATGTTCAGTCCTGCCAATTAAACAGACTGAATCACTGGTATCTCTGAGTCGCAACTGCGGCCTTTTTCAACAAAATCGACCAACAACAGACATGGATGTCGATAGCGGAATCATCGCGGGGAGGACGCGGCCCACCACGGTTATTTTCTTGAAACCGCGAAACCGGGCTCGCGTAGCTGGACAGTTTGGGGGATAGCAGAAAACCCTGGCGTTGGCGTCAATCTTCGTTTCCAACCAGAATCGCCAACGTGATCTCGCCATCGGTAATGTAGTGATTGACGCGTTCGGCGAGAAGATTTTCGCCGGCCTGATAAACTTTCACCGCTTGGATGGTTCGAATCCTCTTCAACTCACCGATAATATAATCGCGCTCTGCATTCGTATCCGAATCTGTGGCGTGGGTGATTTGAAATGAAAGACGAGTGAGGGATAGGCCGGTGTCCCTGGTGCCAGCTCCTATCCAAAGAACGCATTCGTTTTCCGGCGGGCGTTCGGTGTTTAGCCAGAAATCTGCTGTTCCCCAAGTTGCCTGGGCACGCGTTTGACTCAAGGCCCAGAACCTTACGTGGTGGCGCTTCCGCGGGCTGTTATCGATCGCCTTTTGAAAACCGATGTCCTGGCCCCGCCCGAAAAGATAGAGGGTGCTGAACGGGGCGGTGGGGTATGGAGTATTGAGCACAAAGGCTCGGACCATGCCCCATGAACTGGCTAGACTAAGCCGATCTGCTTCCGACCAGCCGAGCGCTGCGAAGGCCCCGCGAAGCTGCTGGAGCGTACCGACGAGCACGACGTTCACGGGATCTCCAGGCAGTCCGTCGCCCGTAATCGTGTAACTCGGCACACGTTTGCTTTGCAGAATCTTCAAGCCCATCCGAATCGCACGTGGCAGAACGAGATATGCGGCGATTCCGTAGGTGGCACTGACTGCCAGGATCCAAGGTAGCCTGCGGTCCGCAGTTTCAAAAACAACGAAGACAATCAACCAAACACAGAAGATTCCCAATCCAAAGATGAGCAAACGCTGCACAAGAAGCTTGAGCAATCTCATCTTGCACGGCCTCGTTGAAATCCCGTCGGTCCAACAGCTGAGGATTTGGCAGGTCTTCGACGCCAGTGGCTCGGCTCCGTCAATAAGATTGCGGATATAGGCTGTCAGCGCCGAACTTGGCTCGCACCGCCAATCAGGAAAGCGGATTGAGCCGATCAGGTCACGCAACGGCCAGGCTGCAGGAGCCTTGCGACTTCCGTGAGCGTGCTGACCATGGGCTCGCAGGCGACTGTCGGCTTACGGCTCTGATTCCACAGCGGCGTCTTGGTGATACGGGCTTGCGCAGACGGAACACGGATCAGGACCGATGTATCGGCTTGATCGTTCAAGCGCACAGAAACCGTTTTCGTCTGGACTGCGAACGACTTAGGGGCAGCAAGGTGATCTGCCTTGCCGGCTCGGTTGACGATCTGACCTGGCTGCTCAGAGCCCGCGTGCCAGCGGTCGCCGAGGTCGTGACCTGAAGCGAATTGCACGGCGCCGATCGTCAATGCAGTCGCGAGAGCGACTAAAAAACCTTTGCGAATCTGTGACATGCCCTTGTTCCGCGCCCCACGGCGATCGTTGTTCTTTTTGCAGTTCCCCTTTGCCCATCGCTTCCAAGGCTATTTTTAACCGCCCGATTGTTTCACCATGCCTTCGTGAAGGCCGGAAAATGGTTTCATGCCGGCAGATTTTGTTTCGTCGCCCCTCGAATACTACTCGGCGGCGGGTATTCCAGAGGAAGCGGCGACTGTTGGCTGAGGGCCGCAATGGGTCGCGCGTGACGCGCCGCCTGCACGTCATCGGTCACGTCGAAAATTGGCCGGAAGGTCTCTTTCGATCAGCAGCTTGATCACGGCGCCACCTCCAGGATTGCCTCGTCGCAGCCTAACACGCTCCGCGAGCCGATTGCGTGCGGTATCACCTCCCGCTTGACACCGACGCCGCTTCGGCTGTATGGGCCTGCGCCATGAAGCTGAACCGGACCCACCGCCGCGCCATCTGCCGTCGTCGCACCCGCGACGATGCTGGGCTGCGCCGTGTCCGACGCCATCGCTGATTAGCTGACATCAGCCAGGGTTTTCGAGAAGGCCGCGCCCCCAAAGCGCGGCCTTCTCGCTTTTCGGCCTGTCCCCCATTCCCTACACCGCCCCCAGAGGAGATCGACATGATCAACGCTACCCAACCGTTCGACGCGCTGATGGATATCACCGCCCGCCCGCAGGTTGTGTTCGTGCGCGGCGCGGGCTCGTACCTCTGGGACGCCAACCGCAACCGCTATCTCGATTTCGTGCAAGGCTGGGCCGTCAACGCCCTCGGCCATTCGCCGCCGGCCGTGGCCGACGCGCTGGCCGCGCAGGCCAGACGGCTGCTGACGCCGAGCCCGGCATTCTACAACGAGCCGAGCCTGAAGCTGGCAAAGGCGCTGGTCGACAACAGCTGCTTCGACCAGGTGTTCTTCGCCAACTCAGGCGCCGAGGCCAACGAAGGCGCGATCAAGCTCGCACGGAAATACGGCGCGAAATACAAGAACGGCGCGCACGAGATCATCACCTTCGAGGGCGGCTTCCACGGCCGCACGCTCGCGACCATGTCGGCCTCGGGCAAGAAGGCGTTCGAGCCGCTGTTCGAGCCGAAGGTCTCGGGCTTCCGGAAAGCGCGGCTGAACGACATCGAGTCGGTGCGGAAGTTGATCTCGCCATCGACGGTCGCGGTGATGCTGGAGCCGATCCAGGGCGAAGCCGGCGTCTGGCCCGCCACCGATGAATTCCTCGGGGAGTTGCGGGCGCTGACCCAGCAGCGCGGCCTGCTGCTGATCGTCGACGAGATCCAGACCGGCATGGGCCGGACCGGAAAGTTGTTCGGCTATGAGCATGCCGGAGTCGAGCCCGACATCATGACGCTCGGCAAAGGCATCGGCGGCGGCGTGCCGCTGGCGGCGCTACTCGCGACCGAGCATGCCTCGTGCTTCGATCACGGCGATCAGGGCGGCACCTTCAACGGCAATCCGTTGATGTGCGCCGCGGGCCTCGCCGTACTCGATCAGATCGGCCGGCCCGATTTCCTGAAATCGGTCGCCGACACCGGGCAGCTGCTCGAGCGCGAATTGCAGCGGCTGTCGGCGCGGCATGGGCTCGGCGGGATCAGGGGCCGCGGCCTGCTGCTGGCGCTCGACCTCAAGATGCCGATCGGCGCGGCCGTCGTCGCCGAGGCGTTTGCGGCCGGCGTGCTGGTGAACTCGCCGCAGCCGGACACGCTGCGCTTCATGCCGGCGCTCAACGTCACGCGGGAGGAAATCTCGGCGATGATCGATTGCCTGGATACGGTGCTGACGAAGGTCGGCGCGGCCAGGCGGGTGGCGTAACGCACCAGTCATTGCGAGCGAAGCGAAACAATCCATCCCTCCGCATATGCGGGACAATGGATTGCTTCGTCGCCTCGCTCCTCGCAATGACGGCGAGAAATTACGGCCTGAGAATCGCCGCGCCTGTCGTCGCCCGGCTCTCTAGGTCGATATGCGCCTTCGCCGCGTCCTTCAGCGCATAGGCGTGGTTGATCGGCACGTGCAGCTTGCCGTTGATCACGGCGGCGAACAGCGTGTCGGCGCCTTCGAGCAATTCCTTGCGGGTGCCGACATAGTCGTTGAGCTTGGGCCGTGTCGCAAACAGCGAGCCGTGGTTGTTCAGTTCGGCGAGCGGGAACGGCGGGACCGGGCCCGACGCATTGCCGAAGCTGACGAACAGGCCGCGCGGCCGCAGGCAGGACAGCGATCCTGGGAACGTGGTCTTGCCGACGCCGTCATAGACGACATCGCAGAGTTCGCCGCGGCTGATCTGCTTGACGCGCTCGACGAAGTTCTCCTCGTTGTAGAGGATGACGTGGTCGCAACCATTGGCAAGCGCGAGATCCGCCTTCGCCTTCGAGCCGACGGTGCCGATGACATGCGCGCCGAGCGCCCGCGCCCATTGGCAGGCCAGCAGCCCGATGCCGCCGGCCGCGGCGTGGATCAGCACGCGGTGGCCCTGCTCGACCTTGAAGGTCTTGTGCAAGAGGTACCAGACCGTGAGCCCCTTGAGCATCAGCA
This sequence comes from Bradyrhizobium acaciae, assembly GCF_020889785.1. Taxonomy (GTDB): domain Bacteria; phylum Pseudomonadota; class Alphaproteobacteria; order Rhizobiales; family Xanthobacteraceae; genus Bradyrhizobium; species Bradyrhizobium acaciae. The sequence continues at coordinate 15,286 of NZ_JACMYK010000052.1, forward strand.
CGGCGCCCTGCTCGTAGGTGATATGGTCGGGCAGCTTGACGAGCTTGTCGGCCGGGATGACGCGCTCGGACGCATAACCGCCGAGGTTGTAGTAGTAGGCGACTCGATCGCCGGGGTGGAAATTGGTCACCCCCGGACCGACAGCCAAAACCTCGCCTGCGGCCTCGTTGCCGGCGATGAACGGCAGGCTCGGCGCCTTGTAGAGGCCGGTGCGGAAATAGACGTCGATGAAGTTCAGCCCGACCGCGTGCTGGCGGATACGAACCTCACCGTTGCCCGGCGGGCCGACCTCGACGTCCTCATAGGTCAGGACTTCCGGGCCCCCAACCTTGTGCACGCGCACAGCCTTGGTCATGTCGTCGCTCCCCTCAGAAATCTCGCGTCAAGCGAGCGAATGCCATCGGCGCCGCCTTGTCAACCAAGCGGGCCGGAACCCTAGACTAGATGCATGATCTTTTCGGAAAACCGCTTCGCACTTTTCCGAATCATGCTTACCGCGCCGGCTTCCTGCGGTTGCGCTTGGCCATGACGTTGAATGCCTCGACGGCGGCCGAGAACGCGATGGCGAAGTAGATGTAGCCGCGCGGAATGTGGAATTTGAAACCGTCGGCCACCAGCGCCACGCCGATCAGCACCAGGAAGGCCAGCGCCAGCATCTTGGTGGTCGGATGCTCCGCGACGAACCGCGCCACCGGCCCCGACGAGATGTACATGATCGCACAGGCGATCACGACCGCCGCGATCATGATCTCGATGTCCTGCGCCATGCCGATCGCGGTGATGATCGAATCCAGCGAGAACACCAGGTCGATGATGATGATCTGCACGATCACCCAGAAGAACGCGCTGGCATTCGGCTTGTCGGCGGCCTCCCCCTCACGCGCCTCGACCTCGCCGTGGATCTCATGGGTCGCCTTGGCGATCAGGAACAGGCCGCCGCCGATCAGGATGACGTCCCGCCAGGACAGCGAGACGTCCTGAACAACGATCACCGGCTGGGTCAGCCCGATCAGCCAGACCAGGATCGACAGCAACAGGATACGGAACACCAGCGCCAGCAGCAGGCCGATCTGCCGCGCGCGGTTGGCTTGCGGTTGCGGGATCCGCGAGACGATCACCGAGAGGAAGATGACGTTGTCGATGCCGAGCACGATCTCGAGCGCAGTCAGGGTCAACAACGCAGCCCAGGCTTCCGGGCTGGTGATCAATTGCATCATGCTCTGAAGGCTTTCATCCGGCGGATCACGGTGTCGCTGCCGACGATGTAGACGGCGATGGCGCAGAGACCGAAAGTGATCGAGGGAGCGACCACGAAATCATTGGCGAGCGTGTACGCGCCGAGCACCGCCCAGGCGAAAAGCAGCCACAGCGTCAGCCAGCGCAGCCGCACCACGCGGAACGGGTGCAGCACGTGGAACGGCGCGAAGGTCAGCACGATCAGGGCCGCGACGACGATGGTCGACAGCACCGGCGGCAGATGCAGCAGGAACAGATAGAACGCCGCCGCATTCCACAGCGCCGGAAAGCCGCGGAAATGGTTGTCGTCGGCCTTCATGCGACGGTCGGCGAAATACAGCGCGCTGGAAACCACGATGCCGATGCCGAGGATCGGCGCGGCCAGCGGCAGCAGCATGCCGCTCGCAGTGATCGCATAGGCCGGCACGAATACATAGGTGACGAAATCGACCACCAGGTCGAGCACCTCGCCCGACCAGTTCGGCTGCAACCGCACCACGTCGAGCCGGCGCGCCAGCGGGCCGTCGATCCCGTCGATGATCAGCGCGACCCCTAGCCAGGCGAACATGTTGGCCCAGTGCTCGCGCACGGCTTCGAGCATTGCCAGCAGCGCGACGCCGGCGCCGAGTGCCGTGAAAATATGAACGGAGAATGCGGCGGTCCGCATCCGTTCTGGCAACGCATCCGGCTGGCTCGAGTGCTCCATCTGCCGAAGTGCTATCAGGAATCGGCCCCCTTTGCATATGCAGTCTTGCGGCGTTCTGCCGCGCAAGGCGTTGGAAACTCTTGGTGGTTACCGATGGCTTGAAAATCGGGCCAAGCATGTCAAATGTCCTGATATGACCGACAGCTCGCAGGATTATGACGTTATCGTAATAGGCGGCGGCCCGGCCGGATTGACGGCTGCCATTGCGCTTGCCGACGCCGGCGCGCGGACCGCGCTGCTGGCGCGCCGCGCGCCCTATGCCGACAACCGGACCACCGCGCTGCTCGGCGCCTCGACCGAGATCCTGGAGCGGCTCGACGTCTGGCGGCGCTGCAGCGACAAGGCGGCAGCGCTGAAGACCATGCGCCTCGTCGACGACACCGGCCGCCTGATCCGCGCACCCGAGGTCCGGTTCACGTCGGACGAGATCGGCCGCGAGCAGTTCGGCTTCAACATCGACAATCGCTCGCTGGTCGCAGCGCTCGAGGACCGCGCCGGCGAGATGGCCGCGCTGACCCGGTTCGACGACGAGGCGGCCTCGGTGCAGCCCGGCGATGCCGATGTCACCGTGGTGACGCGGCAGGGCCAGTCGCTCCGGGCACGACTCGTGGTCGGCGCCGACGGGCGTAATTCACTGTCCCGCGAGGCCGCCGGCATCGAGGTGACGAGCCGCGCGCTCGGGCAGTCCGCCCTCACCTTCAACATCACGCACAGCCGGCCGCACAACAACATCTCGACCGAGTTTCACACCGAGCACGGCCCTTGCGTGTTCGTGCCGCTCGCCGGCAACAGGAGCAGCGTGGTCTGGGTCTCCTCGCCCAAGGAGGCCGAGCGGCTCAAGGCGCTCAGCGACGAGGAATTGTCCGTCGCGGCCGAACGGCAGTCGCATTCCATCCTCGGCCGCGTCGAGGTGCAGGGCGGCCGTCACGTGTTTCCGCTGGCGATCGAGCGGCCGCGGCAGTTTGCACAAGACCGGATCGCGCTGGTCGGGGAATCCGCCCATGTGCTGCCGCCGATCGGCGCGCAGGGCCTCAACATGGGGCTGCGCGACGCCGCCGATATCGCCGAGATCACAGGCCAGGCGATCGGCCGCGGCGAGGATCCCGGCGCGCGCCAGGTGTTGTCACGCTATCAAGCGGCGCGGCGTCCCGACGTTGCCAGCCGGACCTGGGCGATCGACATCGCCAACCGCTCGCTTCTCAGCGATTTCCTGGGCGTGCAGACCGCGCGTGCCGCAGGCCTGCACCTGCTCGGCGCCTTCGGCCCGCTGCGGCGGTTGGCGATGCGCGAGGGCCTCGCGCCGTCATGGCGGCGCTGAGCCTCATGTTCGCTTAGGGAAACACCAGCCGTCCGCTCTGGATGAACCACATCACGCTGGTCAGCGTGACCACCGAGGCGAAGGTGCCGATCAGCACCGCGACCGAGGCCGGCTCGATCCAGGTGTCGTTCTGCCGCGCGATCACGAACACGTTGAGCGCCGGCGGCAGCGAGGCCATCAGCACCGCGGTCGCGGCCCAGGGCTGCGCGAACGGCCCGAACAGCAGCATCAGTCCGAACGCCAGCAGCGGGTGGATCAACAGCTTGATCGCGACCACGCCCGGCACCTCCCACGGCACCCGCTCGAACGGCCGCAGCGCCACGGTGACGCCGAGCGCGAACAGCGCCATCGGCGCGGCGGCGTTCTGCAGGAACTGGATGGTGCGGTCGAGCGCGACTGGAATTGGAATATGAAACGCGGCGACCAGCGCGCCGAACACGGCCGACATGATCAGCGGGTTCTGCACGATCTGCTTGAGCACCACGCCGAATGCGTGCAGCAGCGAGGGATGGTCGCGGTCGGTGAGTTCGATCAGCAGCGGCACGATCGAGAACAGGAAGATGCTGTCGCAGCAGAAGATCAGCGCGGTCGGCGCTGCCGCCTTGGCGCCGAGCACGGCGAGCGCCAGCCCAGGGCCCATATAGCCGATATTGCCGTAGGCACCCGACAGGCCGGCCAGTGTCGCCTCGCGCAGCGTCAAGCCCCCCATCAGCTTGCCCACGACCATCGCCAGGGAGAACGCGAGCACGGTTCCGAGCGTGGTGGCGATCAGGAATGGCGGGTTGTTCAGCTCGGCAAACGGCGTCTTGGACATGATCCCGAACAGCAACGCCGGCAACGAAACGTAAAGCAGGAAGAAATTCATCCAGGCCAGCCCGCTCTCGGGCAAACCCTTGGCTTTTCCACACGCGTAACCGATGAAGATCAAGCCGAAATACGGCAACGCCAGATTGAGGATATCGATCATTCTGAAAGTAGTTTCTCGGCCGGATTTCGGATCGTTTTTGCAGGGCTGGAATCGGTAAACTGCAGGTTAATTCGCAGCTTAGCCCCTAGCATCGGCCACAATGTTGGTCTATCGACGAACCATGATTAAAGCGCGCACCGCCAAATTCCAGATCGGGCAGATCGTCCGTCACCGGGTGTTCTCCTTCCGGGGCGTGATTTTTGATATCGACCCGGAGTTCAACAACACCGAGGAATGGTGGCTGTCGATCCCCGAGGACATGCGGCCCCACAAGGACCAGCCGTTCTACCATCTGCTCGCGGAAAACTCGGAGACCGAGTACGTCGCCTATGTTTCGGAGCAGAACCTCCTGCCCGACGAGTCCGGCGAGCCGATCCGGCATTCGCAGGTGGCTGAGATCTTCATCAAGGACAAGTCGGGCGGCTACCGTCCGCGCAATCCCTCGCTGAACTGACGCGCGGCGTCGCTCCGCAACTGCCACGGCGTTCGCGCTGGCGCATCTCACCTGCTCACACGCCCTCTTGTTTGGCGAGCGCCGCCGCGATCGCCCAGACCACAAAGCCGGCCAGCGCCAGGCCCGCGCCGACGAGGCCGGTCGACGTCCAGCCATAGCCCGCCGCAACCGCCATTCCGCCGAGCCACGGGCCGAGCGCATTGGCGACGTTGAAGGCGGAGTGATTGAGCGCCGCAGCGAGGCTCTGCGCCTCGCCCGCGACATCCATCAGCCGCGTTTGAAGCACGGTGGCGAGCGCCCCGCCGAGCCCGATCAGGAACACGTCGGCGCTCAGCGTCCAGAAATTCGTCGCCGCCAGCGGATACAGCGCCAGCGTCGCGGCCGACCACAGCAAGAGCCCACCCGCGGTCGCCATCAGCGCGCGGTCGGCGAAGCGCGGCACGATGATGTTGCCGGCGGTGAGGCCGGCGCCGAACACGCACAGCGTCACCGGCACCAGCGCGAGTGACGTATGTGTCACCGCCAGCATGGTCGAGGCGAGATAGGTGTAGACCGAGAACAGCCCGCCGAAGCCGATCGCGCCGATCCCGAGCGTCAGCCAGACATGCTTGCGCCCGAGCGCCGACAACTCACGCAACGGGCTCGCGTTGGTGTTGGCCACGTCACGCGGCGCGAAGATCAGCACCAGGATTGCGGTCAATAGCGCGAGGCCGGCGACGATCGCGAAGGCCCAGCGCCAGCCGATCACCTGCCCCACCCCGTTGGCCAGCGGTACACCGATCGTGGTCGCGATCGTCAGGCCGAGAATCACGCGGCCGACGGCGGCCGTGCGCTTGTCCATCGGCACCAGCGAGGCCGCGACCAGCATGGCGATGCCGAAATAGGCGCCGTGCGGCAGCCCAGCGAGGAAGCGCAGCGCCAGCATGGTGTGATAGTCGGGCGCGAGCCCGGAGAGGCCGTTCATCATCGCGAAGAAGCCCATCAGCGCGATCAGCAGCGTCCGCCGCGTCATGCGCGCCGACAGCACGGCGATCACGGGCGCACCCACCACGACACCGAGGGCGTAAGCGCTGATCGCGTGGCCGGCCTGGGGCTCGCTGACGTCGAGATCGTGGGCGAAGAACGGCAGCAGGCTCATGGTGGCGAATTCGGCGATGCCGATCGCGAACCCGCCCATTGCCAGCGCCAGATGCACGATGCCGGGATGAAAGGCACCAGGGACGTTGTCCTGGTTGACGCGGATACCAGCATCGACCGCAGGAGCCGCGACCGGCGACTCTGTAGGCCGGGAGAGCGGTTCCCGACGCTGCGTGCTCACTTGCTGGGACATTGCGCGACTTCCATGACTGCGAATGGCGGCCAGCGATCACGAAGAACCACGCGCGTTTGCGTATCGAAGGCGCGTTCCGCGCTTTCGTCTGGCCTCCCGTATCGGATTTATGATTGTGCTTCGACGCCGGACTTGTCCGGGCAAGGCACCGACGACACGCGCTCAACGCACGACGCAATCGCAATGCCCTTCAACGAACATCGCACACGACGGGCACTGTCACCAGCGCAGCAGGCTGCCATCAGCCAGTCCGTATCGCATGACAAAAAAGGCGCCCTTGCGGGCGCCTTTTGACTGCGACGATCTCGCGTTTTCTTGAACGCTCGATCGAAAGTCTGATCGAAGCTTACTTGGCCGCCGGGTTGGCCGGAGCCGGCGTCGCGCCGCCTGCGCCTTCCAGCTTCTTGCGCTGCTCTTCGGCGCGCTTCTGCAACTCTTCCTGCAGCTTCTTCGAGTTCTCCTCGAACACCTTCGGATCGGTCGGCGGGCCGTCAAAGGCCTTGGCGAATTCGGTGTTGAGCGGCAGCGGCAACGTCAGCGGCGCGCCATTCGAATTGATCGCCTGAACAACGAGGTTCTGGCCCTTCTTCATGTTGGCGATCAGCTCGGGGGTTGCTTCATAGTCGGACATGCAACCGTTTTGGAAGCAGATCACATAGGGCGCCTGCTGCGGCGGGTTGCCGTCGACGATGATGCGGGTGCCGTGAACCAGCTGCATGCCGAGCGGCAGCGTGACGCGCAGGATCTTCTTCGGCTCGCCTTCCGGCTCGATGATCACGGCGGCGATCACGGGCTGGCCGGACTCGATGCGGCCGTCCTTGCCGGTGAAGCAAACCTGCTTGGCGTTGGCTTCCTGGCCCTTCAGGCAGAACTTGGTCCAGGGGGCGTAGATCAGCTGGATCTGCTGATCCTGCGGCGGCTGCTGGCCAGCGGCCGCAGCGGGCGGCGCACCTGCGGCCGGTGCCTGGGCTGCGGGTGCCGGGGCTGCCGGAGCCGCCTTCGGAGCTGCCTTGGGTGCCGCCTTGGGCGCTGCCTTCGGTGCCGCAGGCGCCGGCGCTGCCGGCTGCTGGGCCTGAGCGGCAGGAACCAGGAGCGCTGCAGACAATGCCGTCGCCGCCATCAGGGCAACAATTCGCCCATGCGGCCGGACCGGGGCGGCCAAGATACGGAAATTCATTGCGGAAAACCCTTTCTGAACGGCAGCGCCCGAAACCGCTGCAGGCGCCGACCCATAGCCGTTTGGGCGGCTGTCTCCTAGTCAATTGAGGCGGATACGTGACTGGCGTTCCCGCCGATCCAATTGCACGCCTTCAATACAGCGGCGCGCGGAAAGATCAATGCCGACAACCGCATTTGCGGCTGTGTGACGGCGAGTTTCAGCGGCCTGTGATAAACCTCCCGATGTGACGTTTCGCGAATCAAATCCCGCGCCTCACACACCTGTTCCCGGGCGCGTCGGGCGCGGCGCGTTGGCCGCGATCCGGCTCGGCCTGGCACTCGGCTTGGCACTCATCTCGGCATCGCTGACGGGCGGGCTTGCCGCTGCGGCCGGCGCCGAGAGCCACGCCATCGCGATGCACGGCGCCCCTGCGCTGCCCGCCGACTTCACCCACCTGCCCTATGCCAATCCTGACGCTCCCAAGGGCGGCCGGCTGATCCAGGGCGTGATCGGCACCTTCGACAGCCTCAATCCCCTGATCGTCAGGGGCGTCGCGGTCCCGCAGGTCAGGGGCTACGGCTATGAGCGCGGCTATGTCTACGAAAGCCTGATGGCGCGTGGCAATGACGAGCCGTTCACCCTGTACGGCCTGCTGGCGCGCAGCGTCGAGACCGACGATGCCAGAAGCTATGCGACCTTCCACATCGATCCCCGTGCCCGCTTTTCCGACGGACAGCCCGTGCTGGCCGACGACGTGCTGTTCTCGCTGGCGCTGTTGCGCGACCACGGCCGCCCGATGCACCACCAGTATTATTCGAAAGTTGCAAAGGCCGAGGCGCTCGACCCGCTGACGGTCCGGTTCGATTTCGGCGGCGTGGCGGATCGTGAATTGCCGCTGATTCTCGGCCTGATGCCGATCCTGCCGCGGCACGCCATCGACCCCGAAAAATTCGAGGAAACGACGCTGGCCCCGCCGATCGGGACCGGCCCCTACCGTGTGACGGCGGTGAAGCCCGGCGCCAGCGTGACCTTCACGCGCGACCCCAATTATTGGGGCCGCGACCTGCCGATCAACCGCGGCTTCTGGAACTTCGACGAGATCAGGCTCGACTACTACCGCGAAGCCAACGGGATGTTCGAGGCCTTCAAGCGCGGCCTGCACGATTTCCGGACCGAGACCGAGCCGCTGCGCTGGCACGATGGCTACGACTTCCCGGCGGCGCGCAATGGCGAGGTGATCCGCGACGTCATCAAGATCGGCACACCCAGGCCATCCGAATTCCTGGTGTTCAACAGCCGGCGGCCGAAACTCGCCGACGCCAGGGTACGTCAGGCGCTGGCGATGCTGTTCGATTTCGAATGGATCAACCGCAACTATTATTTCGGGCTGTTTTCGCGCGCCGGCGGTTACTTCGCCGGCTCGGACTTGTCGGCCTATGGCCGTCCCGCCGACGATCGCGAGCGCGAACTGCTCAAGCCATACCTGTCGCACATCCAGCCTGACATCCTCGACGGCCGGTATCATCTGCCGGTCACCGACGGCTCGGGGCGCGACCGCACGATTCTGCGCAACGCGCTCGCGCTGCTGTCCGACGCGGGCTACGCGCTCGACGGCACGGTGCTGAAGCAGCGATCGACGGGGACGCCGCTCCGGATCGAGATCCTGGTCACGACACGTGAGCACGAACGGATCGCCCTCGCCTACCAGCGCGACATCAAGCGCGCCGGCATCGAGGCCGCGGTGCGGGTGGTCGACGCGGTACAGTTCGAGCAGCGCCGGGTTGCCTACGACTTCGACATGATCCCCATTCGCTGGGACCAGTCGCTGTCGCCGGGCAACGAGCAGTGGTTCTACTGGGGCAGCCAGGCCGCCGATGTGCCGGGCACCCGAAACTACATGGGCGCCAGGGATCCGGCGATCGACGCCATGATCGCGGCACTGCTGGCGGCGCGGGAGCGGCCGGCCTTCGTCTCGGCGGTGCGGGCGCTGGACCGGGCCTTGATGTCGGGCTTCTACGCTATCCCCCTATTTAACTTGGGAGAGCAATGGATCGCGCGCTGGAATCGGATAGAACGGCCTTCGACCACGGCGTTGACGGGCTACCTGCCGGAGACTTGGTGGCAGAAGCCCAGCGTGCAATCCAAGTAAATTTCCATACTGATCTGCCAGGTGATGCGACCCGACGCGACATGACCCGGCCTAATCGAAGCGATGCAACCGACGTTGAACCTGTGAACCAGTCGATCACCTCGCCAACGCTCGATACGCTGTTCAAGCGCACTTTGGCGCGGCAGCCCGAGGCGCTGGCGCTGGTCGACCCACTCAACAAGCAGCGCATCACCGGCCAGACCCGCAAGCGACTGACCTATGCGCAGGCCGACCGCGCAATCTCGGCGATCGCAGCCCATTTCATCGAGAGCGGATTGCCGGCCAATACAGTGATCGCGGTTCAGCTTCCCGGCACGATCGAATTCGCCCTGACGGTGCTCGCCGCCTATCGGGTCGGGCTGGTGGTTGTGCCGTTGCCGCTGCTGTGGCGGCAGGCCGAGCTGACGTCCGTCCTCAACCGCACCGCGGCACGGGCGATCGTCACCTGCGGCAGGATCGACGGCGTCTCCTATGCCGACATCGCGATGAACGCCGCGGCGGAAGCGTTCTCGATCCGCCACGTCTGCGGCTTCGGGACCGATCTGCCTGAAGGCATGGCATCGCTCGACCAGGCGATCCTGCAGGACTCCCGGACCTCGCGCCCGATGATCCAGGATGGCCGCAAGCCGGCGCTGATCTCCTTCGATGTCACCAGCGACGGCTTTCGTCCGGTGCCGCGGGCGCATTTCGGCCTGATCGCAGGCGGGCTCGCGATGTCGCTGGAGAGCGACCTGGCGCAAGGTGCCACCATCCTGTCGGCGTTCGCGCCGATGTCGTTTGCCGGCATCTGCGCCTCGCTGGTGACCTGGCTGCTGTCGGGCGGAACGCTCGTCCTGCATCACCCGTTCGACGAGGAAGCGTTCGAGACCCAATTCAACGATCACGGCTGCGACACGCTGATCGCGCCCGCGCAACTCGCGCTGCGGCTCGACGAGCGCGGCCTGTCGGAGCGCCTGCCCACCCTGCGCAACGTGATCGGTCTCTGGCGCATGCCGGAGCAGGTTGCCTCCAGTGCGCACTGGACCTCTGGGCGCGTGACACTGACCGACGTCTATCTGTTCGGCGAGGCCGGGTTGTTCGGCGCCCGCCGCACGGCCGAAGACGGATCGCCCGCCCCGATCAAGCCCGGTCCGCACAGCGCACCGCGCGAAGCGCCCGGTGCATCGATCGCCGGCGAGATCCTGCTGACGCCGAAGGGCACGCTCGGCCTGCGCGGCCCGATGGTGCCGGTCGCCGCCTATGCGCCGCCGCCACCTCCGGGCGACAGCCTGATTGCGCCGCCGCCGCGCGATTTCGTCGACACGGAATACGCTGCGCGGATCGATCGCGTCACCGGCGCCGTCAACATCACCGCCCCGCCTTCGGGCGTCATGACCGTCGGCGGCTACCGGTTCCTGGCCCAGGAGCTTCAGGAATGGTCACGCCGCCTCGGCCAGGGCGCGCTGTTGACGGCATTGCCGGACCGCCTCAGCGGCCACCGGCTGGCCGGGCGGGCCCAGGACAATGCCCGCGCCCGCGACGCCCTCACAGAACTTGGCCTTAACCCATTGATGGTCGAAGCATTTCGCGACCGAAGCGGCACCGCGACGAGCTAAAATCTTATCATTGCGTTAGTCTTAGCATTGTGTTGACGCCGCATTAAGCCATGCGAACTAGCATCCCAGCCGTTTGCTGATCTTAAGCATTGGTTTCGAGCGTTCGAATGTCTCAACAAGGTCCGGTCCTCATCGTATCGGCGTCGGCAAAGCCGCCGTTCGCCGCCGTTCTTGATGAGACGAAGCTGTTTCCGGTCGTGGTCACGGACTGGAACGAGGCCGGGCGGGCCATCGAGCAGGTCAAGCCGGCAGCTGTCATTGCAGCCGCCGACGGCGTCGACTTCGTCACCCTGTCGGGCCTGGCCAAGCGTGCGGCCGCCCGCGCACCCTATCTGCCGCTGATCGCAGTCGATCCCGCGACCACCCTGCCCGACACCGCGATCGCGTTCTTCCAGAAGAAGGGCTTGCCGGATCGCCTGGTCGCCCGGCTCAACGCATGCTTACGTGTTCGCGCGCTGCATGCGACCGTGATGCGCCGCCTGGTGCCACCGTCGCCGATCGCCATGTCCGACATCGATCCCGTCGGCGAGGCCACCACGCTGCTGATCGGCCGCGGCGGTGCCTACCCGACGCTGTCGGTCGCGCTCGGCGAACGCGCCGGCGTGGTCGGCGCGCTCAGCATCGAGGCCGCCGCCAAGCATCTTTCAAGCCGCGACATCGACGGCATCGTGCTGGCCGAGGGATTCACGCCGCGCGTGATGGATGCGTTCCTGACCGTGCTGACTGAGGATGTCCGCTTCCGCCCATTGCCTGTCATCGTTGCCTCGGGCGAGCTGACGCCGCGCTACGAGCTGCCCAATCTCGAGATCGTCACGGCCGGTCCGACACGTGTTGCCGACATGGCGTTGCCGATGATCCGCCAGCACGCCTTCGAGGCGCGGCTTGGCCGCATGCTCAAGGCGATCGACGCCAAGGGCCTGATCGATCCGCGCACCGGCCTGCTCACCAAGGCAGCGTTCGAGCGCGACTTCGCCACCGCCGTCTACCACACCGCCGAGCGCGGCGGCGCGCTCTCGGTGGCGCGGTTCACCTTCGACAACACCCAGCCACGCGCGCAATTCGACGGCGCGCGGATCATCAGCCGATTGATGCGCCAGGCCGACTTCGGCGCGGTGCATGACGACCGTTCGCTCGTCGTGGCGTTCGCCGGGACCGACCTGCGCAACGCGCAGGCGATCACGCGGCGATTGGCGAGCGTGATGCGCCACACCCAGAACGGCCGCCGCGACACCAGAGCCGAGCCGGCCGTCAGCGTCGCAACGCTGATGCCGGGCGATTCCGCGCTATCGCTGCTGGGACGGCTGTTTGGGATGCCGGAGCGGGCGGCGTCGTAACAAGCTGGGCACCAGCTTATGAGGCCGCAAATCTTTCGAGTATCGTCCGCAAATCGTCGTGCAATCAGTAACCGGACGGCGGCTTGGCGGGGGCCCGGGTGAACACTGGTCGCAGCCCAGCATCCGGAGCAAACGGACTTGGATAGACGTTCCGCGGGTCACAGAGCTGACAACCGTTTGGCCCCCATGGCTGCGTGGCCGCCGCACCGCACAGCGGCAGCGCCATGCGGGCCGCGACAGCTGGCGGAACAGCCTGTTGACCGCCCTCACAATAGTAGGCACCCGCAGTCTTGCTCGCCGATAGTGCAAGCAACGCTGCGACGAACAGAGCTCTCATGCTCGCCTCCCAGCTCTTCGGACCCAATCAGCAAAAAAAGCAATTTGAGAATAGTTCGGGCCCGCGCCGCCGTATAGTCGCTCGTCGAGCCCGACGGTGCGCCTCCCGCTCGCAGACCCTGCCCCCGTCCGGCCGCACCGAATAGACACACCGCGGCCTGTGGCTCACTGGCCGGCACGCGGCGATTGGCGAGCGTCATGCGCCGCACCCAGAGCGGCCACCGCGACACCCGCGCGGAGCCCGCCGTCAGCGTCGTAACGCCGATGCCGGGTGATTCCGCCCAGTCGCTGCTCGGACGCGGAGCAACGGAGCGCGCGGCGTCGTAGGTCCTCCGACCTATTCACAACGTCATTGCGAGGAGCTAAGCGACGAAGCAATCCACGCGTCCGCACGCACGGTGATATGGATTGCTTCGCTTCGCTCGCAATGACGCGGAGAGAGTTGCCCCTCACGCCGCCTTCTTGCTCTCCGCGAGATTGGCGAGCTGGCGCAGGATCTCCGTGGTGCCGGCGAGGCGCTCTTCCGGCGTGTCCCACTCCTGGAAGAACACCACCTTCATGTCGGGCCGCACCTTGGCGGCCTGGCCGTGCTGGCGGATGAACGTCACCAGCCGCTCCGGATGCGCGAAGCTGTTGTCGCGGAACGCGATCACGGCGCCCTTCGGCCCGGCATCGACCTTGCCGACATTGGCGCGGCGGCAATAGGCCTTGATCGCAGCGACCTTGAACAGATAGCGCACTTCGTCGGGCAGCACGCCGAAGCGGTCGCGCATCTCGGCGGCGAACGCATCGATGTCCTCGTCGGTGTCGAGACCGGCGAGGCGGCGATAGAGCGATAGCCGCACGCTGAGGTCGTTGACATAGTCCTCGGGGATCAGGACCGGCATGCCGATCGTGATCTGCGGCGACCAGCGGTCGGCGGCGGGCTCGGCGACGCCGGCCTTGAGGTTGACGATCGCCTCCTCCAGCATCGACTGGTACAATTCGAAGCCGACTTCCTTGATGTGGCCGGACTGCTCTTCGCCCAACAAATTGCCGGCGCCGCGGATGTCGAGGTCGTGCGAGGCGAGCTGGAAGCCGGCGCCCAGCGTCTCCAGCGATTGCAGCACCTTGAGCCGCCGCTCGGCCTGCGCGGTGATCTTCTGCTGCGCCGGCAGCGTGAACAGCGCATAGGCGCGCAGCTTCGAGCGGCCGACGCGGCCGCGCAGCTGATAGAGCTGGGCGAGGCCGAACATGTCGGCGCGGTGCACGATCAGGGTGTTGGCGTTCGGGATGTCGAGACCGGACTCGACGATCGTGGTCGAGAGCAGGATGTCGTATTTGCCGTCGTAGAACGCCGACATGATGTCCTCGATCACGGTCGGCGGCATCTGGCCGTGGGCGACCGCAACCTTCATCTCCGGCACGTTCTTGTCGAGGAAATCCTTGACGCCGGCGAGATCCTCGATCCGCGGCACGACATAGAACGCCTGACCGCCGCGGTAGCGCTCACGCAGCAGCGCCTCGCGGATCATCAAGGGATCATGCGGCGCGACGAAGGTGCGCACCGCGAGGCGATCGACCGGCGGCGAGGCGATGATCGAGAGCTCGCGAACGCCGGTCAGCGCCAGTTGCAGCGTGCGCGGAATCGGCGTTGCCGACAGCGTCAGCACATGGACCTGGGCGCGGAGCTGCTTCAGCCGCTCCTTGTGGCTGACACCGAAATGCTGCTCCTCGTCCACGATCAGAAGGCCGAGGTCCTTGAACTTGATGGTCTTGCCGAGCAGCGCATGGGTGCCGACGACGATGTCGACCGTGCCGTCGGTGAGCCCCTTCTTGACCTGGTTCAACTCCTTGGTCGACACCAGCCGCGACGCCTGCGCGACATTGACCGGAAAACCGCGGAAGCGTTCGGTGAACGTGCGCGAGTGCTGGCGTGCCAGCAGCGTGGTCGGCACCACGACCGCGACCTGCCTGCCCTCGAGCGCCACGGCGAAGGCCGCACGCAGCGCCACCTCGGTCTTGCCGAAGCCGACGTCGCCGCAGATCAGCCGATCCATCGGGCGGCCGATTTCGAGGTCGTTCAAGGTCGAGGTGATGGCCCCCAGCTGATCCTCGGTCTCCTCATAGGGGAAGCGCGCGCAGAACTCGTCATAGACATGCGGTTGCAGCGGGAATTTCGGCGCCTCGTGCAGCTGCCGCTCGGCGGCGATCTTGATCAGCTCGCCTGCGATCTCGCGGATGCGGTTCTTGAGCTTGGCCTTGCGCGCCTGCCAGCCGCCGCCACCGAGACGATCGAGCTCGACATTGGCGCTGTCGGAGCCGTAGCGCGACAGCAGCTCGATGTTCTCGACCGGCAGGAACAGTTTTGTTTCCGCCGCATAATGCAGCTCGAGACAATCGTGCGGCGCGCCGGAGACTTCGAGCGTCTGCAGGCCCACGAAGCGGCCGATGCCGTGCTCGACGTGAACCACGAGATCGCCGGTCGCAAGGCTCGTCACTTCGGAGATGAAATTGTCGAGCTTGCGGCTTGCCTTGCGCGGCCGCACCAGGCGGTCGCCGAGAATATCCTGCTCGCTGATGACGGCGAATTCGTCGGTCTCGAAGCCGGACTCCATGCCGAGCACGGCCAGCATGGTCTCGTTGCGCGGGGTTGCCTGCACGATCCGCCAGGTGTTGACGCTGGTGGTGTTGAGCAGCTTGTGGTCGCGCAGCATCGCGCCCATGCGGTCGCGCGAGCCTTCGCTCCACAGCGCGACGATGACCTTCTTGCGCTGCGACTGCAGCGCGCCGATATGGCCGACCACGGCCTCGAACACGTTGACGTTGGTGTCGGCACGTTCCGGCGCGAAGTTGCGCCCCTGCCGCGCGCCGGCGTCGAACATGTCTGCGGTGCCCTCCGGCACTGCAAACGGCGTCAGCCGTGCCAGCGGCACCTCACCGAGCAGCCTGGTCCATTCGGCTTCGGTCAAATACAGCCTGTCCGGCGGCAGCGGCTTGTAGATCGCGCCGCTACCCGGATGCTCCAGCGCCTCGCGCCGCGCGTCGTAATAGTCCGATATCTGCGTGAAGCGTTCGCGCGCGGCGTCCTCGCCCTGCGGCTCGATCGCAATCGTGGCGCCGTCGAGATAATCGAACAGCGTGTCCATCCGCTCCTGGAACAGCGGCAGCCAGTGCTCCATGCCGGGATGACGCCGGCCCTCGGAGACTGCTTCATAGAGCTGGTCGTCGCGCTCCGGTGCACCGAACGCTGCGACGTAGCCCATGCGGAAACGCCGGATTGTTTCAGTCGTGAGCTGGAATTCCGAGACCGGCACGAGGTCGAGGCCGCGCATGTCGAGCAGCGTGCGCTGGGTTTCGGCATCGAAGGTGCGGATCGATTCCAGGCTGTCGCCGAAGAAGTCGAAGCGCACCGGTTGGTCGAGGCCGGCCGGAAACAGGTCGAGGATGCCGCCGCGTACGGCGTATTCGCCGGGCTCGCGCACCGTGGATGACCGCGTGTAGCCGTTGTGCTCGAGCCAGGCGACGACCGAGTCCATCGGCACCACATTGCCCGGCGCGACCGACAGCGCCTGCGCTGCGACCTGGTCGCGCGCCGGCACCCGCTGCACGGCGGCGTTCACCGTGGTCAGCACGATCATCGGCTTGTCGCTGCCGACGAGGCGCGACAGTTTTGCCAGCGCGGTCAGGCGCTGGGCCAGGATCCCGGAATGCGGCGAGACCCGGTCATAGGGCTGGCAGTCCCAGGCCGGAACCTGCATCACGGCGATATCGGGCGCAAAGAACTCCAGCGAACGGGCGAGTTGCTGCATCCGCGCGCCGTCGCGACACACCACGGCAAGGCTGACCGCCGACCGTTTCGGCTGCGCGGCGATGGCGCGCGCCAGATCGGAGATGACAAGCCCCTCGGCGCCCTCGGCGACGTTGGCGATGGTCAGCACCCGGCCGGGCGCGAGCATCGCAGCCGGGGATTTCATCGGCTGCTTCATGCGCTGGGGTCCGCGACCCGGAACGCCTTGATGCGGGCAAACAGCGCGGTCGCATATTCCGAAGGCAGCACCTTGTCGCCGGTCAGCGCGGCATAGAGGTCCGGGTCAGGCACCTCGATCAAATGCTCGAGTTCGCCGAGCTCATGATCGGACAGGCCGGCGATCTCGGCATCGGCAAACCGGCCGAGGATCAGGTCCATCTCTCGGGTGCCGCGGTGCCAGCAACGAAACAAAAGCCGCTTGCGGCGGTCATCGAGCCCCTGGCTCGATCGTGTCGATCCCGTCATGTCCCAAATCCATTCGAACGCCAAAAGCCCGGACGTGCCGGGCGGGGCTTGATATAGCGATGGTGGTGGCCGCTGTCAGCCCTCATTCGCCGCCTTTTGGGGTTTCCTTGCGTGCATGACGTGAGTCGTGTGTAAAGGACACCGATGCGCCCCAGCCTGCTCAATCCGCTGTTTGCCCAGGTCACGACGCTTTCGGGTGTCGGCCCGAAGCAGGACAAGCTGCTGCGGTATCTGCTCGACCGCAGTGAGACGCCGCGGCTGGTCGACCTGCTGCTGCATTTGCCGGCGAGCGTGATCGATCGCCGCGCCCGGCCGAAGATCCGCGACGCCGCGGTCGGAACCATGGTGACGCTGGAGGTCACAGTCGATCGCCATCGCCCGCCGCCGCCGCGCAATTCGCGCGCCCCCTACCTCGTCTATGCCAGCGACGACACCGGCGATGTGGTGCTGACCTTCTTCCGTGCCCAGCCCGGCTATGTCGAGAAGCTGCTGCCGGTCGGCGAGAAGCGCTACGTCTCCGGCACGCTGGCGATGTATGACGGCATTCCGCAGATCGTGCATCCCGACCGCGTCGTCGATGAGGCCGGCTTTGCAAAGCTGTCGGGTATCGATCCGGTCTATCCGCTGACCGAGGGCCTTGCGATCGGCTCGCTCCGCCGCGCCATCGCGCAGGCGCTGACCAAGCTGCCCGATTTGCCGGAGTGGATCAGCCCCGAGGTGCTGCGCCGCTGCAACTTTCCGCCGATCCGGGAAGCGCTGACCCGCGTGCATGTTCCGGTCGAGCTGACCGACATCCTGCCCGACGGTCCGTTCTGGTCGCGGCTCGCGTTCGACGAGCTGCTCGCAGGCCAGCTCGCGCTGGCGCTGATCCGCGCCACGCTGCGCCGGCCCGCGGGCGTACGCAACGCCGGCGACGGCCATCTGCGCAGGAAGATCATCGATGCCCTGCCCTACGCGCTGACCAAATCGCAGCAGGAGGCGGTTGCCGCGATCATCGCGGACCTGCAACAACCGGTGCGCATGCTGCGCCTCGTGCAGGGCGATGTCGGTTCCGGCAAGACCGTGGTGGCGCTGCTGGCGGCCGCGGCCGTCGCGGAGGCCGGCAAGCAGGCCGCGCTGATGGCGCCGACCGAAATCCTGGCGCGCCAGCACGTCAAGACCATCGCACCGCTCGCCGAAAGCGCCGGGATGCGCGTCGCCATCCTCACCGGCCGCGAGAAGGGCAAGGAGCGCCGGGAACTGCTGGCGCGGCTCGAGGCCGGCGAGATCGATCTCCTGGTCGGCACCCACGCGCTGATCCAGGACGACGTGATCTACAAGGCACTGGCGCTCGCCGTGGTCGACGAGCAGCATCGCTTCGGCGTGCGCGAGCGCCTCGCGCTGACGTCGAAGGGCGAAGCTGTCGACGTGCTGGTGCTGAGTGCCACGCCGATTCCGCGCACGCTGGTGCTGACTTACTTCGGCGACATGGACGTCTCGGAGCTGCGCGAAAAGCCCGCCGGGCGCCAGCCGATCGACACCCGCGCGGTGCCGATGAGCCGGATCGAGGACGTCATGGACGGTGTCGGCCGTGCGCTCGACGCGGGCAAGCTGGTCTACTGGATCTGCCCGCTGGTCGATGAGTCAGAGGCCGAAGGCACCGAGCATCTCACCAACGCTACCGAACGTTTCGAGAGCTTGCAGAAGCGGTTCGGCGATCGCGTCGGGCTGGTGCACGGCCAGATGAAGGGCACCGAGAAGGATCGCGTGATGGCGCAGTTCGCCGCCCACGAGATCGGGCTCCTGGTCGCAACGACCGTCGTCGAGGTCGGCGTCGACGTGCCGGCGGCGACCATCATGGTGATCGAGAACGCCGAGCGCTTCGGGCTGGCGCAGCTGCATCAGCTGCGCGGCCGCATCGGCCGCGGCTCGGAGGCCTCGACCTGCCTCCTGCTCTACAAGGAACCGCTCGGCGAGATGTCGAAGGCGCGCCTCAAGGTGATCCGCGAGACCACGGACGGCTTCCGGATCGCCGAGGAAGATCTGAAACTGCGCGGCGAAGGCGACGTGCTCGGCATCCGCCAGAGCGGCCTGCCCGGCTACCGCATCGCGCGCTCCGAGGTGCACGGCCAGCTGATCACCCAGGCCCGCGATGAGGCGTTGCGGATCATGAAGGACAATCCGAAGCTGAAGGGCGAGCGCGGCGAAGCGCTGCGCGTCCTGCTCTACCTCTACGAACGCGACGAAGCCGTGCCGCTGATCGGCGCGGGGTGATACAGTTCAGCGCGCCACACGCCGCCGTCCCTCCCGTCATCCTGAGGAGCGCGAAGCGCGTCTCGAAGGATCGACGGCCACCAGCGGGGCCGATTCATCCTTCGAGACGCGCGCAAGAGCGCGCTCCTCCAGCGACAAAGGCAAAGCCTTTGCGCGGGGATAACGTGCGATAGCGCGATGGTACAACTAGACACGCCGCATGGGCGCGCCGGCTCCTACTCGACCTTGGCCGGCGCCGCCGGCCGCAAGGTGGCCTGGTTGGCCGTACCCTGGTTGGCGATGCGCGCGGCATTGGCCATTCCGGCGAGCGCTGCCGCGCGCTTCTGATCGGTGGAGCCTGGCTGCACTACGCCGGCCGACATGATCAGCGTCGCGGCATCCTCGGTGCTCATCTCGATCTCTATGATCTTGCTCTTCGGCACGTAGAAGAAGAAGCCGGTGGTCGGGTTCGGCGCGCAGGGCAGGAACACCGAGATATGCTCCTCCTCGCCGGGCAGGCTGGCGGCGAGCTCGGCATTGGGCGCCTGCGAGATCAGCACGATCGACCACATGCCGGGCGACGGAAATTCGACCAGGCCGACGCGGCGGAAGCTCGAGCCGTTGCCGGAGAACAGCGTCTCGAACACCTGCTTGAGGCCGCGATAGATCGCACGCACCGCGGGGATCCGGCCGAGCAGTCGCTCGCCGAGATCGACCAGGGTTCGCCCGATCAAATTGGCGGTGAGGAAGCCGAGCAGCGTCAGCGCGATGACCGCAACGATCAGGCCGGAACCGGGCAGCCCGAACGGCAGATAGGTTTCCGGCCGGTAGGCCGTCGGCACGAACGGCCGGACCAGATTGTCGACCCAGTTCACGAACCACCAGGTCAGGTACAGGGTGATCGCAACCGGGCCGGCCACCACCAGGCCGGTCAGGAAATAGGTGCGAAAACGCGCCATCAGCCCGCGCGGGTGGTCCGGATGCAGTTCGCCAGACGGGTCAGGAGGCACTTGATCGGAGGTCATTGCGGTTCCAGGGTCGTCGAAGCGGCCGTACGTCAGCACCCAGCTAAGCCATTCTGACGCACTTTTGAAGGGGCCGCGTGACGGCCCGGCTTGCGGCTATTCGACCGTGACCGATTTGGCCAGATTCCGGGGCTGGTCGACGTCGGTGCCCATCACCACGGCGGTATGATAGGCGAGCAGCTGCACCGGAACGGCATAGACCATCGGCGCGAAGGTCGCCCCCATGTCCGGCATCACGATCGTCACCAGCGACTGGATGGTCGCCTCCGCGGCGCCCTTGGCGTCGGTCATCAGGATGATCTTGCCGCCGCGGGCGGCGACCTCCTGCATGTTCGAGACGGTCTTCTCGAACACCTTGTCGTAGGGCGCGATCACCACGACCGGCATGTGCTCGTCGATCAGTGCGATCGGCCCATGCTTGAGCTCGCCGGCGGCATAGCCCTCGGCATGGATGTAGGAGATTTCCTTCAGCTTCAGCGCGCCTTCCAGCGCCAGCGGATAGCTGGTGCCGCGGCCGAGATAGAGCACGTCGCGCGACTTCGAAATCTCGCGCGCCAGCTTCTCGATCTGCAGCTCGGTGGTGAGCGCTTCCGACATCAGGCGCGGAATTTCGACCAGGCCGTGCACCAGCTTGGCCTCGTCGGCATCGGAGAGCTCGCCGCGCGCCTTGCCGGCGGCGACCGCGAGCGAGGCCAGCACCATCAGCTGGCAGGTGAACGCCTTGGTCGAGGCGACGCCGATCTCGGGACCGGCGAGCGTCTGCAACACGGTCTCGCTCTCGCGCGCGATGGTCGAGGTCGGCACGTTGACGACCGACAGCGTATGCGCGCCCTGCGCCTTGGCGTAGCGCAGCGCCGCCAGCGTGTCGGCGGTCTCGCCGGACTGCGAGATGAAGATGGCAAGGTCGCCCTTGCGCAAGGGAGCCTCGCGGTAGCGGAACTCGGAGGCGACATCGAGCTCGACCGGCAGCCGGGCCAGCTTTTCCAGCCAGTATTTCGCGACGAAGCCGGCATAGCTCGCGGTGCCGCAGGCCGTGATCGAGATGCGCTGGATGTCGTTGAAGTCGAACGGCAGCTTGACCGGCATGGTGACGCGCTCGGCCGCCAGGTCGACGTAACGGGCGAGCGTATGCCCGACCACTTCGGGCTGCTCGTGGATTTCCTTGGCCATGAAGTGGCGATAATTCGCCTTGTCGACCAGCGCGGTCGCCGTCGTGTGCTTGATCGCCTCGCGATGGACGATGGCGTTGTCCTTGTCGAAGATGGTGGCGCCCTTGCGGTTCAGCACCACCCAGTCGCCGTCCTCGAGATAGCTGATCGTGTCGGTGAACGGCCCGAGCGCGATCGCATCCGAGCCGAGATACATCTCGCCGTCGCCGTGCCCGACCGCGAGCGGCGGGCCGTTGCGGGCGCCGATCATCAGATCGTCCTCGCCGGCGAAGATGAAGCCGAGCGCGAACGCGCCGCGCAACTCCGACAGCACCGCCCTCACCGCCTCGACCGGCTTGACGCCGCCCTTGAGCAGATTGTCGACCAGATGCACCACGACCTCGGTGTCGGTCTCGGTCGAGAACACCGCGCCCTTGGCCTCGAGATGCTCGCGCAGCTCGCGGAAATTCTCGATGATGCCGTTATGCACCACGGCGACGCGTTCGGTTGAGTGCGGATGCGCGTTGTTCTCGGTCGGCCGGCCGTGGGTGGCCCAGCGGGTGTGGCCGATGCCGGTGTGGCCGCCGAGCGGCTTTGCCTGCAGCCGGGTCTCGAGATTCTTCAGCTTGCCCTCGGCGCGGCGCCGCGCCACGACGCCATTCTCCAGCGTGGCGACGCCTGCGGAATCATAGCCGCGATATTCGAGCCGCTTGAGCGAATCCACCAGTTGCTCCGCGACCGGAGCGCGTCCAAGAATGCCGACGATGCCGCACATGCGGTTCAATGTCCCCAAAAATCGCCGAAAATTTGCCAAAGCGGCGACACGGTCCCTTAACGGGAATCGCCGGTCGCAAGATACTCAATAATTATTGCCGATTGCGACAGTCTTAAACGGCAAGGTGGATGCGAAAGGCTGGTTAATCGGGGCTAACTATTTTGGCAAGAGCGCGTCGGCGGACTCCGGCGGCCCATCTGATACGCAGGTTCGACACCAGCGGCCTTGCCTCCCGGCCGGTCATGATTGTCCAGCATGATCGATATTCGTTCGCCACTCGAAATTGCCCCCGAGCCACACGGCGGCCGGCAACTCGTCTTTTGGACGGGGCAAGCCTTCGAGTACACGACGCTATTCCGGAACTTGCTCGACGCGGAGGCTCTGGGACAGGATGCTCAACGCTACCTGCAGCAGCCAGCGTACGAGCACCTGACCGGCGCCCCGGCGCTGCTGCTGTTCGCACTGATCGTTGCGTATTTCTATCTCGGCTGGAAGGTGCTCGGCGGCACGCTGTGGCAGCACATCCTCGGCGCGCGGTAGGTCGCGACGCAGCCGTCTTACGACCCGACTGGCGGGCATGCCGGCGAACCGCCGACAATATGCCGCGACGGAAACGGGACCGCTTTACGACGGCTCCCCGGACAACAGGTCGCGTTCAGGTTGCAGCTTCCGCGAATACCGCCAGGGGCCATGAAATTGACAGGCCGAAGGGCTATGATCGCTCCTCCGAACGCGATGCAGCGAGGCCGCCACGACTGATGCTCCCAATCCCTCCAGCAGCACCTTCCAGGTCGAGGCGGACGCGACGGCGCGCTACTGGCACAAGGGCAAGCACGATACCCTGCCTCCGCCCGACATGATGGGCGCCTATATGCGCAACCGTCCGGTGCTGAGCGGATCGGCCGAGCCCCGCAAGGCCTGGATCATCGGAAGCGGCATCGCCGGGCTGGCCGCGGCCTTCTACATGATCCGCGACGGCGGCATGAAGGGCGAGGACATCACCATCCTTGACACCATGCACATCGAGGGCGGCTCGCTCGATGGCGCCGGCGATCCCGAGAACGGCTACATCATTCGCGCGGCCGCGAGATGAACTGGAACTACGACAATCTGTGGGACATGTTCCAGGACGTCCAGGCGCTCGAGCTGCCCAAGGGTTACAGCGTTCTCGACGAATACCGGCTCGTCAACGACAACGATCCGAACTTCTCAAGAGCGCGGCTGATGCACAAGCGCGGCCAGATCCGCGACTTCTCGACGCTCGGCCTGTCGAAGTCGCAGCAATGGGAACTGATCCGCCTGCTGCTGAAGCGCAAGGAAGATCTCGACGACATCACCATCGAGCAATATTTCAGCCCGGGCTTTCTCGAAACCAACTTCTGGTACCTGTGGCGCTCGATGTTTGCGTTCGAGAACTGGCAAAGCCTGCTCGAAATGAAGCTTTACATGCATCGCTTCCTCGATGCGATCGACGGGCTGACCGACATGTCGGCGCTGATTTTCCCGAAATACAACCAGTTCGACAGCTTCGTCCGTCCGCTGGTCACGCATCTGCGCGAGCGAGGCGTCAAGGTGCAGTTCGACACGCGCGCCTACGATCTCGACATCAAGGTCGAAGGCGCTGTGCGCACGGTCACGGCCATCAAGGTCAAGGTAAGTGGCGTCGACATCGCTATTCCGGTCAGAACGAAGGACCTGGTGTTCGCGCTCACGGGATCGATGACCGAAGGCACCGCCTACGGCGACATGGACCATGCCCCGGTTCTTCAGCGCGGCAAGCATGATCCGGGTGAAGCAAGCGACTGGACGCTGTGGAAGAACCTCGCGAAGAAGTCGCCGATCTTCGGCAAGCCCGAGAAATTCTACGGCAATGTCGACAAGTCGATGTGGGAGTCGGTCACACTCACCTGCAAGCCGTCTCCCTTCGTCGACCGGCTGAAGGAGCTTTCGGTCAACGATCCCTATTCCGGCAAGACGGTCACCGGCGGGATCATCACCTTCACCGACTCTAACTGGGTGCTCAGCTTTACCTGCAACCGGCAACCGCACTTCCCGACCCAGCCGAAGGATGTCCTGGTGGTTTGGGTCTACGCGCTGCTGATGGACAAGGAAGGCAACTACGTCAAAAAGCCGATGCCGGCCTGCACGGGCCGCGAAATCCTGGCGGAGCTTTGCTATCACCTCGGCATCGAGGACAAGCTGGACGCAGTGGTGGCGAACACCAAGGCTCGCCTGGCCTTGATGCCCTACATCACCGCGATGTTCATGCCACGCGCCGCCGGCGACCGACCGCATCCCGTTCCCGCCGGCTGTACCAATCTCGGCTTGATGGGGCAGTTCGTGGAAACCTCGAACGACATCATCTTCACAATGGACAGTTCGGTGCGCACCGCGCGGATCGCGGTCTACACGCTTCTCGACCTTCCCAAGCGGGTGCCGGACATCAGCCCCACGCAATATGATATCCGCATGATCCTGAAAGGTGCCCGTGCGCTGAACAACAACGAACCGTTCCCCGGCGAACGCCTGCTGCACCGGTTGCTGGACAAGACCTACTACGCCCACATCCTGCCGCCATTGCCGGAGCCCGACGCCACGAGGCGCGGCACTGCCGAGCGTGAACTGGCGGGACTTCTCGGAAAGGGCGATCAGGCACTCGGCGCCGTCATCGGCTGGCTGGAGCGGATTCGAGAGAGCATCGCGACACGGAGAGGATAGCTGATGCGCTGTGCGGATGAGCAAGGCGACAACCGGGGCGCCAGTCCCGCATATCGCTTTGCTCTCGCGGGCTAGCCGTACGCGAATGGCGACCGTGGTGTCCCTTCTTGCCGCGCCGCCTCAGTGCTCGACCCGGTAGAGCCGCCATCGCTCCGGCACGCCTTTGAGCTGGTGCGCGCCGCGGTCCTTGAAACGGATTTCCGACTTCGACATCAGATCCCTGACCGCGCTCGAGACCAGCACCTCTCCGGCACGCGCCTTCGCCGCAACGCGCGCACCGATGTGAAACGCGAGACCGATCACCTCCGCACCGCTCACCTTGTACTCGCCTGCGTGCAATCCCACCCTGATCTCGAGCCCCAGCGTGCGCACGGACTCGCGGATCGCGGTCGCGCAACGGATGCCGGCGGCCGGCGCCCGGAACGTCGCCAGCAGTCCGTCGCCCGTCGTCACGACTTCCTTGCCCCGCAAGGCCTTCAACTCGCGGCGGACGGCGACGTAGTAGTGATTCATCACCGTCGCCCAGCGCGTGTCGCCGAGCCGCGCGGCCTTTTCGGTGGATCGGACGATATCGACATAGAGGATCGTGGCGAGCGCCTGCTTGAGCTCCAAGCCGCGATCGGCGGTTCGACGCCGGTTCGCGATATTTCCCGTCAGCGGCTCATAGCGATGGCTGCGCCGCCGCGCGATGGCGGCCTTCGTGTAATCCTGGGCACGCTGCACTGTGCGGCAGCGAATGGTCTTTTCCTGCGGTGGAAACGTCCAGTAGACCTTGCGCCCGGTGCCAGCGCCCTGAACCTCCACGGCGCCCCATTTGAGGAACACCGTCGAGCCGGCGCGCCGAATGCACCAGGCCTTCGACGTGTATCCGGACACGTTCGACTGATGGACTCCGATGCGAAGGAATTTGGGCATGAGCGTCCGGCCGATCGAACGAGCGCTTGGGGGCTTACCTGAGATAAAGCGTAGCCATACATTCCCGCATTGGCAACGGTGCTCGTTTGCTGGCGATCAAAAGCGCCAGGCTCTGCGATGTTCGATATCTGGCTTCTAATCAGCTTCGGCCATCGCGCCCCTGCCCGTTCGATCCGACGTCAGCGTCGACGGACGGAATTGTCTCGCCCTGCGCTTTCGCCATTGGCGGTTGTTCATCGCGAAATCGTGCCGGGATCAGCCGGCTGCGGTCGACCGTCAAGTCAAAGACGTCGAAGCGATTGTAGTAGCCGACCACGTCGTGAAACTGCTTCGGCTCGACGCAACGATTGAGATCGATCTCCGCATAGGCGATCCCCTCCTGGTCCTGCAATTCATCGCCGAACACGACCCCCGTCGGATCGACGAAGAAGCTCGCGGCCCGTGGCGTCCGGTCGATCACGTCGGCGATGGTTCTATCCCGATCGATGAGGAAGGCGCGCATCGGTTCGTCCATGTAGCCGGCGGTCACGATCCCGAATACCTTGGCTTCGAAGCAGTGGGCGCTGGCCCGGATGCGGTTGGCAGCGACGTTGTCGAAATTGCCGCCGCCTGCCGGGCGCCTTGTGGGCCACATCGGCGGCCAGCTCGAGATGTGCACCTGTTCGCCCTGCGCCATCAGCGCGAAGCGGGCCAGGGGATTGGTATTCTCGCCGCAGATCAACCCGCCGATCCGGCCTTGCCGGGTCTCAGCGACCGCAAGGCCCGCGCCATCCCCCGACGACCACACCAGCTTCTCATAGAAGGTCGGAACCAGCTTGCGGTGATGGACCAGGATCTCTCCGGTCTCGCCGATCAACAGGTTCGAATTCCACAGTCCCCCGATGCTGACGGGCGAGCGCTCGCTGATACCGATCGAGACGGTGACGCCGAGCGCGCGCGCCTCGGCGCAAAGTTGCGCCACTTCCGGTCCGTCCACCAGCACGGATTGCTCCGCCATGCGCACGAACAAATCGTGGTTGTCGATCGGTGGCCACAGCGCGGCCCAGACCGGAAAGGCGGGAATGTAGGTTTCGGGAAACGCGATCAGCTCGGCGTCGGCCTTCGCTGCTTCGCGGATGATGGCGATCGCCTTTTCGGTGGTCGCCCGGCTGTCGAGGAAGACCGGCGCGGCGTGAACGGCAGCAGCCTTGAAACGAGGGAGCATCACGAAAATCCCGGCTAGGACAATGGGAGCGAAGCGGTATCATCCCTGCCCTGGCGCCATGCATGGGAATTGTCGCAAGGTCGGTTGCGAAGGATCGGAGCCGCCGCGCGCTGGAACGAGAATTGCTTTGCCGACGAGAGCCGCAATCCGGAGGCAAGTCATGTTCGATACGATCAACTGGGACGATTTGCGGGTGTTTCTCTGCGCCGCCCGCGCCGGCAATCTGAGCCAGACAGCGAAACGGCTGCGGCTGGATCATTCCACCGTCAGCCGCCGCATCGCCCAGATGGAAGCGTCGCTCGGGATTGCGGTGTTCGAACGCCACCGCACCGGGCTCAGGCTCAACGACGTCGGCGAGCGGTTGTTGCGGCATGCCGAGCGGGTCGAGAGCGCGGTGATCGCCATTCGGGAAGAAGCCAGTGCCAGCGACACCCAGCAGCTCGTCGGGACCGTGCGGCTTGCCACCATGGAGGGGATCGCCTCGCTCTATTTGGCGCAACGCTTCGCCAAATTGCGTCGCACCGCGCCGCAACTCTCCGTCGAACTCGTCACGTCCGCCCAGACGGTTTACGTCCATAAGCGCGAAGCCGATCTGTTCGTGTCCTTTTTCCGGCCCCCCGGTCCGGGCCTGATCTCGGAGCGGATCGGCAAGTTCCGGCTCGGGCTATTCGCGAGCCAGGACTACCTAGACCATCACAGCATGCCTGCAAGCCTCCGCGATCTCGAGGACCATTGGTTCGTGTCCTATATTGAGGATCTGGTCCAGGTCGATTCGGTGCGCTGGCTCGCCGACGTCATCGAAGAGCCGAAAATCGCCTTCCACTCCAACAGCATGATCGCGCAGATGAACGCCGCGGCGGGCGGCCTCGGCATCGTGATGCTGCCGAGCTTTGCCACCAGGGACCGGCCCGACCTCATCCCCGTGCTGCCCGACCTCGCCGCCACCGTTCGCGAGGTCTGGCTCAACGTCCACAGCGACCTGCAATTTGCCCCGCGCATCCGCGCCGTCCGCGCGTTTCTGAAGAACCTTCTGAAGCAGGACCCCGACATGCGGGTCACGCTGGCCGATGCCGTGCCGCAGCCGCGCACAGCAGATTGCAAAAATCCATAGTTCCCTTCCGTCGGGGCCCGGCTGAAGCTCGTTCGATTGGCGCAAGGCAGAGCGCGCTGTCATTTTGAGGGGGCCAGCATGAACGTGGTTATTCCCGGCAACGCCGATCCGGCGTCGAGCGGCGTATCGGCCAGGAAACTGGCCAGGAAGCGGCTGACCGTCGCGCTCATCCTCAGCGCTGCGATGATCGCGATCTATTTCGGCTTCATGGGGCTGTTCGCCTTCGATAAGCCGCTGCTCGGCACCATCCTGGTGCCCGGCCTGTCGCTTTGCATTGTGCTCGGGCCGCTCGTCATCATCTCGTCCTTCGCGCTCTGTCTCACCTACGTGCTGTGGGCGAACCGTGTGTTCGACGCCGGCATCCGTAACCTTCGCTAAAGAGGCAGAGAAGATGGGCAGCAGCACGCTTTCGATCGGGTTCTTCTTCGCCTTCATGGCACTGACGCTGGCGATCACCTATTGGGCCGCGCGGCGCACCCGCACCACCGAGCACTTCTTTGCCGCAGGCGGCCAGGTGACGGCGTGGCAGAATGGCTGGGCACTCGCGGGGGACTTCCTGAGCGCCGCCGCCCTGCTCGGAATTGCCGGCATCGTCACCTCGAACGGCTTCGACGGCATGATCTATTCGATCGGGTGGCTGGTCGGCTGGCCGATCATTCTGTTCCTGATCGTCGAGCCGTTGCGTAACGTCGGCCGCTTCACCTTCGCCGACGTGGTGGCGTATCGCCTGCGCCAGCGCCCGGTGCGCGTTGCCGGCGCCGTCGGAACCCTCGCCGTGATCCTGTTCTACCTGATCGCCCAGATGGTCGCGACGGGATCGCTGATCAAGCTGCTGTTCGGCCTGCCCTACACCTGGTCGGTCGTCGTGGTCGGCAGCATGATGCTGGTCTATGTGCTGTTCGGCGGCATGCTGGCGACGACCTGGGTGCAGGTGGTGAAGGCTGCGCTGCTGATGGGCGGCGGCATCCTGCTCGCCATTCTGGTGTTGACCCATTTCGACATGAATCCGCTGAAACTGTTCGCCGCGGCGTCCGAGAAATACGGCACCAGGGTCCTGCAGCCGGGGTCGAAGGTCGTCTCCGGCCAGTGGGACGCGATATCGCTCGGGCTCGGCCTGATGTTCGGCACCGCCGCGATGCCGCATGTGCTGATGCGGGCCTATACGGTGAAGGACGCCAAGGCTGCGCGGCTGTCGATCCTCTATGCCACCGGCCTGATCGGCGTCTTCCATCTCATGGTCTTCATCATCGGCTTTGGCGCCATGGTGCTGGTCGGCCCGGAGACGGTGGCAAAGGCCGGAGGCGGCGGCAACATGGCAGCGCCCCTGCTCGCTCTCGCCGTCGGCGGCAACGCCTTCTTCGGCTTCATCTGTGCGGTCGCGTTCGCGACCATGCTCGCCGTCGTCGCGGGGTTGACGCTGTCGGGCGTCGCCACGCTCTGCCACGACGTCTGGACCAATGTGATCCGGAACGGCACCGCTTCCGAGACCGAACAGCTCAAGGTGGCGCGCGTCGCGACTGTCATGATCTCCATCCTCGCCATCATTCTCGGCATCGCGTTCGAGGGCCAGAACGTCGCCTTCATGGCGGGGCTTGCGTTCTCGATCGCCTGCGCCGCGAATTTCCCCTCGCTCGTGCTCGCCATCACCTGGCGCCGCTTCACGACGCCGGCGGCCGTGGCGAGCATCCTCGTCGGCACAATGAGCTCCCTGGTGCTGATCTATCTGTCGCCGACCATTCAGGTCGACATTCTCGGCAAGCCGCTGGCCGCGATCGAGCACGAATGGTGGTTCGTGTCGCTGCGCAATCCTGCGATCATCAGCATGCCGCTGTCGTTTGTGGTCGCGATCCTGATGTCGCTGCTCACGCCGGAGAAGAACGCAGATCTCGCCTTTGACGAAATGCAACGGCGCATCCTCCTCGGGCCGCTGCAGCCGAATATCAACGAGCCAGCCCGGGCGAAGAGCGCGGCTTGAAGTCGGCAATCCCGATCGCGTTCCAGCCGGCGCGGAAGTCCGTCTGTGAAACGAACAGCATCGGAACTTTTCTCTCTGTTGGGATTTTTGCTGTTTTAGGGCAGCGAACGTCAGCATCGGAGAGAGGAGAGCCATGAAGCGGCGACGCCGGGTTAAGCAGATTTTCCCACTTGAAGTACGCCTCGTCCAGGAAGCGAAGGAGCTGCGCAAACGGGCTAAGGAACTTCCGCCCAGTCGAGAGCGAGAAGCATTGCTGAGGAAGGCGCGACACGAGGAGACCACGGCTCATTTGACGGCCTGGCTGATGTCATCAGGCCCACGGGTGCCCATCTAGGATGCGACCACATGCCGGCGAACCACCAGCATATCGACGCAGTGGAAGTCGCCTTTGTCTGCGCCGCGGCAGTGTCCTTCGTGACCCTGATCGCGAGCGTGGCTTGGCTCTTGGTTCGGTGAAATCCCGCTCCCGGTGATTCAAGCCGTAAAGTCGGCCGGACGCCGCCTCCGCCGGTGCAGCGTTTTGCAGATGATCGCTTGCAGACGATGCTGAGCCTGCCGGTGATGGCAGCTCAATGCGTCCGACTTGTGAGCTATCTCTCGCCGGGTCGGACTCGTCTCCGGCCACGGCTTCAGTAACGCCGGCTCGCCCCCCGACGGGGCGCGGCTGCCAGCCCGCCGGCAGGTCCGGCAGTCGCTCCCCGCCCGACCGGCGAAGGCCATTTTTTTCACGACACTTCTTGACTTCCAAAACCGGTTTTCTAATTTTTTGCTCGCTAGGCCCTTGCGGGCCAGCGCCTGGGCGCCAGTCGGGCTCAGGCGAGACGGGCACCGGTCGTGTCCGGTGCCATTCATATCCATCTTGCTCTATGGAGGATTTGGCTATGCGCACATACGACTTCTCTCCCCTGTTCCGGTCAGCCATTGGCTTTGATCGGCTCTTTGACCTCGC
>NZ_JACMYK010000053.1 GCF_020889785.1 Bradyrhizobium acaciae
TGCGCCCTCTGCAAGAGAGGGCGGAACGAAATCCAAAAGCTCGGACAATCATGTCGCGAGAATGCGCGTGTATGATTCAACGGCCGCGCAACGGTTCTCGGTGTCGTCCTGGCGAAAGCCAGGACCCATTACCCCAAATGCGCATTGTTGCGCGACGCTGGGGCCACGATCTCATTCACAGTCAATTGCGGTGGTTATGGGTCCTGGCTTTCGCCAGGACGACGTGTGGAGAGAGCCGTGAACTCGCCGTGCTCCCGACAGCAATGGAAACAGTCGCGCCATTGCCAGAAACGGCAGATGAATCCTTGCGCAGCTGCGCGCTATTCCACCGCCGCACCCACCGGCGGTCCGCCCGGTGGGCGGTGCAGGAAGGTGATCGATGCATAGGCGCCGACCCAGGAGCCTGCCGCAGCGAAGGCGACATAGAGCCAGTTCTCGGTGTAGCTGATCACCGCATAGGACGAGAGCACGTACCAGACGCTGCTCCAGGTGGCTGCCGGCACGCGTTTGCGCGCGACGACCGCCGACGTGAACATCACATAGACCGCGTCGGTCGCCGCGGTCGCGAGGAAGACGCCGCCGGCGGTGAGGGGATCGATGGCAGCCATTGCAGCTCCTGTTCGGGTCGGGAGAAGGCATGATGATCCGGAAAGTGTGCAGCGATTTTCCGAAAAGATCATGCCCAAACGAGGTATGAAGGTTGAGGTCGGGGCATTGCCTTTCTGTCATCATGCTCGGGCATAGAACAATCGCAAACAGGAATGTGCATGCAAGCCGTCCGTGACATCCTTGCCGACATCTGGACCGGCGCCGGCGGCACACCGTCCGCGCTCGATGGCGTCACGCTGAGCGGCAGCGAGCCGCAGCTGCCGTCGTCGTTTCGGGTCGCAGCCGCAGCGCAGGCTCCGATCGCCGCAGCCGGCCTTGCGGCGGCCGAGATCTGGAAAGCCCGCAGCGGCGAGCAGCAGGATGTCGCGGTCGATATCCGCCATGCGGTGGTCGAATGCCGCAGCGAGCGCTATTTGCGCGTCGACGACAGGCCGCCGCCACCGGCCTGGGACAAGATCGCCGGCGTCTACCGTACGCGCGACGACCGCTTCGTCCGCCTCCACACCAATTTCCCGCATCACCGCGACGCCGTCTGCAAAGTGCTCGGCTGCAACGCCGAGCGAGACGACGTCCAGGCGGCGCTGCTGCAATGGGACGGCGAGGCGTTCGAGACGGCGGCCTATGCCGCCGGCGGCGTCGTCGCCCTGATGCGCTCATATGACGAGTGGTCAGCGACGCCGCACGCCAAGGAACTGGCAAAACTGCCGCTGATCTCGATCGAGAAGATCAGCGAGGCCGCGCCAAAGCCGTGGCCCGCGGGGAAGCGGCCGCTGGCCGGCATCCGTGTGCTCGACCTGTCGCGCGTGATTGCCGGTCCCGTTGCCGGCCGCACGCTCGCGGCCCATGGCGCCGATGTGCTGCTGATCTCCGGTCCCGATCTGCCGGCGATCCCATGGCTCACCATCGACACCGGCCGCGGCAAGCTGACGAGTTTCCTCGAATTACGCAGCGAGGAGGGGCGAGGCGTGATGCGTGGCCTCGTGGCGCAGGCCGATGTTCTCTCGCAGGGCTATCGCCCGCAGGCGATTGCGCGGCTCGGCTTCTCGCCTGAGGAAGCGGCCCGCATCAATCCCGGGATCGTCTATGTAACACTCTCGGCCTATGGCCATGCCGGACCCTGGGCGGAGCGCCGCGGCTTCGACTCGCTGGTGCAGACCACGACCGGCTTCAATCATGCCGAAGCGCAGGCAGCCGGCGTCGAAGGGCCGAAGGAGTTGCCGGCCCAGATGCTCGATCACGCCACCGGATATTTCATGGCGTTCGGCGCCATGATGGCCAAGGCCCGCCAGGCGCGCGAGGGCGGCAGTTGGCACGTCCGGGTGTCGCTGGCGCAGACCGGGCGCTGGCTGTGGAATCTCGGCCGCCTCGAAGGGGGCCTTGCCACCGAGGACCTGAAGGCGGATGCGGCGCTGCCCTTCATCGAGCGGCTTCCATCCGGCTTCGGCACGCTGAGCTCGGTCCGGCACGCCGCCGTCCTGTCGCGCACCCCGGCTCATTGGTCCCGCCCGGCAATGCCGCTCGGCAGCCACGCTCCGGAGTTTCCTGCTCCAGCGTTTCCTGCCCCGGAGTTTCCCGGATGAGACATTCAGCCGCCGTTCAGGCTATCCGAACTTTAACGACGCGCACCGCCGAAGTGCGATTTTTAGGTTGTCTGAAACGCCAATTCGGCACTATTAGCGCACCGCTGGGGTTGTCCCGCCGGAAGCTGCAACGATCGACCCCGCGGACCGCATGCTGAAAGAGTTTATCAAGCGATTGCAGAGCTTTAGCCGTCCACGCCTGCTCGTGGCCACGGCGGTGCTGGTGGTCGCCGGCGCAGGCGCCTATGGCTACACGCGGTTCGGGTCGGACAAGCAGGCACCGTCGGAAGTCTCCAGCCAATCCCGCAAGGGCGGCACGCGCTATGCGCCGTCGCCGGCCGAATGGGCCAGCCTG
The DNA here is from genome assembly GCF_020889785.1 of Bradyrhizobium acaciae. Lineage (GTDB taxonomy): Bacteria > Pseudomonadota > Alphaproteobacteria > Rhizobiales > Xanthobacteraceae > Bradyrhizobium > Bradyrhizobium acaciae. Next base: position 2,545 of record NZ_JACMYK010000053.1, read on the forward strand.
ACCTTCCAGACCGTGGCCGAGCACACCTTCCGCTCCGAGCTGGTGACCGAGGGCAAGATCGGGATCGACGAGGACCGCTCCACCCCGGTCTACTCGCCCTATACCGGGCGCGTGACCCGCCTCCTGGTGCGGCCGGGCGATGTCGTGGTGAAGGGGCAGCCGCTGTTCGTGATCGAGGCGGCCGACACGGTGCAGGCGCAGAACGATTACGTCGCCGCGACGGCCGGCCTCAACAAGGCGCAGTCGGCGCTCGACCTGGCGCAGATCCAGGAGACCCGCGCCAAGGACCTGTCCGAAGGCAAGGCGATCCCGCTGAAGGATTATCAGACTGCGCAGGCCGCGCTGGTGCAGGCGCAGAACGATGCACGCTCGGCGCAGACGCTGCTGGAAGCCGCGCAGAACAAGCTGCACATCCTCGGCTTCGGCGATGATGCGATCACGACGCTGCAGCAGAAGGGCCGCCTCAATCCGGAGACGACGGTGTTCGCGCCGATCGGCGGCACCGTGGTCCAGCGCAAGGCCGGTCCCGGCCAGTATGTCTCGACCGGCGCCAGCGACCCGGTCTACGTGATCGGCGATCTCTCGACGGTCTGGCTGATCGCCTTCGTCCGCGAATCGGACGCCGACAATGTCGCGGTCGGGCAGGACCTCAACTTCAGCGTGATGGCGCTTCCAGGCAAGGTGCTGAACGCCCGGGTCAACTACGTCGCCGCCGCGATCGACGCGACCTCGCGCCGGCTGCTGGTCCGCGCCACCATCGACAACGCCGACATGCGGCTGAAGCCGGAGATGTTCGCCAACGTGACGCTGTATTCCAAGGGCGATCATCCCGCGGTCGGCGTGCCGAAGCAGGCCCTGATCTACGAGGGCGACCAGGTACGCGTCTGGGTCGCGAAGGCCGACGACAAGACGATCGAACTGCGCCAGATCAAGCCCGGCCTGATCAACGGCGATCTCGTCGAGGTCGCCGGCAATCTCAAGCCGGGCGAGCAGATCGTGACGAAGGGCAGCCTTTTCATCGACCGCGCCGCATCCGGGACCTGAGACGCATGATCCGGAGATGGGGAAACCGGCTTTCCGGATCGATCATGCTCAACAAGAAAAATCCTCACCGCTGAAAGTGCCGGTCTGAATGGATCGCCTCGTCGCCTTTGCCGTCAATCGCCGCTACTTGATGGTGGCCATGTTCGTCGCCGTCTTCATCGGCGGCATGCTTGCGTTCAGGCAGCTCAACATCGAAGCCTATCCCGATCCGACCCCGCCGATGGTCGACATCGTGACGCAGAGCCCGGGCCTCTCGGCCGAGGAGATCGAGCGCTACATCACGATCCCGATCGAGACCCAGGTCGCCGGCATCAAGAACCTGAAGACCATCCGTACCATCTCGCTGTACGGCCTCTCCGACGTCAAATTGCAGTTCTCGTTCGACTACACCTATGACGAGGCGCTCCAGCAGGTGCTCAATCGTCTGTCGCAACTCGCGCCGCTGCCCGGCAACGTGCAGCCCGGCATCTCCCCGACGAGTCCGATCGGCGAAATCTTCCGCTACCGGCTGAAGGGGCCACCGAACTACAGCGTGCTCGACCTCAAGACGTTGCAGGATTGGGTGCTGCAACGCCGCTTCCGCGCGGTGCCCGGCGTGATCGACGTCACCGGCTGGGGCGGCAAGACCAAGACCTACGAGATCCAGGTCGACTTCAACAAGCTGGTCGCCAACGGCCTGACGCTGCCGCAGGTGCTGCAGGCGGTGTCCAACGCCAACATCAATGTCGGCGGCAACACCGTGAACATCGGCTCGCAATCGGCCGTAGTGCGCGGCGTCGGCCTGATCCGCTCGATCGACGATCTCGCCAACACCATGATCTCGCAATCCGGCGGCAATCCGGTGCTGGTCAGGGACGTCGGCGCGGTCACGATCGGCGAGAAGCCGCGGCTCGGCATCGCCGGCATCGACAGTGACGACGACATCGTACAGGGCATCGTGCTGATGCGGCGCGGCGAGCAGAGTTCACCGACGATCTCGCGCGTCGAGCAGCTGGTCAACCAGATCAACAGTTCCTCGATCCTGCCGCCGGGCGTCAAGATCGAGCGCATCTACGACCGCAAGGACCTGATCGAGCTCACCACCCACACCGTGCTGCACAACATGGTGGTCGGCATCCTGCTGATCGTGCTGTTGCAGTGGATCTTCCTCGGCGATCTCCGCAGCGCGCTAATCGTCGGCGCGACGATCCCGTTCGCGCTGTTCTTCGCCGTGATCATCCTGGTGCTGCGCGGCGAGTCCGCCAACCTCCTGTCGGTCGGCGCGATCGATTTCGGCCTGATCGTCGATGCCACCGTGATCATGGTGGAGGCGATCTTCCGCCGGCTGTCGCAGACCACGGCGCTGTCGGATGACGAGCGAAGCCACATCTCCGAGGACACGGTGATGGGGATGAAGAGCCACGCGATCCTGTCGGCGGCCGCCGACGTGTCGCGCTCGATCTTCTTCGCCGCGACCATCATCGTCGCCGCGTTCCTGCCGCTGTTCACGCTGGGTGGCGTCGAGGGCAACATCTTCGGGCCGATGGCGCGGACCTATGCCTATGCGTTGGCGGGCGGATTGCTGGCGACCTTCACGATCACGCCGGCGCTGAGCGCGATCATCCTGCCGGCGCATATTCACGAGACCGAGACCTGGATCGTCAAGAAGCTCGACGCAATCTACCTGCCGGCGCTGAACTGGGCGATCGGCAACCGCAAGGTCGTGATGGCCGGCGCGGCCGGCCTCGTGGTCATGACCATCATCTTCGTGCGCTTCCTCGGCCTCGAATTCCTGCCCAAGCTGGAAGAGGGCAATCTGTGGATCCGCGCCACGCTGCCGCCGACGATCTCGCTGCAGGAGGGCAACGCCTATGTCAACGAGATGCGGAGGCTGATCCGCAGCCGTCCCGAGGTGGTGTCGGTGGTGTCGCAGCACGGCCGCCCCGACGACGGCACGGACGCTGCCGGATTCTTCAATGCCGAATTCTTCGCGCCGCTGAAGCCGGCCGGCGAATGGCCCGACACCCACGACAAGGATGTGCTGACCGCGCAATTGCTGGCGCAGTTGCAGGACAAATTCCCCGGCGTCGAATTCAACTTCTCGCAATATCTCCAGGACAACGTCTCGGAAGCTGTGTCTGGCGTGAAGGGCGAGAACTCGATCAAGCTCTATGGCAACGATTTGCAGGCGCTGACTGATACCGCCAACAAGATCAAATCGGTGCTGGCCACCGTGCAGGGCGTCACCGACCTTGCGGTGTTCACCTCGCTCGGCCAGCCGACGATCCAGATCGACGTCGATCGCGTACGTGCTGCGCGCTACGGCCTGTCGCCGGGCGACATCAACGCCACGATCAAGGTTGCGGTGGGTGGCGACACCGCGGGCGATCTCTATGAACCCGGCAGCGACCGGCACTTCCCGATCATCGTCCGCCTTGCGCCGGAATATCGCAAGAGCGCGGAGGCGATCCAGAACCTGCGGATCGGAGCAACCAATCCCAATGGCGGGGTCACGCAGATACCGCTCTCCGAAGTGGCCTCGATCAAGCTGATCTCGGGCGCGGCCTACATCTACCGCGAGCAGCAGGAGCGCTATCTGCCGATCAAGTTCTCGGTGCGTGACCGCGATCTCGGCAGCGCGATCCTGGAGGCGCAGCAGAAGGTCAACGAGCAGGTCCAGTTGCCGCCCGGCTCGCGTCTCGAATGGGTCGGCGAATTCGGCAATCTGCAGGACGCGATCAAGCGGCTGTCGATCGTGGTGCCGATCAGCCTCGTGCTGATCGCGGTGCTGCTGTTCTTAAATTTCGGCTCGATGGTCGACACCATGCTCGCGATGAGTGTGATCCCGATGGCGATCTTCGGCGGCGTGCTCGGGCTTCTGATCTCCGGGATTCCGTTCAGCGTATCGGCGGCCATCGGCTTCATCGCGCTGTTCGGCATCGCTGTGATGGACGGCATCATCATCCTGTCGCAGTTCAACCAGCTGATCGACGAAGGCTACGACCGGATGCGTGCGGTGATCCGCACCGGCGAGTTGCAGCTTCGCCCGGTGCTGATGACCTGCGTCGTCGCCGGCATCGGCCTGCTGCCGGCGGCGGTGTCGGAGGGCATTGGCTCACAGGTGCAGAAGCCGCTCGCCATCGTCGTCGTCACCGGCATGATGCTGGCGCCGCTGGTGATCCTGATCACGCTGCCGGTGCTGATCTCCTATTTCTCGCGCCGGCCGAAGGACAGCGTTAGGTAAAGCCGTACAGCCGCGCCGGATTGTCGACCAGGATGGCCTTGCGAATTGCGGCGTCCGGCGCCCAGACCGGAAGCTGGTTGAGGAGGCGGCCGTCGTCGATCTGATACAGCGGCGTCACGTCGGTGACCTTCTTGCCTTGGGGCGTCACCGAATCCGGGTGCGGCCAGTCGGTGCCCCAGACGATGCGCTCGGCATTGGCCGCGATCAGCGCCTGCGCCAGCGACGTTGCGTCGGCATAGTCGGGCGCGAGCCTGGAGGCGCGGTAGGCGCCGGAAATCTTGACGTAGGCCTTGCCGGATTTGACCAGCGCGAGCAGGTCGTCGAACCCCGGCTGACCTGTCCCGAGCGCGGCCTCGGCGCCGCCGAAATGGTCGAACACGACAGGCACCGGCGCGGTGGCGACCAGGTCCTTGATCGCGGAGATCATGGCGAGGCTGGTGAACAGCTGCACATGCCAGCCGCGTGCCTTCATCCGTTCGATCGCGGCCGAGAAGCGCTGCCGTCCGACATTGGGATCGTTGACGCCGCCGGTCGCAAGGTTGAGGCGGATGCCGCGGAAGCCGGCCTTCTGCATGGCATCGAGATCGCTCTCGCTGGTCTTGTCGTCGATCACGGCGACGCCGCGCGCCGTCGGCCCGCGGGCCATCATGCCGAACAGGGTCGACGAATTGTCGGGGCCGTAGACGCTCGGCGTCACGATCACCACGCGCTCGACATGCAGCGCCTGGTGCAGCGCGCTCATTTCCTCCGGCGAGGCCGGCTCCGGCGTGTAGACGCGGCCGGCAAAGAACGGGAACTTGGCAGGGTCGCCATGGATGTGGGTGTGGCAGTCACACGCACCGGCAGGCACGTCGAAATTGACCGCGGTCGATGGTTGCGCTGCCTTGGAAAATGCGTTGCTGCTGGTCATGGTCGCTCCGGCTGCGATGGAAGCCAGCATCATATCGCGTCGCGTCAGCATTGGACGTCTCCCTGCGTGCTCGGCTGTTATGCGCGCACTCCGCGCTCCGGCATTATCGGTCGCCGGCGGGCCGGGAGGTTATCGGCGGCGAGAGCGGGCGGGAAGGGTCGGTTCGCGGTGCGAACGGTTCCACAAGACCTATTGTCCCGACGGCGTGCGCAGGCCGTGCCAGGCGTCGCGGACCTGATGGTAGTGCACCTCGGGCAGGTAGTCCGGCGTCTTGAGATTGAGCGTCTTGACGTCGAGGCGCCCGACCGCACTGAGCAGCGTGTAGGAGGCGACGACGCGGTCGCGCTGCGCCCCGATCAGCCGCGCCCGCGCCGTGATCAAATCCTGCTGGGCGTTGAGCACGTCGACCGTGGTGCGCTGGCCGCCGGCGGCTTCCTTCTGGACGCCGGCCAGCGCAACCTCCGCGGCCTTCACCTCCGACTCGGAGGCCGACACCGCGATCTTGGCGCCCTCATTGGCGACCCAGGCGCTGACCACGGCGGTCTTGGCCTGATTGCGCACCTGATCCAGCACGAGCCGGCTCTGCGCCGCCACTTCCTTGGCCTGCCGGGTCTGCGATGCCGCGGTGCCGCCGTCGTAGATCGGCTGGGTGACTTGGCCGATCACCGAAGCCTGATCGGTGCCGAAGGTGCCGAGCGTCGGGTCGCTGTCGCGGCTGCGGCTGACGCTGCCCTGCACGCTGACGTTCGGCATCAGGCTGCTCTCGGCGACCCGGATCGAGGTCGAGGCGACGTCGACGTCGAATCCTGCCGCGGTCACGGCGGGATGCTCGCGCAGCGCAAGCGCGATCGAATCCTCACGGCTGCGCGGCAGCAGCCGGTCAGTGGTCTCGCCGGCCGCAATTGGGAGGGTGCGTTGCCGACCACCTGTGCATAGGTGGCCTGGCTGATCGCGAAGTTGACCTCGGCGGCATTGAGGTCGGCGAGGCCGCGGTTGAGCCGGGCCTCGGCCTGGGCGGTATCGGTCGGCGTGACGTCGCCGGCATTGAGGCGGCGCTGGGTGATCGCCCGGGTCTCCTTCAGGAAGGCGACGTTGGAGCGCTGCGCCTCGACCAGGGTCTGGTTGGCCAGCACGTTGGTATAGGCGGTGACGGCGTCGAGCAGCACGCCTTGGCCGACATTGCGCAGGGCTTCGCGGCCGGACTGCACCTGCAACTCGGCGACGCGGACGCTGTTGGCGGTCTTGAAGCCGTTGAACAGGGTCTGGGTCACCGTGACGCCGATCTGCCACGGCTTCAGCGTCGCGGTCTGGATGACGTTGCCCGGCAGCAGGTCGCGCACCGCCTGAAGGCCGACCGAAAGACCGGCGCTGACCTGGGGGCGGTAGCCGGCCAGCGCCTGCGGCACGTTCTCGTCGGTGGCGCGCTGGCGCGCCCGTTCGGCGTTGAGCTGCGGATTGGTCTGATAAGCCTTGACGAGGGCTTCGGGCAGGCTTTCGGCGCGGGCGGCGGGACAGCTCAGCAGCGCGCATGCCAAGGCGCCAAGGCCGATGCCCGACAAAAGCACGCGCCTCGCTACCTCGCCAATATCAGCGGCACGCTCAACCATGTGATCCCGCAAACCGAAACCCCGGCAGTCCGCCTCCGACGCCGTCGACACATCTACCTGTTTACGGGGCGTCGCGGCCACAGGCAAACCGCCGCCCGACATCTGCACATCATTTCGGTTCTTGTCTGTTGCCGGTACGTCACAGGCGAACGCAACTGTCATATGAAGTATAAGTTCGCACCGCCGGCCGCCGATTCAGTGAGGCCGGTTATCCACTGTCTCCTCCGGTCCATTGCTGATGCCCATATTCTTCTCCGACCCCGAGGCGATCGCGGAGCACATCGTTCGTGACGTTGGAACCGAACTCGTGGTCGGGCTGCCGCTTGGCCTCGGCAAGGCCAACCACATCGTCAACGCGCTCTATGCGCGGGCGGTTGCCGACCGCTCCATCAATCTGACGCTGTTCTCGGCGCTGACGCTGGAAAAGCCGCGGCCGAAGAACCTGATCGAGCAGCGCTTCATCGGCCCGGTGATCGATCGCCTGTTCGGCCGCTATCCGGATCTGGCCTATGCGGATGCGCTGCATCACGGCGCGCTTCCGCCCAACATCAAGGTGATCGAATTCTTCTTCCTCGCGGGGCAGTGGCTGTATCAGCCGTTCGCTCAGCAGAATTACATATCCGCCAACTACACCCATGCGGCCTCATATCTGTTGTCGCGCGGATTGAATGTGGTTCCTCAGCTGGTCGCCAAGCGTGTCGTCGACGGCGTGCCGCGCTACAGCCTGAGCTGCAACACCGACACGACGCTCGACGTGCTGCGCGCCCGTGTGCAGGGGCGGGCGTCGTTCAAGCTGATCGGCCAGGTCAATTCCGAGCTGCCGTTCATGCCCGGCGCCGGCGATCTGCCGGCGGATGAATTCGCCGCGGTGCTCGACAGTCCCGATACCGACTTCCCGCTGTTCGCACCGCCCTCCGAGCCGATCAGTGACAACAAATATGCGATCGGATTGCATGCCGCGGGTCTGGTCCGCGACGGCGGCACGTTGCAGATCGGGATCGGGCAGGTCGGCGATGCGCTGGCACGAGGGCTGGTGGTCCGGCATCGCGACAATGTGCAGTTCCACGGCATCATGAAGCGCCTTGCGCCGGGGACCGAACAACTCGCAGCGGCCGAGACCGGGCCGTTCGAGAAGGGGCTCTACGGCGTCAGCGAGATGCTGTTCGAGGCGTTCCTTGGGCTGATCGATGCCGGCATCCTGAAGCGCGACATCGACGGCGTGATCCTGCACGGCGCATTCTTCCTGGGGCCGCAATCCTTCTACCGCGCACTGCGCGAGATGGTGCCCGAGCAGCTGGCGCGAATCCAGATGATGCCGGTGTCCTTCACCAACGAGATCTTCGGCGACGAGGACGGCAAGCGCCGGGCCCGCGTCGATGCGCGCTTCGTCAACAACGCGATGATGGCGACGCTGCTGGGGGCTGCGATCTCCGACGGGCTCGAGAACGGCCAGGTCGTGAGCGGCGTCGGCGGCCAGTACAATTTCGTGGCACAGGCCTTCGCGCTCGAGGGCGCGCGTTCGGTGCTGGCGCTGGAGGCGACCCACCAGTCCGGCAGGCAGCCGCAATCAAACATCCGCTGGTCCTACGGTCACGAGACCATTCCGCGGCACCTGCGCGATATCTTCGTCACCGAATATGGAGTGGCCGATACGCGCGGGAAATCCGATGCGGACGTCGTCGCCGCGATGTTGCAGGTGTCGGACTCCCGCTTTCAAGGCGAGCTGATGCGGCAGGCCAAGGACGCCGGCAAGCTGCCGCGCGGCCATGAGATTCCCGCGGCTCATCGCGAAAACTTTCCGGAACGCATCAGCGATGCACTGAAGCCCGCGCGCGACGCAGGGCTGCTGCCGTCATTTCCGTTCGGCAGCGACTTCACCGACGTCGAGCAGCGGCTGATTCCGGCCTTGCAGATCTTGCAGCAGGCACAGCGTACGCCGCTGCAACTCGCCGGCCTGCTGTGGCAGGGGATGCGGCATCCGCCTGATGCCGCCGACCGCGAATGCCTGGCGCGGCTCGGCCTCGACAAGCCGACGCATGTCGCCGAGCGCGCCTATCGCGCGTTCGTCACCGCGGCATTGCAACGGAGCCGAACGGGTTAGCGGTTCTTGTTGACCGGCTTGCGCTTCTCGATGAAGGCCGCCATGCCCTCGGAGCGATCCTCGAGCGCGAAGGTCGAGTGGAACAGGTTGCGCTCGACATTCATGCCTTCCGCAAGCGGCGTCTCGAACGCGCGGTTGACGGCTTCCTTGGCCATCGCGGCGGCCGGACGCGACATTGAGGCGATCTTCTCGGCCGCGGCGAGTGCCTCTTCCATCAGCTTGTCGGCCGGAACGATCCGCGACACCAGACCCGCGCGCTCGGCCTCCGCCACATCCATCATCCGTCCGGTGAGGCAAAGGTCCATGGCTTTCGACTTGCCGATCGCGCGGGTCAGGCGCTGAGTGCCGCCGATGCCCGGGATGGTGCCGAGGGTGATTTCCGGCTGGCCGAACTTGGCGGTATCGGCGGCGATGATGATGTCGCACATCATCGCAAGCTCGCAGCCGCCGCCGAGCGCGTAGCCCGCAACGGCCGCAATGGTCGGCTTGCGGCAACGGGCGACGCGGTCGCCGCCGATGGCGGTAAAATCGCTGTTGAACATGTCGATGAAGCCCTTCGGCTGCATCTCCTTGATGTCGGCGCCGGCGGCAAAGGCCTTCTCGCTGCCGGTGATCAGGATACAGCCGATCTTGTCGTCGGCCTCGAGATCGTCGACCGCCGCGGCGATCTCGCGGAACACGCCGAACGACAGTGCATTCAGCATTTTCGGCCGGTTCAGCGTGATGACGCCGACCGGTCCTTTGCTTTCGACGATGATGAATTCGAACGTAGCCATGACGCAAACCCCGTGCCTGATTTGCCGGGCAATGTGCCCGCTGACGGGATGCGCTTCAAGTGGCTGAAGCGAGGCTCTGGGCCGCGGTGCGGCGCACTCCGCGCCGCACGCCGTGAGCGCGCCCCGGCTAGGCCATGAACATGCGCGCGGCGGAAGCCACCGTGAGCAAGGCGCCGAAGCCGATGAAGATCTTTCCGATCAGCGAGGTCTGGTCCAGGCTCGCGCTGTCGCTGCTCGCCAGAACCGGGGCCGGCTTGGGTGCAGCCACGGCGACGGTCGACGGCTGCGCCGGGGGCGTCTCCTGCTGGGCGGTTTGCGCCTGAACCGGTTGCGGCGGTTCCGCCGGCTGCTCCTGCTGCAGGGCCCGGTCGACGTCGTTGAGCTGGTCGGACGCGACCACGCTGCCGTCGGACTGCTGGTCAGCGGGCTTGTCGGCCGCGGCGATCAGCGCATTGGCCTTGACCGGCGTCGCCGTCGCATTGTCGTCGCCGGAGGTCAGTTCTGCGTTGGCATTTGCGACCGTGGCGGGCATGCCCGCCGCCGTCACGCTGCCTGCATCGCTACCGGCGGCCTTCTTGCTCTCGGATTTTTCGGCGGTCTTGTCCGCCGTCTTGGACGAATGTTGGCGCGCATGGCGCCGGCCATGCCGCGAACTCTGCCGCGCGGACTTGTCGGTCGTCGCGCTGTCGGATTTCGCCGCTGATGAGTCCGTACCGGCCGCATGCGCCGGCAATGGAGCTGTGAGACCCACGAGAAGCCCGGTCAGCCCTGTCGCAACCATCAAGGCCAAGCGCCCGCTGGCTTTGATCTTCATTCTGATGATCTCCCCATTTCGCCCGTCCCAAACGCGAAATGAGACCCCCGTGCGTGTCCACACCGGGGCAAAAAAAGGGAATCTTCGGGCATCAGGGGGCGAAAGCTGGGCAATTTCGTCCCAGTCGGTCGTCGACGGCAGCAGTCCCGATGCTTGTCGGACCGATCGGTGTTATGAGCCGTGGCGTCTGGAAACCCGCCGGAGCGATTCTTTGTGGCTGATGCTCGGCGCGGTCTTGCCGGAGGATGGTTATCACGAATTCGTGATGTCTTGGCTTGCCGCGTAACGAACTGAAAGATCGGCCGAATTGCAATTCAGGAGCCTGCGTGCGCGAACGTGAGGATGAATGGACCGACCTGATGCGGTCGGCCATTTCAGGCGATGACGCGGCGTACCATCGCCTGCTCAAGGCCGTCACGCCGGTACTCCGTGCTGCGGCGCGACGCGGCTTGGCGCGCGCGGGACAGCCGGTCGATCAGTCCGAGGACATCGTGCAGGACATCTTGTTGGCAGTGCATTTGAAACGACAGACCTGGGACGCGAACGCCCCGTTCGCGCCGTGGCTGTTCGCGATCGCGCGCAACAAGCTGATCGACGCGCTGCGCCGTCGCGGCAAGCGCATCTTCGTCAACATCGACGACTTCGCCGAGACATTGCCCGGCGAAACGCCGGAGCCGACGGCGTCTCCCGGCGAGGTCACCGCCCAGTTGCAGGCGTTGCCGGCGCGGCAGCGCGACGTACTGCAATCGATTGCGGTCGACAGCGCCTCGATCAAGGATACCGCGGCGAAATTCTCGATGACCGAGGGCGCGGTGCGGGTCGCCCTGCATCGCGGGCTTGCGAGCCTCACCGCGAAATTACGGGACCGATGAGCATGGATACCGATCAACTCATTCGGACCCTTACAGCCGACAACGCTTATCGTGCGCGTCCGATCGGTCTTGCGCTGATGCTGGCACTGCTGGCCGCGGCGCCGATCTCTCTGCTGATCTTCTTCGCCGAGCTCGGTGTGCGGCCCGACGTGATGACCGCGATGCACAATCCGTTCTTCGACCTGAAGTTCGCGGTGACGCTGGCACTCGCCGCCTCGGCGATCGCGGTCAGTCTGCATTTGTCGCGGCCGGAGGCCTCGCTGCGCGGCTTCGGCTGGTGGCTGCTGATTCCCGCCGGCATCCTCGTTGCCGCGATCAGCGGCGAGATGATGATGCCGCAGCGGACGCCGATGATGACGCGCCTGATCGGCAAGAACTCGATGGCGTGCATATCCGCAATCCCAGCGATGTCGCTGCCGTTGCTGATTGGTGCGCTCTACGGGCTGCGACAGGGCGCGCCGGCGCGGCCGGCGGTTGCGGGCGCGGTGGCCGGCCTGCTCTCGGCAGGGCTCGCTGCAACCGTCTACGCCTCGCATTGCACCGATGACTCGCCGCTGTTCGTCGCCACCTGGTACACGCTGGCGACCGCGATCGTCGCGAGCGTCGGCGCCCTGATGGGGAAGCGGGCGCTACGTTATTAGGCCGCCGGCGCCGACTGCTGCATGCGATGGAAGCGCAGCACCTGCTGCGCGGTCGAAGGCCGCAGCCGCTCATAGGTGTCCTTGCAGGCCTGCAGATCGGTTGGCTCGGCGCCCGAGATGTCGTCGCGCAGGTTGATGATCGATCGCACCGTGGACCATGACAGGCCTGAAACCTTGGCCAGGATCATCACGCCCTCGGCGCGGGTTTCGATCATCATGTTCTCGGCCACGCTGACCGAGACGTTGGCGAGCGCGGCAAGCGAGGCGTTGGTTTCGTCGAACTTGCCGGCCTCGGCGAAGGCTGCGAGCTGGAATTCGTCGAGCCGGCCGTCCTGGTAGAGCGATTTGACCAGCGCATGCGCAATCGTGGTATCCGACGTCACGGCGGCGGGCGCCGAGCGCGCGCGTCGCGTGGCTTCCTTCACCGCAATCGGAATCTCCTTGGCCTGCTGCGGATTGGCGGCCTCGAGCCGCTGCCTGACCGTGTCCGAGGCCTTGGCGACGAGCTTGAGATAGAGATGCCGCGGGATGTTCGGGCGCAGGCCGACGCAGGTCGACAGATTGTCGTCGCCCTCGGCGCGGCTGACCAGTCGGGTGAAGCCGCGCTCGGTGAATTCCGCGCCGGGATTGTTGACCGCGCTCTGGATCACCTCGTCATTGCCCCGCAACACCAGCACGTCGGTGACGGCGCCGCTCAGCGTCTTCCGGTTGGAAATCGCGAGCAGGTGCGCCTGGCTCTTGCTGCGCGCCGTCTCGATCAGGGTGTCGTCGTCGAGCCGCGGCGACAGCGTCAGCACGGGGCCTGCGACCTCGATCAGGTCGTCGAATGCCAGGGTGCGGATGGTCTGCGGCGGCGCGGTATCGATCGGGGCGAGGCGGTCGGCGAGCAGGGCCTTGGCCGAGTTTTCGATGTGCTCGAGCAGGCACTGGAACACGTCGTCGAACAGCACGATCTGCTGGTCCGAATAATTCACCGAGCCGTTGATGAACAGGTCCGTCACGCGCCGCAGCGTCTCGACACGGCGTGCGACGGTGCCGTGGGCGAGGGTCGTCTGCAACTCGTCGAGCAGACTTTCGGGGGCGGTCGCGGGCTTCGAACTCATGACTCTGTCCTGGAGCGATGGCGACGGATTCTCCGCCGCCGAATAGGGAAATGAAAAGGTTCAGGCGCTGGCGATGCGGTTGCGTCCCCTCGCCTTGGCTGCGTAAAGCGCGCTATCGGCGCGGGCGAGTAATGTGTCGGAGTTTTCGTGCGGCTTCAGCGTCGTGACGCCCGCGGAGATCGTCACCCGCATACCCGGCGAGAACGCGCTCCAGTCGAGATCGGCGATGATGGCGCGCAGCCGCTCGAGCGCGCGCATGGCCTGATCCTGCGACAGATTAGGCAGCACCAGCAGGAATTCCTCGCCGCCGTATCGGCCGAAGCGGTCGATGCTGCGGAGATTGGCGAACATGCCGATGGCGAACGTGCGCAGCGCCTCGTCGCCGGTCGGATGGCCGTAGACGTCGTTGATGCGCTTGAAATGGTCGAGGTCGATCAGCGCGACTGCGCAGGAGCTGCCATTGCGGGCGCAGCGCGCGATCTCGTCCTCGAGCGTGCGCATGATGCTGCGGCGATTGGAGGTGCCGGTCAGCTCGTCGAGCTCGGCGAGCTCCTCGATGCGCCGATAAGCTTCCTTCAGCTTCACGCCGCTCTGATACAGCGATTGCTGCATCGAGCTCGAGAAGATGCCGAGATACATGCAGCGCCCGATCGTCAGCGCGAACACCAGCATGGTGGCGAGGCGGTCGATCTTCGTGCCGGTCGGCATCCCGATCGCCTTGTCGGTTCCGAGGAACAGCGCGGTCAGGCCCAGCACCATAATGGTCCAGACGATTGCGGTCTGGCGGGCCGAGGTGCGCAACGCACCGAAGCCGAACACCACGAACAGATTGCAGAGGAACAGCACGCCGACTTCCGGCGCGATGTAGGTGAACACCAGCAGGTTCACCATGTTGACGGCCGATTGCGGCGCGACCAGATAATGGTCGCGGAAGCGCTCGTGAAAGCCGCGCTCCGAGAGCAGCACATAGACGGCGACCAAAGCGAGCCCGGTCAGGGCATAGCCCGCCGCCACCGAAACGGAGGTCGTGCCGGCATGCGCGTAGATCAGCAGCACGACGGCATCGAGCACGAAACAGGCGGCGATCATCGATTGGATCTGGCGGCGCTGCCGGGCCCGGCGCGCCAGGCGCTCGGCCGTCAGCCTGGGACGGCCGCTTTCCGATGCGCCCGCGATCGGACTGGGAAGTGACGACGCAGCGCTGCCCATGGTCCCGCCATTGGTGAAATCCGGCGAAAATCTAAGTGGGAAAGCCTTTAGGTTTGGTATCTTTCGGAACCGAATCTGCTCCGGTGTAATCCGGTCATCACCCTTGTTTCGTAAAGGGAATCCGTTCGCCGAAGCTGGTCGGGAGCGATCGTGCCGGGGCCTGCGCCGGCATCGACTTCGCGACGGTGCTGGCTTGCCGGCAAAGCCTTGGTATGGTCGCGCCGGATGGTGCCTGTCCGCGAGAGTATTCACTATTATGATACCGTTTTCCGATTCGCCGACGATTTTTCCTCATGGAAATCGTCGACTGTGTCATAGATCACACATGCGGTCTGGACATTGCCGTAATGTGAAGAATCTTGGCTCTCGCGTCGAACCACGCACCACCCCCCTCAGACCAACTTTGCGAGACGGCCATTGAGCGCGACACAGGCGGCTTCAGACGACGTTCTGATCGCTCGGATCGCTCAAGGCGACCGGCTCGCCATGCAGGTGCTGTACGGACGGCATCATGTCAGGGTGTACCGCTTCGGGCTTCGGCTTGTGCGGGACGAACAGGTGGCGGAGGATCTCATCAGCGAGGTCTTCCTGGACGTGTGGCGTCAGGCGGGCAAGTTCGAGGGACGATCCGCCGTTTCAACCTGGCTTCTGGCGATTACCCGGTTCAAGGCGTTGTCTTCGCTGCGGCGAAGGAAAGACGCCGAACTGGACGATGAGGCCGCGAACGCGATCGAGGACACGTCCGACGATCCGGAAACGGTGGTGCAGAAGAAGGACACCGGTGACACGCTGCGCAAGTGCCTGACGGGACTATCGGCGGAACACCGGGAAATTGTCGATCTTGTCTACTATCACGAGAAATCCGTGGAAGACGTCGCAGAGATCGTCGGGATTCCGGAGAACACCGTGAAGACGCGCCTGTTCTACGCGCGCAAGAAACTTGCCGAGTTGCTGAAGGCAGCCGGTGTCGAGCGAGGTTGGCCATGATGGCTGCGAGCAACAAGAAGGTGCAGGGTCAAGAACCTGACGATATCGAGATGCTGCTGCCCTGGCATGCGGCCGGCACGCTGAACGCGCGTGACGTGCGCCGTGTCGAGGACGCGCTCGCGAGCGATCCGGAGCTGGCCCGGCAGTATGCCGTCATCCGCGAGGAATATGCCGAGACCATCGGCCTCAACGAGAGCCTCGGTGCGCCGTCGGCGCGCGCCATGCAGAAGCTGTTTGCCGCGATCGATGCCGAGCCGGAGCGCAAGCCGTCGGCGGGTGCGCGGATGTCGGGCAGGATCTCGGAGTTCTTTTCGAAATTGTCGCCGCGGACGCTGGCCTGGTCGTCCAGCCTCGGTGCGCTCGTGGTGCTGTTGCAGGCCGGCGTGATCGGCGCGGTACTGATGCGCAGCCAGCCGGCATCGTTCCAGACCGCTTCGCTCGATGTTGCCGAACAACGCAGCGCGCCAAGCGCGGCCGTCGCACCATCCCACCCGGCACCCAGCGCGCCGATCACCCGTGACCTCGGCGCCAGCGTCGCGGCAGCGCCGACGCGGCTGTTGGTTCGCTTCACACCGGATGCCAGGATCGCCGACATCACGTCGCTGCTGGACAATTACCAGGGCGCGATCGTCGACGGTAAGGGCGGAATGTTCCGGTTGCAGTTCCGCGCGATGGACAAGGACAGTGTCGCGACGCTGATTGCCCGTTTGCAGAAAGAGAAGATCGTCAGCCTGGCGGTCGAAACGCCTTAAGCGGCGGCTGACGGTTCTGCGCCGAATTGAGGTCACGATGACCGCTGACGGCCGGACAAGATCGACGAACGGAGCGGCCGTCGCGGCCGCGTTCTTCTTGCTGCTCAGTGTTGCCGGCTCCGCCCACGCCCAGAATTTCATGCGAACGCCGATCGGCGGCGGGCCACAGCTCTCGTTCGGGCCGCGGGCCAATCCCGGTATGGACAGGGGTGGTGGAAATGCCGCCGGCGGGTTCGGTGGCGCCGTTGGACGCATGCCGGTGTCGGCAGACCACGGTCCGGCGACCTCGTGGACCGACGATGGGCCGCGATCGAGACTGCCGCCATCAGGTGCACGCTATGCGCCTCGCGTCTCGGCCGACTGCGACGACGGCTATCGCGGCCAGTGCTCCGAGCGGCCGGTCGCGGTCAACGGCGGCGGCAAGGGCGCCGCGAAGAAGGGCAGGGCCGGCAGTGGCGGCAGCACTCGTGCGCAGGATGCGTCGGGCGCGCGAACCGTCCCGAACGAGCTCGTCGCCGAGATCGATGGCGCGTTGACGGAGGCCCAGACCGACGCGCTCGCGCGCCGCCATGGCCTGACCCGGATCGCCTCGCAGAACATCCCTCTGCTGGGGGCGACGATCGGCCTGTTCCGCATCGTCGGCAATCGTTCCACCGACGCGGTGAGCCGAGAGTTTGCAAGCGACGGCAGCGTCCGCTCCGTGCAGCCGAACTACCGTTACGCGCTGCAGGACCAGAGGGCGGCATCGGGCGGGAGCGATCCGGCGCAATATCCGGCGGCGCAGCTTCACCTGGCGGCGGCGCACAGACTGGCGCGCGGGATGAATGTCACCATTGCCGTCATCGATTCCGGTGTCGACAGCGCCCATCCTGAACTGGCGAACACGGTCGCGGATACGTTCGACGCGCTCGGCAGCAAGGAAGGCCCGCATGCGCACGGCACCGCCGTTGCCGGTGCGATCGCGGCGCGCGTCCGGCTGACGGGGAGCGCGCCGGAAGTGCGCATCCTGGCGATCCGCGCCTTCGGTGCGGCCGCTGCTGGCGCCGAGAGCACCTGCTATGTGCTGCTCAGGAGCCTCGACTACGCGGTGGCGCACGGCGCGCAGATCGTGAACATGAGCTTTGCCGGACCGAAGGACGCCTTGATCGCGCGTGCCGTAGCCGCCGCAGCGGCGAGGGACGTCGTGCTGGTCGCTGCGGCCGGCAATGGCGGCCCGACATCGCCGCCGCTGTATCCGGCCGCCCTTCCCGACGTGATCGCGGTGAGCGGCATCGATGCCGGCGACCGGCTGATGGCGGCCTCGAACCGCGGCAGCTATGTCGCGCTGGCGACGCCCGGCGCCGACATCCTGGTGCCGGTGCCTGACGGCAGATACCAGGTGATGTCGGGCACCTCGTTTTCGGCCGCGTTCGTCAGCGGCATCGCGGCCCTGGTGCTGGAGCGCAATCCGGCATTGAAGCCCGCCGAGGTGCGCAGGATCCTGACCGGCACGGCCCGCGATCTCGGGACACCAGGTCGTGATGATCTGTTCGGGGCGGGCGAGGCGGATGCGCTCGGCGCAGTGATGGCCGCGACCAGTGCTCCCGTCGCTTCCGCCGTGGACAAACCGTCGCAGCCTGCACAGGACGCGGACAGCAATAACACTTCCGTGAGCCGCGCGGCGGATGAACCCGTACCGTCGATCGCATCGGACGATTCCACCGCTAATCGCCGTGCCGCGCAGTGATTTTCGCTGCCGAACGCCCACGATGGTGCGATGGAACCGCGCGGCGCAAAGGTTAAAAAAATCGCCGACGATTTGAACGTCCGCCTTCCTCTCACGACTTATGTGTGTGGGAGCGGTTTATCCCTCCCCGGCTATATCAGGCGCGAGCGCCCATCCACCCCAAGCGCCCATATGGCTTTGACCCGTCCGGTTGTCCCCCCGGACGGGTCTTTGCTTTCTGGGGCACCCTTGCATTGGCCGAACGCCGCCGACGCGGCGTGGCGCGGTCGCGATGTCGGGCGCGGGGCAACGGGACTGTTTGCTGTGGATCATACGGCTGTGCGGCGCACGAACGCGATGCGCATCGCCACCATGCAAGTCGATGACTTGATGATGGTTCAGGCAAGAAACTCCGTAGTAGAGCGGACTTCTTTCATCGCCCGTTCGCGATTAAGAATTTAGTTAGACTTTATTTACCTTTTCCACAGAATATCGGTGTCACGTCCAGTTGATTCGGTTCGGTTGCGTCTGCGTCCGTTTCTTTCCCTGCGGGCAAATTGAATGACACATCGGACCGACGTGGCCAGAGGCCAGGAGATCGTTGCACGCTGGTGCAACCTCGCCGAGCAAAGGCTGGAACACCTTACCGAACTGTTCGAGACCGGACGCTGGCGCCGCTATCACAGCGAGCAGGCCTTTCTCGAGAACATCCGGGAAGCCCGGGCCGCGGTCGAGATCTGGCAGGAATTGCTGACGCGCGAGGCTGCGCTCGACAATTCGCCGATCGATCTGGCCTGGCTCGGCCGCGGCAAATCGATCCTGCCGCCGCGCCGCTTCTCGCCGACGCCGGAGCGCCGGCCGGAGGCCGCGACGCTGGCGGAAGCCGCGATGACCGCGGTCGCCGCTGCGCTGGAGACGGCGGCCGAGGTGCTGGAGGAGCCCCCCACCGTGGCCGACGCGCCTCCGCTGGAGATGCCGCCGCCGCCAGTCATGCGGCCGCCGGTGCTCGATCTCGATACCATCCAGCGGCGCTATCCGCTGCTGCGCAACGCGCTGTAGAGTATGATCCGGAAAAGTGTGAAGCGGTTTTCCGGAAAGATCATGCTGAAACAATCCGCGCTAACGCCGAACCGCATTAGCGCCGACAACGAGCTGGGCATATTGCTGGGCGCCGCCCGCTGACAGATCCGACGTGATCGGGCGGGCGTGGTCGAGCCCGACCACCGCGCCGCGCGGGGTTTCCGAGATCATGTTGTTGTTGATCAGCGCGGAGCCTGCGCCCGGCACCACCGAGACGCCGATGCCGACGAGAGCCTTGCGGACCACATTGCCCGTGATTGCAACGTCGCGCAGGTACTGGCCCCAACCGGCGACGATGCCGAAGGTCGGCGCATTCTCGATCACATTGCCGGTGACGGCGCTGTCGGCCTCGACATAGATGCCGATGCCGGCGCCGTCGTTCGGGTCGGTGCCGACAGGGCGCTTCGGCAGCAGATTGCGGATGATGTTGCCCTGGACCACCGCGATGCGGCCGCCCTCGTTGAAATTACACACGGAGACGCCGATCGCCGCGCCGTCGACGGTATTGTTGGCGATCAAAGCGGCCTCGAACGAGAACTCCGAGTAGAGCGCGACCTCGCGGACATTGCTGACGCTGTTGTCCGTGACGTGGATGTTGGAGGCCGAGTTGCCGCGCACCGCCGAGAAGTCGCAATTGCTGATGCGGTTGCCGCGCACGATCACGTTGCCGGCGCGAAAGGCGTTGATGGCGTTGCCGTACTGCCCGGAGCCGCCTGGGCCGGCCTTGATGTCCTCGATGCGGTTGTCGGCGACGATCGAGCCGTCGTCGCCGATCGCGGTGCGCAGGATCTCGATGCCGTTGTCGTTGGTGCCCTTGATGGTGTTGCGTGCCACCATCAGGCCGAGCGCGTCGAACGACACCAGCGCCGTGCTCGCGATGTCGGTGAAGATGTTGTTGCTGACATCGCCCGACATCTGCTCGAACCAGATGCCGCTGCCGCCGCTGCCGATGATCTGGCAATCGGTGATGCGGATGTCGCGGCCGGACAGGCAATGCACGAGGCCGCGCCGCGCCGGCAGCGGAACCTTGCCGCCGTCGAAGCTGAGACCCATCAGCACGACGCCGCCGGCGCCTTCGCCTTCCAGCATCGAGGCGCCGCCGTTGAACACCAGCCGGCTGGCGCCGCGCACCCCGATCAGCTGGCTGCCCGGCGCAAGCCGCAACAGGCCGGTGCGATAGACGCCGGGCGGGAACGCCAGCGGCACCTGCGCACGCGCGGCATCATCGATCGCGCGCTGCAAATTGCGGGTCTGATCGTCAGGGCTGCCGGGGCGAACGCCATATTGCGTGACGTCGCGGCCGAGCGAGCCGGTCGATGCCGCGGCGCGCGCGGCATCCGGCGACATCGCAAGCGCGCCGGCTGCGCCGGCGGCGGTTACTCCGATCAAGTGGCGGCGATTGACGTCCATGGGCATGGCCCTCGCCAAAGCGCTTTCAAGCGAAGCGGGTACCGGTTCGCGTGAAGAAAACGCGTCAAAACAGGTGCGAGCGGTGACGTTCGCGGGTCGAGTGGTAGCGCGAAATGCGGCGCCGCATGGTGAATGCGCCGACGCAGCGGGGCGATTGTTGGCGGTAGGGTTAATCCCGGGTGCAGCCGACTGGAAGCCTCATGCGCAGGGCATGACAATAGAGAGGATATGCAACCGCGTTCTCGCGGCGTGAATCGCCCGAGCTTTGCGTTCATTTGACCCTCTCGAGAACGGAGGGCGCAGGGAAAGCCGGGGGCCGATCGGGCCTCGACGCATCAGCGAAAGTGTCTCGCGGCGAAGAACCGGCTAGAGTCCCCATCTCCTCGTGAACCAAACCTTCACGAAGTGTGTGATCGTAGCGTAAGTTACGAGCATCGTTGCAACCAGCGGCCAGTAGCCCCACGGCAGAGGCACGAAGCCCAGCGCCGATCCGGCCCAGGTGAAGGGCAGCGTCATCCCGATTGTGCAGATAATCACCGTCGTCGCAATGAGCGCCGGACTTGCATGGCTCTCGATAAAGGGAATTCTCGCCGTCCTGATGATGTGTATGATCAGCGTCTGCGTCAGCAGCGACTCCACAAACCAGCCGGTCTGGAACAGGGACGGATTGTTCCAGGCATCAAAGACAAAGAGCATCATTCCGTAAGTTGCGTAGTCGAATATCGAGCTGATAGGGCCGATGAAGATCATGAACTTGAAGATGTTGCCGATGTCCCACGTCCGCGGTGATGCCAAATACTCCTCGTCGACATTGTCCGTCGGAATGGTCGTCTGCGAAAAATCGTATAGCAGGTTGTTGGTGAGCACCTGGATCGGGATCATCGGCAGGAAAGGCAGGAAAATGCTTGCCCCGAGCACGCTGAACATGTTCCCAAAGTTCGAGCTCGCGCCCATCTTGATGTACTTGGTGATGTTGGCGAAGACTTTTCGACCCTCGGTGACACCCTCCTGAAGGACGAGCAGGCTCTTTTCGAGCAGGATAATGTCCGCGGATTCCTTTGCGATATCGACCGCTGTGTCCACGGAAATCCCGACATCCGCGGCTTTGAGAGCCGGACTGTCGTTAATCCCGTCGCCCAGAAATCCGACCACATGTCCCTTGGCGTGGAGGGCCCGCACCACTCTTTCCTTCTGCTCAGGGTTCAGCTTGGCAAAGACCGTGGTATGGCCAGCGACTTCCGCGAGTTCGGCATCGCTCATCTGCGCGATCCTGCTACCCAGCAGAATTTCGCCGGTTTCCAATTGAACCTCACGGCAGATCTTGCGCGTGATGATTTCGTTGTCGCCCGTCAGAACCTTCACCTGAACGCCTTTCCGGGCCAACGTCGCGATCGCTTCCCTGGCGCTCTCCTTCGGCGGATCGAGGAAGGCGATGTAGCCGAGTAACGTCAAATCCGCCTCGTCCCGTACCGAATAGGCTGTCTTCGAAGGCTCCATCTCCCTATAAGCCACGGCGACGACGCGAAACCCGTCGGAGTTGAGCGCGACAGTCTGCTCCTTGGCGCCCTCGAAATGGGTCGGGTCGAGGCGGCCGACCTCGCCCTTAAGGCAATAGCTCGAACACGCGGCGAAGATCTCCTCGACCGCGCCCTTGCAGATCAGGAGATGCTTTCCGTCGTTGCGCGCGACCACCACCGACAGCCGGCGGCGTGTGAAGTCGAACGGGATCTCGTCAACCTTCGAATATCCTTCCTCGACGCGGAACGCCTGATCGAGTTCGGCGTGCGCGAGCACCGCCTTGTCCAGAAGGTTTCGCAGTCCCGACTGGAAGTGGCTGTTCAGGATGGCGTACATGAGCACATCATCGGAATCGTTTCCGTCGATATCAATGTGCCGCTTAAGGATGATCCGGTCCTGGGTTAATGTGCCGGTCTTGTCGGTGCACAGCACGTCCATCGCGCCGAAATTCTGGATGGCGTTGAGGCGCTTGACGATCACCTTCTTGCGCGACATGGCAATTGCGCCTTTGGCGAGATTGACCGTCACAATCATCGGCAACATTTCCGGCGTGAGCCCGACCGCCACGGCCACCGCGAACAGCAGCGCCTCTAGCCAATCATGCTTCGTGAAGCCGTTGATCAAGAAAACGGTAGGCACCATCACAAGGATGAAGCGGATCATCAGCCAGGTGAACCTGTTGATGCCCTGGTCAAAGGCTGTTGGAACGCGCCGGCCTGCGATCTCGTGAGCCAGCTGCCCGAAAAAGGTGCGCCGACCGGTTCGCAAGATAATCCCGGTACCATAGCCGGACACGACATTCGCTCCCATGAAGCAGATATTCGGCAGGTCAAATGAGTCTTCGCACTCCGCAGTTCCTGGCTGGGCGTGCTTCTCGGCCGGCATGGATTCACCGGTCAGGACGGATTGATTGACGAACAGGTCCTTGGCTTCGAGCAGACGCAGATCGGCCGGGATCATGTCTCCGGCGGAAAGTCGCACCACATCGCCGGGTACGAGATGATCAACGGGAAGCTCGGAGAACGGATCATCCGACTGTCCTGGCCTGCGCCTGACACTCGCGGTGGTATGAACCATGGCACGCAGCTGAGCTGCGGCCTCGTTGGACCGGTGCTCCTGGATAAATGCCGTTGTAATCGCCAGGACCACCATCGTCGCGATCACGATGGCAGCACGTGCATCTCCCAAAAAATAGGAGACCGCCGCCAGTGTCAGCAGCAATCCGTTTAAGGGATTGCGCGCACGATTCCAGATCTCTTCGGGAATTGTCGGCTTGCACTCCCGCGCAACGAGGTTGGGCCCAAATTTCTTGATCCGTGCTGCCGCCTCTGCGTCGATGAGCCCTTCCGGCGTCGATCCCATTCTGGCGCAGGCTTCATGAGGCTGAAGCCGGCTGATCGCGGCGAGCATGCCGTCGCATGCGCCTTCGACTTCTTCATCGACGAGGCTGTAGGTCTGCTTGGTCGGCTTCGAGAAGAAGTTCATGGGAGATCAAGTCAGAATTCAACGGGAACCGTTGCTATTAAAGCGATATTTGGCAGCGCAACCTTGCGCCAAATCAAAGATTGCGGTCACGAGCGGCTCGACGCAGACTCGAACATTCCGTTTCTGAACGGCACAGCGCGTTTGCGTTCTGCACGCCGACTGGGTGGAGGCAAATGGCTTACGTTCGGCCAATTCGATGCTGACGACCCGTGTCGGACGTAGGGGACGGCGGCTCTATCGAGACGACCCCTGTAAAGCCAATGACATCAACCATCCGCATCGTATAACGCAGGGCAGGAACTATCGGTTACGCGCCGGTGTTGAGCATTGGCAGACCTCAAACGATGCCCTGATGCGCCGTCGTAGGGTAGAGCGAAGCGAAACCAATCACCCAAAGATCGAAATGGTCGGGCAACAGCGAGGGGTTCGCCAGAGCTCAGCGGCGGTTTGCTACCTTGTCTGTCGTCAGGCCGCCGGTCGCTGCGCGGATGGCTGGACGTTCTGGTTCAAGCGGAACAGGTTGCCGGGATCGTATTTTGACTTCAGTGCCGTGAGACGCGGGTAGTTCGCGCCGTATGCATTGGACACGCGATCGGTTTCGTCCTCGGGCATGAAGTTGACGTAGACGCCGCCGGTTGCGTACGGCGCGGTTTCGGCAAAAAGCGTCCGCGCCCAGTCGATCGAGCGTTGCTTGTCGCTGGATTGGCGCCAACGCGTATGAACATTCATCGCAAAATTCGCGCTGCGATGAGGGTAAGCCGTTGCGTCGGGCGCCATACGGCTGGCCGCTCCGCCGAGCTGCCCAATGAAGATTTCGCACTCTTCGGTCGGAAGCCGCGCAACCTGACTAACGAGGACATCCAGGAGGCCGTCGCCGAGATCGGCAAAATTGTGCGACTTCCAATAATTGCAGGCCCCCGGGGTCAGCAACGGGTCGAAGGCACGCTGCCAGGCGGTGAAGGGCTGCATGCCGACCACATCCGCAATCGGCGTTCCCAGCCCGCGCAGTGGAGCCAAAGCACGATTTCCGTCGCGCTCATCGCCGACATAACAGACCGCGAAGACGAGAATTTCCTTGCCGTGAATGTCGGCCGGAAGGAAGGGAAGCGGCGGAGCCTTTCTGAGGACCACCCATTGCGTGAGTTCGTCGGGGGCCTTGGCTGCGATCTGGCGATAGCCGGCGAGCAGTTCTCTTGCCCGGGCAAAAGGATGGACAATCAGGCCGGCGAGGACCATGGGTCCGACCGGGTGCAAGCGAAATTCGAACGAGCTCACGACACCGAAATTGCCGCCACCTCCGCGTAGCGCCCAAAACAGGTCGGGGTTCTCGTCTGCGCTCGCCTGCAAGAGCTTGCCGTCAGCCGTTACCACGTCGGCCGAGATGAGGTTATCGACAGCCAGTCCGAACTTGCGGCTGAGCCATCCAAATCCGCCGCCAAGCGTGAGGCCGGCCACGCCGGTCGTCGAATTGATGCCGAGCGGAGTAGCCAGTCCGAAGGCTTGCGCCTCCCCGTCGAAGTCGCCGAGGGTCGCGCCGGGTTCCACGCGCGCGGTCCGGCTGGCGGGATCAATCCGCACGCCGCGCATGAGCGAGAGGTCCAGCAACAGACCTCCTTCGCAAACGGCATTCCCGGCAATGTTGTGGCCACCGGCGCGCACGGCGAGCAAGATGCCGCGCTCGCGCGCAAAAGTGACGGCATGCATGACGTCTGCAGCACCTCTGCAGCGGACCACCATGCTTGGGTGGCGGTCTATCATCGCATTCCAGATCGAGCGGGCTTCATCGTAGCCCGCTTCCTGGGGCAGACAAACAACCCCTCGCAATGTCTGTCGCAAGGTATCGAGAGTGTCATTACCAAGCACAATCGCCCCGCCCTGTAGCGAGGCCAGCCGGATCTCGGTCATGGTATCTCCTCCAATGGCGCGGAGATGAGGTCCGGCAGGCGTCGGCCCGCATCCCTGGACAAAATCAGTCAAAAGTTCCGGACAATTTCAACCGACGATCGTCAAACGATCGCGTCCACGGCCGTCAGCTATGTGTGGCCGTCTGACGGTACCCTTCGGCCTGTCGAAGGCCGGTTTCTGCTCAACGTGAGTCCGCTCAGCGAAGGAAAGGTTCACGGCCAAGGCTTTCTTTGGCAGGCTTTGTGACCGGCGCACGGCCTGCCGGGTCAATTTCACCAACTCCAGCAGCATGGCCTCACCGGCATCGACGAGCGCTTCAAGCGTGATGGATGATTTGCCCGGTGCCGCCGTTCCGTCATGCGCGAGCGGCGGAACGTGGACGAATTGTGCGAGGTGCACCCCCTTGTCGCCGTTAATCGCCTCGATCGCGCGCCAGCTCAGATAGTTGCAGAGATAGCTGCCGGCATCGCGCGATGGGCGTGCATCGATGCCCGTCATCAGCGCGGCCCGCAGCAGCTTTTCGCTGTGCGGCCCGAACGGCTGCGCATCGGCGCCGTCCTCGATCGATGCCTTGCGCGCATGCTGGCGGCCGGCATCGGGAAAGCGCGTCGTCACCGCGTTGCGGGCGCGGCTTTCGATCCGCAGATGCGCGCTGCGGCCGGCGAGGCCGAACATCAACAGCGCTTGCGGGCGATGCTTTGCGATCAGTTCCGGCAATTCGCGGTCGAGGGCAGCATACGTGACGTCGAAGATGTGGCTCGACAGCGTGACGTCGTCGAAGGCGGGGCGGCGCAACGCGGTCAGCCGCTTCACCAACGGCATGGTCGGGTTGAACGGCGCACCCGGAAACGGCCCGAAGCCGGTGAGGAGGATGCGCAGCTTCGCGCTCAATGCAGCAGCTCCGCGATCTGCTCGGCGGCGACCGCGGGCGAGATGCGGCCGCCGGCGACCTCGGCTTCGGTCTTCTTCACTTTGGCGCGGATCGCAGCGTCCGAGCGCAGCCGCGCCATCATCCGGCTCTCCAGCATCGACCACATCCACTTCACCTGCTGCTCCCTGCGGCGGCCTGCGAACTCGCCTGAGGCGGTCATCGCGGTGCGGTGGTCGAGGATCTTCTGCCAGAGCCGGTCGAGCCCGGTGCCGGTCAGTGCGGAATAGGTCTCGACCGGCGGATGCCAGTGCTCGGAGCGCGGGCTGAGGATGTGCAGCGCGCTGCGATAGTCGGCGGCGGCGAGGTTGGCGCGCTTGAGGTTGTCGCCATCGGCCTTGTTGATCGCGATCATGTCGGCGAGCTCGACGAGGCCCTTCTTGATGCCCTGCAGCTCGTCGCCGGCACCCGGCAGCATCAGTGCCAGGAAGAAGTCGGTCATGTCGCAGACCGCGGTCTCGGACTGGCCGATGCCGACGGTCTCGACCAGCACGACGTCGAAGCCGGCGGCCTCGCACAGCAGCATCGCCTCGCGGGTTTTCGCCGCGACGCCGCCGAGCGTGCCCGAAGAGGGCGAGGGGCGGATGAAGGCCTGGTCGGAGACGGCGAGCCGCGCCATCCGCGTCTTGTCACCGAGGATCGAGCCGCCGGTGCGCGCCGAGGAGGGGTCGACCGCCAGCACCGCGACCTTGTGGCCGCGCTCGATCAGGAACATGCCGAGCGCATCGATGGTGGTCGACTTGCCGACGCCGGGCGAGCCGGTGATGCCGACCCGCACCGCCTTGCCGGTATCGGGCAATAGTGCCTGCACCAGCTCGCGCGCGGCGGCCTGGTGATCGCCGCGCCGGCTCTCGACCAGCGTGATCGCCCGTGCCAGCGCGGCGCGGTGACCGGAGCGAAGGTCACGGGCGAGGGCGCGGATGTCGGGAGAGGCGGGCTTCGAGGCGGTCATGGTCCTGCTTTACAACGGCTGCCGGTTGCAGGCGAGGGCGGAGTCCGCGCTCATCCCAGATCAGTCACGAGATCGGAAATCGGGTGGGCGGGCCTGACGCCATACGGTTGATCAGGCACGTGCCGCATCACTGCGGATCAACATTTCGGAGCCTGCCATGACCCGAGCCTATTACAGCACCGTTCTCGACCATCCGCTTGATACCGTGTGGTCGTTGATCCGTGACTTCAACAATTATCCCGCCTACATCGAGGGTGTCAGCGAAAGCGTGATCGAGGACGACAGGCGCGGCGATGAGGTCGGCGCGATCAGGCGCTTCTGTTATCTCGGGCTTTGGGTCAGGCAGCGCCTCGCCGGTCACTCGGACACCCGGCATTCGCTGACCTATGCCAGCATCGAGCCACTGCCGTTTCTGGCGGATACCGGTTCGGACGTGCGGCAGCCGACCCACTACGAGGGCACGATGCATTTGCTGCCGGTCGTCGAGGGCGATCGCACCTTCATCGAATGGTCGGTCAAGCTCGATACCGCGCCCGGCGATGCCGATCGCTGGCACGCTCAGTTCCAGGCCTGGATTCCGGACTGGACCGGCTCTTTGGTCCGGGCGCTGGCGCGTCAGCCAGGCTGAGGTCTGCTGAGGCAGCTATTGCTGCTGATCGTCTTCGTCCGCCTTCGGCCGCGCACCGGCGAAGATCTCTGCGCCTTCCAGCGTCAGATACGGCTTCAGCGTCTCCCACGGCACGAAGATCACGTACTGGCCTTCGGCATAGGGGCCGACGGCGTAGGGCGGATAGTGGAAGGTGAGGCCGGAGCTCTTGCCTGACACGGTCGACGGCGCCAGCGCCACGGCGCCGATCTTGAGCAGGGTCGGCTTCAGTTCCTTGTACCATTCGGCGGTCGCGGTCTCGCCGGCACCGCGCCGCTTCTTCTCGGCGTTGAGCGCGGCAATGACGGCCTTGCGTAGCGCCGTGAGGGTCGGGCCGTTATCCGTCGTCTCGGTGAAGAAGGGGCGGATGCTGATGCGCGTTTTTGCGGCTGAATCCCACAGGATGGTGTTGACGTCGGTGTTCGGATGCGCACCGTGGGTGTCCATGTAATCGTCGCGCTGCACGCTGACATAGCGGCTGTCGACGACGGAGCGCACCGAATATTTGCGCTCGAACGAATAGCCGCCGCGATCCCTGAAGAGATCGGGTTCATCCTTGCGCGCCGCCGCAGCCTCTGCCGCGTTCTTGTCGATCCATTTCTTACCCTCAGTGAGGCAATCGAAGGATAATGCCTGATCGGCCTTGATCCCGGCGTCGACGAAGACGCTAGCTTCGATAGCGCTATTCTTGATGGTGAGGTCGGCTGTTGGCTTGACGCGTACCGTCGTGACAGCTGTGGCCGGCGATGTGGCGAACACGAGCATGAGGCAGAAACAGCGAACGACCGTGAATGCAGTGCAGGACAGGGTAACCCCCAAAAAAGCAGGCGCGGGAGCGTTACTCCGCCGCCGCGCTGTGGCCGAGCCGGGCGTTGAGCTTGTGGATCAGCTCCTCGGCGGCGTCGGAGATCACGGTGCCGGGCGGGAAGATCGCCTCGGCGCCCGCGGCATAGAGCGCGTCGTAATCCTGCGGCGGCACCACGCCGCCGATGATGATCATGATGTCCTCGCGGCCGTGCTTCTTCAGCGCGGCTTTCAGTTCCGGCACCGCGGTGAGATGCGCCGCGGCGAGCGAGGAGACGCCGAGAATGTGGACGTCGTTCTCGACCGCCTGCCGCGCGGCCTCGTCGGCGGTCGCGAACAGCGGCCCGATATCGACGTCGAAGCCGACATCGGCGAACGCGGATGCGATCACCTTCTGGCCGCGGTCATGGCCGTCCTGGCCGATTTTTGCCACCAGGATGCGCGGACGGCGGCCCTCAGCCTCCTCGAACGCGTCGATCAGCGCCTGCACCTTTTCGACCTTGTTGGACATGGCCGCTGCCTCTCGCTTGTAGACGCCGGTGATGGACTTGATCTCGGCGCGGTGGCGGCCGAACACCTTTTCCATGGCGTCCGAAATCTCGCCGACGGTGGCCTTTGCGCGCGCAGCATCAATGGCCAGCGCCAGTAGATTGCCGTTGCCTTCACCGGCCGAGCGGGTCAGCGCAGCCAGCGCCGCATCGACGTCCTTCTGGTTGCGCTCCTTCTTCAGTCGCGCCAGCTTGTCGATCTGCAAGCGCCGCACGGTGGAGTTCTCGACCTTGAGCACGTCGATCGGCTTTTCGTTCTCCGGCTTGAATTTGTTGACGCCGATCACGGCTTGGCGACCGGCATCGATCCGCGCCTGGGTCTTGGCGGACGCTTCCTCGATCCTGAGCTTCGGCACACCGGCCTCGATCGCCTTGGCCATGCCGCCGAGTTCCTCGACCTCCTGGATGTGGCCCCAGGCCTTCTTCGCAAGATCATGGGTCAGCCGCTCGACATAATAGGAGCCGCCCCAGGGATCGATGATACGGTTGGTGCCGCTCTCCTGCTGCAGGAACAATTGGGTGTTGCGGGCGATGCGCGCCGAGAAATCGGTCGGCAGCGCTAAGGCCTCGTCGAGCGCGTTGGTGTGCAGTGACTGGGTGTGGCCTTGGGTGGCCGCCATCGCCTCGATCGTGGTGCGCATCACATTGTTGAACACGTCCTGCGCGGTCAGCGACCAGCCCGAGGTCTGGCAGTGCGTGCGCAGACTGAGCGAGCGTGGGTCCTTCGGATTGAACTGCTTCAGCAGCTTGGCCCACAGCAGCCGCGCGGCGCGCATCTTGGCGACTTCCATGAAGAAGTTCATGCCGATCGCCCAGAAGAAGGAGAGGCGGGGGGCGAAACGATCGACGTCGAGGCCGGCGGCCAAGCCCGCGCGCAGATATTCGACGCCGTCGGCCAGCGTATAGGCGAGTTCGAGGTCCTGCGTCGCGCCGGCTTCCTGCATGTGGTAGCCGGAGATCGAGATCGAATTGTATTTCGGCATCCGCTGCGAGGTGTAGGCGAAGATATCGGAGATGATCCGCATCGAGGGCGCCGGCGGATAGATGTAGGTGTTGCGCACCATGAACTCTTTCAGAATGTCGTTCTGAATGGTGCCCGACAGCTTCTCCGGCGGCACGCCCTGCTCCTCGGCGGCGGCGACGAACAGCGCGAGGATCGGCAGCACCGCGCCGTTCATGGTCATCGACACGCTCATCTGGTCGAGCGGGATGCCGGCGAACAGCGTGCGCATGTCGTAGATGGAATCGATTGCGACGCCGGCCATGCCGACGTCGCCGGAGACGCGCGGATGATCCGAGTCGTAGCCGCGGTGGGTGGCGAGGTCGAACGCGACCGACAGGCCCTTCTGTCCGGCCGCGAGGTTGCGGCGGTAGAACGCGTTGGAGTCCTCTGCCGTCGAGAACCCGGCATATTGCCGGATCGTCCAGGGCTGGTTGACATACATGGTCGGGTAGGGGCCGCGCAGATAGGGCGCGATGCCGGGCCAGGTCTCGAGGAAATCGATGCCTTCGAGGTCGGCCTCGCTGTAGGCCGATTTCACCGGAATGCCTTCGGGCGTCAGCCACGGCTCGGCGCTCGCAGCCGGCATCGCCGTGGCAACGGGCTGGAAGGCGACATCGGCGAAATTGGGAATGCGGGTCATTCCTTGGATTCCTTAGTCATGGTCCGGATGCTGATGGCTGACGATGGTCGCCATCTTGTCCGGTCCGTAATTCTGCATCGTGGTCTGGCTCGGCAGGTTGGCGATGCCGACCACCCAGCCTTGGCGGGACTCGGTTCCGAATTGCTGGGTCGGGATCACCCGATCGGGCCGGTCGAAGGCGCCGGTCATGATCTCGATGCGGGGACCGTCGATCCGGCGGAAGCTGAGCGGCGTGCCGCAGGCGGCGCAGAAGTCGCGCTCGGCGATCGAGGATGATTTGAACGACGCCGGCTTACCCCGGGTCCAGGCGAAATCCTCCTTGTTGATGTCGGCGAAAGAGGCGAACGGCGCACCGGAGGCCTTTTGGCACATCCGGCAGTGACAAATGCTGACGCGGTTCGGCGCCGCCGACACCGCAAAGCGCACGGCGCCGCACTGGCAACCGCCGGTCAGAACGGGTTTCGCTGGTGCCTCTGCCGTCATGCCTGCTCCATCCGCCGATAGGCGTCGCGCAATGTCGCCAGCGCATCACCGCCGGCGAAGACGAACTCACCAATGCCGGCCGCCCGCAGCGCCGCTTCCTGGTCGCCGGGCCGTCCTGCCAGATAGATATGCCTTGCTCCGGCGCCGTGAAGGGCCCTGGCGGCCTCGGCGGCGCTGGCGGCATAGACCTTGTCGGAGGAACAAATGCACGCCATCGCAGCGCCCGAGGCCTTGAAGGCTGCGGCAAGCGCCGCCGCGTCGGCAAAGCCCTCGTTGTCGATGGCCTCGATCCCGCCGGTCTCGAAAAAGCTCTTTGCGAATGTGGCACGGGCGGTGAAATCCGCCGGCGTGCCGAGATTGGCGAGGAAGATTTTCGGTCGCGCGCCACGGGCCTTGAGCGTGGCATCCGACTTGTCGCGCAACGCCTCGAACGGTTCGGCGAGCCGCATCGGCGCGAGGGCGTCGAACCTGACCTTGGTATTGGCGGTCGACATCGGCGCTGACGGCTTCACATCCAGCACCGCGAGGACGTCTTCGTGCAGGTTCGGGAATTCGCTGGCGCCGGTCAGCACGTCGCGGCGTTTGGCGACATTGGTTTCGCGTTGCGCCCGCGTCGCGGCGACTTTCTTTTGTAGCAGCCCCTGCTCGAGGGCAGCGAAGATACCGCCGGCCTTCTCGATCTCCTGGAACAAGGTCCACGCTGCCTCGCAGAGCTGCGAGGTCAACGTCTCGATGCCGCCGGCACCCGCCGCGGGGTCGGAGACCTTGGCGAGGTTGGACTCATCGAGCAGCACGAGTTGGGTGTTGCGCGCCACGCGCCGCGCGAAATCGTCCGGCAGACCGAGCGCCAGCGTGTGCGGCAGCACGGTGATCGCATTGGCGCCGCCGAGCCCGGCCGCAAAGGTTGCGATCGTCGCGCGCAGCATGTTCACGTTGGGGTCGCGCTGGGTCAGCATCCGCCAGGCGGTCTGCGCGTTGACGAAGATCGGCTTCGGGGTGAGGCCGCAGGCTTGCTCGACCCGCGCCCACAAGCGCCGCAACGCGCGGAATTTCGCCATCGTCAGGAACTGGTCGGCATCGGCGCTGAGCCGGAACGAGACGCCTGTGCGTGCCGCATCGAGATCGAGACCCGATGCTTCCAGCATGCGCAGATAAGCGAGGCCGAGCGCGAGCGTGAAGGCGAGTTCCTGCACCTCGGAGCCGCCGGCGTCATGCACTGGCCGGCCATCGGCCAGCACGAACGGCCCCTTGAAGCCGCGCTTGATGAGGCCGTTGACCACCTGGCCGAACGGCTTTTCGTAGTTGGGCCAGGCGATGGCCGCAGGGCCGCGCACGGCCATGGTGCTGAGCGCCTGGTAATTGAAATGCAGGTCGAGCTTGGCCGGATCGAGCTTGCGGGCCTCGACCATGTCGGCAAACGTCTCGCCGGCGTTCTCGCGGCCGATCACCGGGTTGAGCGCGATCATGATGCCGGCATCGAGATGGATGCCGCCACAGGCCCGCGCCAGCGTCTTCTTGCTGGCGTCGGCGAGGCCGAAGCCGCGCGTGCCCGGACCACCGGCGAACTCGAATTCGAGGCCGGTCGCGCCGTTCTCGAGATCTTGCAGCGCCTGCGCATTGGCGGCTGCGGCATCAGGATGGTCGACCCGCTGCAGGATGTGCCAGGGAGTCGCGGCGGCTCGGCCGGGAAGCGGGCTTGCGTTGGTGGCGCGGCGGTAGATCGGATCGATCTTGAGACCATCATAGGTCTTGCCGACGAGCTTCTCGAACGGGGCGCCCTTCAGCACGCCGTCGACCAGCTTGCGCCAGTCGTCATAGGTCGCTGCTGCAAAATCCGAAGCCAGAGGCAAATCGTCTGTCGAGGTCGTCATCCGCCCAAATCGTCCTTCACCGGCCCCGCGAGGGGCCCCTTGATTTGGTCGGAAATTGCCACGGGCGGGCGGCCAAGCCAAACTTTTGTTTGCGGTCGCTCGGCTTTAATCGAGGTCCGCAAGGCGGAAAATACCGTCGGTCGTGAGCCCTGCCAGCGCATCGGCGACGCGGCGCCCGGCGATGATGCGGTCGGGAACGATCTCGGCCAGCGGCACCAGCACGAAGGCGCGCTCGAACAAACGCGGGTGCGGCAGCGTCAGTTCCGGCTTGTTGAGTGTGATGTTGTCATAGGCGATCAGATCGAGGTCGAGGGTGCGTGGGCCCCAGCGCTGCTCGTTCTTGCGGTCGCGGCCGAATTTGGTTTCGATCTTGTGCAGGGTGAACAGCAGCGCATGCGGATCGAGGCTGGTGTCGATCTCGATGCAGGCATTGATGAAGCTGTCCTGCTGCTGCCCGCCCCAGGGCGGCGTCGAATAATCCGACGAGCGCGCCACGAGCGCCGCCTGCGTCATACCGCAGATATTGGCGATCGCCTTGCGAAACGTGGTGCGGACGTCGCCGACATTGCCGCCGAGTGCGATCAGGACGTCAGCCATGTGGAAGCGGATGCCGCGAGCGGGTCAGCACCACGCCGACATCGTCGAAGATCGCGGCGATCGGGGCATGCGGCTTGTGCACGGTGACCTTGACCGCCCTGACGCGCGGGAAGGAGGCCAGGATGTCCTCCGCCACCGCGCCGGCGGCGCGTTCCAGCAGCTTGTAATTGGTGTTCTTGAAAGCCGAGGTCGCGGTCGCCACCACGTTGGAATAGGACACGGTGTCGGAGAGGCGGTCGGTGCGCGAGGATTCCGAAAGGTCGGTATAGAGCTCGAGGTCGATGACGAAGCGCTGACCGACTTCGGTCTCATGTTCCATCACGCCATGGCGGGCATGGATGACGATCCCGGTGATGAAGATCGTGTCGGTCATTGCTGTCCCTCGATTGCTGCGGCCAGCCGCAGCGCCTGAACGGTTTCCGCGACGTCATGCGCGCGGATGATGCGGGCGCCGTTCTGCGCGGCGATCAGGTGCGCCGCGATCGAGCCGCCGATCCGCTGCTGCGGCTCCGACGGCACGACCGTGCTGATGAAGCGCTTGCGCGAGGCGCCGACCAGCACCGGCAGGCGAAACGCGTCGAGCTCTGACAGTCGCGCCAGCGTCATCATGCTCTGCTCCTGGGTCTTGCCGAAGCCGATGCCGGGATCGAGCACGATCTTGTCGGGCGAAATGCCGGCGCTCGCCGCGATCGCGAGCGAGCGTTCAAAGAAGCCGGCGATGTCCTGCATGATGTCGATCGCGGGATCGGCACTCTCGCGATTGTGCATGATGATCACGGGCACGCCGCGCGCGGCGACGACGGCCGCCATGCCGGCATCGCGCTGCAGGCCCCAGACGTCGTTGGCGATCGCCGCGCCCTGGTCGAGCGCCCAGGCCACGACCTCTGATTTCATGCTGTCGATCGAGACCGGCACGCCGAGGGCGATCACCTCGGCGAGCACCGGCTTCAGCCGCGCCATTTCCGCCTCGGCTGTGACCGGCTGTGAACCGTAGGGACGGGTCGATTCCGCGCCGATGTCGATGATGTCGGCGCCGTCGGCGATCAGCTTGCGGGCCTGGGCCAGCGCCGGTTCGGGTGCGATGAACCGGCCGCCGTCGGAGAACGAGTCCGGCGTCACGTTCAGGATACCCATCACCGCCGGATAAGGCCTCGACAGCAGCGCCGGCAGCACCGCTGATACGGCCGGGCCGGTCGCCGCCGATGCTATGGGCCTGGTTGCCATCATGCGGTGGCTTTGCGCTGACCGCAGCGGCAAGTCAAGGTGTGGCGATGATGGCGGGTGCCGGCGGCCGCTCGTGCGGTTAAGACTGGCTAATAGGTGAGCTAATAGGTGATTTTGGGAGGCAGCTTGCGTGCCTCTTCAATCAGCAGCTCGACTGATTTCTCCGACGGCATCACGCGGACGAGCTTACGCCGCACATTGGCGTCCTTCATGCTCTGCGCCAGCCGCGACGGGTTGCGGTGGGCGAGTTCGCGCACGGTGGTGACGCCGGCGGCGCGGACCAGGCCGACCTTTGCCTTGCCCATGCCGGGAATCCGCATGTAGTCGGAGATGTTGGCCCATTCGAGCAGTTGCTGTTCACTGATCCCGGTCTTGGCGGCGAGCGCCTTTCGTCCCTTGACGGTGCGGGCGGCTTCAAGCAGCGAGTCGGTCGTGCGGATACCCTGCGATTTCAGTTTGGTGGCACAATAGGCGGACAGGCCTTCGATCTCGGAGAGGGGGTATGTCATGATACTCGTATGCAGGTAGAAGGGAGCGCACGTGCAGGAGCGTGGGGAGTGTGCTTCAGGCAAACTGGCTGAGGCCCGGCGTCCCCGAGATGATCTCGCCCATTTGATCCGCTCCGATTTTGTCGCGGCCGAACCTGAAAAGTTCACGCGCAACGTTCTGAATTTCACTCATGCTCAATCCGAGTGCCATCAGCCGGGTGCCGACAGCCATCAGGCCGCCGCCCATCAACCGCGATAGACCACCGCTGTTGTTGGAGGCGGCGATTGCCGCTTCGGCGCCGGGGATTTGGTCGATCAGAGCCTGGACTTTGTCGGAAGGTCCCTCGTTTCGGAGGAAACCCAGAACGATGCCGATGGTTTTTTCAGCGACAGCGCCATCGATGCCGGCCTTCGCGGCCAGCTGTCCAACCAATTCGTCCATCTTGCCCCGCCTCAACCGGACTTTGCCGGATCGTTCTTCTGGATTTATCTTGAGCGCCTGTGTCACGAAATACAAGCGATCCGCGCATTTCAGTTCGTATTCTTTTTCGATCGCGCTGGGACTGTGGCCTCGCTGCAAGAGTGAGCGGCGGATTCACACCATCTTGTCGCAATGCGCAATGCCTTTCGTCACTTTGCCGGGAATAAAATATGAGGAACTGCTGGCGCGACATTATACGTCGGCATCCGCTGACGGTTTCAATCGACCGGCAAGATGCAATATGATGGCGTAGGTTCGTGCGTCGAGCCGGGTTCGATGTATCGAACCGGGTTCAATGATTGAAGCGATCCAAATTTGCGCGAAGAGGCGAAGCGATGGCGACCTCCGACAACAAGTTGGCCGATACGGACGAGAAGATTTTTATCGGCAAGGGCGAGCAGGCGGCTTGGCTGACGCTGGCGCTGGCCAACCGGCATGGGCTCGTCACCGGCGCAACCGGAACCGGCAAGACCGTCTCGCTGCAAGTCATGGCCGAAGGATTTGCGCGCGCCGGCGTTCCGGTGTTCGCAGCCGATATCAAGGGCGATCTGTCCGGTATCTCCGAAGTCGGCGAGGCCAAGGATTTTATTGTGAAGCGCGCCCAGGAAATGGGCCTGACCTTCCAGCCGGACCAGTTCTCGACCGTGTTCTGGGACGTGTTCGGCGAGCAGGGGCATCCGGTGCGCGCCACCATCACCGAGATGGGACCGCTGCTGCTCGCGCGGATGCTCGATCTGAACGACGTGCAGGAGGGCGTGCTCAATGTCGCCTTCCGGGTCGCCGATGAAAATGGCCTCGCGCTGATCGACATGAAGGATCTGCGCGCCCTGCTGGATGCGATCGCCCCCGACGGCGGCAAGAAGGGCGCCGATGAGGGGGAAGATCCGCTGGCGTCGATCCGTAAGGCCGCCCAGAGCTACGGCAACGTGTCCAAGGCGACGGTCGGAACGATTCAGCGTCAGCTGCTGGTGCTCGAGAACCAGGGCGGCGCGAAATTTTTCGGCGAGCCGGCGTTGACGCTGAAGGATTTCATGCGGACCGACCGCGACGGGCGCGGCATGGTTAACATCCTCGTCGCCGACAAGCTGATGCTGAGCCCGCGGCTTTACGCCACGTTCCTGCTCTGGATGCTGTCGGAACTATTCGAGGAATTGCCGGAGGCCGGCGACCTGCCGAAGCCGAAGCTGGTGTTCTTCTTCGACGAGGCGCATCTGTTGTTCAACGACGCGCCGAAGGCGCTGATGGACAAGATCGAGCAGGTGGTGCGGCTGATCCGCTCCAAGGGCGTCGGCGTCTATTTCGTCACGCAGAATCCGATCGACGTGCCGGACAAGGTGCTGGCACAGCTCGGCAACCGGGTGCAGCACGCGCTGCGCGCCTTCACGCCGCGCGACCAGAAGGCGGTCGCCGCGGCCGCGCAGACGTTCCGGCCCAATCCGAAGCTCGACACCGCGCGGGTGATCATGGAGCTTGCCAAGGGCGAGGCACTGGTGTCGTTCCTCGAAGGCGGCGGCACGCCGTCGATGGTCGAGCGCGTCATGGTGCGGCCGCCGTCGGCGCGGATCGGGCCGATCACGCCGGAGGAACGCAAGGCGATCATGGATGCGAGCCCGGTGAAGGGCAAATACGACACCGCGATCGACGCTGAGTCCGCCTACGAGATTATCCAGAAGCGTCTCGCCGGCAGCGCCGCGTCGGCGGAAGGCTCAGGCAGCGAGGGGGGCGGCATCCTCGGCGAGATCGGCGCCATCGCTGCCGCGATCTTCGGCACCAATGTCAAGCGCGGCCGGCTCTCGACCGGGCAGGTGATCGCACGGAACGTCACGCGCTCGGTGACCGACAAGGTGGTCGGCGGCGTGGTCGCGGATCTCGGCAAATCGGTCGGCGGTTCGGTTGGCGGTTCGATCGGTCGCGCGCTGGTGCGCGGCGCGCTTGGCGGGATCTTGCGCAGGTAGCGTCGCGACAGTCCCATGGAATGGGCAACCGGCTTTGCCTCGGGCGGTCGGCGCGCTACAACTTGGCGCAATGTCCAACCAATGGGATATAAGCATGTCCAACGCCAAGCTGCAGCCCGTCCTCGACCGCATCGATGCCGATTTCGACAACAGCCTGGAGCGGCTGTTCACGCTCTTGCGCATCAAATCGATCTCGGCCGATCCGGCCTTTGCCAATGACTGCAAGGCGGCTGCCGATCATCTTGCCAGGGATATCGCAACCCTCGGCTTCAAGACCGAGGTGCGGCCGACCGCGGGCCATCCGGCCGTGGTGGGCAAATTGAACGGCTCGACCGACGGGCGACCGCATGTGCTGTTCTACGGGCACTACGACGTGCAGCCGGTCGATCCCTTGAATCTCTGGCACCGTCCGCCGTTCGAGCCTGTGGTGACCGACCATGCCGACGGGCGCAAGATCATCGTCGCGCGCGGCGCCGAGGACGACAAGGGTCAGTTGATGACCTTCGTCGAGGCCTGCCGCGCCTGGAAGACGGTGACGGGATCGCTGCCGGTCGACATCACCATCATCATCGAAGGCGAGGAAGAGATCGGCTCGAAGAATTTCGTGCCGTTCCTCGAGGCCAACAAGGCCGAGCTCAAGGCCGACTTCGCACTGGTCTGCGATACCGGCATGTGGGATCCGAACACGCCGGCGATCACGACCTCGCTGCGTGGCCTGGTCTATGACGAGGTCAAGATCAAGGCCGCCAATCGCGACCTGCACTCCGGCGTGTTCGGCGGCGGCGCGCAGAACCCGATCCGCGTGCTGACGCGGATCCTCGGCGGCCTGCATGACGAGAACGGCCACATCACCATCCCCGGTTTCTATGACGGTGTGAAGGATCTGCCGCCGGACATTCTGGCGCAGTGGAAGCAGCTCAATCTGACGCCGGAAAGCTTCCTCAAGCCGATCGGCCTTTCGGTGCCGGCCGGCGAAAAGGATCGGCTCCTGATCGAGCAGGTCTCCTCGCGCCCGACCTGCGACATCAACGGCATCATCGGCGGCTATACCGGCGAGGGTTCGAAGACGGTGATTGCGGCCGAGGCGTCGGCGAAGGTCTCGTTCCGCCTGGTCGAGGGACAGAATCCCGAGAAGATCCGAGACGCGTTCCGCGACTATGTGAAGGCGCGCCTGCCGGCGGATTGCAAGGCCGAGTTCACCGATCATTCCAGCGCGCCGGCGATCGCGCTCGACTGGAACATGAAGCCGCTCGCGGCCGCCCGCCGCGCGCTGACCGACGAGTGGGGCAAGGAGGCGCTTCTGGTCGGCTCCGGCGCCTCGATCCCGATCGTCGCCGACTTCAAACGCACCCTCGGCCTCGACAGCGTGCTGGTCGGCTTCGGGCTCGACGACGACAACATCCATTCGCCGAACGAGAAGTACGATCTCAAGAGCTACCACAAGGGCATCCGCTCCTGGGCGCGGATCCTGGCGGCGTTCGCCGAGGCCAAGTAGGGCGACGGCGCTTACTTGAGGTGTAGGATGGGTAGAGCGCAGCGAAACCCATCACTTCGCAAGTATCGCCAATGATGATGACCTATCGCGGGCGGCCATGATGCCGCTCCATGATGGGTTTCGCTACGCTCTACCTATCCTACGGACTTCCCGCAGTTTGATCGAAGTGTAGGATGGGTAGAGCGTAGCGATACCCATCGCTTTTTCCAGGCGATTAGTCATGGTCACCTATCGTCGCAATTTCATCGCTGGGGGCAGCTTCTTCTTCACCGTCAATTTGGAGGACCGGCGGCTGCGATTGCTGACCGAGCATATCGATCACTTGCGTGCGGCCTTCCGAGTGACACGCGAACGGCATCCATTTACGACGGAGGTCCTGCCAGATCACCTCCATGTTGTCTGGAGCTTGCCGGAAGGTGATGCCGACTATGCGACACGTTGGAGGCAAATCAAATCGGCGTTTTCAAGAAGCCTTCCGGCCGGTGAGGTTATTTCGGATAGCCGGGTTGCCAAGGCGGAGCGTGGTATCTGGCAGCGGCGGTACTGGGAACACACGATCCGGGACGAGGACGATTTCTCTCGCCACATCGATTACGTCCACATCAATCCTTTCAAGCATGGTCTTGTGGCGCGCGTGAAGGATTGGCCGTACTCGTCGTTCCATCGCATGGTCGAGTTGGGCGTGTATCCGGACGATTGGGCTGGCGACGGAGCGAAACTGGACGGGACGTTTGGCGAGCGGTCTTGATGCCGATCCATGATGGGTTTCGCTGCGCTCTACCTATCCTACGGAGCTCCGGCAGCCCCGCACGTAAAAACGCCGCCCGGAATTGGGCGGCGTTTTGATTCTGAACGTGCAGAGGGTGTTGGCGGATAGCCTACCCGAAGATTGTGAAATTTTCAATCACGGTAGCCGGGATTGACCCGGTCGAGCTTGCGCAGCAGCGGCGGCCAGACCAGCTGGGTCGAGCGCAGCTCGGCGCGGTCCGGGTTGGAAAGCAGCTCGGTGTTCTTGTCGATCGCCTGCTGCTCGACCGGATAGGCGATCGGTCCGAGCGCACGGGTCGCCACCTGCATCGAGCAGGCGCGCTCCAGATGGTACATCCGCTCGAAGGCGGAGGCGACCGAGCGGCCGACCGTCAGCGTGCCGTGATTGCGCAACAGCATGTGGTTCTTGGTCCCGAGATCGCGTTGCAGGCGCGGGCGCTCGTCATGATCGAGCGCGATGCCCTCATAGTCGTGATAGGCGAGGTCGTGGGTGACGAGCTGCGCGGTCTGGTTCAGCGGCAGCAGCCCGTCCGGGCCGCTCGACACCGCGGTGCCATCGACCGTGTGCAGATGGAGCACGCAGCCGGCATCCTCGCGCACCTCGTGGATCGCCGAGTGGATGGTGAAGCCGGCCGGGTTGATGCTGTAGTCGCTCTGCGAAAGCTGGTTGCCGTCGAGGTCGACCTTGACCAGGCTCGACGCGGTGATCTCGTCGAACATCAGTCCGTAGGGGTTGATCAGGAAGTGATGCTCGGGCCCCGGCACGCGGGCCGAGATATGGGTGTCGACCAGATCGTCCCAGCCATAGAGCGCGACCAGCCGGTAGCAGGCCGCGAGGTTGATCCGCTGCTCCCACTCCGCCGCACTCATGTTCGACGGCACTTCCTTCAGGCGCGCTTCCGCTGGCGACATGGCCGATTGCTCCGTTGACGGCTGTTTCCTGCGCCGAACCTAGCGTCGGCGCCGGATCGCGGCAAGGCAGCGTAACGGCGTGACAGTCATGTCAGCATGCGACGGCTGGCCCACGAACCGGAAGGTCATGCTCCGGAAGTGGGCAGGCGCGCAACAGACGTGCTTTGGGCTACGGCGCCGGGATCGCCAGCAGGCTCGAGATGCTGCGGCCACGGATGT
Organism: Bradyrhizobium acaciae; assembly: GCF_020889785.1. Taxonomy (GTDB): domain Bacteria; phylum Pseudomonadota; class Alphaproteobacteria; order Rhizobiales; family Xanthobacteraceae; genus Bradyrhizobium; species Bradyrhizobium acaciae. The sequence goes on from NZ_JACMYK010000053.1 coordinate 43,701, forward strand.
CGTAGACGCGGGCGAACACGACGTCGTCGCGCTTGATCTCGACCATGACAGGCGCGGCCAGGCCCTTGCAGTAGAACTCGCCGAGCGTCATCGCGAAGTCGGCCGCATTGCTGTCCCAGCCGATCGTGAAGTCGGGCCCGAGCGCGACCTGTGCGGGGCGCTGCGGTCCGCAAACCGCGACCTTCCACTTGCGGTGCTGCGGCGGCACTTCCTGCCGTTCCGCCAGCTGCTCGCGCAGCCCGTCGGATGCCTGCTTCAGCGCCAGGCCCCAATAGTCCAGCATGAAGAAATTGTCGGCGGTCCGCACCGTGCCTGCGATGTGGTTGAAATGCGTATACTGATACGGATGCAGCCGGATCATTTCGCTGAGCGGGAGCAGCAGGCCGAATGCGAACACGGCGAGCGCCGCAGGCTGCCAGGCGCGGCGATTGTCGCCGAGCCAGTCCATGCCGCGGGCGAATGCGACGCCGCCGAGCACCGCCATCGGCGGGATCACGAAGATGAAGTGGCGGATGCCGTTGTAGAGCGCCGGCCGCTTCACCATCGCGATCACCAGCGGCAGCGTCGCCGCCAGCGTCAGCATCAGCATGATCGACTTGCGCTTGGCGGTCACATCCTTGCGCGACAGCGACATCAAGGTGGCGACGACGGCTGCAGTCAGCAGCACCAGCAGCACTTCGGGAAGCTGCAAGGCGAACAGCGTCGGCAAATAGGACCACGGCATGTCCGGGACCGACACCAGCGCGCCGTCGAACATCTCCTTCCACGGCTTCTCGAAGAAGTGCGAGAAATAGGTCACCGCTTCCAGCGGATGGCCGGGCTCCATGATCGACCACGGCCAGATCAGGCCCATCACGAGATAGCCGAGAGCGAGCCCCGGCAGCAGCACATAGACGACATGGGCAAAGCGGTGTGTCGCCTCGCGCGCACCCTGCTTGCGGTACTCCTCGATCCACAGCGGGATGAAGCCGACCACTGCGTAGATCAATGCGAGCCCGCCCAGCACGCGACAGCCGATCGACAGGCCGGCCCCTAAGCCCACGATCAGGATCGTGCGCGGCGAGGGCGCCGGATATTCCTCGACCAGGCGGACGAGGCCCATGATCAGGACCACCATCGCGACGGCGAACGGTGCATCCTTCGGATTCATGAACATGTGGCCGTAGAAGGTCGGGCACAGCGCCAGCAGCAGCAGCGCCGCCAGTCCCGCCAGCGGGCCTCCGACGCGGCGCGCCAGGCGCCAGGTTACGGCAAGACCGATCACGCCGACGACCGCGCCGAGCAGGCGGCGCGTCTCGAACAGTTCCAGAGGAATGATCTTGTGCAGCAGGGCCGCAGCCATATCGAAGCCGCCGCCGTACATATAGAGGTTGGCGAACGACAGCGCGCCGGTGTCCTTGAACCCGGACCCGTACATGCGCAGCAGGAGGTCGGCGTATTCAGCGTGGGTGTAGTCGTCCCAGCCCAGACCGTAATCGCGGAAAGTGAGGCCGGCGACCACGGCCACCACGCCGAGGACGAGGAAAGCGAGATCGTCGCAGGTCTTCTCCACCGAGCGCCGCGCAGGCGCCTCGAGGGCAGACGTCGTAATCGATGACATAGCTAGTGATACCGGCGTGCCTGTGGCCCAGTTTGGCGCTTTAGGGCCTCATTCCCCGGCATCCATAGCGCAGTTCCGTTTCTGAGTAATTGGGAATTGTGGCGTAATTTCCCAGATGCGCTGCAATAAATTGGCAGCAATTCGTAGCCAGTAAATCTACGGGAGCAGGGCGCCGGCGCAGCCGGTATTCGCCCGGGACCGAGCGCGTCCCGCTCGGTTAAGCGGGATTTTAGGGAACTCCGTCTACAATTGGCGGTTGGCGGTGTGGGCAATATGACGGTATCGTGGCGTTCGAGGCCCGCGCCGATTTTCGGTCGGGTCTCCCGGGGGTTAGTTCGATGATGGTTGGTCTGTTGGTCGTCGGCGCGGGCCTGGTTGTGGCGGGCTTGGCGGCGGTCGGCTTGGGTATCCCCTACAAGGAATTCAGCGTCGGAAGCACGTTGATCGCAACCGGCGTGACCAGCGCATGCACCGGCGCCATCGTGCTGGCGCTTGCCGCAGTCGTTCGGGAACTCCAGGTCATCGCCGCGCGGCTCGAGCCCGCTGGCGCGGGCACCCGGTCGGAGTTTCCCCCGCTGCCCGCAACTTCCCCGCGCAATGGCTCCGACGAGACGGCTTTCCCGCCGCCGCGTGAGCCCAAGGTCGCTGCTCCCCCTGCGGCCCCGGCATCTGCACCCGCGGCGCCGCCGCCCTGGCACGACGAAATCGCCG
>NZ_JACMYK010000054.1 GCF_020889785.1 Bradyrhizobium acaciae
CAACGGCAGGCAACGCCGCGCCCGCGCCGGCCGCCTCGCCCTCGCCTGCGCCGACCCCGTCGGCAACACCTGCGCCAGCGTCGAAATAGCCGCGTCGCGCGACCGGGACCGGCCGCGATTTTTTTCGCGGCTGGAACGGCTTGCGCCCTTAAAACGCCATCGCGGCACACCAGTTGTTAAATCGGATGGCGGAGATATCTTTCCCTCCGCCGTGATATTGGTCGAACCCAGGGGACGGGTTCGCTTAGTCCTCAATCTCAGGCCCCGTATGGTTTAACCGCGATGCGCGCCGTCGTCGCCGTCCTGTTGCTTGTCACCGCCGTCCACGCCGCCCTGTGGGGTCTCTTCCAGGAGAAGCAGTCGGCGCCCGATTTCCGTGGCACGCTGCCGAGCCTGTCCTATACGCCCTTCGAGCCGAAGCACACGGTCGTCGATGGCGATGCCGACAAGGTACGCGCCGACCTGAAGAAGCTCTCCACGTTAACGCGCGCGGTCCGTGGCTACTCCTCGACCGAGGGCAACGAACTGGTGCCGCCGATTGCTGCCGAATTCGGCATGAAGGTTACGATTGGCGTGTGGATCGGCACGGATGCCGACCGCAATAGCCGTGAACTTGCGGCCGCTGTCGAGCTTGCAAAGAACAATAGCAACGTCACGGGCATCGTCATCGGCAACGAGACCATCTATCGCGGCGAGCAGGTTCCGATCGAGAATCTCGGTCCGATACCGAAGCTCAAGCCAACCCCTGAAGAGAACGAACGCTATATTGCTGAATCTGCGCGCTTCCTTCGCGAAGAAACCCCGCGCATCGATCAGGAAGAAGAAGGACGGCTTCAAGACGCCAAGGCGCAGCCCGAGGACAAGCGGGATGAAGCCGTTAAATGGGCGATTGCCGAAAACAACGTGCATCGGCTGATCAAGGTGATCCAGCGGGTCAAGAAATCGGTGAGCGTTCCCGTCACGACGGGTGAAATCTGGAACATCTGGCGCGACCATCCGCAGCTCGCCAATTCGTCCGACTTCGTCGCCGCCCACGTGCTGCCCTACTGGGAAAACTTCACCGACAAGCAGGCGGTAGATCAGGCGGTCGACCGCTACAATCTGCTGCGCGACTCCTTCCCCGGCAAGCGCATCCTGATCGCCGAATTCGGCTGGCCGAGCCAAGGCTACAATCTGCGCAGCGCCGTGCCTGGCGCGTTCCAGCAGGCCACGGTGCTGCGCAACTTCGTCGCTCGCGCCGACGCCATCGGCATGGACTACAACATCGTCGAAGCCATCGATCAGCCGTGGAAGTTCTTCGAGGGCGGCGTCGGTCCCTATTGGGGCATCCTCAATGCCGATCGTGAGGCGAAGTTCGCCTGGACCGGTCCGATCACCGATCCGAACTACTGGAAGATCGCGCTGGTCGCCGTGCTGGTCGGGTTGTTCATGTCGCTGCCGATCCTGCGGCTGGACCAACCTACCGTGATGCAGGCGCTGGTGCTGTCGGCCGCCGCCAACGGCGTCGGCGCCTGGGTTGCGACCGTATTCTCCTACTGGACTACGCACTACTTCGTCTGGGGCTCGGCCTTTGCGCTCAGCCTCGGCCTGGTGCTGCTGGTTCCGCTGGTGCTGATCGCGATGGCGCGGATCGAGGAGATCGCGGCGGTGGCCTTCGGTCGTGGCCCGCGCCGGCTGATCGGCAAGAGCGCGCCGCTGGCGCCGGCCACGATCGGCGAGAACGTGAAGTTTCCGAAGGTTTCGATCCACATCCCGGCCTATTTCGAGCCGGTCGAGATGCTGAAGCAGACGCTCGATGCGGTGTCGCGGCTCGACTATCCGAATTTCGAGTGCGTCTGCATCATCAACAACACGCCCGATCCCGACTTCTGGCGGCCGATCCAGGATCACTGCCGGCTGCTCGGCGAGCGCTTCAAGTTCATCAACGCCGAGAAGGTGCAGGGCTTCAAGGCCGGCGCGCTGCGCATCGCGATGGAGCGGACTGCGGCGGACGCCGAGATCATCGGCATCATCGACGCCGACTACGTCGTGCATCCGGACTGGCTCAAGGATCTCGTGCCGGCCTTCGCCGACCCGCGCGTCGGCCTCGTGCAGGCGCCGCAGGAGCATCGCGACGGCGACCGCTCGCTGATGCACTACATCATGAACGGCGAGTATGCCGGGTTCTTCGATATCGGCATGGTCCAGCGCAACGAGTTCAACGCCATCATCGTGCACGGCACGATGTGCCTGATCCGCCGCGCCGCGATGGACAAGGTCGGCGGCTGGTCCTCTGACACGATCTGCGAGGACACCGATCTCGGCCTCTCGATCCAGCAGGCCGGCTGGCTCACGCACTACACCAATGTGCGCTACGGCGAAGGCCTGCTGCCCGACACCTACGAGGCCTTCAAGAAGCAGCGCCATCGCTGGGCCTATGGCGGCTTCCAGATCGTCAAGAAGCACTGGCGGCGTTTCCTGCCCGGCGCCAGCCGGCTGACGCCCGATCAGCGCCGCGAATTCTCGCTCGGCTGGCTCAACTGGCTGGGCGCGGAAAGCCTCGGCGTCGTGGTTGCGATCCTCAATCTGATCTGGGTGCCGATCGTTGCCTTTGCCGACATTGCGATCCCCGACAAGATCCTGACGCTGCCGATCATCGCCTCCTTCGTCGTCTCGCTGGTCCATTTCGTCGCGCTCTACCGGTTGCGCGTGAACATCAAGGCCGGCCAGATGGTGGGCGCCATGATCGCGGCGATGAGCGTGCAGTGGACGGTGTCACGCGCGGTGGCGCAGGGCCTGATCACCGAGCATCTCGCCTTCGCCCGCACCTCCAAGGGCGGCCTGTCGCGGATGTCGATCGAATTCCAGGCGTTCTGGGAAGCCGTGATCGGCGTGCTGCTGCTGATCGGCGCGACCGTGCTGGTCGTGACCAACGGCTACAAGCAGGTGCGGGAGATCTACATCTTCGCCGGCGTCCTGGTGTTGCAGAGCCTGCCATTCCTGGCGGCGGTCGCGATCGCGATCCTGGAGAATTCGCGGATCAACGAGTTCGCATTCTGGCGCAACAGCGCCATTCGCGCCGCCGAACTGATCGGGTTGCGCCCGGTCAGCCTGCCCTCGGTCGCCGCCCCGCAGCAGCCGGTCGGCTCGGAAATCCGCCACGACAGCTAGCGCCTGATCCGGAAAAGTGCGCAGCGGCTTTCCGGAAAGATCATACGCAAACAAAGTCAACTTCAAGAAACGGCCCTAACCTCGCGGGCTGGAACAGCAAATCCGCCGCGACGGTGCACAACTGACCGTCCCTCGGCTATTGACCCGATGGGCCCCGCCCCCTACACAGCGCGGGCTGAAGCATGATCCGGAGCGGTTTCACCGCTCGGTCCGGATCGGATGTTCAGGTGAGTGAGCGCGTAGCTCAGGCGGTAGAGCACGTGACTTTTAATCATGGGGTCGAGGGTTCGAGTCCCTCCGCGCTCACCAAATTAAATCAATCACTTAAGACAGAAACAGACCCAAGCCAGCCGGAAGTCGGTTCGGATCGCGCACACACCATGCACACTGGGCGTGCCCGGTATGGCCTACTTCGCCGCGGCGATAGTAGCCGATGCGATGAACGCCGGCCGGCAAACCTGAGCCAGGCTGATCCGACTGGCACTGAACTTGCGATTTCGTTCTGTGCTGGGATTGCAGTCCCCAGATTGAAACAGGGCGCCGCCGGGACAAATCATTTCGGGCCCGGCGGCGTACTTTTTCGAGACGGTCGGAACAGCATGCCGCCGCCGGCGGGATGCCCGGCCGCCGGCCAGATCAACGAACCGGCGGGTTGTAGCGATCCCAGATCACGGTTCTCGAGACACTCTGCGCCGATCGCGAGATGGCGTCGTCGAACCTGTGATAACGGTCGAACTGCTGCTGCTCATCGCGCAGCTGCGGCTCTTGGGCAGACGGGTAAGGACTATTCGTACCGTTCCAACGATCAGATCCCGACACGACGCAACCCCATCTTGGTTCAGATGCAGGCTGGTTAGCACCGTTGCGCGGGTAGCCCTGTATCGTCGCGGCAACAGCGCCGGCAATCCGCGCAAATATGAGCACACGGATTGTTTCCGTGCTTCTCAGCACGTGAACAGTGCCCCAACCTTTGATTTCGGTGCGATGTCAGGAGCCAGCACATGAAACTTGCCGGGGCAGTCGCAGTTTGGCTCGTGCCTTGCGTCCTTGCCGCAACTGCCAATGCACAGAGCTGCCTCACGGGCCCCATCAAAACGAAGGACGGCTCCTTGCAGACGTGGACCGTCGTCAATCGCTGCGGCGCACCGGTGACACTGCGCTATTCGCTGACAGGCCCCCTCGGCAAAGAACCAAGAAGCGCAACCGTCTCTGCCTGCAGCAGACAGCGGATCGTGCAGACCTTCGAGACAGATCAGATCGATTTTCTCAACACGACCTATGGTCCAGGCTGGGAGAAAATTTGCCCGTCATTGGACGATGAGGTTCGTCCCCAGAGACGACCGGAAAAATCGACCAACGAAGCAGATCAGATCCCTTTCCCATCCATCAGCCCGCCGCCCCTGACCGGTCCCAAGCCGATAGGCCCTGCGGGAGGGAAACCGATTCCCAAAGGATAGCCTCAGAGCTGTAGAATCAATCGGGCATGCTTCAGCACCGCGGCCCGATCAGCGTCGACCGAACTTCACGCTGCCGGGGATGACAAAGTTGCAGCCGTGCGGGGTGCTCCATCATCGCAAATGCCCGGCACGCCGCACGCTCAGGGATCGACCGTGAGCGGCAGCTCGCCCTGACCGCCGGTCCAGTCAATGATCTCGACCTGGAGCCCGCGCTTCAGCATCTCCGACTCGAGGCTGCCGGCGTGGCGTTTCCATTCGGGCGTGGCGCGGACGCGGAATTTCGGATCTTCGCCGTTGGCCTCGAATTCATCGTCGGCCCTGAGCGCGCCGCGGACGGCCTCGTACATCATCTTCAGGCTGGCGTCGGTGAAGGCGCCGTAGTCCATCGGTCGTCTCCTTCGGCACTGTCAGACGCAAAAGGCCGCCACGTAACTTCCCGTGGCGGCCTTCTGCTAGCGGCCCATCCAGACGGACAAGGACGAGGTTGCGTGAGTCGGGTTAACGAAACGTTGTTGGCGCGGCGTCGTCGCTTCATGGCGTCCGCCCACAAGGAAGGGCCCCGCCGAAGCGAGGCCCTTCTCGTAATGCAGCACAATGTGCTCAGGACTTGCTAGTCGTCCCAGTCATGACCACGGATCACGAAGCCGCGGTCGCGATCGTAGTCCCGGTGATGGTTGTACCAGCCATGGTGCCAGCCGCGGTCGTATTCCCGATAGACGCGCGGACCGTCATAGCGATGGCCGTAATAGTCGCGGTCGCCGCCGATATAGACGCCCACACCCTGTGCGCTGGCAATGGTCGGTGCCGCGATCGAGAGTGCCGCAACGGCGGCAAGTGCGTAAGTAAGCTTCCTCATGACATCCTCCTTCCAGTACGGGTGATAACGACTGGCGTCCGCGCACGTTGCAGGAACAAGTTCGGAACTTTCCTGAACGCCTGTTCAACATCGTGGCGAGGTCGACGTGATCAGCCCTTATGTTGAGGAACCCTCGACAGCGTGCGCCGCCGGGAACACGCAGGCTTCCTGCACTCAGATCATGATGCGGTCGAAGTCGATGGCAACCCGGGTGTTCCGGAAGACGCTCGTCGCCTCCGCCAGAATGTCCTCGTCCGGGTAGCGGCCCGAGATGTGCGTGAGGACGAGTTGCTTGACCCCGCTCGCTGCGGCAAGCGCGGCTGCTTCGCTTGCGGTCAAATGTCCGTACTCACGCGCGGTGGCTGCGTCACGCGCGAGAAACGTCGCCTCGATCACCAGCACGTCGGCATCTCCAACGTGTTCGGCCAGCCCCTCGGTGGTTTCGGTATCACCGACAATGACGAGCTTCTTTCGTCCTTCGGCGGGACCAAGCACCTGCTCCGGATCGATGGTGCGGCCGTCATCCAACCTCACCTGCCGTCCCTCCGCGAGCTCCTTCCGAATAGGCCCATCCGGCACGCGCAACGCCAGCAGCCGGTCGGAGAGGAGGTGCCGGCGTATCGCGCTCTGGAAGGAAAACGCGAAACTGTCGGTGTCCCGGTGACGGACCGGGAAACAATCGATGGTGAATTCGCCGGCGTCGATGACGCGGCCCTCGGTCAACGGCACCAGATCGAGCGGGATCGGCGCTCTGCCCTCGCCCCACAGCCCTGCCAGCATGCGCACGACGACATCGAGCGTGCCGGGCCCGCCATGAACGGTCATGGCATCCGGACTTCGCCGCAACCGAAGGGTCGAAAACAGCCCGGGAATGCCGAGCACGTGATCGAAATGTCCGTGGGTCAGCAACAGGTGATCAAGCCGCCGAAAGCCGGCGCCACTCCGCAGCAGCTGGCGCTGCGTCCCCTCGCCGCAATCGACCAGAATCCGCGTGCCGGCCGCCTCGACGAGGATGCCCGGGTGATTGCGCTCGGAAGACGGCACGCTTGCCGACGTTCCCAGAAAAGTCAGCGCGAACATCGCAACACCTGTTGTTGTCGCCGGCCGACGGCTCCCTGCCACCGGGATGAAGCATCTGATGGCAGTCTCGCCCTGCGTATTCAAGCGCCTCGATGCCCGTGACGACGACGAGATGAGGGTGGCACTGCCAGCGGGACTCGAACCCGCGTCAACCGGCTGAAAACCGGTTATCCTGACCGCTAGACGATGGCAGCATGTTTCGGTTTGAAGGCGCGCGGCAGCTCCGCTCGCTGCCGCTGTGAGATGGCGCCCGGAAATGGAATCGAACCACTGACGCGCACGCCTTCAACGTGCCGCTCTACCGCTGAGCTATCCGGGCGAGGTTTGGGAGGTTGCACACGTTGATGGTGCGGACACCGGGAGTCGAACCCGGGCCGCAAGAATGGCGCTCTCGGCGACGACCGCAATCTTTTGTCCGCGGATTTGGCGGGTAACCCTGGAATCGAACCAGGCAGGCGCACAGGCGCAGGCTTTACAGGCCCGCTCAGTCCCCAGACTTGGCGTTACCCCAAACTCGGCGTTACCCGGAAATATGGCTGCCCCGGCACGACTCGAACGTGCGACCTCCGCCTCCGCACGGCGGCGCTCTCATCCACTGAGCTACGGGGCAACAGCCAGCCGGCGGCAACTCGCCGCCGGCTGTCACTTTTCGAGTTCGACGTCCCAGTACAGATAGTCCGTCCAGGACTCGTGCAGGAAGTTCGGCGGAAACAGACGCTGCGCCGCCACGAGGTCGTGCTGCGTCGGCTCGAACGGCTCCCGCAACGGCTTCTGACGAAACCGGTCCTTCCGCATGTTGCAGGGACTGCACGCTGCGACGATGTTGGTCCAGGACGTCTGCCCGCCATCGGCCCGAGGCACGACGTGGTCGAAGGTGAGCTCTCCGCGGAGGTGCTGCACGCCGCAATACTGGCAGCGAAAGCGATCGCGGAGGAAGACGTTGAAGCGCGTGAACGCAACCCGCGTCTGCGGCTTCACGTACGCGCGCAACGCGATCACCGACGGCAACCGCATCACCGTCGACGGGCTGCGGATGACCTGGTCGTATTCCGCGACGACGACGTGCGATCCACGCACCACCGCCCTGACGGCGTCTTCCCAGCCGGACAAGGACAGCGGGAAATAGCACAGCGGCTGGAAGTCGGCATTCAACACCAGCGCCGGATTTGCGGCGAACATCGTCGACCTCCATCAATTTGATTGCGTCATCGTCCTGCGAACGTGTGTGTGTGTGTGTGGCGCCTCCGACGGGAATCGAACCCGCCAATGCTCGATCGACAGTCGAGTCCCGTCACCAGCTGGGTCCGGAGGCAATTTGGTGCGGCCGCCGAGACTTGAACTCGGATGCATGAGGCGCGCGCCCCTCAAGCGCGTGTGTCTACCGTTTCCACCGCGGCCGCAGCGACTTGAGCTTTCGCAACGCTGACTGACTTGCGGCGCGAAAGCCTTCGTATCGAAGGAACGGCCATGCCGGCCTCCTGTGTTGTGTTGGTGCACGCTGCTGGAATCGAACCAACTGCCACTCGCTTATCAGGCGAGGCCCTCACCGGTCGGACTAGCGTGCGTTGATGGTACGCGCTGACCGGATCGAACGGCCGACATCCTGTATGTAAGACAGGCGCTCTACCGCTGAGCTAAGCGCGCGAAATTTGGTGCATCCGAATGGGCCGGAGGAGCTACCGCGCGATCGATCGCGTTACGCGCGCGCTGCGCCACACCGGCGAGAGAAATTTCACAAACGGCCGGGGCCGGCCCGGCCAATACAAAAACCTTCGCTGCCTGAAACCACCGCTTGCCGCTCCACTGAAGGAGACCGGTACCGGTCAGCGGATCGCCTTATGTCCTCGCGGGGGCGATCATCCCGTATCGAAATTGCTTCACGCAATCGAACGCTCGCCGCGTCGATGCGGCTGGGTTCGGTTGAGGTAATCGAGGTAGATCTTGCGGGCCTGAGCCTCGGTGACCTTGCGGCGCGCCACGACGATACGCACGAAGGCGCGCGCGACCGGCGAGGAGAAAATCCTCTGCTCGGCAAGGTTCTCGAGACCTGTGGTATTGTTGGTGCGGGCCATCTGCCCTCTCCGCCTGATTTGGCGGAGGGTGAAATTCCCGCCGCCGGTTACGCTCTTGCTGGTATCGCTAGCCCTGAACCGGGCAGATAATTCGGACCATCCTTCGTCACGGACATGCGCGACCAATCGCTCGCCCGGGTAAACGGACGTTCGATGGCGGCGAGCGCGACGATGTGTGAGCGTAGGCGCAACACGGTTCGGTCCTCAGAGCGCGGCAATTCAATTGCCGGCGGATTCGATGGGGCAGCGGTATGCGCAGAAGTCGGCGAATCCGTCAAGGCCCCCTGCTCCGCGCGATCATCGGGCGAGGCGTCCGTTCCGGGGCGCCACCGGCGGTTGGGCGCGGCAGCTAACTCCCTCAGGACACGAGCGATTTGATCGGGGTGGCGCGCGCAACCTTCACTGCGGCATCATGACCGGAAAAAAATTCGCCGGGCGCTTCCGCGCTCGCGCGAAAATCGATGACTGAACGCATCGGATGGCGCGTTTGCGGCGACGGAGTCTGTCCGCTGGATCGCGCCCGCGCCGTTGCCCTCTCAATCGGTTCACAGCCTCAAGCATCGGAACAGTTGCGCGAGCGCGGTGTTGGCGGATTGGGCGCGGCGCTCGATCAGCTCGGCTGCGTTGGCGTAGTTGCGTGCCAGTATCTTCAGCGCGCGGCGGGCGTCAGGGAGTGTAGATTGCTCCGCCATCTCAAGGCATTGGTGCTCGAAGTATCTGAGCTCCTCGAGTTCGGTCATTGCGAATCGTCCGATTGGGTTCTGCATTTTCGATCTCAGTGCGCGCGCGACCTAGTGAAAGTTAGGCAAGTTTGTTGCCGGCCCCTGACGATCTGGTCGGAATGTTTCTGGACGCATGATTTGACGATCACTGCTCCGTGACGGGGATCGACGCGTGCCGTGCGGATCTACAGGCGCGTCCAGTCGCTTTGGAATGCGGAGATCTTGCTGCGCCGGTCACGACGTCTTGACCGGAGTGCGGGCGAATCGTTCGTGCCGCTGCTCCAGTTCGCAGCAGTGAGGCCAAGATGGTCCGGACTAGGCCCAAGCCAGACCTGCAGCGACGGCCGCGTCATCATCGTCGGTCGTGGTGAGCCGCCTGCGGCGCGTGCTGTCCTTTGCGCGACGATGACGAACGCCGAACCGGTACAGCGCCGCCGGTACCTGCCGCAACATGTCGCGCGCGAAATCGACGGCCTGCCGGACGACGGCCACGACCGTCGCCACGCGCGTGAACAAGCCGACCAGGAAGATCATCGAGAAGATATCGATATAGGCCAGCATGTCGCCAACCAGCATCAATTCGGGAGGAAGCGGAATCCGGTGCAGATAGGCGGCGATCAGGATGACGACCGGGATCAGCGCAATCAGCTTCCGGATCGTCAGCCGGTCGAGCAAGGCGGCGAGCTCAACGACCAGGATCTGCCAGAGCCAGTCGCCAAGCGCAGCCAGCTTGTCGATCGTCCAGGTCTGCCACAATGGCTGCCACAGCTGCTGCCAGATCCGTTTCCACATCGCGGCGTCTGCCTGGTCGTCCATGCTCGGGGGGCAATAACGGCGGCTACGGCTTCGACGACGCCCCGCTGCCGTCGCCGTCGACCGCGGCGTCCTGGGCATCCGCAGAATCGGCCGACGGAAAAATGCGCTCGTAATTCGCGCGGGCCTCGCGGATCAGGCGCGCACGCTCCCGCTCGGATTTCGAAATGAACCTGATGATCTCGCCCATATGCTCTCCAACGCAGGGGGCCAATTATCCAACCACAGGCAATGCAACCATCGTGCCTGATGGGCGTACGGCCGACATTCTTGCTCGGCTCACCGGACCGCCCGCGGCGGCATGCGCTGCTGGCTGAACGCCACGCGCGGATTGACGCCGCAATAGGCATCGCGGCCCGAGGCCGACGCCTGGCACTGCTCGTAGGTCTGGTAGCCGCAATAGCCGGGATATCCCTCCTGCCTGCCCTGAATGCACCAGGGGTAAACGTAGGGATCAGCCGCAGCCGGCTGTGCGGAACCGACAATCCAGCTGGTGCCGAGCGCCGCGAATGCCAGAATTGCCCAATTCGACCTGCGCATGATCCTGCTTCCTTTTCGATCGGCGCCCAGCCGTTGATGTAGGTACGCAGGCAAGATCTGCGAGGTTTCCAGCCGCCGCCTCAAGAAGCTGTGAGATTTGCTGAACGCTCGTTCACGGCATCGACAAGGCCGGCTGACCGGCGTCGACCACCGGGTCCGTCGCCGCTCTGCCCGGGGACACCGAGGGCATGTGGTTAACCGGCACCTAATCAGACGCGCGCGGTTGAAATCTGCAATTTAAGCGCGCTGCAAGACGCCTCCCCTAGTCTTCGGCGCAGCTCACCGCAACGGACGACGACACCCGGACAGGTTCGTCGCAAGGGGGATAATCATGCGCAGCGCGCTCATTGCTTCAATGATCCTGTCACTTGCGGTCGGACAGGCGGTTGCCGGACCCCGCACGTCGGGATCATCAGATGCGTCCGCTCCGGCACCGACCGGCGTCGAGACCTATCGCGGCTACGTGTTCGATCTCTCCGAAAACGCCGACCGCAAGGACGTCACCACCATTGCCGACATGGTCCGCCGTCAGCTCGACGTCGTGGAAACCGCAGGTTTCAGCCCGAAGGTGTTGCAGTTCCTCCATCGGGTGCCGATCGTCGCGAGCGAGATGGCGTGTCTCGACGAAGGTGCAGCGGCGGCCTGCTATGGCCTGGCGCCGCCGGAATGGGACCGCGCCAAGACCCGCGACATCACCATCTGGGATCACGACAAGCAGCAGTGGACAAATTCGGACCCGCTCGCGCTGGCCCTCGATTCCGGCATCGGCATCATCAGGTTGCGCCCGAACATGATGCGCTACGCGAAGGACCCGGTGCTGCTGCACGAATTCCTTCATGCCTATCATGCCCGGCTGCTGCCGAGCGGCTATGAGAACAAGGCAATCAAGGGCTTCCTCAGCCAGGCCAAGTCAAAGGAGCTGGTCGCCAAGGAAGCCTACGCGTTGAAGAACCAGCAGGAGTTCTTCGCGGTGACAGCGAGCATCTTCCTTGCCGGCAAGGATTCCGAGCACGAACCCTACACGCGCGCCACGCTCAAGGAAAAGATGCCGGACTACTACAAGTATCTTGTCGGCCTGTTCGGCACCGATCCCGAGGAAACCAGCGTCACGCCGGTCGCATCGGCCAACTGAGTCAGGATCCCACAAAAAAACGAGGCCCGGTGTGCCTAGGAGCCCGGGCCTCGTTTCTGATGTCCCCCGCCTCAGTGGCGGATCAGGTGTCGTGGTTACGCGAGCTTGTCCGCGCGATCCATCCCGGATGATTACGGGGGTCAGGCGGAAGCAGGTCTCACTTGCTGTAGCTGTAGAACCCCTGCCCGGTCTTGCGGCCGAGATGGCCGGCATCGACCATCTCCTTCAGCAGCGGCGCCGGCCGGTATTTGGGATCGTTGAAGCCGGTGTAAAACACCTCCATCACCGACAGCATGGTGTCGAGCCCGATCAGGTCGGCGAGCGCGAGCGGGCCGATCGGATGGTTGCAGCCGAGCTTCATGCCGGCATCGATCTCCTCCGCGGTCGCGATGCCCTCCTGCAGCGCAAAGATCGCCTCGTTGATCATCGGGCACAGGATGCGGTTCACCGCAAAGCCCGGGCTGTTCTTCGCCGTGATCGCGACCTTGCCGACGCGCTTGGCGAAGGCTTCGGCATTGGCGACCGTGTCGTCCGAGGTCTGCAAGCCGCGGATCAATTCGAGCAGCGCCATCACTGGCACCGGATTGAAGAAGTGCATGCCGATGAAGCGGTCGGGACGATCGGTCGAGGCCGCAAGGCGGGTGATCGAGATCGACGAGGTGTTGGTCGCGACCAGCGCGCTCGGCTTCAGCCCGGCGCAGAGATCCCTGAGGATCTTGATCTTCAGCTCCTCGTTCTCGGTCGCCGCTTCGATCACGAGATCGCAGGCCGCGAGCTTGGACTTGTCGGTGGTGGCATCGATGCGCGCAAGCGTCGCGTCGCGATCGGCCGCGGTCATCTTCTCCTTGGAGACCAGGCGATCGAGACTGGTCCCGACCGTCTTCAGGCCGCGTTGCACCGCCGCGTCGGAGATATCCACCATGGTGACAGCGAGCCCCGCTGCCGCGCAGATCTGCGCGATGCCGTTGCCCATGGTCCCGGCGCCGATAATGCCAACCGTCTCAATCATTGCATTGTCCCTCGCAGCTAGCGCGGCCGCATCGGCCGCGTCCTCAAAACGGCGGACCGTGGGGTCCGCGGATGGCGCAGGAATAGCAGTCCGGCCGGATGGCCGATACAGGGGATGCCGGTATCCTGGTGAGGTTTATTCGGGGCGCGGGGGCAGCGGCCGCCGTGGCGGGACGGCGGGGCGCGATGGCAAATCGGTACGCGGGGGATCGGCCATCCGCGAAGGCTCGAACACGCGATTGAGCCGCACGATCCACCAGGCCATTCGCCCGTAGCTGCGGCGCAGTGCCGATCCGAATCCCTCGTCGATGTCCTGGTCACGATCCATACCCCTATCATTAACGTGCATCATTGAAGGAACGGTGAGCGCCATCACGTGCTGCGGCGATATTCGTTAGGAACTTGGCAACTATTTCGCGCAAGCCTTGCTGGGTTGACGGCGCGGGTGCCGGTAATCTCCCGGATTGCGTATTGAAGACCCCGCGCCGCAGCATCGCCATATCGGCGCGACTCGCATTTAGTTGATCGAATTTTCCGCGGACCGCCGCGACACAAGGAAATTAGACGACGAGGGCTACGCCCATGCTTGCTGAGAAATTCTTTTTGCTGCTCGAGACATTGCTCAACGGCCAGACCCATTCCGACGGAAGCCCGCGTGTGGTGAGCACCTCGCCTCACATCCCGGTCGAGCTGCCGCGCAAAGTCCAGCCGAAGCTCAGCCTTCCCCGCTAGGCTGCTTGCCGGCAGCGGGTCAATCGCCGCGGCCTTGCGGCGGCTCGCGACGTTTGCTGCGCTAGCTGGCAGCGTCGTCCCGTTCGCCCGTGATCCAGCTCATAGTTGGTTCAAGTCGGACCACGCTACACCACTCCCGCAACGAGGTGGTGCAGCCATGGACTGCAAGAGCGACAGCAAGATTGAT
This sequence comes from Bradyrhizobium acaciae, assembly GCF_020889785.1. Taxonomy (GTDB): domain Bacteria; phylum Pseudomonadota; class Alphaproteobacteria; order Rhizobiales; family Xanthobacteraceae; genus Bradyrhizobium; species Bradyrhizobium acaciae. Next base: position 13,750 of record NZ_JACMYK010000054.1, read on the forward strand.
TTCGCCGGCATCGCCGTCGCCATCTGCGTCGCCGCATGCACAGCGATCATGCTTGCCTGTCTCGCCCAGGACGATCTCGGCCTGACCGCCACGCAAACGCGTAAGCTCGCAGTGATGGCTGCGCTGTTCCTCGCATTGCCGATCGTGCTGGATTTCCTGCGCACGCGACCCGGCGACGCTCGCTGAGTCCGGCCGCAGCGCACCTGCTGCATCCCGATCTTCCCCGCCGTAAACGCGCCTGCGCAACATAGCGCTAGGTGAAGCAACGCGAATCAGCGTTACTTTACAACTGACCACTAGGCGGGATTTGGCTGCATGACCCAGCCAGACGGTTTGGATCAGAATATTCGCGAACTGCAGGAGTGGCTGCGCAAGGCCTGGCAGCAACTTGCGGACCCCTCGCTCACCGCCTTCTCCCGCCGCGAACTGCGCAGCCAGATGAAGCAATGCAACGCGGATTTGCACGTGCAGCTGCAAGCCATGTCCAAACGACTTAGTCAGCCCTTGCCGGCGGGCAGAGCATTCGTCAGGCCGGAGCTCCGGATCCTCGTCTAGCGCTCGTGCGCCTGTCATCGCGCCAAAATGCCGCGATCTCCTGCTGCATGCACGCCATACGCCCTCTCTGCTTGTGCAGGAACGCCCGACGAGGCACAGCAAAACCGCTCCGGAATGCCTATATTGGGCGCCGTATCGCGGCCAACGCCGCCAAAGCTCAGGGACTCCCGTGCTATATCTGGAACTTGCGATCGTGGCGGTCTTGATCGTCGTCAACGGTCTGTTGTCGATGTCGGAACTCGCGATCGTCTCCTCCCGCCCGGCACGCCTGGCGGCGCTGGTCGAACGAGGCGTCAGCGGTTCGCGCCGCGCGCTGGCGCTGGCCTCCGATCCCGGAAAATTCCTCTCCACGGTGCAGATCGGCATCACGCTGATCGGCGTGCTGTCGGGCGCCTTCTCAGGTGCCACGCTCGGCCAGCGCCTCTCGCAATGGCTGTTCGAGCTCGGTGTGTCCGCGAACGTTGCCGATGCGGCCGGTGTCGGCATCGTCGTCGGCGTGATCACCTATGCCTCGCTGATCGTCGGTGAGCTGGTGCCGAAGCAGATCGCATTGCGCGATCCGGAGTCCGTCGCCGTGCGCGTCGCCCCGGCCATGACGATGATGGCGCGGCTGTCGCTGCCGCTGGTCTGGCTGCTCGATCGCTCCGGCAAGCTGCTGCTGTGGGCGCTCGGCCATCGCGAGGACGCGCAGGATCGCGTCAGCGAGGACGAGATCAAGACGCTGGTGGTGGAAGCCGAAAACGCGGGCGTGCTGGAGCCCGGCGAAAAGGAGATGATCGCCGGCGTGATGCGGCTCGGCGATCTGCCGGTGGGCGCCGTGATGACGCCGCGCCACGAGGTCAGCCTGATCGACCTCGCAGCTCCCGCGCCCGAGATCCTGTCGACGCTGCAGAGGAGCAATCACTCGCGCTGCGTAGTGTTCGACGGCAACCGCGATCATGCGCTCGGCATCGTGCAGGCCAAGGACGTGCTCGACGTCTACCTCGCCGGACAGACGCCCGACATCCGCGCGCTGACGCGCGATGCGCCGATCATTCCGGAAACCGTCGACGCGCGCGACGTGGTCGCGATCCTTCGTGACTCCGCGGTGCATATCGGCCTCGTCCATGACGAGTACGGTACCTTCCAGGGCGTCGTCACCAGCGCTGACATCCTCGAGGCCATCGTCGGCGCCTTCCACACCGAGGAAGGCCCGGCCGAGCCTGCCTATGTCAGGCGCGACGACGGCTCCTACCTGGTTTCAGGCTGGATGCCGGCGCTCGAGTTCAGCGAACTGCTCGGCATCGCACTGCCCTCGCCGCGGCCCTACCAGACCGCGGCCGGCTTCCTGCTGCATGCGTTCGGCGCGATCCCGGATACCGGCGCGAAAACCACCGCGCAGGGCTGGGAATTCGAGATCGTCGACCTCGACGGCCGGCGCATCGACAAGGTCCTGGCGAGCAAGCAGGCGGCGGCCTGACATTGCCAGCCGGCCGGCCTGTTGATAACGGGCAGGACAGCGAAACAGGCGGCCGCTGTGTGCTATCGGCATAACGGCCGCCGAATCCCTTCGAGTGAACCCTCACGGAATTGATCCCATGCGCATTACCCTCGTCGGTTCCCGCCATTTCGGCGTGGCGACTCTGAACATGCTGCGCGAGCACCACGTCACGCTCGTCAGGGTGGTCGTCCATGACGGCGAGGACCGGCTGGCGGCAGCCGCCAGGGCGGCCGGCATCGAGGTCGTGGTCCAGGCCGATCCCAAGCTGGTGACAGCCGCCGAGATCGCGCCGGGCACCGAGCTGATCGTGACCGCCCACAGCCACGCGCGCGTCAGCAAGGAGGCGCTTGCCGTGGCCAAGCTTGGCGGCATCGGGTACCACCCGTCACTGCTGCCGCGTCACCGCGGCATCGCTGCGGTGGAATGGACCATCAAGGAAGGCGATCCGATCGCCGGCGGCAGCATCTATCACCTCGCCGATCGCATGGACGCCGGCGCTATCGCCGCCCAGGACTGGGTGTTCGTCAAGAAAGGCGAGACCGCCCGCGATCTCTGGGAGCGCGCGCTGGCGCCGCTCGGCCTGCGTCTGCTCGCCCAGGTCATCGACTACGGCAAGGTCAATGGCTCGCTGCCGGCCAAGCCCCAGGATGAGCAGTTTGCAACCAAGGCGCCCAATTTGAGCCCCGGCAAGCACTGATCCTGCGATCTGGTATCGAGATACCTCGATGCTGAAAGGCACGAGCGCCCGTTCCTGATCGGGAACCAGATTCAGCATGATGTGTTTGAGTTCACAGGAACAATCGGGGGTTCCCGCGACGCAGCAAATTTTGAACACATTGTGACAGGATAAGCCGCGTCATCACACGAAATTACAGGGATTTGATTCATGCGTTCGATCCGCATTCGCGACCTGATTTTGGTCACTTCGGTCGCTTCGGCTGCCGCCCTCACCGCTGCTCCCGTTTCCGCTCAGCAGCCCTATGACGGCCTTTGGAACGTCACCGTCGTCACCAAGACCGGAAGCTGCGAGCCGTCGCAGAGTTCGACCGTGACCGTCGCCGAAGGAAGGATCTCGGCGCAGGGCGCAGCGGTCTCCGGTACCGTCGGCAGCGGGGGACTTGTGCGGGTCTCGATCAATGGTGCATATGCGAACGGACAACTCAGTGGCAACTCCGGATCGGGGAAGTGGAATGGGGCATCAGCTGGCGTACCGTGCAGCGGCCGATGGGAAGCATCCCGTCAGTAAGATCACCAGCGTATCGAGTTTCTTCGCCATCACGCGGCGGCCAGCAATCGCAGCCGCCGCGTTTTTCGTGACCGTACTCGCAAGCACCGCGGGCCACGCCCAGTCCGGCCCGTTCGCCGGCATGGCCGGCACCTGGTCGGGCGCCGGCACGGTGACCCTGGACGACGGCTCCAGCGAGCGGATTCGTTGCCGTGCGACCTATCACGTCGGCGGGCCCAGGATGACCATGAGCCTGACCTGCGCCAGCGACGCCTACAAGTTCAACCTGGCGGCCGACGTACAGGCTGAAGGCAGCGCGGTCTCCGGCAACTGGAGCGAGACCAGCCGCAATGTCAGCGGCGACCTGCGTGGTCGCGGCGGCGGCGGCAACTTCCAGGTTGTTGCCAGCGCCCCCGGCTTCAACGCCGACATCTCGATGCGCACCTCAGGCAACAAGCAGTCGGTCACGATCAGGGCCGACAGCCAGTTCCGCGGCGCCAACATCACGCTGTCGAAGTAACCGGCCTTCAGACAACAACGCCCCCGGGATCCAAATCTCGAGGGCGTTTTTTATTGGCCATGCGATCGCTAAGCGGTGCGCGGCTTGCCGAGATTCTCGGCAGTCTGCTGGATGGTGCGGGCGATCAGCAGCGCCTGCTCCTTGTTGACCGCAAAGTCATGCACGCCTTTGTCCGTCGTCATGGAGATCACCATGATATCCGGCTGTTGCTCCGGCCAGCCGGTCGCGAACCCCGTGAGGAGCTCGGGCGCCTTTCGCATGTTGCTCTTGTTCATGTCTGAATGTCCTATGCTGCGGGAATGAACGCTGTGACCTCGATCTCGACCTTGGCGCGCTGATCGACCAGGCCGTCGATATAGAGCAGCGTCGACGGCGGGAAATTGCGTCCGAGCGTCTCCTTCCACGCCGCGCCGATGCCGGCGCCCGCAGCCTCGTATTCGCTGCGGCTGGTCAGGTACCAGGTCAGGCGGACGATGTGCTCGGGGCCGGCGCCGGCCTCGTTCAACAGCTTGATGATGCGCTTCAGCGCCGTCCCGACCTGCGCCGCCATCTCGGGCGCGTACTCGCCCTTCTCGTCGCCGCCGGTCTGTCCCGCGAGCACGATCCATTTGCCGGGAGCGTCAAACGCGACACCGTGCGAGAAGCCGCGGGGTTTCGACCAATCGGCCGGTTGCAAGACGCGCATGAGCAGATCCTCCTGATGTGATTTTTCTCGACCTGCTTAGCATCGATCACGCACCCTGCGCATCACCGCATCGGCAGATTTGCGCGTTGCAAATTCATGGCAGCTCGCCGATACCGGGCACCCCTCCTCACCGCGTTACCCAATATGGATCGCACGCCCTCAAAAACCCGCGCAGCGCTGTGGATGTCCGGCTGGCTCGCGCTGATGCTGATCGTGGCGGTGGCCGGCCGCGAGGCGACGCGCGAGGTCAACGTCTTCCAGCTGATGGCCGTTCGCGGCGTGCTCGGCTTCATGATGCTCTATCCGCTGATCCATATGAACGGCGGATTTGCGATCGTGAAGACCGCGCGGGTGCACGTGCACATCGCGCGCAACCTGATCCATTTCTGCGCGCAGCTCGGCTGGTTCTATGCACTGACCTTGATTCCGATCGGCCAGGTGGTCGCGATCGAATTCACCATGCCGATCTGGACCGCGATCCTTGCCGCGAGCTTCCTCGGCGAACGGATGACCTCCTGGAAGATCATTGCGATCGTGCTTGGCCTGGTCGGCGTGCTGGTGATCGTGCGGCCCGCGACCGGCGCGATCAATCCGGGCCAGCTGATCGCGCTCGCCGCGGCCGTCGGCTTCGGCGTCTCGGTCGCCGTTGTCAAATCGCTGACCCGAACCGAGCAGACGCTGACGATCATGTTCTGGATGCTGGTGGTGCAGTCGCTCGCGAGCATCGGGCCCGCGCTCTATGTCTGGACCTGGCCGCCGCTCTCGACCTGGGGCTGGCTCACCGTGATCGCGTTCTGCGGCACCTTCTCGCACTACTGCATGGCGCGCGCCCTGCTCCACGCCGACGCGACCGTGGTGATCCCGATGGACTTCATCCGGGTCCCGCTGACGGCGATCGCCGGATGGCTGATCTATGCCGAACGGCTCGACGCCTACACGGTGCTCGGCGCGGCGATGATCCTGGCCGGCAACCTGCTGAACCTGAAACCAGCAAGTGCAAAGGCCCCGGCGCGCGCAAGGTGACGCGCACGGCGCGCCACGGCCAACGCCGTTACATCCATGGCGGCAACGAGCCCCGGGGATCATCCAGGGCCGCTGGTCCCGGAAGCGCTACTTGCCGGCGGCCTTGCGCAGCGCCGCGTTGATGCGGTCCTGCCAGCCCGGACCGCCCGCCTGGAAATGCTCCAGCACGTCCTGATCGATCCGCAGCGTCACCTGCTCGCGGACCCCCGGGACCGCCGTCGTCTTCGGCACCGCGTCTGCGACCTTGGTGGTGGCGCGCTTGAACGCCGCCTCGGCTTCGCTACGGGCATCGTTCAGGGTTCGCGGTCGCCTCGGCTGATCGGCCATATCTTGGATTCCTGTGCCTCAAATTCCTTCAAACAACGCAGTTGAGAGATAGCGCTCCGAGAATGACGGCACAATCGCCAGGATGGTCTTACCCGCAGCTTCCGGTCGCTTGCCGATCTGCATGGCGGCTGCGATCGCGGCACCCGACGAGATGCCGCCGGGAATTCCCTCGTTGCGCGCCAGCGCGCGCGCGGTCTCGATCGCGGTCGCGCTGTTGACCTTGACGATCTCGTCGATCACGGAGCGGTCGAGGATGTCAGGAATGAAGCCCGCGCCGATGCCCTGGATCTTGTGCGGCGTGTGCTGGCCGCCCGACAGCACCGGGCTCTCTTCCGGCTCCACGGCGACAATGCGCAGCGACGGCTTGCGCGGCTTCAGCACCTGACCGACGCCGGTGATGGTACCGCCGGTGCCGACGCCGGCGACGAAATAGTCGATGTTGCCGCCGGTGTCGTTCCAGATCTCCTCGGCGGTGGTGCGGCGATGGATTTCGGGATTGGCGAGGTTCTTGAACTGCTGCGGCATCACAGCGTTGGGTGTCGTGCGCACCAGCTCTTCCGCAGTCGCGATCGAGCCCTTCATGCCCTGCGCGGCCGGGGTCAACACGATCTCGGCGCCGAGGAAGGCCAGCATCCGCCGCCGCTCGATCGACATCGATTCCGGCATCACGAGCTTGAGCCGGTAACCGCGCGACGCTGCGACATAGGCGAGCGCAATCCCGGTATTGCCCGAGGTCGGTTCGATCAGCACGGTGTCGGCGTTGATGATGCCGGCCTTCTCCATCGCCACGATCATCGCGGCACCGATGCGGTCCTTCACGCTTGCGGCCGGATTGAAGTATTCCAGCTTGGCGAGGATCGTCGCGTTGACGCCGTTGGCTTGCGGCAGTCTGCGCAGCCGCACGATCGGCGTGGAGCCGATCGCATCGACGATGGAGTCAAAGACGCGGCCGCGTCCGGGTTGCACTGCACTCGTTGTCGACGGCGCGTCCATCAAGCGGCTCCTGTTGCAGGATGTGCTGAAAATATAGGTCTTCTCTCATTAGAAGCAGCGCATCATAACGCGCAAGTGAGAAACCGCCGCGGCACAAATTCGTTGCATTGCAAAATAAGAACCTACGCAAATAACGTAAAACCTACGCATTTGTGTTGCGACAAGGTCAAACAAGTGCGTCTATATGCTTTCGTCAGGTGCAGCTCAGAACGCAAAGGGAGGCGCACAATGCCAGCACTTGCTGAAGTCCTGTCGACAGTCGTGTCGAGGCCCGATCCCCGCGGCAGCCATTTGCCGACCTGTCCGGTGTGTGCGGACTCCATGGTGGCGGCCGAAGCGTCGGCGTACCTTTTCGACAATCTGATCAGCTATCTCTGGACCTGCGACACCTGCGGTTACGGGTTCGTGACCAAGCACTCGGTGAAACCGATCGTGTGCAACTGATCACTTAAGCTCACCTTGGAGCAATGTCACCGCGCGCCCATCCGGCGCGCGTTTTCGTTCTGAAATCCTCGAACGTGCCGTTCGTCACCGCATCGCGGATGCCCTGCATCAGCTCCTGGTAATAGGCGACGTTGATTTCGGACAGCAGCATTGCCCCAAGTGTTTCGCCGGCACGTACGAGATGATGCAGATAGGCGCGCGCGTAGCTGCGTGCCGCCGGCCACGGGCTCTCCTCATCGAGCGGACGCGGATCGTCGATGTGCCGGGCATTGCGCAGGTTGATCTGCCCAAATCGGGTGAACGCCATGCCGTGGCGCCCGTTCCGTGTCGGCATCACACAGTCGAACATGTCGACGCCGCGCGCCACCGCCTCCAGAATGTCCTCGGGCGTGCCGACGCCCATCAGATAGCGCGGCCGATCGGACGGCAGCGCCGGCGCGGTCTCCTCGATCATCGACAACATCACCGCCTGCGGCTCGCCGACCGCAAGCCCGCCGATCGCGTAGCCGTGAAAGCCAATCCCGGTCAGCCCGCGTGCGCTGGCGTGCCGGAGATCCGGCACATCGCCGCCCTGCACGATGCCGAACAGCATGTAGCCGTCCGGCGCCGCCTCGAAGGCGCGCTTGGAGCGTTCGGCCCAGCGCAGCGAGAGCTGCATCGCGCGCTCGATGTCGGCGCGCTCCGCCGGCAGCCGCACGCATTCGTCCATCTGCATCGCGATGTCGGAGCCGAGCAGCCGCTGCACCTCGATCGAGCGCTCCGGCGACAGCTCGACCTTGGCGCCGTCGATATGCGAGCGGAAGGTCACGGCCTTCTCGGTCACCTTGCGGAGCTCCGAGAGCGACATCACCTGGAAGCCGCCGGAATCCGTCAGCATCGGGCCGCCCCAGCCGGTGAAGCGCTGCAAGCCGCCAAGTGCCGCAATCCGCTCGGCGCCTGGCCGCAGCATCAAATGATAGGTGTTGCCGAGCACGATATCGGCGCCGGCATCGCGTACCTCGCGCCAATGCATGCCCTTCATGGCACCGGCGGTGCCGACCGGCATGAATGCGGGCGTCCGCACGACGCCGTGCGGCGTGGTCAGGCGTCCGGTGCGGGCGGCGCCGCTTGTTGCGATCAATTCGAAATGATTGGGAACGGTCATGCGGCTGCTTATTGCGTGTCGCAAGTGCCCGATCAACCCGTCGGATAACGCCTCCCGCGCGACTTCGTGAACGCGACGGGCCGGGCCGACGCTTGCCCTGGAACCGCTCTTCCGCTAAACAAAACGAAACCGTATCGTTTTGTGTCGAGAATAAGGCGGCAGTTCTCGCCGCCGCGGCTGCAATCCGGCCGAAACCTGACTGACCGAGATGTTCTCACCCTCCAGCGCCCGGTCTGACGGCGTCCGCCATCGCATCACGGCCGCCCGCGTGATCCGGCAAATCACCCTGCTGTGCGGCCTCGTCCTCGCACTGACGGCGTGCAGCTCGCTGCCGCGGACGCCTTACACCGCCGCCGACGCCTCCAGTTCGCGGGTGCTCGATCTCGACGGCCTGCGCCGCTATGCCGACGAGCCGGCGTCCAAATTCAAGCTCGAGAAGAGCGACCTCGCCCCGATCAAGACCTATCTCGCCCTCTCCGGCGGCGGCGCCGACGGCGCCTACGGCGTCGGCGTTCTCAACGGCTGGACCGCGGCCGGCAACCGTCCGAGCTTTTCGGTCGTCTCCGGCGTCAGCACCGGCGGACTGATTGCGCCCTTTGCATTTCTTGGCTCGCGCTACGACGACACGCTGAAGGAGGTCTACACATCGGGCATCGCGGAAAGCCTGCTGCAGGACCCGAGCCTGATGCGGGTGCTGTTCGGCTCCGGCCTGTTCGGCAACAAGCGGCTGCGCGAACTGGTGGCGCGTTACGTCGGCCAGGACGTCATGAGCGAGGTGGCGCGCGAGAACGCCAAGGGCCGCAAGCTCCTGATCGTCACCACCGATCTCGACACCCAGCGCACGGTGATCTGGGACATGGGACGGATCGCCTCGGTCGGAACGCCCGAGGCGCTGCAGCTGTTTCGCGACGTGATGGCCGCCTCCGCCAGCATCCCGCTGGTGTTTCCGCCGATCATGATCGACGCCGAGGGCCAGGGCCGGCGCTTCCAGGAGATGCATGTCGACGGCGGCGTCACCGCGCCGGTGCTGACGCTGCCCGACGCGCTGATGTTCCGTGAACGCCGCTGGCCGGCCAGCGGCCGCATGGACATCTACATCCTCGTCAACAAGAAGCTCGAAGGAAACTTCCAGCTGGTGTCGAACTCGACGATCGACGTCGCCTCGCGCAGCATTTCGGCGATCACGCAGGCGCAGACGCGCTCCGTGATCCTCGCGACCTATGATTTCGCCCGGCGCAACCGGCTGGGCTTCCATCTGTCCTACATCGAACGTGATTATCCGGCGCCGGAAACCCAAGGCTTCGACACTGGCTACATGCGCGCGCTCTACCAGTACGGCTACCAGAAGGCCGCCGCGGGCCAGGCCTGGACCGCGACGCCGCCCTGAGCGGCCCGCCCCGGGTACCGCCGATTGGACGAATCCGCATTGCGCGGGTTATAGACCGGAGCGACCCGTCCGAACGCACAACGAGATGAATGGGCAATGGGATTGACGGCAGCCAAGGCCAAGGCGGCTAAACAGCCGGCCAAGCGCGGCGTGATCAAGTCACGCGGCGGCCGGCCGACCCGGGACGCGGCGATCGAGCGCGACCAGCGGCTGATCGAGGTCGCCACCCGCCTGTTCCTCGAGCGCGGCTTCGACGCGACGTCGATCGACGCGGTGGCCGAGGCCGCCCGCGTCAGCAAGCCCACCGTCTATGGGCAGTATGGCGACAAGCGCGGCCTGTTCGCCGCCGTGCTCCGGCGCGAAATTGCCCGCTGGCTGGCCCCGCTCGCCGCCGCGGCGGCCGAAATGCACGGCGACGGCAGCTGCGACGGCCTGGTCGAGGAGCGGTTGATCGATCTGGGACGCCAGTTGCTGGTGCTGAATTGCAGCGCGGACTCCATCGCCTTCAGCCGGATCCTGACCGCGCAGGCGATCAATTTCCCCGAGGTGGCCAAGCTTGCCGTCGACGAGGGGTGGTCGAAAGCCGTGTCCACGACGGCGGATTTCTTCGACCATCTGGTCGACAAGGGCGCTCTCGATCTCGAGGACACCACGATCGCAGCCGAGACGTTCCTCAACATGGTGGTCGGTCATACGCACCGGATGGCGACGTTCGGGATTCCGATCGACATGAAAGCCGCCGAGACGCGGATGGAAGTGTCGATCCGGCTGTTCCTGGCCGGCGCGGTCGGGCCGCGGGACCGGCTGCGCGACGCGGCCAAAGAGACCACCAAGGGCCGCCGCCGGCCGGCCCGCTGACAGTTCGATAGGATCGTTTCAGTACCCTACACGTTGCCGTGATGAGCCTTGAATGAAACAGAACGAAACCGTATTGTTTAGTTGCAAAGAGACGCCGGACCCGGTTCAGCCCCCCAAAGGGTTTTGTGTCGCCTTGTAACTTCGATCGTCACGACGGAGCAGCCGCCATCGCTTCGTCTGAACGTTCGGCGGCCGACCTCTGACAAACTAGGGGTCGGCCGCATCTTCTCGGCCGCCCGGCCGCTCAATGGCGCGGGGGCGCGTGCACGAGTTCGATACAGGTTCGACGATGAGGACAGGACGATTGCGCGCATCGAGGCATTGGTCATTGGGAATCTGGCTGCTTGCAGCCGCGCTGCTGGCCCTGCCCTTCGCTGCGCCGGCCCGTGCGATCACGAGCTCGGCTGCCGCAGCGCTCACCCCGCAGGACGGTGACAGCCCGCTCGACGTGCATGCGGTTCGCCGCGAGCTCGACAGCTTCCAGGCCGCCCAGATCTCGCTGCGCAAGGCGATGGCGATCGCGGAGGCGCTGCACACGGGTTCGATCACCGCCGACATCAGCTTCGACGGCGCAATGGAGCCCGCCGTCTACCGGGTCAAGACCATGCAGCGGGACCGCATTTGGCAGCACTCCATCAACGCCTCAACCGGCGAAGTCATCGGTGGCGAGGCTCCTTCGTTGCTGGCATCCCTCGACGCCGAAGACCGCGACAACCTCGCTGTGCTCAGGGCGCTCCGGCATCGCCTTGCCGATGCGGTGCGCGTCGCCGAGCACACGACCTCGGGAAAGGCGATCAGCGGCGGCCTGACGCGCGAGCGCGGCAAGCTCAATTTCGTCATCGTCGTGCTCGCCGGCAGCGATCTGAAAGAGGTGATCCTCGAGCCGCCCGGCCCGCGCCGGCGCTGAGCATGCCAAGTATTCCGTCGCCAAGTTTTCGCCCAAAAGCCGTTGACGGACGCCGATCTGTCCCGCATAAGTCGCGACCATGATCACCGCGACCAAACGCACCACCAAAACCACCAAGCCCTCTGGGGCCTCGGGAGGCGTGCGCGCGTAGTCGGTCGAACCGCATCATCTCTACCCGAAGCCCCGCCTGATGAAGGTCCGGGGCTTTTTTATTGCCTGCAACACAACAGCATGATCCGGAAAAGTGGGAACCGGTTTTCCGATCAGATCATGCTCAACCGAGACTCGAATGGAGGACACAGTGAGTAACGATCCCGTCGTCGCGATTGTCGGCGTCACCGGTGCAGTCGGCGCCGAATTCATCGCCACCATGGACAAGCGCGGCTTCCGCGTGGGCAAGCTGAAGGCGCTGGCGAGCGCCCGCTCGGCCGGCAAGACCGTCACCTTCCGCGGCAAGCCGGTCGTGATCGAAGAGCTGAGCGAGCGCGCCTTCGAGGGCGTCGACATCGCGCTGTTCTCGGCCGGCAGCGGCATCTCCAAGAAGTTCGCACCGGTTGCGGTGAAGTCCGGCGCCGTCGTGGTCGACAACTCCTCGGCGTTCCGCATGGACCCAAACGTGCCGCTGGTGATCCCCGAAATCAACGCCAGGCGTATCCGCGACCACAAGGGCATCATCGCCAATCCGAACTGCGCCGCGATCACCGCGCTGGTGCCGCTTTGGCCGATCCACCAGAAGAACCGCATCAAGCGCGTGATCATCTCGACCTACCAGGCCGCGAGCGGCGCCGGCGCTGCCGCGATGGACGAACTCGTCGAATCCACCCGCGCCAATCTCAACGGACAGGTCTACACCCCGAAGGTGATGCCGCACCCCTACGCCTTCAACCTGTTCAACCACAACACGGCCGTTGATCCGGAAACCGGCTACAACGACGAGGAGACCAAGGTCATCAAGGAGACCCACAAGATCTTCGAGGACGAGAAGATCGCGGTCGGCGTCACCTGCGTGCGGGTGCCGGTGCTGCGCGCGCATTGCGAGGCGATCACCTTCGAATGCGAGAAGCCGATCACCGAGGACCAGGTGCGCGCGATCATGGCGCAGGCGCCGGGCGTCAAGATCGTCGACGATCGCGTCAAGAACTACTTCCCGATGCCGATCGACGCCTCTGGCCAGGACGACGTGCTGGTCGGCCGCATCCGCAAGGATCTCAGCGATCCCTCCGGCCATTCGATCTCGATGTTCGTCGCCGCCGATCAGCTGCTCAAGGGCGCCGCGCTGAACGCGGTGCAGATCGCCGAGCTGCTGCCCGAGCGCGCGATGGCGTGAGATGAAGACGTCGTTGCTAACTCCGTCATCCTGAGGTGCGAGCAGAGCGAGCCTCGAAGGATGCACGGCCCAAGTCGGGCCGTCGCCCTTCGAGGCCTCCGCTACGCTCCGGCACCTCAGGGTGACGGTGATGGAGCGTTGTTTGCGGAGTCAGTCGCCTGCCCGAAACAACAAACACGCATCGCCGTACGAATAGAACCGGTAGCCGTCCCTGATCGCGTGCGCGTAGGCGGCCTGCATCGTCTCGAGGCCGGAGAAGGCCGAGACCAGCATGAACAGCGTCGAGCGCGGCAAATGGAAATTCGTCAGCAGAATATCGACCGCGCGGAAACGATAGCCCGGCGTAATGAAGATCGAGGTCTCCGCCGCAAACGGCTGGATGGTGCCGTCGGCATTGGCGGCGCTTTCCAATAGCCGCAGCGACGTGGTGCCGATCGCAATGATCCGGCCGCCTTTTGCGCGCGCGGCATTCAATGCGTTAGCGGTCTCCGCGGTGATGCAGCCCCATTCGGCATGCATCTTGTGCTCGGAGGTTTCGTCCACCTTGACCGGCAGGAACGTCCCTGCCCCGACATGCAGCGTCAGCCGATGCAGCGCGACGCCACGGCTCTTCAGTGTGGCCTCCAGCGCCGGCGTGAAATGCAATCCGGCCGTCGGCGCTGCGACCGCGCCTTCATTGGCGGCAAACATGGTCTGGTAGTCGCTGACGTCCTGGTCGTCGGGCGTGCGCTTCGAGGCGATGTAGGGCGGCAGCGGTGTGGCACCGACATCGGCGATCGCCTGGTCGAGCACCGGACCGTGGAACGAGAATGACAGCGTCACCTCGCCCTCCTGTCCCTTGGCCTCGACCTGCGCGTCGAGATTGCCGAGCAGGCAGACCTTGCCTTCGTTGCCGAAGCGGATGGTGTCGCCGGGGGCGAGCTTCTTCGCCGGCTTCACCAGCGCCTGCCAGCGCGAGCCGTCGAGCCGCTTGATCAAGGTCGCCTCGATCTTCGGCTCGGTCTCGCGCCCGATGCGGCGGCCTTTGAGTTGGGCTGCGATCACCTTGGTGTCGTTGACGACGATCTGATCGCCCGGCGCCAGCCAATGCGGCAGGTCCGCGATGGTGGCGTCGCGCAGCACGCCGTCGGAATGCACCACCAGCATCCGCGCGGAATCGCGCGGGCTCGCGGGCCGAAGCGCGATGCTTTCGGGCGGCAGCTCGAAGTCGAAGAGATCGGTGCGCACGGCGCGATGACCACAACATTGTCAGTCCGGGGTCGTCGCTTTCGCGACGCCCCGGAATGACGGAGTGTTCGACTTACGCCGCGTCGGCGGCCATGCGCGCCTTGACGATCTTGTCCGGGTTCTGAACCGGCTCGCCGCGCTTGATCTTGTCGACGTTCTCCATGCCCTCGGTGACCTTGCCCCAGACCGTGTACTGGCCGTTGAGGAAGGAGGCGTCGTCGAAGCAGATGAAGAACTGGCTGTCGCCGGAATCCGGATTGGCGGCGCGGGCCATCGAGGCGGTGCCGCGGACATGCGGCTCCTTGTTGAACTCGGCCTTCAGCTTCTTGCCGGAGCCGCCCATGCCGGTGCCCTGCGGGCAGCCGGTCTGCGCCATGAAGCCGTCGATCACGCGATGGAACACGATGCCGTCGTAAAAGCCTTCACGGACCAGCTCCTTGATCCGCGCGACGTGGCCGGGCGCGAGATCCGGGCGCATCTCGATCGTGACCGGGCCCTGGGTGGTTTCGAGGATCAGAGTATTTTCGGTAGCAGCCATGCTCGCTTCTCCTGGCTTCGGGGTGGGTATTTCTTGTTCCTGAACGGGATCGCGAATGGGCGGCCAGCCACTGCGCCGCCCAGGCTCTCGGTAAATGGCATCGGCGTGCAGCGTTGCAACGCCTCCATCACCGCGACCCGGTATGCGATCCGGTCATTGTCGGTCGCCTCCTGCGATTCATAGCTGATCCTGGGATGTCCGAGGATCGCGCCCTCGCGGTTGAAGCTGACAATGACGGTAATGTCGATCGGGCCGGCCTTGTCCGCCGGCGGCGGCCGCCAGCAGCGGTGGACGGCAAGCACGACATCCCTGATCGTATTGAGTTGCTCCGGCGGCTCGGCCCGCGCCGGCACGGCGAGCGCAAGGCAGATCAGCGGCGCAGCGAACCAGGCAAGTGGTTTGCTGCGCGCCGCCATCCAGATCACTTGATGTCGGATGCGACCTGCACCTTCACCATCTTGTCGGGATCGGTGACGGTGCCGCCCGGCGAGCCCGCAGACGCCTTCTTCAGCTTGTCGACCACATCCATGCCCGACACCACCTCGCCGATCACGGTGTACTGGCCGTTGAGGCTCGATCCGTCGGCGAACATGATGAAGAACTGCGAATTGGCGCTGTCGACGCTGTCGCCGCGCCGGGCCATGCCGACGATGCCGCGCTTGAACGGGACCTGCGAGAATTCCTGCTTCAGGTTCGGGTATTTCGAGCCGCCGGTGCCGTTGAAGTTCTGGCCGTCGCCGGTCTGCGCCATGAAGCCATCCATCACGCGATGGAACGGCACGTTGTTGTAGAAGCCCTCGCGCGCCAACTGCTTGATGCGCTCGGCGTGCTGGGGCGCGATGTCGGTGCGCAGCTTGATGACGATGCGGCCCTTGGTGGTGTCGATCACGATCGCATTGGCCTTGTCGAGATTGGCAGGCAGCGGCTGCGCCACTGCGGGCACGACGCAGAGCAGCGCGGCGACGAATGCAAGAATGCGGATCATGGAAACTCCGGATCTCTGTAACGTTCGGGATGTGGCAGGCCGCCGGTATCAGCCGGCGAACTTGGCCTTCAGGCTAGCGGCGACTGATGACGGCACGAATGCAGAGAAGTCGCCGCCCATCTGGGCGATTTGGCGCACCAGTGTGGCGGTGATCGGGCGAACCGCGACCGACGCCGGAACGAACACGGTATGCACTTCGGGCGCCATGGCCTCATTCATGCCGGCGAGCTGCATCTCATAGTCGAGATCGGTGCCGTCGCGCAGGCCGCGAATCATCAGCGTGGCCTTGGCCGCACGGGCTGCGGCAACCGTGAGATTATCATAGGTCGCGCTCTCGAAGGCGCAGCCCGCGTTCTGGGCGATGGGCCCGAACACCTCGTGGACCATGGCCAGCCGCTCCTCGGTGGAGAACAGCGGCTTCTTGCCGGGATGGACGCCGATGGCGACGATCAGGCGGTCGCAGAGGAAGACGGCCTGTCTCACCACGTCCAGATGGCCGTTGGTGACGGGATCGAAGGAGCCGGGATAGATCGCGATACGGGACATGGCCCCTCCTAACCCGCCCGGCTCTCCCCGGCAAGCCGCCCGGGTTCCCGCGACCGCGCGAAATAAATTCCTCCTGGTCCAGTGAACGAGTTTTGGGATGCCAGCGTCTACGAGGGTGAATGTTTCGTCGGCCGTTGGCGGACGAAACAAAGCCGGTCCGCGACGAAACCATTTCCTGGGGTGGCGAAGACACCAGGAAACTTGCGGCCGGTAGACATTGGACAACGAAACGACGGGCCCGGGGGGTCCGATCACATGGGGACCGTCATGATCAAGGCACTTTCCGCTATCGCCGTTGCCGCGTTCATTGCCGCCGCGCTCACCGTTCTGCCGGGCTTTGCGCCGCAGGTCGAGGCCTCCACCCCGCAGCCACTGGCCAAGAGCGATCGTCTCGACATTCACCCGGTCGGCAAGGACTGCTCGCAGCAGGCCTGGCCGAATTTCGAAGCGTCCTGTCTGCGCAGCGCTGGCAACAAGACGGGGGTTCGCGAAGCCCGCCTCGTCACCGCCGATCGCACCCCGTAGGTGATTTGAGGACACCCGGCACTGGTCCAGGTGCAGCGACCAATCCCGACAATTTGCGTGGGCGTTGCCAAAATATCGAAAACAACCCCATGCAACGTGGCCGCCCGTCGCAGCAGCCCGAAGCGATCGCCTTGCCACTCCGCCGTGATCGGAGCGGAAACCGGCCCGTCAGTTCGGTGCAAGCTCAATCCGTCACACAAAACCCAATGGTAATTTGCGACGTCCCGTCGCAGACTATCGTCTAAGGCGCCCGACCGGATGACCCGGCGAGCGCAAGCCATCGGGGGATTGCCGTGACCAGTACGCCCGCCATCGTTTCTTCCGGCCATCCTCCAAGCAGTCCGATTCCGGTTGCCGTCACGCTTGGTGCCCTCGGCGTCGTCTATGGCGACATCGGCACCAGCCCCCTTTACGCCCTGAAGGAAGCTGCCAAGGCCGCCGCCCATGGCGGACCACTCAGCCAGAGTGCGGTGCTTGGCACGGTCTCGCTGATCCTGTGGGCGCTGATCCTCATCATTTCAGTCAAATACGCGATGCTGATCCTGCGCGCGGACAACCGCGGTGAAGGCGGTATCGTCGCCCTGCTGGCGCTGCTCTCGGCGCGCAATGCCGCGCCCGGCACCTGGCGCGCCCATCTGCTGGTCGTCGGCCTGATCGGCGCGGCCCTGCTCTATGGCGACGGTGCGATCACGCCGGCAATTTCCGTGCTGTCGGCGATCGAAGGCCTCAAGGTCGACGCGCCTTCGCTGACGCCGGCGGTGGTGCCACTCACCGTCGTGATCCTGATCGGCCTGTTCTTCATGCAGAAGCAGGGCACGGGCTTCATCGGCAAGATCTTCGGCCCGGTGATGCTGTTCTGGTTCGCCGTGCTCGCAGCGCTCGGCATTCACGGCATCGTCAAGGCGCCCGGCGTGCTGGTCGCACTGAGCCCGTTCTATGCATTCGATTTCCTGATCCATCAGGATTTTCACGTCAGCTTCGCCATCCTCGGCGCCGCATTCCTCGCGGTCACCGGCGGTGAGGCGATGTATGCCGACATGGGGCATTTCGGCCGCTTTCCGATCCGACTCGCCTGGTTCGCCATCTGCCTGCCCGCGCTGGTGCTGAACTATTTCGGCCAGGCCGGCGAGCTCATCAACAACCCGAACTCGATCGACAACCCGTTCTTCCAGCTTGCACCCGACTGGGCGCATTACCCGCTCGTCCTGCTCGCGACCGTTGCCACCGTGATCGCTTCGCAGGCCATCATCTCCGGCGTGTTCTCGCTGACCCAACAATCGATCCAGCTCGGCTTCCTGCCGCGCATGCACATCGAGCACACCACGAGCGACGCGATCGGGCAGATCTATGTGCCGCTGGTGAACTGGCTGCTCGCGGCGGCAACGCTCGGCGCCGTGCTCGCCTTCGGCACCTCGGACGCCCTCGCCGGCGCCTACGGCATCGCCGTGTCGCTGCTGATGGCGATCACCACGCTGCTCGCCGCGCTGGTCGCGATCCAGTGGGGCTATCCGCCGATCGTCGTGCTCGCGGTGAACGGCTTCTTCTTCATCATCGATGCGATCTTCTTCGCGGCGAATACCGAGAAGCTGTTCGAAGGCGGCTGGTTCCCGCTGCTGCTCGCGGCCGCGGTGGCGTTCCTGATGCTGACCTGGCGCAGCGGCGTGAAGCTGGTCGAAAAGGCGCGCGCCAAGCTGCGCCAACCGGAAGAGGATCTGATCGAGACCGCGGTCAACAAGTGCAGCGCGCGCCTGCCCGGCACCGCCGTGTTCCTGGCCTCAGCCCCCAACGGGGTGCCGCTCGCGCTGACCCAGTTCGTCAAGCACAATCACGTGCTGCATCAGCGCGTGCTGCTGGTCACCGTGCAGATCGAGGAGCGGCCCAGGATTTCGGACGAAGAGCGCGCCGACGTGATCGAGATCAGCCCGGGCATCACCCGCATCATCCTGCACTACGGCTTCATGCAATATCCAACCATCTATGAGGGCCTGAAGCTCGCCTGCCAGCAGAGCAAGCTGCCCGGCATCGATCTCTCCGACGTGACCTATTATATCGGCCGCGAAACCATCATCCCGCGGGAGGACGTTCCGGGCATGTGGGTGTGGCGGGAATCGCTGTTCGCCTTCCTGCAACGCAACGCCGAACGGTCCGCGGCCTTCTTCGGCGTGCCGACCGGTCAGGTGGTGGAGTTCGGTACGGAGATCGAGATCTGATCGCAGTATCTGCGTAGCCCGGATTTCGCTTCACGGCATCCGGGCTACGGATTTCTACGGATTTCTCCGAAACGGCGCGCTAGCCGCCGTTGCCGTTCTCGCCGTTTTCCTCTTCCGGAATGTGCTCGACCGAGACCACGTGCTCGTCCTCGGCGGTATCGAACACGATCACGCCCTGGGTCGAGCGGCCGGCGACGCGGATGTCGGCCACCGGGCAGCGGATCAGCTGTCCCTTGTCGGTGACCAGCATGATCTGGTCGGCGTCCTCGACCGGGAACGACGCCACCAGATTGCCGTTGCGGTTGTTGACGCTCATCGCAACGATGCCCTTACCGCCGCGGCCGGTGGTGCGGTACTCGTAGGACGAGGTCCGCTTGCCGTAGCCGTTGACCGAGACGGTGAGTACCACCTGCTCGGCCGCCGACAGCTCGGCATAGCGCTCCTGCGACAGCTGGATCGCGTTCGCGGTCTCCTCGCCCTCGGCCTCGACCGGTTCCTCGGCCGTGGTCTCGCCGGCCACCGCGCGGCGCATCTTCAAATAGGCCGAGCGCTCGTCCGAGGTGGTCTCGACGTGGCGCAGGATCGCCAGCGAGATCAGCTTGTCGGCCTCGGGGAGCGCAATGCCGCGCACGCCCATCGAGGTGCGGCCGGTGAAGACGCGCACATCGGTGACCGGGAAGCGGATGCACTGGCCGCCGGCGGCGGTCAGCAGCACGTCGTCACGCTCGGTGCAGATCTGCACGTCGACGATCGCCTCGCCCTCGCCGAGCTTCATGGCGATGATGCCGGAGCGGCGGACGTCGACGAAATCCGACAGCTTGTTGCGGCGAACCGTGCCGCCTGTTGTCGCGAACATCACGTCGAGATTGGCCCAGGAGGATTCATCCTCCGGCAGCGGCATGATCGTGGTGATGCGTTCGCCCTGCTCCAGCGGCAGGATGTTGATCAGCGCCTTGCCGCGCGCGTTTGGCGCGGCCATCGGCAGCCGCCAGACCTTCTCCTTGTAGACCTGGCCGCGCGACGAGAAGAACAGCACCGGCGTGTGCGTGGACGCCACGAACAGGCGCGAGACGAAATCCTCGTCGCGGGTCTGCATGCCGGCGCGGCCCTTGCCGCCGCGGCGCTGTGCCCGGTAGGTCGACAGCGGCACGCGCTTGACGTAGCCCGCATGCGACACCGTCACGACCATGTCCTCGCGCTGGATCAGGTCCTCGTCCTCGACCTCGCCTTCCTGCTCGATGATCACGGTCTTGCGCGGCGTAGCGAACTGCTCCTTCACCTCGGCGAGCTCGGTCTTGACGATGCCCTGCACGCGGGCGCGCGAGCGCAGGATGTCGAGGTAGTCGGCGATCTCAGCCGCGAGCTTGTCGAGCTCCTCGGAAATCTCGTCGCGCCCGAGCGCGGTCAGGCGTTGCAGGCGGAGGTCGAGGATGGCCCTGGCCTGCTCCATCGACAGCCGCAGCGTGCCGTCGTCGTTGATGCGATGCCGGGGATCGTCGATCAGCGTGATCATGGCCTCGACGTCGCGCGCCGGCCAGTCGCGCGACATCAGCGACTCACGCGCGGTGTTCGGATCGGGCGAGGTTCGGATGACACGGATCATCTCATCGATGTTGGCGACGGCGATCGCAAGGCCGACCAGGATATGGGCGCGATCGCGGGCCTTGCCGAGCAGGAACTTGGTCCGCCGGGTCACCACCTGCTCGCGGAACGCGACGAAGATGGTGAGCAGGTCCTTCAGATTCATCGTCTGCGGACGACCGGAATCCAGAGCCAGCATGTTGGCCGGGAAATTGGTCTGCAGCGGCGTGAACCGGTAGAGCTGGTTGAGCACCACATCGGGCACCGCTTCGCGCTTCAGTTCGATGACGACGCGATAGCCGTCGCGGTCGGACTCGTCGCGGAGATCGCCGATGCCCTCGATCTTCTTCTCTTTCACGAGGTCGGCGATACGCTCGACCATCGTCGCCTTGTTCACCTGATAGGGAATTTCGGTGATGATGATGGCTTCGCGATCCTTGCGGATGGTGTCGATCGCGACCTTGCCGCGCATCACGATCGAGCCGCGGCCGAGATGGTAGGCCGAGCGGATGCCCTGGCGGCCGAGGATGACGCCGCCGGTCGGGAAGTCAGGTCCGGGAATGATGTCGATCAGTTCGTCGATCGTGAGCGCCGGATTGTCGATCAGCGCCACGCAGGCGTCGACGACCTCGCCGAGATTGTGCGGCGGGATGTTGGTCGCCATGCCGACGGCGATGCCGCCGGCGCCATTGACCAGCAGGTTCGGGAACCGGGCCGGCAGAACCGACGGCTCTTTCTCCGAGTTGTCGTAGTTCGGCTGGAAATCGACGGTCTCCATGTCGATATCGGCGAGAACCGCCAGCGCCGCCTTGGTCAGCCTCGCCTCGGTGTATCGATAGGCCGCCGGCGGATCGCCGTCGACCGAACCGAAATTGCCCTGGCCGTCGATCAGCGGCACCCGCAGCGAGAAATCCTGCGCCATGCGGACCATCGCGTCGTAAATCGACTGGTCGCCATGCGGGTGATATTTACCGATCACGTCGCCGACGACGCGCGCGGACTTCACGTACTTCTTGTCCGGGGTGTGTCCCTGCTCGTGCATCGAGTAGAGAATGCGCCGATGCACCGGCTTCAGCCCGTCGCGGGCATCGGGCAGCGCACGCGACACGATCACGCTCATCGCGTAATCGAGGTAGGACTTCTTCATCTCGTCGAGGATGGAAACGGGACGAATATCTGAGGGCACCGGCGGCTCGCCGGGCTTGTCGTCTTCGGGTTCGGACAAAGGGGAAATCCGGTCAGTTTTACTGGGGAATCATATAGCCCATCGAGGGTCTGATAACCACCCTTCGGCGGCTCCCGCAAGCCGTTTTTCCCTTCGTTTTTTCATGCACTTACTGGCGACACTGCAGGTTCCCGGACGGTCCGCTCCGGGCCGCGATTGCCTGACGGCAAAGGCCAGCTGGAACCGGCCTCGCAGCAGCCGCATTCGCACTTTCAGTGGCCGAAAATCACGGCGTGCATGATCCGTCCGGGCATGAAGGTGAACAGTCCGGCGATGACCAGCGCGCCGAAGAAGATGCCGATCATCGTGAACTTGTGGCTGCGGACGTTGTGGCTCCGGGCAGCCGTCACGCCGAGCACCAGCATGACCAGCGAGAAGATCGACAGCAGATGGATCGGGCTCCACGGCCCCACCAGGCGGATCTGGTGGATCCAGAACGAGCTCGCGGCGACGACCAGCATCAGGATCACCCAGATCCAGCCCAGCGTCCGATGCGGCAGCGTGCCCTTGGGCGCGGCGAGCTGAATGCAGCCGAGCACGAAGGCGGCCATTGCGGCAAAGGCATGGAGCGGGACCGCAGGCGCGGCGTCGAGCAACGGCGCGAGGCTCATGGAGGCGGCCCTCGAGTGAAGCGCGCGGCCGGACAGCGCTTGCCGCGGGCCAATGTAAATATCATTTACATCGACCTGTGTCAAAGTCCCGGGAACTCGCGCTGTTCACCGTCAGCGACGGAAAACACTCCAGATAGTTGGGAAGTTATCCTCACAATTCACATGAGGAAATTGCCATGACGCGTAGAGCCACCGTCCCGGGAAATGATCTTCACGGGGCGGCGGCCGACGTAATGTTCGAGGGGCGCGCTCAGAACGGGATGTCGTCGTCCATGTCGCTGTTGCGGCTGCCGCCGCCGGCGGCAACTGCGCGGCGCGGTGCCGAGCTGACCGGTCCGGACGAGCCGAAATCGCTGCCGCCATCATCAGAGAAGCTGCCGCCTCCACCGCTCCGCCCGTCGAGCATGGTGAGGTTGGAGTTGAAGCCCTGCAGCACGACTTCGGTCGAGTACTTCTCGACGCCGCTCTGGTCGGTCCATTTGCGGGTCTGCAACTGACCCTCGATGTACACCTTGGCGCCCTTCTTCAGATACTGCTCGGCGACCTTGCAGAGCCCCTCGTTGAAGATCACGACGCGGTGCCACTCGGTCTTCTCCTTGCGCTCGCCGGTGCCCTTGTCGCGCCAGGTTTCCGAGGTGGCGATGGAAAGATTTGCAATCGGACGGCCGTCCTGGGTCCGCCGGATTTCCGGATCCTTGCCGAGGTTTCCAACCAGGATCACCTTGTTCACGCTTCCTGCCATCGCATCATCTCCACTCAAAAACCGGGCGTCCGGACATCGGCCGCCGCTCTCAACCTTCGCCACTTACATTGCAGGCGTCGTGGATGACCCTATACGCCGGTGCCGGCTCGCCGCCTTGGTCCTCGCGCGGTTATCCACGATAATCAGATATAGCATTCCGGCCGGGAATGTTCCAGTTTTGTTCGCCACAACCAACCGTAGAAGCGGGCGCGAGCAATGGAGCGACAGCCGATTTCGGCTCAGGCCGCTGAGCGGCTTCGGCACTTTAGAAAATAAGTATATAAATCAGCATCTTATTCTCGCCGCACTTCTTCCCTGAGTGTGGCTTTTGGGAGACGGCCTTTCCGGTTGAATCAGCGTATAGCTACCAACCATCAGGCGGGCGCTCGCGTCTGAGTTCGGCTTCGGGACCCTTTTGGAAGCCGATCGGGAAGCTGGGGAGTTTGAAATGAAGAAGTTTTTGCTCGGAACGGTTGCTCTGTTCGCGTTTGCTGCGCCTGCCGCCGCCGCTGACCTCGCTGCGCGCCCCTACACCAAGGCGCCGCCGATGATCGCTGCCGTCTATGACTGGAGCGGCTTCTACATCGGCGCCAACGGCGGCTGGGGCTCGAGCCACAATTGCTGGGACCAGGTCCCGGGCGGCATCTTCATCGGATCGGATGGTTGCCATGATGCGACCGGCGGCGTCGCCGGCGGCCAGATCGGCTACCGTTGGCAGGCGGGCACCTGGGTGTTCGGCCTCGAAGCGCAGGGCGACTGGGCCGACCTGAAGGGCAGCAACAACAGCGCGATCTTCCCGGCCCTGTTCACCAACCAGACCAAGATCGACGCCTTCGGCCTGTTCACCGGCCAGATCGGCTACGCCGTCAACAACGTGCTGCTCTACGCCAAGGGCGGTGCGGCGCTGACCGACAACCGCTTCAGCACCTACTTCACGCCGACCGGCGCGCTCGCCGGCCGCGCCAGCGACACCCGCTGGGGTGGCACCATCGGCGCCGGCATCGAAGTCGGCTTCGCGCCGAACTGGACCGCAGGCGTCGAATACGATCACCTGTTCATGCAGGACAAGACCTACAACCTCACCACCCCGACCGGCGCGCTGTTCAGCAGCGTCCGTGATCGCCAGGACGTCGACCTCGTCACCGTCCGCGTGAACTACAAGTGGGGCGGCCCGGCCGTTGCGCGCTACTGATCGCGCGACCCGGATTTGATCCAGACGAAAGGCCGGCCTCGCGCCGGCCTTTTTGTTTGTGGGTCGCCCGCGAGCGGCGGCGCCGCGGTCGGCGACATCCTGCGTCGCTACAATGCCGGCTCTCGCCTACCTCCGCCGCAGCCGGCGACGCGCACGGGAGCTGCACCGGCGTCGAATGAATATTCGCCGCAAATTACTGAGGCGGCTGCCGCTCACGCACCGCTCCGTCGCATCGAAATACCGGAGCGCGCCTTGCGCCGGCTCTTCGCTGCGCATGCGCGCTACAGCCGTTTTCCGTGCATTGTGGTTTCACGGATACACAACCTCCAAGATTTCTATGTAGAAACACAGGATCGTCACGCGACACTGCTGTGACGCTCCCTTCAATGTTTTGAGGGGACAACAAGAAAATGGGACTGGGTCTTTGAAAATCAGGAATGTTTTGCTGGCATCGGCCGGCATGTTTGCACTGAGCGCTTTTGCACCTGCCAACGCCGCTGATATGGCGGCTCGCGCCCCCTACGTGAAGGCTCCGCCGCTGGCCGCGATCTACAACTGGACCGGCTTCTACATCGGCGGCTTCGGCGGCTACGCCAGCGAGAACTCCGGTAGTCCGAAGATGGAAGGCGGCTTCGCCGGCGGCACCATCGGCTACAACTGGCAGTCCGCCAACATCGTGTACGGCATCGAGGCCGACGGCGGCTGGGCTGACGTCGATGCGTCGGCCAGCGCGCTCGGCATCACCGTGAAGAGCAAGACCGATGCACTCGGCACCGTGCGCGGCCGCATCGGCTTCGCCGTCGACAAGGTGCTGTTCTACGGCACCGGCGGCTATGCCTGGATCGACAACAAGATCAGCGTCACCGCGCTCGGCGTGACCGCCTCGCAGAGCAACTTCCACTCCGGCTGGACCGTCGGCGCCGGCATCGAGGCGTTCATCGCCCCGCAGTGGTCGATCAAGGGTGAGTACCTGTATCGCAGCCTCGGCGGCGAGAGCTATTTCGGTGTGCCCACCGGCGACCTCAACCTGCACAGCGTGCAGTTCGGCGTGAACTATCACTTCGGCGGCCCGATCGTCGCCAAGTACTGAGCAAGTACCAAGCTGATCCGAGAAGTTCGGATCGCTCGGAAAGGCCGGCCTCGCGCCGGCCTTTTTGCGTGAGAGCCGTTTTCGAGCGAAGCGGATCCCGGTTCGCGTTACAGAAATCCGCCAGAACAAGAACCCGGAGCCCTGTTCCGACTCCGTCGGGACGGGAAAAGCCTCCAGCGGAACCGGTCCTGCTGACGGCTGCTGCCATCAGGCAAACTATCCGTTGATGGACCCGACTCAGCACTGGAAATTGTCGACCGTTCTTCCTACGTTCCAGTCTTCACACCCATCGGCGCAAGGTCCCGGCATCACCGGCGATGCGCGCCCAAAAGGCGCCCGATCATGCGCCCGGAACTGTCGCAATGGATGAAGTGCTCAAGGCGAAGCGCCAACAGAACGCCGGCTCCTCATCGCGCGCCATCACGATCCGCGGCGCGCGCGAACACAATCTGAAGAACATCGACGTCGAGATTCCGCGCGACAAGCTCGTGGTGTTCACCGGCCTGTCCGGCTCCGGCAAATCGTCGCTCGCATTCGACACCATCTACGCCGAGGGCCAGCGCCGCTACGTCGAGTCGCTGTCGGCCTATGCGCGGCAATTCTTGGAGATGATGCAGAAGCCCGACGTCGACCAGATCGACGGCCTGTCGCCGGCGATCTCGATCGAGCAGAAGACCACGTCGAAGAACCCGCGCTCCACCGTCGGCACCGTCACCGAGATCTACGACTACATGCGCCTGTTGTGGGCCCGCGTCGGCGTGCCCTATTCGCCCGCCACCGGCCTGCCGATCGAGAGCCAGATCGTCTCGCAGATGGTCGACCGCGTGCTGGCGCTGCCGGAAGGCACGCGACTGTATCTGCTGGCGCCCGTCGTGCGCGGCCGCAAGGGCGAGTACAAGAAGGAGCTCGCCGAGTACCTCAAGAAGGGCTTTCAGCGCGTCAAGATCGACGGCACCTTCTACGAGCTGTCGGAAGCGCCCGCGCTCGACAAGAAATTCCCGCACGACATCGACGTCGTGGTCGACCGCATCGTGGTGCGCCCCGACCTTGCCCAGCGCCTCGCGGAAAGTTTCGAGACCGCGCTGAAGCTCGCCGAGGGCCTCGCGGTGATCGAATACGCCGACGCGCCGGTGGCGGCGCAGGACGAGAAGAAAGAAGACAAGAAGAAGACCGCAAAAATCCACGACAAGAGCGGCCCCGAGCGCATCCTGTTCTCCGAGAAGTTCGCCTGCCCGGTCTCCGGCTTCACCATCCCCGAGATCGAGCCCAGACTCTTTTCCTTCAACAATCCGTATGGCGCCTGCCCGGCCTGCGGCGGCCTCGGCGTCGAGCAGCATATCGACGAGGACCTGGTCATCCCCGACAAGGAGCTGACCCTGCGCAAGGGCGCGATCGCGCCGTGGGCGAAGTCGTCCTCGCCCTATTACATCCAGACCCTGACCGCGCTCGGCAAGCACTACAAGTTCACGCTCGACACCAAGTGGAAGGACCTGACCAAGAAGGTCCAGAACGCGCTGCTGCACGGCTCCGGCGACGACGAGATCAAGTTCTCCTATGAGGACGGCGTCCGCTCCTACGACACCAAGAAGCCGTTCGAGGGCGTCGTCACCAACATCGACCGCCGCTACCGCGAGACCGAGAGCGAGTGGGCGCGCGAGGAGCTCGGCAAGTATTTCTCCGACGTGCCCTGCGAAGGTTGCCACGGCTACCGCCTGAAGCCCGAGGCGCTGTGCGTCAAGATCGGGGCTAGGCACATCGGCGAGATCTCGGAGCTCTCGGTGAAGCGCGCCGGCGAATGGTTCGAGACGGTGCCCGAGGCGCTGAATGCGCAGCAGAACGAGATCGCCGCGCGCATCCTCAAGGAGATCCGCGAGCGTCTGACCTTCCTGCTCGATGTCGGCCTGAATTACCTGACGCTGTCGCGCTCGTCCGGCACCCTGTCCGGCGGCGAGAGCCAGCGCATCCGCCTCGCCTCGCAGATCGGCTCGGGACTGACCGGCGTGCTCTACGTGCTGGACGAGCCGTCGATCGGCCTGCACCAGCGCGACAATGCGCGCCTGCTCGACACGCTGAAGCGGCTGCGCGACCTCGGCAACACCGTGGTCGTGGTCGAGCATGACGAGGATGCCATTCGCCTTGCCGATTACGTGCTCGACATCGGCCCCGGCGCCGGCATGCATGGCGGCCACATCGTCGCCGAAGGCACGCCCGACCAGATCATGCGCAATCCGAAGTCGCTGACCGGCAAGTACCTCACCGGCGAGCTTTCGGTGCCGGTGCCCGACCGGCGGCCGCCGAACCACCGCCGCACCATCAAGGTCATCAACGCGCGCGGCAACAATCTGAAGAACGTCTCGGCCGAAATTCCGCTCGGCCTGTTCACCTGCGTGACCGGCGTCTCCGGCGGCGGCAAGTCGACCTTGCTGATCGACACGCTCTACAAGTCGATCGCCCGCAAGCTGAACAACGCCAGCGAGGGCGCGGCGCCGCACGACCGCATCGAGGGCCTCGAGCACATCGACAAGATCATCGACATCGACCAGTCGCCGATCGGCCGCACGCCGCGCTCCAACCCCGCGACCTATACCGGCGCCTTCACGCCGATCCGCGAATGGTTCGCCGGCCTGCCGGAGGCGAAGGCCCGCGGCTACGAGCCCGGGCGCTTCTCCTTCAACGTCAAGGGCGGCCGCTGCGAGGCCTGCCAGGGCGACGGCGTCATCAAGATCGAGATGCACTTCCTGCCCGACGTCTACGTCACCTGCGACACCTGCAAAGGCAAACGCTACAACCGCGAGACACTGGAGGTGCTGTTCAAGGGCAAGAGCATCGCCGACGTGCTCGACATGACGGTCGAGGAAGCCGCCGAGTTCTTCAAGGCGGTGCCGCGCGTGCGCGAGACCTTCCAGACCCTGCATCGCGTCGGCCTCGACTACATCCATGTCGGCCAGCAGGCCACCACGCTGTCGGGCGGCGAAGCCCAGCGCGTCAAATTGGCAAAAGAGCTGTCAAAGCGCGCCACCGGCCGCACGCTCTACATCCTGGACGAGCCGACCACCGGCCTGCACTTCCATGACGTGGCAAAACTGCTCGAGGTGCTGCACGAGCTGGTCGCCCAGGGCAACACGGTCGTGGTGATCGAGCATAATCTCGAAGTCATCAAGACCGCCGACTGGGTGATCGATCTCGGCCCCGAAGGCGGCGACGGCGGCGGAGAGATCGTCGCCTGGGGACCGCCGGAGGACATCGTGAAAGCGCCGAGGAGCTACACCGGCAAATTCCTGGCGCCGGTGCTGAAGAAGGCGAACAGCAAGCCGAGGAAGAACAGTGCGAGCGAGGCGGCGGAGTGAGGGGCGTAACCGCCCCCGACTTTCGCGTTTTTCCAGTGACGTGGCCATCCGATTTAAGATGGCGCTCGTCTTCTACGTCTCGGCTTTTGCGGTGAGATGTTGTGATTGAAAATCACCCTCTTCTGAAGGTGTTGGCAAACTGGCCAGGTCGTGTTTCGACGCAGCTTGCTTTTGAGACGCGCGGCTTTCTGGTCCACAGGGCACGGCAGAACCGAATGATCGAGTTCTGCGGTCAACATCAGGCGGAATTGCTCAATCGATATTGGGATGAAGTCGCATTGGAGACAATGCGGTGCGCAGGCAAGGTTATTTCAGACCAGCGGATATTTGGTATTGAGCCAAAATACCGGTCTACATTTTTGGACGAACTCTTTGCGACCAGGGATTTTGTCGAGCCTCCATTTCGCTATCCACCCCTCGTCAGATGCTTGTTTGAGCATATCAAGAAAACCGGGCATGACGCAGAGTTCAGCACGAACGAAGCAGCCTTCATAAGGAATCAGAAGAAGCACGAGAGCGAACGTTTTGGAATTCAGACGACAGGCTGGACAGGAAAGAAGCGCGACGTCATTCCCTTCATTGATGAATTTTGCTCGGCGCAAGCATTTGAACGCCGTCGTCACCGCTGGCATCGGAATCTAGACTGCGGCCTTGTCTTCGAAGTCGGCGCTGATCTCGCGGGGAGTCAGTATTGTACCCAAATGCCATTGATATTTCGGATATTCCACGCGGACGATCCCAAGTTTGTATTTGAGTTGGGAGGGAATGAACCGTTTGATCAGCTTATCTACGGAAGTCGATTGTACGGAGGAGGAGGAGATGCCAGCGATTTTGTTTTGGGAGTTCGGGCTAACATTGAATTGTTCGATGTAATCGCCGCATCCTTTGGGGCTTCTTAGCGCGTAGGATGGGTAGAGCGAAGCGAAACCCATCAAGTCATTCCGCGACACGAATGATGGGTATCGCTTCGCTCCACCCATCCTACGGAGTGCCGCGGTAAGTGGCGATCTGCCAGACGTTTGCCCAAGAATCCCGGACCATCGCTCGTCTGTCGCAGTAAGGCGTATCCGCGGGGGTCTCGATCGATTCTGCCCCTGCCGCCACCGCGCGTCGGTAGGTCTCGTCGGTGTTCTGAACATAGACGTAGAGAAAGGCCGGCATCGCCTCGCGGACTCCTCCGCCGTCGCTGATCAGGATGATCGAGTCTCCGATCCGGATTTCCGTGGGCGCGCCGGACCGGACTTCGCCTTGCGCAGCGAAAACATCTCGCAGGAATCCGACCAGCCCGATGAGGTCGGGCGTGACAATCCTCGGGATGACGGAAGGCCAGCCGACGGGTTTGTATTGGGTCATGTGCCTGATTTTGACTCAGTAGATAGCCCGGATGAGCGAAGCGATATGCGGGTTTATCGGCCGGACAGCTTCAGCGCCCCCGCATGTCGCTTCGCTCATGCAGGCTACGACGCCGCCCCCTCTCCGAGCTACACCGCCCAATAATTCGGGTGCGTATACGACCGGGAGCGGTCGCCCCAGTCGAATTCGTCGCCGTCGAACTCCGACGGCCCCGTGCGCAAATCCTCCAGCGTCACTTCGGCCTCGAAGGCCTGCCGGTTGGGATCGAAGTGGAGCGCGGTCCATCTGATGGGATAGTGGTGGTGACTGCTTAGCACGCCGCCAGTCTTGATGATGGCGTAGGCCACCGTTCCGCTCACCTTGTCGAGCATCAGCCGCTCGATCGAACCGAGCTTCGCACCATCGCGCCCGAAGACGCAGACGTGCTCGACGCGGTCACTGGGCACCAAGGTATGATGCATGGCATCCTCCCTGTTTTCTCCCTGTTTTCCCTTGTTCGGGCGGTATCATACGCCCAATACCTTGATCGGCCAATGGGGCGCGCGAGCGCGCGCAATAATCTCCCATGGCGTTGGACCGTCACACCCATCCGGCGTGGTTTTGATCCAGCGCAAAGTTGGCGACGGTCTTTTCGTCTATTGGTTTGCGCAGCCTTTTGCGTGGATCAGTGCCATGATCATCGACATGCTGTCCCGGGAACACCGCAACATCGAGCGGCTGCTCACCGTTCTCGAGCATGAGCTGGATATTTTCGATCACGCCGGCCGTCCGGATTACGAAGTGATCGGCAGCATCATCGCCTATTTCGAGGTCTATACCGAGCTCTATCATCACCGTCAGGAAGATCTGATCTTCGCAAAGCTCGCGCATCGCGATCCGGCGACCGCCGCGAAGATGGGCGATCTCGCGCGCGAGCATCAGAAGGGCTCCGATCGTCTGCACTTCGTCGCCCATGCCGTCGCCAATGTGCGCGCGGGCGCCGAGATACCGCGCGAAAACGTGGACGCCGTCATCCGCGATTTCCTGGCGCACGAGCGGCGGCACATCATGATGGAAGACCGCGATTTCTTCCCCGCCGCGGTCAAGGCATTGACGCCGCAGGATTGGGCCGACATCGCCTCGACCCTCTCCCCGCACAAGGACCCGTTGTTCAGCGATGCGACCGAGGCGCGATTCGACGTGCTGCGCGCCCACATCATGGAACTGGAGAAGGAGGCTGAAGCCGAGCGGCATTAGAGCGTGACCCGGAAAAGTGGAAACCGGCTTTCCCTCGCGGCAACGCGGAACGCGTTTGTGCGGAGATCATGCTCGAACCAACAGATCAGATCGACCCGACATCCCACCAATTGCAATCCAAACTGTTTCCGGAGAAATTCATGATGGAGACGAAATTTGCCGTGGCCTGCGCCGTCGGCAACATGACCCTCGCCACCGCCCTGCTCGCGACTTCGGCTGCGCCGGCCTGGGCGCTCGATGGCGATCCGATTGCGGGCCAGGCAATCTTCCAGCGGACCTGCCAGAACTGCCATTCACTGGACGTCGGCGTCAACAAGATCGGCCCGAGCCTTTGGCACGTCGTCGGCCGCCAGCCGGCGTCGGTCCAGGGGTTCGACTATTCAGAGGCGATGCGCGGCAACAAGACGCCTTGGGACATCGCAGCGCTGGATTCCTATCTCGCCGACCCCCGCGGCGACGTTCACGGCGTGAAGATGTTCTTCAAGGGGCTCGGCGACGCCCGCGACCGCGCCGACGTGATCGCCTATCTGCAAACCAAGCAGTGAGCCTCGATATCGGGAGGCGATCGGCAACTCGCCCGGATGCGCGAAGCGATATCCGGGCTAGAGCGTGATGAGA
>NZ_JACMYK010000055.1 GCF_020889785.1 Bradyrhizobium acaciae
CAGCAGCGCCGGCGGGGTCCGCCGCCCGGCGCGCTGCAGCGCGGCCAGCACCTCGATCACTTCGGAGCGGCGTGAATCGAGCGAGCTGCGGATCTCGCGCTCGCGGCCATCGAGCGGCAGCAAGCGCGCCTCGGCATCCGCGATCCTTGTCTCGACGCCGCGTACCTGGCCGGCAATGTCGATCAGCTGCTGATTGAGCTTGCTGCGGTCCTGGCCCATCGCCGCGATGTCGGCCTTCAGCTTCTCCTGCAGCTCGGTCGCCTTGCGCTGCTGCTCGCGTGCGGCCTCGAGCTCCTGCTCGCGCTGCTTGATGGCGTCGGGCGATGTCTCCGCGGTTGCGGCCTGCAGTGCCGGCGGAGCGGATTGTTGCGTCGATGGTGCCGCTTGCGCATGCGCCGCGGGCTGTGGCTGTGCGGCGAGCATGGCGATCGACAGGGGCAGCGACGCCAGCAGCCCGCGGCGGCGCGCGGTGCCGAAATACGAAGCTGTGTCCCGCTTGTGCTGCATTCGCGTAGGTTCAGCGCTTTCGACTGTCCGTCACCGCGGCTCAAGCGCGATGATAGGGGTGGCCGGCCAAAATGGTTGCGGCCCGATAAATCTGTTCCAGAAGCATGACGCGGACCATTTGGTGCGGCCAGGTCGCGGAGCCGAATGCAATACGCAACGAAGCCTTGCGCTGCAATTCCGGCGAAAGTCCGTCCGCGCCGCCGATCACGAAGGCCGTATGCGCCAAACCCTCGTCGCGCCAGCGGCCGAGCTGCTGCGCGAAGCTCGCGCTGTCGATGCTCTTGCCGCGTTCGTCGAGGGCCACCAGCGCGTATTTGTCGGGCAGCAGCGCGGCGATCGCTGCTGCTTCTTCGGCAATGCGTGCGGCGGTGTCGCGCGCGCGGCTTTCCGCGATCTCGTGGATCTCGAGGCCGCGAAATCCGAGCTTGCGGCCGATATCCTCGAAGCGCTCGCGGTAGCGCTCGGCGAGCTGCCGTTCAGGGCCCTGTTTCAGACGGCCGATGCAGATGACGACAAGGCGCATCAACGCAGACTAGCTGCGCTGCAGCCGATTCGCATCGGCTTCGATACGCCTTAGACCGCCGCGACCGCCGGGTTCTGAGTCCACAATCGCTCGAGATTGTAGAACTCGCGTACCTCAGGCCTGAACACGTGCACGATTACCTCGCCGGAATCGATCAGCACCCAGTCGCAATTGGGCAAGCCCTCGACATGGATGTTCTTGACCCCGTTTTCCTTGAGGCTCTTCGTCACATTTTCCGCGATCGCGCCAACGTGCCGGTTAACCCGGCCGGTGGTGACGATCATGTAGTCGGAATATGCGGATTTGCCGCGAAGGTCGATGGTGACCGTTTCTTCCGCCTTCATGTCATCGAGGCGGGAGAGGATCAGGCTCAGCGTCTTGGTGGCATCCGGTTTGTCGGCGTCCGGTTGCGCCTGCAAGGCCGCAGTTTTCGTCGATGTTTTACGCGCAGTCTTTGGAACCTTGGGTAAAACAGACTTTGACAATACAGATGTGGCCAGGGACCATTCCTTTCACTGTATCGCGGGGGCCGAATCCTCGGCGCCCACGGACCATACTACGCATGTGGGGTTAATGGTTTCAATATTCCAGTAACCCTTTTGCGGCTTCACGCCGTTCTCCAGCTCCCGTCCGGGTTCCGGAGTCCGGTCGAAGACAGATTGGATTTCATTCCTGTCAGGAAGACCCAGGCGGGCGCCTGCTGGTCGGCCAGCCGTGTCGCCTGATTTTCGGGCATGCGATAGCGCGAGAGCGCCTGCGCCGCCGGTGCGGCAAGGGCGCGGAAGCTTTGGGGCGGTCGGTCGATCACGGCAATCGGCACATCGGACGCGATGCGCCGCCAATCTTTCCAGCGATGAAATTGCGCGAGATTGTCAGCGCCCATGATCCAGACGAAGTGCACGCCGGAGACACGGCGGCGCAAGTGGATGATCGTGTCTACTGTATAGCGCGTGCCAATGACAGCTTCGAGACAGCTGATGTCGATGCGCGGATCGTCGGCAACGCGGCGCGCGGCGGCGGCGCGCTCGTTGAGCGCGTGCAGGCCGTCATGGTTCTTCAGCGGATTGCCCGGCGTCAGCAGCCACCACACGCGATCGAGCTGCAATCGCTTGAGCGCGAACTGGCTGATGGCGCGATGCGCGGCGTGCGGCGGATTGAACGAGCCGCCGAGCAGCCCGATACGCATGCCGTTGGTGTAGAACGGCAGGGCCTGGGCTGCGGACAACGACACGCGTGAGGCTTGCTGCAATGGTTTACCGTGCGCGTGCGATCGTGATCACGGCCGTGTCTGCCCGGTGCCGTGGACGCGATACTTGAAGCTCGTCAGCTGCTCGGCGCCGACCGGCCCGCGGGCGTGGAATTTGCCGGTGGCAATTCCGATCTCCGCGCCGAAGCCGAACTCGCCGCCGTCGGCGAACTGGGTCGAGGCGTTGTGCAGCACGATCGCCGAATCGACCTCGTTGAGGAATCTTTGCGCGGCAGTCGTGTCTTCCGTCACGATCGCATCGGTGTGATGCGAGCCGTGATTTTGAATATGCGCAATCGCTTCATCGAGGCCGTCGACGATTTTCGCGGAGATGATCGCGTCCTCGTATTCGGTGTCCCAGTCCTCGTCGGACGCAGGCTTCACCCTGGCATCGGCGCCTTGCACGGTGTCGTCACCGCGCACCTCGCAACCGGCATCGATCAACAACGCGACCAGCGGTTTCAGCTTCGTCGCGGCAGCGTCGCGATCGATCAGCAGGGTCTCGACGGCACCACAGACGCCGGGACGGCGCATCTTGGCGTTGAGCACGACCGACTTCGCCATATCGAGCTTTGCACTGGCATCGACATAGATGTGGTTGACGCCCTCGAGATGCGCGAACACCGGAACGCGTGCCTCCGCCTCGACGCGCGCGACCAGGTTCTTGCCGCCGCGCGGCACGATCACGTCGATGCCGCCGTTCAATCCGGTCAGCATCAGGCCGACGGCCGCGCGATCACGGGTCGGCACCAAAGTGATGGCGGCCTCGGGCAGGCCGGCTTCGCGCAGGCCCTGCACCAGGCATTCATGGATCGCGCGGCAGGAGCGGAAACTATCGGAGCCGCCGCGCAGGATCACCGCGTTGCCGGCCTTCAGGCACAGCACGCCGGCATCGGCCGCGACATTGGGGCGGCTCTCGAAGATCACGCCGATGACGCCGAGCGGCACCCGCACGCGCTCGATGGTCATGCCGTTCGGACGCTGCCAGCTCTCGGTGACGGCGCCGACCGGATCGACAATCTCGCGCACGGTCGCAACACCGTCGGCCATTCCGTCGATGCGTCCCTGCGTCAGTGTCAGGCGGTCAACGAAGGCGGAGGTCATGCCGCCCGCGCGCGCCTCGGCAACGTCCTCGGCATTGGCAGCGAGGATCGCCGGCGCATTGGCGCGGATCGCGCGTTCGATTGCCGCGAGCGCCCGGTTCTTCTGCTCCGGCGGCGCCAGTGCCAGCACGCGCGCGGCGGCGCGCGCCTTGGCGGCGAGGTCGGTCATCAGGGCGGCGAGATCGGCGTTGCCGTCGATCGCCTTCAGAGGGGCACTCATGGAAGTCCCAGTCCTTGTTTGAGCATGATCTCTTCGGAAAACCGGTGTCCACTTTTCCGGATCATGCTCTAAGGCTATGTTCTAGCATAGCAATTGCGGGGTGGCGAGGCGCGGAACCGGCATGGCAGGTGGGCGGCAGGCCGGCTGTCGGCCCGGTGGGCGATTTGGGCTTATTTGGCCGGGATCGCCCCGGCCGGGCCGATCACGAGATCGTCGCGATGGATCATCTCGGACCGGCCGCTGATGCCCAGAATGGTCATCACGTCTGGCGAGGAGCGGCCCTTGATCTTCTCGGCGTTCTCGGCGTCATAGGCCACCAGGCCGCGGCCGATTTCATGGGTGTCGGGGCCGCGCACCACCACGGCGTCGCCGCGGGCGAACTGGCCGTCGACCCGGATCACGCCGGCCGGCAGCAGGCTCTTGCCGGCGCGCAGCGCCGCCACCGCACCGGCGTCGATGGTCAGCGTGCCCTTCGGCTCGAGCGAGCCCGCGATCCAGCGCTTGCGCGCGGTGACAGGATTGGCCGGGGTCAGGAACCAGGTGCAGCGGCCGCCGTCGGCGATCGCCTGCAAGGGATGCTCGATCTTGCCGGAGGCGATCAGCATGTGGGTGCCGGCGGTGGTCGCGATCTTCGCGGCCTCGATCTTGGTGGTCATGCCGCCGCGCGACAGTTCGGAGCCGGCCGAACCTGCCATCCCCTCGATTTCCGAGGTGATGCTTTCGACCACCGGGATCAGCTTGGCGTCGGGATCGACCGCGGGCGGCGCGGTGTACAGGCCGTCGATGTCGGAGAGCAGGATCAGCAGGTCCGCGCTCGCCATGGTGGCGACGCGGGCGGCGAGGCGATCATTGTCGCCGTAGCGGATCTCTGTCGTCGCGACCGTGTCGTTCTCGTTGATCACAGGCACCGCGCCCCATTCGAGCAGCTTTGCGATGGTCGAGCGCGCATTGAGATAGCGGCGGCGCTCCTCGGTGTCCTGCAGCGTCACCAGGATCTGCCCGGCGCCGATGCCGTGATGGCCGAGCACCTCCGACCAGATCCGCGCCAGCGCGATCTGGCCGACGGCTGCGGCAGCCTGGCTCTCCTCGAGCTTCAGCGGACCGCGCGGCAGCTTCAGGCGGCTACGGCCGAGCGCGATCGAGCCCGACGACACCACCATGACCTCGCAGCCTCGCTCGTGGAGCTTCGCGATGTCCTCGACCAATGCGGCCAGCCACGATGCGCGCACCTCGCCGGCCTGCGAGTCGACCAGCAGTGATGAGCCGACCTTGACGACGATGCGGCGAAAGTTCTTGAGCGCGGGGCGTTTCATGGGTTCGGTCTGGCAGGAAGGTGGAAGCAAGTGGCGCCACAATGTGGCTTGGGAAGTCTGGTTGCCGCTCAGCCCTGCGGCAGCGGCGTTGCCCACGGCTCGGCCTGGCCGCCCTTGGCCTTGTTGGACACCGGTGCCTCGCCGATCACCTCGACCAGTGCACGCAGCGCATCCTGCACGCCTTCGCCGGTCGCGCCTGAGAGCAGCAGCGGCGTCTTCTTCGCCGCCCGCTTGAGGCGGTCCTTCTGCTTCTTCAACTCGTCGGGTGCGACGGCGTCGATCTTGTTGAGCGCGACGATCTCGATCTTGTCGGCAAGCTGGCCTTCATAGGCTTCAAGCTCGGTGCGCACGGTCTTGTAGGCCTTGCCGGCATGCTCGCAAGTCGCGTCGACCAGATGCAGCAGCACGCGGCAGCGCTCGACATGGCCGAGGAAGCGGTCGCCGAGGCCTGCGCCTTCATGCGCGCCTTCGATCAGGCCGGGGATGTCGGCGAGCACGAATTCGCGGCCGCCGTAATTCACGACGCCGAGCTGCGGATGCAGCGTGGTGAACGGATAGTCGGCGATCTTCGGCCGCGCCGCGCTGACCACCGAGAGGAAGGTCGATTTGCCGGCATTGGGCAGCCCGACCAGGCCGGCGTCGGCGATCAGCTTCAGCCGCAGCCAGATCCAGCGCTCTTCGCCCGGCGCGCCGGGATTGGCGTTGCGCGGCGCGCGGTTGGTGGAGGATTTGAAATGCGCGTTGCCGAAGCCGCCATTGCCGCCTTCAGCCAGCACGAATTTCTCGCCGAGCTCGGTGAAGTCGTGCAGCAGGGTCTCGCGGTCCTCGTCGAACACCTGAGTGCCGACCGGCACCTTCAGCACGATCGGCTTGCCGTTGGCGCCATGGCGGTCCTTGCCCATGCCATTGGTGCCCTTCTGCGCCTTGAAGTGCTGCTGGTAGCGGTAGTCGATCAGCGTGTTCAGTCCGTCGACGGACTCGATGATGACGTCGCCGCCGCGGCCGCCATTGCCGCCGGAGGGCCCGCCGAACTCGATGAACTTCTCGCGTCGGAACGCGACGCAGCCATTGCCGCCGTCGCCCGAGCGAATATAGACCTTGGCTTCATCGAGGAATTTCATGATTTTCACTAGTTAGGGCAGGGGGGCCGCGGCGGCAACCCGGAAAGGCCCTGACTTCAGCGAAAAGCCTTAATTTTCGGGCCTTTTTACGGCCCAAGCTCCTTGTTTGAGCATGTCTTATCGGAAAACCGCTTCACACTTTTCCGGACCATGGCTCTAAGTGGGTCGCCTCCGGACCAGGAATTTCTGCAACCCCTCCAGCACCAGCTCGCGGCGCTGGTTGTGCACGGTCGAGCGCAAGGTCACGACGCCGGTGGTCTTGCCCGGTGACAGCTCGATCACCTGCAGCGCGGGGTAGATGGTATCGCCGGCATAGACCGGCTTCAGGAACTTGCTCGACTGTTCCAGGAAGCCGACCAGCGACTCCTCGACGACATAGGGAAACAAGCCTGCACCGGGCGCAGTGTGCACCAGGGTCTGGAAGCCGTGCGCGAGCAGGTCGGGCATGCCGCGGGTCCGGCAATATTCGACGTCGTAATGAATCGGATGGGTGTCGCCGCTCGCGGTCTGGAACGCGGCGAACACCGCCGAGGTCTGGGTTCGGCTCGGAATCACGAAGCGCTCGCCGAGCACGAAATCCTCGAACCAGCGCTGCGCCGGGACCATGCGATGCTGGGTGGGGTCGAAGTCGCTCATGCGGCGTTTCCTGCTCCGTTTTTTGAAGTGGCCCAGCCGTAGCGCAGCTGCGGCACTGCGACAATTGGTTCGATATGCCCGCGCCGGGGTTGTCCTGCTCGGCCACCTCGGTAAAACCGGCGTCCGGACCTGCCCGACTCAGAGGCGGCGATAACAAGACAACAATGAGCCTGTTCGCAAAACTGTCCTCCTACGACGATCGATCGGCGCGGCTCGCCGGCATCGGCTTGATGCTGCTGTCGATCTTCATGTTCTCGTTCGGCGACGCGATGGGCAAATTCATCGTCGCCACCTATTCGGTCGGGCAATTGCTGTGGCTGCGCGCCTGCGCGGCGCTGCTCGTGCTGCTGCCGATCGTGTGGAAGCGGCGTGCGGATTTCCTGCATCTGGAGCGTCCGTGGCTGCAATTGCTGCGCGTCACGCTCTCGACGCTGGAGGTTGCGGCCTTCTTCCTCGCGACCGTCTATCTGCCGCTCGCCGACGTCATCACCTACTATCTCGCGGGGCCGATCTTCGTCACCGCGATGTCGGGCCTCGTGCTCGGCGAGCATATCGGCTGGCGGCGCTGGACCGCGATCCTGGTCGGCTTCTGCGGGGTGCTGATCGCGCTCAAGCCATCCGCGCAGACCATCAGCTGGCCGGCGATGATCGCGCTCGGCGGCAGCCTGTCGTTTGCGGTGCTGATGCTGATCACCCGATCGCTGCGCGCGACACCCGATATCGTGCTGGCGACATCGCAATTCGGCGGCACGTTCATCCTCGGCCTCGTGCTCTCGCCGATCGGCTGGGTGACGCCGACCCCCGGCAGTCTCGTACTGTTCTTCACCGCCGGCATCATCTCGGTCGCGGCGCTGCTCTGCGTGAACCGCTCGCTGAAGCTCGCGCCGGCGAGCGTGGTGGTGCCGTATCAATATTCGATGATCGTCTGGGCGGTGATCTTCGGCTTCGTGGTGTTCGGCGACGTGCCGTCCTGGGCCACGATCATCGGCGCCGCGATCATCATCGCGGCCGGCCTCTATATCTTCGTGCGCGAGCAGCAGCTCGGGCGCACGGACTCCGCGGTGAATCCACCGGCGTGACCATCGCTGTCGTCCCGGCGCAGGCCGGGACCGATTACCCCAGCTGGTCGTTGTTCTAGCGAGGTGTCTGCCAGATTGCCTTATTGAGATGCCACGGCGTATGGGTCCCGGCCTTCGCCGGGACGACACCGTTAGACCAGCTAGCTCTCCCGCCGGACCGAGTTATTCCAGCTCTTCAGCGAGGTCCAGACGCTGCGCGACAGCCGGAAGCAGTCGACCGGGCTCGACGAGCCCAGCGCGTCGAAGCGATGCAGCTCGACGCCGCCCCACTGGAAGCCGCACTTCTCCAGGATGTTGCGCGACGACGGATTGACGACCCGGGCGCCCGAGATCAGCTGGTCGAGATCGAATTCCTCGAAGAAATAATCGATCACCGCCCGCGCGGCCTCGGTACCGAAGCCCTGGCCCCAATGGTCGACGCCGAGCCAGTAGCCGAGCTCGGCGCTGTTTTCCTCGCGCCAGTCGATGCCGACCATGCCGATCGGCGTGTGATTGTTCTCGATCAGGAAAACGGTTTCGCGGCCGCCGGCGCCGAGCGCGCGCACGAAGTCGATGGCGTCATCCTGGGTATAGGGATGCGGCAGGCGGCGGGTGTTCTCTGCGATGCGGCGGTCATTGGCGAGGCGTGCGATTGCTTTTACGTCCGCGAGCGTCGGCTTGCGCAATGTCAGCCGTTCGGTCTCGAGGACGCAAGCTCTTGCCTCGCGCAAGGTCGGCGTCGGGATGTCCTGCAACATGTCGAGCTCCTGTGATGCGACAATCGGTACGCAACGCTTGGAACGTCACGCGCGGTCGAACCGGATCGCGCGCAACAAAAAGGGGAGGCCGGTTATCCCGCCTCCCCTTGGAGCCCTTTGCGACTCCGCCGGTTCAACAGGACCCGGCGGACTCATGTGTGTCCACCGTCTATTCGGCCGCCTGCGCCATCGGAATAACCGATACGAATGTGCGGCCATTGGCTTTGGCACGGAACTCGACATGACCCTCGACCTTGGAGAAGAGAGTATGATCGGTGCCCATGCCGACATTAAGGCCAGGATGCCAGGTGGTGCCGCGCTGACGCGCGATGATGTTTCCGGGGATCACGCGCTCGCCACCGAACGCCTTGATGCCAAGGCGCTTGCCCTTGGAATCACGTCCGTTGCGCGATGAACCGCCTGCTTTTTTATGAGCCATAGCTCGTCTCCGACTTCGCTTTGATCTCTAGATCAATTCCTTGACGGAATCATTTCACGTTTTGTCACGCTTCAAATCCGAAAGCGCGACGATCACTTCTTCTTAAGCCTTGGCCGCGGCCTTCTTGGCCGGAGCCTTTTTCGCGGCCGGCGCCTTTGCGGGCGCCTTCTTCTTGGCCGCCTTCGGTGCTGCGTCCTCGCCATCATCGGCGGGCGCTGCGACCTTTTCCTTCTTCGGCCGCGGACCGATGGTCGGCTTGGCGTTATCGGCGAGGATCTCGGTGATGCGAAGCACCGTGAGCTCGTCGCGATAGCCGCGCTTGCGGCGTGAATTCTTGCGGCGACGCTTCTTGAACGCGATCACCTTGGCGCCGCGCTTGTGCTGCAGCACTTCGGCTGCAACGGTCGCGCCTGCGACGGTGGGCGTCCCCAGCACCGGCGTCTCACCGCCAAGCACCAGAACTTCGCCAAGCTGCACGATCGTGCCGACATCGCCGGCGATCTTGCCTATCTCGAGTACATCATTCGGAACGACACGGTATTGCCGGCCGCCGGTTTTGATGACTGCGAACATCGTTTGATTCCTTCGTGTTCGGTTCCGGCCTCGGACCGATGGTCCGGGTCGGCTTTTTGTTCAGTCGCTATGGGTTATGTGTTTCGCGCGAAGGGAATGAATTCCCAAATAGTTCGCACAAAAACAATCGGCGCGAGAAATCCCCGCGCCGGATGGGCGGACTTATAGCCGCAAACGACGGGGAGTCAAGGTAAAGCAGGGCAAAAACCGGCCAAAGATGAAGGGTTTGGCGCGATTTTGGCCCGGATCGGCGGTTCAAGCCGCGGTCTGCGCCGCGGCCCGGGCGTGGCGGCGGATGGCCTGCGGCGGCTGCCCCAGCACCCGCAGGAACGCCCGCCGCATCCGTTCGCGGTCGGCAAAGCCGGTCTCGCCGGCAATTTCGTCCATCGAATGGCGGCCGTCGCCGATCAGTTCGCGGGCGGCCTCGACCCGGAGCTGCTCGATCGCCTTGGCGGGCGACTGGCCGGTGTCGGCGCGGAAGGCGCGGCTGAACTGGCGCGGACTGAGCCGTGCCACCTCGGCCAATTCCTCCACCGACAGCTCGTTGCGCAGATGCGCCTTGGCGTAGTTGAGCGCGTTCTGGACGCGGTCGGATTTCGGGGCGAGTTCGAGCAGCGCGGAAAACTGCGACTGGCCGCCGGTGCGGCGGTGATAGACCACGAGCTTGCGCGCCACCGACCGTGCCACCTCGACGCCGAGATCATGCTCGACCATCGCCAGCGCAAGGTCGATCGTCGCGGTCATGCCGGCCGAGGTCCAGATCGGTCCGTCGATGATGTAGATGCGGTCCTGCTCGACCTTGAGCCCGGGAAATCGGGCCTGCAATTCGGCGGCGAATTGCCAGTGCGTCGACACGCGCCGGCCGTCGAGCAGGCCGGCTTCAGCCAGCGAGAAGGCACCGATGCAGGGCGCGGCGATCCGCTGCGATGCCGTCATGGCGCGGCGGATATAGCCGATCAACTTCGGCGACGCCGGATGCAGTTCGTGGCCGGCGCCGATGAACAGCGTGTCGAAGCTGCGCTCGCCGAAGGCTTCGGTTTCGACATTGAAGCCAGCGGATGACCGCACCGCCCCGCCATTCTCCGACAGCAGCGTGACCTCGTAGAACGGCGTGCCCGCAATCAGATTGGCGACCTCGAAGGCGGTGATGGCGGTGAAGCCCATCACCTGGAAATCCGGGAAAATGACGAAGCCGATTTCCTTCATGGAACCCTCCGGCGGTAATCTGTGTCCTAAAAAGGCGTATATATGACATTTGAGACATGCAAGGGGGCCTGTAGAACCTGACCAGCGGCCAAAACCGGCCGTTCGGGTCAAACAGGAGACCAACATGACCAAGTCAGCCAAAGGAACGGCGCTCGTGACCGGTGCGTCGTCCGGAATCGGTGCCATCTATGCGGACCGGCTCGCGCGGCGTGGCTACGATCTGATCCTCGTCGCACGCAACCGCGAGCGCCTCGATGGGCTCGCCAAGCGTTTGTCGGCGGAGACGGGCCGATCGATCGAGATCGTCGCCGCCGACCTCACCAAGCGCGCCGACGTTTCGCGGATCGAGTCCATTCTGCGCAGCAATACCAATATCAACGTGCTGGTGAACAACGCCGGCGTCGGTGCGACGGCACCGCTGCTCGCATCCGATGTCGACAAGATGAGCGACATGATTGCGCTCAATGTCGACGCGCTGATGCGCCTGACCTATGCGGCGGTGCCGGGATTGGTCGCGCGCGGCGGCGGCACCATCATCAACATCGCCTCGGTCGTCGGCGTCCAGCCAGAGCTGCTCAACGGCGTCTACGGCGGCAGCAAGGCCTTCGTGCTGGCGTTGACCCACTCGCTGCAGCACGAGTTGAAGGACAAGAACATCCGGGTCCAGGCCGTGTTGCCCGGCGCCACCGCCACCGAGTTCTGGGGCATCGCAGGTACGCCGGTCGAGCATCTGCCGGGCGAGATCGTGATGAAGGCCGACGACATGGTCGATGCCGCGCTCGCCGGCTTCGACCAGGGCGAAATCTTCACCGTGCCGTCGCTGCCGGAGGCCGCCGATTGGCAGGCCTATGAGGCGGCCCGCCAGAAGCTGATGCCGAACCTGTCGCGCAGCGCGCC
This sequence comes from Bradyrhizobium acaciae, assembly GCF_020889785.1. GTDB lineage: Bacteria > Pseudomonadota > Alphaproteobacteria > Rhizobiales > Xanthobacteraceae > Bradyrhizobium > Bradyrhizobium acaciae. Next base: position 11,601 of record NZ_JACMYK010000055.1, read on the forward strand.
TGCGGCGCGTTACGGGGTGAAGGCCGCCTGACCATTCCGAGGTCTTTGCAAAATTGCGTCCCGCGCCGGCCGAAGGGCCGTAGCGCGGGACGCAACCATTTGAGTTCCGCTTCGTTAATGCTGGGAACCTCAAGCGGGCAGGCACGGGCGAATGGCTGAAGACGCTGCACTGACCACGGGCATCGCGCACCACGGTGCCGCGCGGCTGCCGTCGGTCGATATCGACAGCTTCAACATCGAGCTGAAGGACGACGAGGGCTTTCTCGGCGATCGCGCCTCCAAGGGCGCCTTCCGCAAGATCTTCGACCGCTGGCGCAAGCCGCTGCGCAAATCCGGCGAGGATCCGTTCGGCGACGAGCCGTCCGACAAGATCAGCAAGAAGAAGCTCGATGAGATGCTGATCGGCGACGACACCGAGGCCTCCGCGGTGGTGCACAGCGCGATCGAGGAGTTCGCCCAGGAGCTCGCCTATGTGACGCGGCGCTTCCTCAACACCAAGGCCTGGGCCAAAACCGAGCGCATCGTGGTCGGCGGCGGCTTTCGCGACTCCAGGCTCGGCGAGCTCGCGATCGCGCGCACCGACATCATCCTGAAGTCGGAGGATTTCAAGGTCGACATGGTGCCGATCCGATTTCATCCCGATGATGCCGGGCTGATCGGCACGCTGCATCTGGCGCCGTCGTGGATCTTCGAGGCTCATGACGGCGTGCTGGCGGTCGATATCGGCGGCACCAATATCCGCTGCGGCGTCGTCGAGACGCGCTGGAAGAAGGCGCCCGATCTTTCCAAGGCGACGGTCTGGAAATCGGAGCTGTGGCGCCATGCCGACGACGAGCCGACCCGCGAGGGCGCGGTGAAGCGGCTGGTGAAGATGCTGAAGGATCTGATCGCCGCTGCAGAGGACGAGAATCTCAAGCTTGCGCCGTTCATCGGCATCGCCTGTCCCGGCGTCATCAAGGAGGACGGCGGGATTGAAAAGGGCGCGCAGAACCTGCCCGGCAATTGGGAGAGCAGCAAATTCAACCTGCCGGCGAGCCTGGTCGAGGCGATCCCGCAGATCGGCGATCATGACACCGCGATCGTGATGCACAATGACGGCGTGGCGCAGGGGCTGGCCGAGGTCCCGTTCATGCAGGATGTCGCGCGCTGGGGTGTGCTGACCATCGGAACCGGGCTCGGCAATGCCCGCTACACCAATCGCAAGAAAGACAACGGCAAGGACGAGAAGGCCGAGAAGGCCGAGAAGAAGGACAGGGACGACGACGGCGACAAGAACGGGAAAAAGGCCAGGAAAGCCAGGAAGGCCGACGCCTGAGCGGTCGGGATTCGGCGATCGCGCGGTAAGGTTGACCGGTTAGGTTAAGATCGGCTTCGCGTTGCCGTTTCGGCATCGGCCGCTACCGTGGACCGTGTCGCTCCCGCCGACCGGCGAAGCCGCACTTCCCGGCCAGCAATACTGAAAAGCGGCACGGGACCGCCAGTTTTTGTCGCGTCCTGGCGGTCCCACCACTTTCTACTTCCAATTGATCCGCTCGAAGAAGCCTCTGATCTCAGCGGCTGCACGGTCGGGGTCCTCGCGATGCGGGAAGTGCCCGACATCGGGAAACATCTTCAGATCCAGATTGGAGAAGGTCTCGCCCAGCCGGTCGGTCCATGAGTAAGGAAACAGTGGGTCGTGCTCGGCCCAGCGGATGCAGGCCGACACGGTAATCGGCGGCAGCGCGGGCGCCTCGCCCTGCATCATCTTCACGCGTCCGGCATGTGATGCGCGGTAATGCGCGAAGCCGCCGGCGAGGTTGCCGGGCTTGAAGAAATTGTCGGCGAAATCCTCGATGACGTCGTCGAACGCGGCCTTGCGGTGGGTCCAGTTGTGCAGGAAATGGCCGATGTAGGTGCGGCAGCTGTCCCTGTTGGCGCCGACCAGTGCGGGCGCCATCTCCATCTGGTGGAACGACTGGTACCAGATGTGGTTGAGCCGGTCCGGCGCGGCCATCCGCGCCCCGATGCCGGGATAGACGAAATCGAAGAAAAACAGTCCGGCGATTCGCGCGGGCGCCTTGCGGGCGAGCGGCTGCATCACCGCGCCGCCGACGTCATGGCCGACCACGCCGGCCTTGTCGATGCCGAGTGCGTCCAGTAGCGCCAGCATGTCGTCGGTATGCTGGTCGGGCCCAAATGCGCCTCGCGGCTTGTCGCTGTCGCCGAAGCCGCGCAGGTCGGGCGCGATCAGGGTGTAGCGGTCGGCGAGGCGCGCCATCACCGGCTCCCAGGTCAGCCAGAATTCCGGCCAGCCATGCAACAGCAGCAGCGGCCTGCCGCTCCCGGTCCGGGCGACGTGGAACGCCGCACCGTTGGCTCGAATCGTCACATGCTCCATGGTCCGCTCCTGCTGTCTCTGGATCGCCCGCGCGCCGATCGAACCAGAGCCTTCCCGCTAGCGCTTTGTTTCCGCGCGCTTTCTTGCGCCGTGCCGGTGCTTCGGCGGCGCGCGGCGCCGGTGACGGAAATATTATTGCAGCGCCTTGTCTGGCCCGCCATCCTCGCCTAGAACACGCTCGACCGCGGGTGGTGCAAATCACCTGGGCCGCTGGAGAGGTGGCAGAGTGGTTGATTGTACCGCACTCGAAATGCGGCATAGGTGCAAGCCTATCGGGGGTTCGAATCCCCCCCTCTCCGCCATCCTTCGCGCTGCCGGGCTTCAGGTGGCAGGTCACGCTTTCAAACCAGGGCGAAGGGTGTCTTCCGAAGCTTCGTAGAAGCGTAGGTATGACCGGCACGAAGGACACGGCTACGCCACCGAGGCCGCGCGTGCCTTGCTGGGCCTTCGCGACGCTGAAGCTGCCAACGCTGGTCAGCTACATATCGCCCGACAATGCGATGTCTGCCGCAGTGGCGAGGCGATTGGTGGTGTGCTCGATCCGTCTGCGCTTCGGGAAGATCCCGACGATCTGGTTTATCGCTATCGGCTGCGCTGAGCGAAGATGAGTAAGGCGTTCACGCGGCTCGGGCAGAGTTACGGTGATGCCTGCCTCGTGACAGGTCAGGATCTCCAGGCCTCTGAAGCAGCCGCGATCAGCCGTGGCCTCAGCGTCTCGGTGTTTCGAACAGTCTTGGCGAGAGAACTATTGATCCGAAGCGGCCAGCTGCGCCGTTTGGCGTCCGCCGTTGATCTCTCTCAACTGGTTCACGTATTCCTCGGGCTTCAACAAGTGGAATGGAGCCTTCAGACCCATGAAGTTGGCGATGCGACCGATAAAGGCCGTGCAGTTGGTCGTTTCCGCATTCCAGACAGGCGAGGTCGCCTGGAGGTGCTTGATATATGCGAAAACCTTCTTCGCGTCGGCCTCGCTCAAGTACACGCGATAGCTGGCCGTCAGATACTGCTCGTCAAGGTCGCCGTAGCTCGCTCCGGTCTCGGAGGGCACCCAGGTAAGGTGTCCCAGCACATAGGGCAGGACATCGCCCGCCGGGTGCAGCCCCGCAACTTCGACCTGCTTCTCGCTTGTCTTGCCGTACCAGATAAACGCATGCCCATAAGACGCCGCCGTGCGGGCACGAAAGTCGACGTAGTACGGCCCTTTGACCGAAGACCTTCGAACCGGCTTCGCGGCTGCTTCGGAAGCGGGACCGTTTGGACCAGCCACGGCCGCTGCCACAGCCTGTCTCGTCGACGGTTTGCGCGGTTTGTCCTGCTGCAACGGGGCCTGATCCGTTTGCGCAGCCATTTGCTGCGCATGACCGATCCCGGCTCCCAAAGTCGCGGAAGCCACAACGACACCAATTCTGGCGAGCAGCCGCAGGCCGCTCCGTTTCCGATTGGATTCTGGCACGTTCAAGCCCTCACAAGGGTAGTCAGCCCCAGGCAGCACCCTTCAGCAAAACTGAAGGGTGCGCTGCCTGAGCGATCCGCGAGCTAACCCTTCGTCACGATCGGAGCAGGAGCTTTTCCGACCGGGTACTTGCCGACGGGGTACTTGCCAACCGGATACTTACCGATCGGCATCTTGCCAACCGGAGCCGTAGCAGTAACCGGCTGCGGATGGGGAAGGTCTGCCGCGCTGGCGGCAGCCACAAAACCGAACGTCGCAACTCCAGCAACCAGGAACTTCAACATCGTGATCTCCGAGATGGATAGCGTGAACATGAACAGCCTACCCTCTAACGGCGATGGCGTAATTAACGCTGTAGCGAAACTGGCGGTTGCGCGGTCGTTTCCTTGCCGAGTGTGGCAAAAACGGCACGGGATTATTGCTTTGCGTGAGTGTCCGGACGCGAGCGGAGTCTTGGGGCCGGTAGCCGGTTCAGAACAGCCTCGGTAAAATGCGTCCGGTCCGGGCCATATACTCGCGATATTCGTCGCCGAAGGTTTCCAGCATCATCTGCTCTTCCTTGGCAATCCGCCCGAAAAACAAGGTCCCAAATCCGATCAGGCCAGCGAATCCAGCCACCCAGTTCGGCAGGAGCAATGCCTGAGCAACAGCCCAAAGCCAGAATGCGGTATACATCGGATGACGAACGCTCCGATAAATACCGTCGGTGATCAGACGATGATTTTCCCGCACGTCGAGACTGACGGACCAATTCCGACCAAGCGCTCGATGGGTCAGCCGGAACATGACCAGAGCCGCAACCGCGACGAAACCACCGAGCCAGGCTTGAGCCGGCCGGAAGGCGTATGATGCGAAATGAGGCATGGCCGTTGCGATGTAGATGAGCGGCACAATGCCGAGACCCGTGAGCGATATCAGCAGCAGGGTGTTTTCGCGCGTACCTCGGGCGCTCCTTGCGACCTTTTCACGGCGAGAACGACGCGCGTATCTGTAGCGGATGAGATACCAGCCGACCGCCATCATCACGAACACGATCTTGGCAATACCGGGCGTCATCGTGGACCACGCGCTTGTTTCGCTGGCGCGCCATCTTTGCCGATCATCGAAAGGGTACCATCCTTGGCGAGCGTCTGAGATCCGACAAAAACAGGTCCACAAACCGGCATGAAGTAATCATACAGGGCTTGCGGGTCGTTTCCACCGATTAGTTGGCGGCCCGACAGGTGGATCCACGGCGGATGCGTTGTCGGGTCCGCTCTTTCGAGACGGATAGCACAACGCGGTCGAGCGTTATGATCGCATTCAGCTGTCTCAAATGGCCGCCGTTGAGAAAGGCATCTACGAAGACATTCTTCCGCGTTCCCGTGGTCCAGCCGGCCGACGGGATTGCCAACGCCAGACCGGTCGGCATGGCAAGGCTTTTTCTATCGCGCGCGCGGCGAAGCCGCGGTGGCTCTCCGCTCTATCTCCAACACTCGCGGGAGCAACTGCGAGGCAATGAAAGCATGCCCGGCGTCCGTGAGGTGAATGAGGTCGAAAGCGTAATACTGCGCAGGTATCTCTTCGTCGTACAAAATGACCTTGATGGCGCGCTCACGGAGCCGCCGCTCCATCGCCGCGATGTTGGCCGCCCGCTGCTCCTTCGAGACAAGGAAGCGCCTGTCGTTGCCTCCAGGCTGCAAGATCACGATGTCGGTTCCCTTTGGCACATCGCTGTCGATGCGCTTGAGCATCCCGGCGGTAGTGTCAAAGGGAACTCCGGCATTGGCGACGGTCGCGTTGACGCCCTTGTCTCTCAGCAGGGCTTCCAGCTTGGCCGGGTAGGCGCCTTGCTTCCCGACGTACCAGCCCTGGGTGTTGCTTGCGCCGACTGCCACGATATGAATCGGCTTCGTGAAGGCTGCACACACGGTCGCCACGCAACACATGGCGATGGCGACTGAGAGTTTTCCAAATGGCCTCACCGACTGCCTCTCCCGGCTTGAAGTGCTAGGGAAAACAACACCGACACCGGGCTCCTGCAGGGGGCTGACCTAAAGCCTCACATCTTGCGTCAACACCAACTTCAAACGGTCTTTTGGGCGGTATGCTAGGAGTTGGTCGAAGGTTGGGCTGCGGGTGAAACCAGGTTCGAAGGACCCTGATTTCTTCGTGGGCGCGCGACAGCCGATCCGATTGCCCTGATCTTTCGTATGACCATGCTATGCAACGCCGCGTCTTTATCGATGTTGAAGTGAGTGACGTTTACATCACGAACATAATAGTTCGTCAGCTCGCCGCGGAAGCCGGGTCCGCGACCGATTCGAACGCTTTCACTCTTGTACAGATTCAGAACGCGCCCGACATTGGCCGATGCCAAATGCGACGATGTTCCGTCGAATGGAACAACCAGCGCAACGGGCACGCCCATTTGGCCAAGGTACTCTGCCATCGACATCACGGCATCCGCACCAAGAGAGTGCCCCACCAGAATGATAGGCCCGCGTTGACCTGCCCTATATCTCACGATGATGTCGTCGGCGACGCTTCGCCATTGGGTGTGATTTGCCACAACCGCGGCAACGCCAGCCGCTTGCAGCTGGGCGGCAAGGCTGTCCATGCCCAACGAAAAGACGTTCAACAGTCCGCGGAATAGATAAGCATGTGCCGCAGAAGACTGCAGGCGAGCGGGCGAATTTGTCGATCTAAGCGCCACCGCCGTTCCGGGCTTCGCCTGAGCCCCATTGTTCAAAAGCAAACTGCTTGCAAAAAAAATCGTCAAGCCGGCGCAAATCAGCGCCATGCTGTAACGCAATCTCGTCATCGTTGGAATCCTTCGCCACCTTAAGTCGAGCCGCATTAAATCAGACTTACGAATCGTGACAATCATGAACGGCTTCGAAAACCGCGTTGAGGCGCGCAATTGGCTCACTGTCGCGGATTTGCCACACGAAGAAAGCGATCGTGTCGCGACCGTCAGGGTCCTCCACGGCCAATGACTCCCGGCACCCTGCACTTTTTTGCTCAAAGCCAAACTCAACGAGTGTCACCCCGCGGACGAAGTGGTAATTTTACAGGCCGAGATCCGCATCATCCATGTCAGGCTCACCAGGGACTGCGGTCAACGAGGAGCGCCGCCAAAGTGTCCAAGTATTTCCGTTTTACAGAATGAGTGCCGATCAATATCCTTGCAGAATTCGAGTTGCTGGATGATTCGACGGCGGCACGTTTTCCACATTGGTGGTTACGATCCAATCACCCCCGAAGCGCAGGTCGAACGCTTGCGGCGCTCGCTCTCGAGCTTCCAAAAGGTTTGGGGCGCTTCTTCACGGCTGTCGGAAATAACGAACACGTCTGCAATCAGTGCTTCATACAGCCTGGAAGCATGGGGGCCGAACTGGAAAACTCACGCCACCTTCGAAATGCTCCGCTGGGATGATCTCATCCGGTGCGATTCGAAAGTCGGCTTCGTGCCTCGGCTCGTTCAATCCTTGAAAGCACTGTTCGATTTCATCGTTACGGGAACGATATTCCGATATGCGATCGCAAGCTGGAAGTACGCTCTCTTTTTCATCTTTCCATATTGCTGTTTGCTATTGATCGCATTTTGCAGCGTTGGGCTGTCATACCTGCTGATCAGGCTCATACACGCTCCATTTTGGATGGAATTGCTGCTTGGGCTTTTCTTGTCGCTTGCCATCTTCGTCGGCGCGATGCTCTGGATCGGACCAAAGCGCAGGATAAATCACATTCTCGATGATGCCATTTTCTCCCACCGATTTCTTTACGGGCAGAAAAGCGAACTTGATGAGCGGCTCGACGCTTTTGCGAACCTGATATCAAGAACGGTTCGGGCCGCAGAAGTTGATGAAGTTCTGATTGTTGGCCACTCCCTTGGTGCGGCGCTCACAATTGCGGCGGTGGCGCGCGCGCTGAAATCGGATCCTCCACTCGAAACGAGTGGGCCCAAGCTATGCATTCTCACGGTGGGCGCCACTATTCCTAAATTCTCGTTGCATCCGATGGGCGGCCAAATACGGGAAGCGGCGCAACTCGTGGCCGCAACGCCGGCGATAGATTGGGTCGAATACCAGGCGCGAGATGACGCAATCAGCTTCTATCGCTTCGACCCCGTCACCCTGAAACGTGTCAGTCGAGACCATTCAGGTGACCACCCGAGGATTCAGCGCGTCCAAATACATTCAATGGTAAGTCCAGCCCGCTTCAAACGTCATCGCTTCAACTTCATGCAGATCCATTATCAGTTTCTGATGGGAAACGATCAGCGCTCGGTTTACGACTATTGCATGATTACCTGCGGGCCGTTCGACTTCGACGTCGCGACGTCACCGTCTGGAGCGGTTGGGCTGTTCGAGGCGGACGGTTCGGTGACGACGACCGAAGTTGATGATCGGCTGGATCCGTCATGTCGAGAATAGCGTAGCCGGTAGCCGGTAGCCGGTAGCCGGTTGGCGGTTGCCTCTGCCGGCACCAGGTTGTTGAGCCGGAGCCTGAGCTCCCTGCGAAATGCGGTCTCGCAAGGCGCGCTCAGTTGCGCCATCCCGTCACATCAGGGACGTTGTGCAGCTTGTCGGGATTGCGGGTCACGTAGACTGCGACGACCCGTTCGCTTTCGATATGCAAGGCTGTCGTTTGAACGAGGTCGTCCTCGATCGTGATGAAGCCCGGCAATCCGTTGATGATTGCGTAGCGGATCAAGCGGGAGGGGTGCACGGCGAAGAGGTGGGCGAGTCCCGCGAAGCGCTCCATCGCGGCGTCCAGCCCGATCAGGGGGTGCGTCGGCGCGGGGACCTGGCCACCGCCATCGGCATAGACCACGACATCTTCGGCCAGCATCGCGCGCAACACGGCGAGGTCGCCGGTGCGTGTGGCCGTGAAGAAGGCGTTTGCGAGCCGCAGGCCTTCTTCATTGCCGACGACGAACCGCGGCCTGGCATCGTGGATATGCGCGCGGGCTCGGCTGGCAAGCTTGCGGCAGGTGGCAGCTTCGCGGCCGATCGTCTCGGAGACGGCATCGAAGCCCAGTCCGAACACGTCATGCAGCAGAAAGGCCGCGCGTTCCAACGGCGACAGGCGTTCCAGGTCGGCGTGCCGAAGATCAGGGCTTCCGCACCTATCAGCCGATCCCAGTTCTGGTCCACGCTCTCGACAGGCACCAGCAGCGCCTCCGCGCCATCGACATCCCCAATGCCGGACCTGACGGCCTCAGCCTGACGCCGGGTGTGGCCGTAGGTGCTATGATAGACGATCGCGATCAGGGTGTTAGCGCCGCCGGTTCCGATATTTTGCATGATGTCCTCTGCCGCTGCCATTGCAGAAGCTAAGACAAGGCAGCGCGTCGAAACGTGACATGCGTTCCGATCTTTCGTCGGGGGGATATTGTTCCAATTGGCTGCCACTCAGGCCGGAGCTGCGGCCGCTGGCTCCTTTGCATGGGGTTGTTTTCGATATTTTGGGGGAGCCGCGGCCGCGCCGGTAACCTTAATTTTTCGTTTCGATTGTCGGTAGAATTTTATCGATTATCCTTGTGACCATTGAGCGGCGTGACGAACCGCACGATGAGAGGCAACAGCCGATTGGCTGCACAACCTCTCTGAAATCGAAGGGTGCGCAGAGCGCAGTGCCAGCCACCTTTCGGGCTGTCCGGCGGCGGCCGGCGGGGCAAATCAATTTTGAAATGCATTGGATTGCCAGGTTGCGGCGCATATCGCGTCGCATGATGCTGCTCAATTGGGATGTTCCAAGATGACGTTCGCGTATTTCTTGATCGCGGTCGGCGGCGGCTTTTTGCTGCTGGCAAGCTTCGTCGCATTTGCCCTTTGGCGAAATGCACTCCATTCGACGGCGCGGATTTAGCAACAGGCGTGTTTGAACTCGACGGCTTTGCTCAGGGGGACGAGCGAGGCCGGCGGGGGATGGCCGCACCGCCGCGCGGCCAGACAGCCGGGCACCGCGCCTTACAACCTGCCCCAAGGCGTCGCGTGCTCGGCTGTTCATTCCCCGACCCATCTTCGGCGTTCGAGACGTCGATCGAAGGCAATTCATCCGGCTCTCCGCATCACCTCCACGAACCGAGCTCGAACCTGCGTGTGATCGCAATGGCCTCGAGGAAGATTTCATCGTGGCTGGCGACCAGCAGCGCGCCGTCATAGGCACGCAACCCGGCCTCGACCGCTTCCATCGACTCGATATCCAGATGGTTGGTCGGCTCGTCGAGGATCAGCAGGGGTGGCGGCCTCACGCCACCCAGAACGCAGGCGAGGCCGGCGCGAAGCAACTGGCCGCCGCTGAGGCTCGCGACGGTTTGCAGGGCTGCATCGGCGCGAAACATGAAGCGCGCCAGCGCCGCGCGGCAGGCGTTCTCGCCGGCATCCGGATTGATGCGGCGGAAATTATCCAGGATCGAGGCTGACGCATCGAGCAGGCTGACCGCCTGATCGAACATCGCAAAGCGGGTCATCACCTCGACGCTGCCGCGCGCCGCGGTCAAGCCGCCGCTGACGAGCTTGAGCAGTGTCGTCTTGCCGGCGCCATTGGGGCCCGTGATCGCAACACGCTCCGGGCCCGAAATGGAGAAGGTGAGATCACGCAGGATCGGCGCGTCCGCGGTGTAGCCGACATCGGCGGCCTCGATCCGCAGCACGATCCTGCTCGCCGGCAGATGTATCGCCGGCAATTGCACCGAGAGCGGTTGCAGCACCTCGATGCGCTGGCGCGCAGCGGTGGCCAATTCGAGCGCCTGGGTCCGCCGCCGCTCGGCGAGCCGGGCCTTCTCGCCGCCGGTGTCCTCGCTGCGATCCCTGCGCAGCCCGGCGGCGATGCGCGGCATGTCGCCCTTGGCGCTTTTCTTCGCGCCGGCGCCATCCTTGCGCGCTTGCCGTTCGGTCGTTTGCCTTGCCTTGCGGTCGATCTCGGCGACGCGCTTCTCGGCATCGGCCAGATCGCGGCGTGCCGCCGAAAGCTCGATGGCCTTGCGCGCACGGTAGTGGCTCCAATTGCCGCCGTAGCGCCGGGCTTCCAGCGAGGTCAGTTCGACGATCGCATCCATGGTCTCGAGCAGCTCGCGGTCGTGGCTGACGATGATCGCGCCATGCCGCCAGTCCGCGAGCAATTCGATCACCGCCTTGCGTCCGGCGCGGTCGAGATTGTTGGTGGGCTCGTCCAGCAGCAGAAAATCAGGCTGAGCGAAGGTGAGGGCCGCAAGGCGCGCCCGGGTGGCCTGTCCGCCCGACAGCATCGCCAGCGGCGCCTCGAGCACGTCGTTCAGTCCGACGCGCGCGAGCGCGGACGCGATGCGCGTATCGAGCGTCCAGTCGACATCCGCAAGCTCCGCAGTGGCCGCAAGGCCCTGTTCGGCACGGCGCAACGCGGCCAACGCGTGGCGCGCATCGAACAGGTCGATGACGCATTCGTCCGGCGCCACCTGAACCGTCTGATGCAGCATCCCGATCCGTCCCTGAACCGAGACCGCGCCGGATTGCGGCGTGCGCCGGCCTGCAATCAGGTCGAGCAGCGTCGTCTTGCCGACGCCGTTCCTGCCGACAAGGCCGGTGCGTTCGGGTGCGAAATTGAGGTCGATATTGGAAAGGAGAACCCGACCGTCAGGCGCGGACAGGGTCAGATTGGAGAGCGTGATCGATGCTGGCATGGATATCCCCGTGGGCAAGGCTGATGGGCATTGCTGTCAGGGTGAAATCCACGGTCGTCGGCATCCTCAGGCGTTGATGATTGAATCGATGTAATCGCCTAATGCGCCGGGATCAAGGCGCGAAGCCAAACGTCAGGCCGCTTCGGCGAAGGTCCAGCGGTCGGGATCGGCCGTGTGGCCGATCAGAGCGAGACCGTAGGCGATCGATTCGAACTGATCCGCCGAGGTCAGCCGGCTCTCGCCGAAGCGCTCGGCGAACAGGCGTTGCACCGCCGGCACGAACGAGGTGCCGCCGGTCAAGAACACCTTCTCCACGTCGCTCGCGGTGATGCCGGATTTAGCCAGCGCCTCGTCGACGGTCGCGCCCAGCCGCTCGATGTCGTCGGCGATCCAGGATTCGAAATCGTCGCGCGTCACGGTCGCACCGATATCGATGCCTTGGCGGGCAAAGCGGAACTCGACGCGATCGTTGCTCGACAGTGCGACCTTGGTGTCGGACACGGCGCGGTAGAGCGCGAAGCCGAGATCATGGTCGACGATGGTGATGAAATCGTTCAGCGGTGCCGGGTCAATCGCGGTGCGCGCGAGCTGCTGCAATTCGCGCAGGTCGCCATTGCCCCGCATCATCGCGAGCTGATGCCAGCGGGCAAGGCTCGAATAATAGTGATTGGGGATCGGCAGCACCTTGTCGAACGAGCGGTAATTGGTGCCCTTGCCGAGCCGCGGCGAGACGATGCGGTCGACGATGCGGTAGTCGAAGGTGTCGCCGGCGATGCCGATGCCGGCATGTCCCAGCGGCTCGGCGCGCAGCACACCGCCCTTGCGCGAGAAGCGCATCACGGAGAAGTCGCTGGTACCGCCGCCGAAATCGGCGACCAGCACGGTGGCGTCGTGGTCGAGGCTGCGCGCAAAGGAGAACGCCGCGCCGACCGGCTCATAGACATAGCGCGCATGGCCGGCGCCGAGCCGCTCGAACGCGGCCCGGTAGCGCTGCATCGCGAGCTCGTCATTCGGATTGCCGCCGGCAAACTTCACCGGGCGACCGACCATGATGGTCGGTGCGCCCAAATCGAAGCCTTCGCCGGCATGGCGCGTCAGCGTGCGCAGGAACGCCGCGAGCAGATCCTCGAACTTGTAGCGCTGCCGGAAGATCTGGGTGGTGTTGAAGGCCGAACTCGCTGCAAACGTCTTGAACGACTGGATGAAGCGATGGATCGTCCGCCCTTCGAGGAACTGCTCGATCGCCCACGGACCACCCTCGGCGTGCGGATGCAGGCCGGCGCCGGGCCGCTCCTCCCAGAAGCACAGCGCAGACACATAGACGCTATGCGTGCGGCCGCCATGGTCGAAGCGGATCGCCTCGACGCGGCCGTCGCCGTCGGACAGCGCGACAACGGTGTTGCTGGTGCCAAAATCGACGCCAATCGAGACGGCGGGCGGGGCGCTCGACATGTCATGCTCGGAATATGATGTGAAAGGGGGCGGACCTTTAGCGGCTTTGGCCGGGCTTGCCAACCCTCACCGAGGTCGCGGAACCCATTTCCCGCACGATGTCTCATCACCACCGCGTCATCCGGAATGCGACGCTTGCCGCATTCCGGATCGGCTTAGTCCTTCAATGCGTAGGCGATGACGTAGTCGCCGCGTTTGGTGCCGAACGAGCCGTGGCCGCCGGCCGCGGTGACGACATATTGCTTGCCATCGACCTCGTAGCTCATCGGTGTCGATTGGGCGCCGGCGGGCAGGCGGTCTTCCCAGAGCACCCTGCCGTCGCGCACGTCATAGGCGCGGATCGTGTACTCATAGGTCCCGGTATAGAACGCGACGCCGCCGGCGGTGGTGATCGGCCCGCCCAGCATCGGCACGCCCATCTTGAACGGCAGCGGCAGCGGCGTGGTGTCCCGGATCGTGCCGTTGGGATGCTGCCAGACGATCTTCATCGTCCTGAGATCGATTGCGGCCATCGAGCCCCATGGCGGCCGGTAGCACGGCACGGAGAGCGGCGAGAGGAAGCTCGAAATATCCACGCCGAACGGCGTGCCGTACATCGGCTGCGTCCCGACCTCGCTGCCGACCGGCTTCTCGGCGGTCGGCGCGGGAGGATTCTGCGGGCCGCGCGGAATGAGCCTGGAGGCGAACGGCAGCGACATCGGGTTGGCGATGGCGATCTGCCTGACCGGATCGATGGCGATGCCGCCCCACTCGAACATGCCGAGATTGCCGGGGAAGACCAGCGTGCCCTGCAACGAAGGCGGCGTGAACGTGCCCTCGTAGCGCAGTCGGTGGAACATGATCCGGCACAGCAGTTGGTCGAAGATCGTGCCGCCCCACATGTCGGCGCCGGTCAGCTTCGCCTCGGGCCGGAATGTCAGTTCGGAGAACGGCTGCGTCGGCGCGCTCCGGTCGCCGGGCGCCGGTCCTTGCGGCACCGGACGTTCCGGCGCCGGCACGATCAATTCGCCGGTCCTGCGGTCGAGCACGAAGATGTTGCCGACCTTGGTCGGCTGGATGATCGCTGGAACGATACCCTTGGCCGTCGTGACATCGACCAGGCTCGGCTGCGAGGGAACGTCCATGTCCCAGAGATCATGATGCACGGTCTGGTACGACCAGGCACGCTTGCCGGTGTCGACGTCCAGCGCGACGATCGAGCTGGAATAGCGCTCGACCAGCGCATCGCGATTGCCGCCCCAGATGTCCGGTCCGTTGTTGCCGGTCGGGATGTAGACCAGATTCAATTTCGGATCGAACGAGGCGGTGATCCAGGAGTTCGGCGAGCCGTTGGTGTAGTGCCGTGTCGGTGACGGCAGTGCGTTCTCGTCCGCAGCAGCGGAGTCCCAGGCCCAGATCAGTTTGCCGGTGTAGACATCGAAGCCGCGGATCACGCCGGACGGCACCTCGACCGCATAATTGTCGATCACGGCAGCCGCAACGACCAGGATCTTGTCACTGACGACCGGCGGCGACGTCGGCTCGAAGAAGCCCGCCGTCTTGATGCCCATCCCTTTTTGCAGGTCGAGCACGCCGTGATCGGCAAAGCCTTCGCACGGCTTGCCGCTGTCGGCATCGAGGGCGATCATGCGGCCGTCATTGACCGGCAGGAAGATCCGCCGGGGGCATTCGGCCGGCGCCGGATTGCCGCCAAAGTCGACGGCGCCTGATGTGGTCTCGTGATAGGAGACCCCGCGGCAGGTCATGTGCTGGAACGTCTTGTTGTGCACGAGCTTGGGGTCGTAGCGCCAGCGCTCGGTGCCGGTCTTGGCGTCGAGCGCAAACAGCACCTGATGCTGCGAACATAGATAGAGGGTGTCGCGCACCTTGATCGGGGTAACCTCGAACGTGGTCTCGCCGGAATCCTCCGGTGTCTTCACGTCGCCGGTGCGGAAGGTCCAGGCGACCTTGAGCTTGCCGACATTGTCGGGCGTGATCTGTTTCAGCGGCGAATAGCGCTGTCCGAACTGCGTGCGACCGTACGCGCGCCAATCGCCATCCGGCTGCGGGTCGGCTTCGCTTTGCTGCACGGCCGCGCCGGTGTCGGCAATCGTGCCATTGATGTCGTGATAGCTCGACAGCAGACCGGCCATGAGGACGACTGCAGCCGCCACCACGCCGATCCAAAGCGGCGCCGTCGCGCGCGCGTAGGATACCGGCGCGTCTCGCACCAGGCCGCGAACGATCACCGGCGTCAACAGCCAGAGCGCCATCGGGAAGATGACGTCGCCACGCGCCGCGAGCGGCCACCAGTCGAATTTCACTTCGTAGACGGCCCATGCCAGCGTGCCGACCAGCACGATCGCAAACAGCCAGAGCGCCTGACGGCGCTGCGCCAGCAACAGCGCAGCCGTGGCGAGAATGCCGATGCCGATGACAATGTAGATGATCGATCCACCCAGCGCGGCGAGCCAGATGCCGCCGCCTGCGAGGATCAGGCCGATCAAGGCGTAGACAATACCCGTGACGAAGACGGCGCTGGATCGCTGCATGGCTGCACCAGTGCGGAAGGGGCACCGGGCTTGTCCCGCGCAAGCGCAACAGACCGCGTCCGCTTTCAAGAACTGTGGTTCAATCAACAGTAACTTGCAACCGGGAACTGCGACGTTGATACAACATAGGCGTGTAAAGTTGCGATATTGGTTCCTGCCGAAGCAAGGTCATTCAAGGTGCGCGCACTTTGTTCACAAGGAGCAACGCGGCACTGACGCAAAGGTGACGGGTCTTCATCGCATTTTGAATCGACGCGCTCTTCCAGTTCTGTGCAGGCGCTGCTCTATAGCGTTCGACAGGTCTCATCGGCGGAAGCCGGTTGGCAGGAGCAGCAACCATGACACTGAATCCGACGGCCCGGAATTATAGCGTCGCTGTCGCCGCCTACGAGGCGGGCCGACCCAGCTACCCCGCGGAGATCGTCGCCGCGCTGCCGCTGCAAGCCGCGCGCTGCGTCGTCGATCTCGGGGCGGGAACAGGCAAGTTCACCCGCCTGCTGCTTCAGCATCTCCCCACCACCGCGCGCCTGGTCGCGGTCGAGCCGGTTGCGGAGATGTCGGCCAAGCTGGCCAGGGAAGCGAGGGTGGAGGTGATCAACACGCGCGCCGATGCGATCGAGCTCGAGACCGGCAGCGTCGATCTCATCACCTGCGCCCAGGCGTTCCACTGGTTCGACAATGAGGCGTCGGTCGCTGAGATCGCGCGGCTGCTGCAGCCCGGCGGGACGCTCGCGCTGGTCTGGAACAACAGGGACGACCGCGCGCCGTGGGTCGACGCGTTGTCCGTCATGATCGAAGGCTACGCCGGAGATACGCCCCGGCAACGCTCGGGGCACTGGCGCTGGATCCTGAAGGACCCCCGCTTCGCGCTCGCGCAGGAAATCGTGCAGGATCATCCACACCGGATGGCACGACAGGATGTCTTCGAGCGCGTCGCATCGACGAGCTATGTCGCCAATCTTCCCGATGCGGAGAAGGCGGTCCTTCGCCAGAAGACCGATGACATCCTGCGCGAGGCCGGTCTCGGCGATGCCGACGAGGTGGTGTTTCCCTATGTCACGCAGCTGTTCTTGCTGAAGCGGATCTAGACCAAGCTATTGCGCGATGCGTCCTTGCTCGACGACCTGCTTGAGCCGTGGCAGCGTCATGCGCCAGTAGAACGCGACATGCTTTGCGCCGGAGTCCGCGCCGATCTCCCATCCGTTGCCGCGGCGGATCGGTGACGGCGGCACCTGCTGGGTGACGGTCAGCACCGTCTCGTCGCCGTCGGCCGCGAGCGTCAGCGTGATCGTCGCATAGGACTGCGGAACGTCCGGCAGGCCAGAGACCTGCGACCAATAGGAATATGCAAGCCGCATTGGCGGCTGGACATCGAGGACGCGGCCCTTGTCGCGATAGCGCTTCGCGCCGATCTCCGCCTCGATCTCGATCGCTGCGCCGATCTGCCAGTCGGTCGTGAAATGCGCGTTGCGCCACGTCTCGCCCGCCTTGGGATCCAAGATCGCATTCCACACTTGCGTCGGCTGTGCAGCGATGCGGATCGATTCGGTGACGGCCTGGAATGCCGGGGTTTCGTTCGTCATCGAGGTTTCATCGCATAATCACTTGTCGCCCACGATCTTCCATTTCCCATCCGCGCCACGCCGCAGCGCCGGATCGCCGATGCGGATGTGTTGTGCCAGGAAATCGATGAAGGCGCGCACCCGGGCCGGCAGCGGACCGGCATGGCCGACATAGACCGCGTGGATGTCCTCGCGGTCGCCGGGATTGAGGTTTTGCAGCACCGGCACCAGACGGCCGGCTTCGATGTCGGGACCGATGTGGAACAGCGCCAGCCGGGCCACCCCGATGCTGCCGAGCGTGAGCTGGCGCGCGGTCTCGCCGTCGCTGGCGCGGGCGACCGGCGGCGGCAACGCTTCCTCGATCTTTTCGGCGCGGCGAAACGGCCAGCCGCGGATGCTGCGCGGAAAGGTCCAGCCGATGCCGCGATGGGCGGCGAGGTCGGCCGGCGTCTTCGGCGTGCCGTAGCGGGCGAGGTAGGAGGGCGCGGCGACCACCGCCATGCGGCTGGTGCCGAGCTTGCGCGCGATCAGCCGCGAGGCGCCGAGCGGGCCGGCGCGGATCGCGACGTCGGCGCGCGCCTGCATCAGATCGACCAGCGTGTCGGTCAGCACGATGTCGAGCGTGATGTCGGGGTGCTCGCGCATGAAGCGCGGCAGCAGCGGCATCACATGCAGCATGCCGAACGGGATGTTGCTGTTCACGGTGAGGTGGCCGCGCGGCACGCAGGAGGCGGCCTCGCGTTCGGCCTCGTCGATATCGGCGAGGATGCGCTGTGCGCGCTGATAGAAGGCCTGGCCTTCCTCGGTAAGCTGGAGCTTGCGGGTGGTGCGGTTGACCAGCCGCGTGCCGAGCCGGGTCTCGAGCCGGGAGACCAGCTTGCTGACGCCTGACGGCGTCTGGCGCAGGCTGTTCGCAGCCGCCGTGAAGCCGCCGAGATCGACGACGCGGACGAACACGTCCATCTCGCCGGAGCGGTTGGTGTCTGTGCGGGACATCTTGAATTCAAGTCACAAATGATTGGATTGCGGCCATTCTAATCCTTCCGCGCCCGGACCGCTATCTCGCATTGCGGAAGCCTCACCCTCCGGAGCGACATATGCCTCTCGCAGTCCTTGCCTTGACCGCCGGTGCCTTTGGCATCGGCACCACCGAATTCCTCATCATGGGGCTGTTGCTGCAGGTCGCCGCCGACATGCATGTGTCGGTTTCCGCAGCGGGGCTTTTGATCTCGGGCTACGCGCTCGGCGTGTTCGTCGGTGCGCCGATCCTGACGCTCGGGACGCGGCGGATGCCGCGCAAGGCGGTGCTGCTGGCGCTGATGGCCATTTTCACACTCGGCAACGCCGCCTGCGCGCTGGCGCCGAACTATGAGCTGTTGATGGCGGCGCGCATCCTCACCTCGCTGGCGCACGGCACCTTCTTCGGCGTCGGTTCGGTGGTGGCGACAAGTCTGGTCCCGGAAGACAAGAAGGCATCGGCGATCGCCACGATGTTCATCGGCCTCACGGTCGCGACCCTGCTCGGCGTGCCCTTCGGCGCCTGGTTCGGCCTGATGCTCGGCTGGCGCGCGGCGTTCTGGGCGGTGGCTGCGATCGGCGTGGCCGCGTTCATCGTGCTGGCGGTGCTGGTGCCCGGTCATGTCGGCGCCAACGACAAGCCCGCGCCGCTGCGCGAGGAACTCGCTGTGCTCGGTCGCCCGCAGGTCCTGCTCGGGCTTGCCATGACGGTGTTCGGCTTCGGTGGGCTGTTTGCGGTCTTCACCTATGTGCAGCCGATCCTGACGCGGCTAACCGGATTCTCCGACGCCGCGGTGTCGCCGATCCTGCTGGTATTCGGTGCCGGCCTTGCGATTGGCAATGTTGCCGGCGGACGGCTCGCCGACAAGGGACTCGCGCGGGCATTGCTGGTGTCGCTCGGCGGCCTTGCCGTCGTCCTCGTGGCGCTGGCAGCCGTCGTCTCGATCAAGGCGTTGGCGGTGGCTCTGCTGTTCGTGCTCGGCATCGCGTCGTTTGCAACCGTCGCGCCGCTGCAGCTTCGTGTGCTCGAAGCCGCCGGCGTGGAAGGGCGGACGCTGGCCTCCAGCCTGAACATCGCGGCCTTCAACCTCGGCAACGCGCTCGGCGCCTGGGCCGGCGGCGTCACCATCGATCGCGGCCTTGGCCTTGGCGCGCTGCCGCTGGTGGCCGCAATCATCACCGCGGTCGGGTTGTTGCTCGCGCTGTGGAGCCTGCGCCTCGACCGGCCGGTCGCGCTCGCCACGCAATGCCCGGCCGAGTGAACGACATCAAAAGGAGTTTCGTCATGGAATATCGCAATCTCGGCGCGTCCGGCCTGAAGGTCCCGGTGCTCAGCTTCGGCACCGGCACGTTCGGCGGCCAGGGACCGTTGTTCTCGGCCTGGGGACGCAGCGACGCCGGCGAGGCGCGGCGGTTGCTCGACATCTGCCTCGAGGCCGGCGTCAATCTGTTCGACACGGCCGATGTCTATTCGAACGGCGCGTCCGAAGAGATCCTCGGTGCCGCGATCAAGGGCCGCCGCGACAAGGTCTTGATCTCGACCAAGACCGGTCTGCCGATGGGCGACGGCCCGCTCGACGCCGGCACGTCGCGATACCGCCTCGTCGCCGCGGTCGATGCCGCGCTGCGCCGGCTCGGCACGGACTATATCGACCTGCTGCAGCTCCATGCCTTCGATGCCTTCACACCGGTCGACGAGGTGCTGTCGTCACTCGACACGCTGGTGCGCGCCGGCAAGCTGCGCTACGTCGGCGCCTCGAATTTCTCCGGCTGGCACCTGATGAAATCGCTTGCCATTGCCGAGCGGCATGGCTGGCCGCGCTACGTGGCGCACCAGGTCTATTATTCGCTGGTCGGCCGCGATTATGAATCCGAGCTGATGCCGCTCGCGCTCGATCAGGGCGTCGGCGCGCTGGTCTGGAGCCCGCTCGGCTGGGGGCGGCTTACCGGCAGGATCAGGCGCGGCCAGCCGCTGCCGAAGAACAGCCGCTTGCATGAGACGGCGCAGTTCGGGCCGGCGGTGGACGACGAGAAGCTTTACGCGATCGTCGATGCGCTGGACGTGGTGGCCGCCGAGACCGGCCGCAGCGTGCCGCAGATCGCGATCGCCTGGCTGCTGACGCGTCCGAGCGTCTCATCCGTGATCATCGGCGCGCGCGACGAGGCGCAGCTTCGCGACAATCTCGGCGCTGTCGGCTGGTCGCTCTCGCCGGACCAGATCGGGCGACTCGACAAAGCAAGCGCGGTGCTGCCGGCCTATCCGTACTACCCTTACCGAATCCAGGAAGGCTTTGCGCGGCTCAATCCGCCGCCGGTGTGAGGCGGCCGCGGGCTGTCGTCTCACGCCTGCGCGGAACGTTCACAGACCTGCCGGCGATATTCCGCCGGCGTGACGTTCATGTGCTGCCGGAACACGCGATTGAGATGGCTCTGGTCGGCGAAGCCGGCCAGCAATGCGATCTCCTTCAGCGCCACGCGGTCCCTGCGCAGGTGCCGGCATGCATGCTCGACCTTGCGGCGCAGGACATAGGCATGCGGGCGCATGCCGTAGTGGACGCGGAACTTGCGGGCGAACTGTACCGGCGTGCAATTGCAGATGTTCGCGAGCTCCTCGAGCGTGATGTTGCGGGAGATGTTCTGCTCGACATAGTCCTCGATCAGCCGCGCATGCGCCGGCCTGAATCGCCCCTGCGCGCAAGGCATCTTGAACTCGATCGCGGCGTATTTGCGCAGGATGTGGACGCTCGCCTGCAGTGCCAGCGCGTCGTAGCAGAGGCGTCCGCCGGGGCCGCCCGCGGCGACCTCCTTGATCATCTGATCGTTGATCCAGCTCAGCATCGGGTCCTCGACCTTGAGCAGGTCGTGAAGTTCGACCGCCTCGGCGTCGCGGTCGAAGGCATCGCTCGCGGTCTTCGTCATCAGCGTCGGCGAGATGTAGAAATGGCTGACCTCGATGTCGTTCTTCCAGTGCCAGCTTGACGGCTCTGCGCGCGTCAACAACGACGTGACGCCGCGTCCGACGTGATCCTGCTTCCAGGTGCCGCTGACACGGCGGTTCATCGATGTCGCGCCGTCGCGATAGAGTACGAGGAGAAAGTTCTCCGAAGGCGGGACCCAGATGTCTGACGGCGCATAGCGGAAGATCCGCAGCCGAAAATCGTTGCGGCCGACCGGCGAACTATCCAGCTTCAGCTCGCCGGGAGCGTAGCGCGGCAATTCCTCGACCGTGATCAACTGGCTCATCGCGCGAGCCTCCTCCCTGGAAACCATAGGCGGTTGACCGCTTCTTCTTTGGCTGGACGGCAGAATAAGCCGCTTTCGCCGTTTGCCAAGGAGACCAATGGCCAACCTCTCGATTGCGCTGCCGCGTTCCAGAGATTGTCGGTTTCGTTCAAGTCCCGACCGCCGCAGGCGCCATAGCCTCCTGCGCGTCCCGGCAATCCAGTCCATGCCGCCGGGGCCCGAATTGGCGCAACGCACCGTCATCCGATTTCCAGATGGGAAGGGGCGTGCGTAAGGCCAGACACAGGAGGAAACCATGATTGCGACCGCAACCAGGTCCAATGGAAGCAATGGCGCGCAAGCGACATCCAAATTCGACGCCGTGGTGATCGGCGCCGGCGTCGCCGGCCTCTATCAATTGTTCCGCCTGCGCGAGCAGGGCCTGAACGTCAGGGCTATTGACGCTGGCTCAAGCGTCGGTGGCACCTGGTACTGGAACCGGTATCCCGGCGCCCGCTTCGATTCCGAAGGCCACACCTATCAGTACCTGTTTTCCGAGGAACTTTACAAAGGCTGGAGCTGGAGCGAGCGGTTTCCGGGGCAGCCGGAAATCGAGCGTTGGCTGAATTATGTGGCCGACCGCCTCGACCTCAAGAAGGACATCCAGTTCGAAACCACGGTCAGAAGCGCGCATTTCGATGAAGCGACGCAGCGCTGGCGGGTGACGACGGACAAGGGCGATGTGATCGACACCCAGTTCCTGGTCACCTGTTGCGGCATGCTCTCGGCCCCGCACGTGTCCTTTCCGGGACAGGAGACGTTCAAGGGCAAACTTTTCCATACCGCGCGCTGGCCGAAAGGACCGATCGAGCTCGCCGGCAAGCGCGTCGGCGTGGTCGGCAATGGCGCGACCGGGATTCAGGTGATCCAGTCGATCGCCGGCGAGGTCGGCCATCTCAAGGTGTTCATCCGCACTCCGCAATACATCATCCCGATGAAGAACCCGAAATGGGATGCATCGGATGCGGAGGCCTACAAGTCGAAGTTCAAGTTCCTCACCGAGCGGCTGCCGAAGACCTTCACCGGTTTCGAGTTCGACTTCGAGCACGCCTGGGCCGATCTGTCGCCGCAGCAGCGCCGCCAGGTGGTCGAGGACTGCTGGAACGACGGATCCCTCAAACTATGGGTCTCGTCCTTTGCCGAACTGTTCTTCGACGAAGCCGTCAACGCCGAGATCACTGAATTCGTCCGCGAGAAGATGCGCGAGCGGATCAGGGATCCCAAACTGTGCGAGCAGCTGATCCCATCCGATTACGGCTTCGGCACGCACCGGGTGCCGCTCGAGAGCAATTTCCTCGAAGCCTTCCATCGGCCCAATGTCGAGATCGTCAGCGTCAAGAACAATCCGATCGCCCGCATCACACCGGAGGGCATCCAGACTACCGACGGCACGGTGCACGAGTTCGACGTCATCATCCTGGCGACCGGGTTCGACGCCGGCACCGGCGCCTTGACGCGGATCGACATCCGCGGCCGCGACGGCCGTTCGCTGAAGGAGGACTGGGGCCGGGATATCCGCACCACCATGGGGCTACAGGTTCACGGCTATCCGAACCTATTCACCACGGCGGTGCCGCTCGCGCCCTCGGCTGCGCTTTGCAACATGACCACCTGCCTGCAGCAGCAGGTCGAGTGGATCGACGATTGTATCAAGTACATGCGCGGCAACGACCTGAGCGTCATCGAGCCATCCAGGGATATCGAGGATCAGTGGGTGGCGCACCACGATGAGACCGCCAATGCAACGCTGATCGCGAAGACCAACTCCTGGTATCTCGGCTCGAATGTCGAGGGCAAACCGCGGCGCGTGCTGTCCTATTGCGGTGGTGTCGGCACCTATCGCCAGAAATGCGACGAGGTTTCCGCGAGCGGCTATCGCGGCTTCGCGATGCAGTAGGGCTACGCAGGTCAACAACAAAACACAGGAGGAAGACAATGAGCACGAATTTCAGCGCGACGGCAGATGCGATTCTCGATGGCGTCGTGACCTCGAACCCGCGCGTCCCCGGTGTCGTCGCGATGGTGACCGATCGGCATCGCAACATCTATGAAGGCGCCGCCGGCAAGCGCCGTCTCGACCAGTCCGCCGACATGACGACCGACAGCGTGTTCGCCATCTTCTCGACCACCAAGGCGATCACGGGCACCGCCGTCCTGCAACTCGTCGAGGAAGGCAAGCTCGATCTCGACGCACCCGCCAAGACCTACGCGCCCGACATCGGCAAGCTCCAGGTGATCGAAGGCTTCGACGACAAGGGCGAGCCGCGACTGCGAGCGCCGAAACGCGACATCACGACCCGCATGCTGATGGTCCATAGCGCGGGTCTGAGCTACGACTTCATCAACCACACCTACAATCGGCTCGCGCAGGAGAAGGGCCAGCCAAGCGTCATCACGGCGTCCAAGGCGTCGCTGATGACACCGCTGCTGTTCGATCCCGGCGAGCGCTGGGAGTACGGCACCAACATGGATTGGAGCGGCCAGATCGTCGAGGCGATCACCGGCAGGCGGCTTGGAGAGGTCTTCAAGACGCGCATCTTCGAACCGCTCGGGATCATGGACATGACGTTCGAGCTCACCGATGCGATGCGTCGCAAGCTCGCCGGCATTCACGCCCGCAACGCCGACGGCTCGCTCACGCCGATGGATTTCGAGCTGCCGGCCAATCCGGAAATCCATATGGGCGGCCACGGGCTGTACGGCACGATCGGCGACTACATGCGCTTCATCCGGATGTGGCTCAATGACGGCGCCGGCGAGCATGGACGCGTTCTCAAGGCCGAGACCGTGCGGATGGCCGAGAAGAACCACCTCGGCAGCAACAAGGTCACCGCGATCACCGGCGTGATCACATCGCTCGCCAACGATGCCGAATTCTTCCCCGGTCAGTCGAAGTCCTGGGCGCTGAGCTTCATGATCAACGACGAGCAGGCTCCGACCGGCCGTCCCGCCGGCGCGCTCGGCTGGGCCGGTCTTGCCAATTTGTTCTACTGGATCGACCGGCAGAACGGATTCGGCGGATTCTGGGCGACGCAGATCCTGCCGTTCGGCGATCCGACGTCGTTCATCGGCTACATGAATTTGGAGACCGCGTTCTACGAATCCCTGAAACTGCGCAAGGCGGGTTAAGCCCACCGCGTCATGGCCGGGCTTGTCCCGGCCATCCACGTCTTGCTTGCGTGATCGGAGCAAAGACGTGGATGCCCGGCACAGGGCTAGGCATGACGGCGCCCACGCGTCGCGATACTTCCGGCGTGCTGCTGGACGCGAAGTATGATTACATGGCGCGATGTCGAACGAGCACATGTCCTCGCGCCAACACCCACCAGCCGGGCCGAGCTATCGGCGCGGCTGGGTCGATGAGGCCGTGTCCGCGATCGAGGCAGATCAATGCCGGACCGCGGATACTCACTTGATGCGGCTGGTCGTGCCGGCGCTATCCGGCATCGACATTTACCTGAAGGACGAATCGACGCATCCGACCGGCAGCCTCAAGCATCGCCTTGCAAGGTCCTTGTTCCTTTACGCGCTGTGTAATGGCCATATCCGCGAAAGCACTGCCGTGGTGGAAGCATCCTCCGGGTCGACGGCGGTTTCGGAGGCTTATTTTGCGCAGATGATCGGCGTGCCGTTCTACGCGGTGATGCCGCGAACGACATCGGCCGAGAAAATCGCCGCGATCGAGCATTACGGTGGTAACTGCCACCTGATCGACGACGGTCGTGCGCTCTACACCGAGGCGGCCGCGCTCGCCGCGCGTCTCGGCGGTCACTACATGGATCAGTTCACGTTCGCGGAGCGCGCGACGGACTGGCGCGGCAACAACAATATCGCCGAGTCGATCTTCACCCAGCTCAAGGGCGAGCAGCGTCCGTTGCCCGAATGGATCGTGATGAGCGCGGGCACCGGCGGCACATCCGCAACCATCGGGCGCTATCTGCGCTATCGCCAGTTTCCAACCAGGCTCTGTGTCGCCGACGTCGAGCACTCCGCTTTCTTTGATTGCTTCCGCGCCCAGGACCGCTCCCTGGTCTGCGAACGTCCCTCGCTGATCGAAGGCGTTGGCCGGCCGCGCTGCGAGCCGTCGTTCGTGCCGGGCGTGGTCGACCGCATGATGAAGATTCCAGATTCCGCATCGATCGCCGCGATGAACGTGCTGTCGCGCCTGCTCCGCCGATCGGTCGGCGGCTCAACCGGCACCAACTTCCTGGCGCTTTGCCGTCTTGCGTCGGAGATGCGCCGTGCGGGTGAGAGCGGTGCGCTTGTGACGTTGATCTGCGATTCCGGCGAGCGGTACCGCCAGACCTATTATGAACCCGCGTGGCTGGAGTCTCGCGGGCTCGACCCGGCTCCTTATGAAACGGAGCTGAATGCATTCCTCGGTGGTGCGCATCCACTCGGCTTCACGGTCGAGGATGTCCAAAATCCGCGCGACCACTCGAATGATACCGCATGAGCATAGGTCAACTCGCCAGCCTGATCGCTGCGTCAAAGCCGGTTAACGCGCGGCGATATCCGGTCGATCAGCAGGACGGATCAATTTTCGGGAATACCATGCGCATGCAGGCGCCGCCGGACGGCGCCTGATCGACCTCGATCCGGCCGCCGTGCAGGCGCATGATGGTCTGCACCAGGTCGAGACCGAGGCCGGCGCCGCGGCCGCCCGGATGCAGCCGGCGGAACGGCTCCAGGATCTGCTCGCGCTCGTCGGGTGGAACGCCGTCGCCATCGTCGCAGACCTCGATCCGTCCTGTCGTCGTCACCCGGACCAGGATGGTGCCGCGCCGCTGCCCGTGATCGATGGCGTTCTGCACCAGATTGGTGAGCGCGCGTTCGAGCGCGGTCTGGTCGCCCGTCACCACGATCGTCTCGTCCTGCTGCTCAAAGGACATTTCATATCCCGCCGCGAAAGCCAGCGGCGCGAGATCGAGCACGACCTGCCGCGCGACGCCGACGAGATTGACGGGGCCGAACGTATCGGCGCGTTGATCGAGCCGTTGCAGGTCCAATAGCTGACCGGCCATGACGCTGAGGCGAGTGGCGTCCTCGAGCAGATGGGTCTTCTCCGGTCCCGCCTGCAATGACGCGACCCGTGTCGAGAGAATCGCGATCGGCGTGCGGAGTTCGTGCGCGGCGTCGGCGAGAAAGCGGCGATGGCGCTCGTAGCCCCTGTCGAGCCGGTCGAGCGCGGCATTGATGGCCTTGACCAGCGGGGTGATCTCGATCGGGACCTTGTCGAGCGGCAATTGCACGCCTCGCTGGTCGATGTCGATGCGCTCGGCCTGCTCCGCGACCTGGGCGAGGCCTGTCATGGCCCGGCGCACCACGAAGGGGGTCGCGACCAGCGTCGCCAGCGTCATCAGCACGATGATCGGCAGGATCATGTTGAGGAACAGCAGGGGCGTGCTCTCGAGCGCGCGCCACATCGAGAGCTGGCCGTATGTGCCGGTCAGGATCTGGATGCGCCCTGCCGACGTATCGACCCATTTGACGAGACCCGCGGGGCGCGCGGCTTCCGCGGCGTTCCATTTGAGCCGCGCCTCGCTGACATGATCGAGGGCTGAGGCGATCGGCAGAAACTGCGTGGGCACCACGCCTTCGGAGATCTGATGCCCCTCGCTGTCGCGGATGATGAACCAGAGGTCGGCGTGTTCGCCGCGCAATGCGGCCAGTTCCGGCGATTGGCGCAACGTCAGGCCGCCCGCTTCATCGCGCATGATGGCGTCGCGCAGCGTGTCGAGCGTGCTGCCTTCGTACTCGCCGATCAGCAGCCCCGCCCGCAGCAGCCCAATCGCGGCGGCCCCGATCAGCAGAATCAGCAGGGTCAACGTGACCGCCTGCAGGCCCGCAAGCCGTCCGACCAGGCGCCAGGTGAGAGATCGCGGTCGCAGCACGCTCACGGTGTCTCCCGCAGCACATAGCCGAGGCCACGAACGCCGTTGATCGTGACGCCGGCGTCGGCCTCGGCGAGCCGGCGGCGCAGACGCGACACATGGCTGTCCAGCGCATTGGGCTGCACGTCGTCGTCGAGGCCGTAGACCGCCTCCATCAGCGCGGAGCGCTGCACCATGCGTCCCATCCGATGCAGCAGCGTCTCGAGCACCAGCCGCTCGCGACGCGGCATCTCCAGGGGACGTCCGTCGACGCTGGCCTCGCGATGGGCGAAGTCGAACGACAGGCGGCCGATCCGCGCGGCGTGTTGCTGGACATTGGCGGGCCGGCGCAGCAGCGCCCGCAACCGCGCCAGCAGTTCCTCGAACGCAAACGGCTTGCCGAGATAATCGTCCGCGCCGCTGTCGAGGCCCGAGATCCGGTCCGCGAGCTCGCCGCGGGCCGTCAGCACCAGCACCGGCACGGCGTTGCCGCTCGCGCGCAATTTCGGAATCAGCGTCAGCCCGTCGCCGTCGGGCAATTGCCGGTCGAGCACGATCGCGTCGTAGTTTCCCGCCGCGGCAATCGCCTCGGCTTCCAGAAGGTCCGGCGCATGATCGACCAGCATGTCGTGCCGTGCGAGCGCCGCACGTAGCGCTGTGACCATGTCCGGCTGGTCCTCCACCAACAGCACCCGCATTCGTTGTCTCGATCCCCGCATCGGTTCGTCATTCGATCTGCCGGGTTTATGTCGCATTCATTGCGGCAACCTTGCGGCCTGTCAGCTCAAATGCGCCGCCGGCCAAAATTTCGTCCGCGCGCAGATTCGCGACAGGCTGACGCAAGCTTCGCATGAGACAGACACGTGCTGGGGGCACCTGCAATGCGAAAGACACGTGAATGACCTTGCCAACCAACTTCCGCCGCGACGCCGGCAACGCGCTCATCATGCGGGAGCCCCAGCATGCCGGCCACTGATATCCTGCCGTTCTTCCGCGCCTGGGTGCGCAATCCGCTGCGTGTTGCCGCAGTCGCGCCGTCCGGGCCGGCCGTCGCGTCCCTCATGACGCAGGAGATCACGGCAGACACCGGTCCGGTGATCGAGCTCGGTCCCGGTACGGGCGTCTTTACCGATGCCTTGCTTCGCCGCGGCGTGAGGCAGCGGGATCTGACGCTGGTGGAGTTCGGCTCCGAGTTCATTCCGCTGCTGCAGGGGCGCTTCCCGGGTGCGCGGGTGCTCTGGATGGACGCGGCTTGGCTGAAGAGAGAGAGGCTGTTCGAAGGGGCGCCGGTCGGTGCGGTCGTGAGCGGCCTCGGGCTTCTCATCATGCCACCCGAGAAGGTCACGACGATCCTCGATGGCGCCTTCGGCTATCTCCGCGCCGACGGGGCGTTCTATCAGATCACCTATGGTCCGCGCTGTCCTGTCGCAGACGTGATCCTCGATCGTCTCGATCTGCAGGCGACCTGCATCGGGCAGACATTTCGCAACCTGCCTCCGGCGTCCGTCTATCGGATCAGCCGCCGCCACCCCCACGCTTGATCGAGGTCGCCATGGACACGTCGAGCACGATTGCAATGTTTCTGCATTTCGGCCTGGTGGGAGTTGGCTGCCTCGCCGTCGCCGAGAAGTTCATTCCGCTGTTGCCGTCCTACGTGCTGCTGATGCTGCTCGGGCTGACGGTCTCC
The DNA here is from genome assembly GCF_020889785.1 of Bradyrhizobium acaciae. GTDB lineage: Bacteria > Pseudomonadota > Alphaproteobacteria > Rhizobiales > Xanthobacteraceae > Bradyrhizobium > Bradyrhizobium acaciae. Next base: position 40,483 of record NZ_JACMYK010000055.1, read on the forward strand.
GACGGCACCACGCTCGCGATGACCATCCTGGCGACCAGTGCGGGATCGGTCGTCGGCGCGATCGGCTGGTACGGGCTCGGCCGCGCGCTCGGCTCGCGGCGCATCGAAGGGCTGGTGACGCGCTTTGGCAAGTTCGTCTTGCTGCGGCCTTCGCTCTATCGACAGCTCACCGATGCCTATCGCGGCAATCATTTCTGGGTGACGCTGATCGGTCAGACCCTGCCCACCGTGCGGATCTATCTGGCGCTGCCCGCCGGCGTGCTGCGGCTGGAGCCCCGCGCCTTCGTGACGGCGACGACCATCGGCACGCTGATCTGGAACATGCCGTTCCTCAGTCTGGGCTATGCGCTGCGCGGCAGCGGCCACGATCCCGTCAGCCTCGGCTTCTGGGTAGTGGTGGTCCTGATCGCGGTGGAGATCGCGCTCTTCCTCGGATTTCGGTTCTACAAGCGCTCGCTCGCGCCGCCGCGTCTCGCGGAGCCGCGCGCGCTTGCCTCACGCTTTCCGGTGGAGGAGGGCGCATGAAAATCCCTCTGTCACGTCTGTGGCCGAGTTCGGACGCCCTCGAACGGGCGGCCGCGGCATTGCTGGTCCTTGCCGCAAGCTATCAATTCGGTGTTGCCGCTTCGACCGGACGATATCGCGCGGCCGAGTGCGCGCTGCTGGTCCTTGCCGGAGGCATCTATTGGCATCGTTCGATCTTCCGGCGATGTGCCAGCCGCGATGTCACGAAGGTCCTCGCGGGATTGGCCGAGGCCATGGCGCTGGCGTTTCGACGGGACGTCCAAGCTCCGGTGTGTGGTGAACGCGCGAGCGTGGCGCGGATCTCGGCGCCTCTACCCGTCAAGGTCAGGAGCCTCTTCATCTCCGATGTCCATCTCGGAACCAGGGGATGTCAGGCGGAGCGGTTGATCGACTTCCTTCGTTACTATGACGCCGAAACCCTGTTCCTGGTCGGCGACATCGTCGACGGCTGGCGCCTGCGGTCGAGCTGGTATTGGCCCACGGCGCACAACGCGGTGGTGCGGGAGCTGATCGCTTTCGCGCAAAGGGGCCGTCGCCTGGTCTACATTCCCGGCAATCACGACGAATGCCTGCGTGACTACGCCGGTGCTGCGTTCGGCGCCGTCGAAATCGTCGACCGGGCGATCCATCGCGGCCTCGACGGCCGCGACTATCTCGTCGTTCACGGGGACCATTTCGATGTCGTGGTACGGCACGCGCGCTGGCTCGCTCTGCTCGGCGATTTCGGCTACCGGGCCGCGCTGGCCTCCAATGTCTGGCTCAACTGGATCCGGCGCCGGTTCGGGTTCGGCTATTGGTCGTTCTCGTCCTGGGCCAAGTTGCGGGTCAAGAATGCGGTCAACCACATCGGCCGGTTCGAGGAGGTCCTGTCATCCGAGGCGAGGCGTCGCAACGTTCAGGGCGTGATCTGCGGTCACATCCACCACGCGGCGATGCACGACGATTTCGGTGTCCGCTACATCAATACCGGGGATTGGGTGGAGTCCTGCACCGGCGTGATCGAGCGCTACGACGGGCAGTTCGAAATCGTCCGATGGACCGATGCGCAGGTGGAGTTGGACGCGGCGGGCTTCGCGCCGCTCGCGGAGGCCGTCGCCTGATGCGTGTGCTGGTGGCAACGGATGCCTGGCGTCCGCAGATCAACGGCGTGGTCCGCTCGCTCGAATACCTCGCCAGCGAGGCGCCGTCGCTCGGCGCGGAGATCACGTTCCTGACACCGGCCGATTTCCGCACCGTGCCGTTGCCCGGCTATCCGGAGATCCGGCTGGCGCTGCCGTCGGTCGGGCGGATCGAGCGCGCGATCGCGGCGGCACGCCCGGACTCGGTCCACATCGCGACCGAAGGCCCGATCGGCTGGATCAGCCGACATGTCTGCCAGACGCGGGGCTATCCGTTCACCACCAGCTATCACACGCGCTTTCCCGAATATCTCGCCGCGCGGCTGCCGGTCCCGCTGCGGTGGAGTTACGCGGCGCTGCGCCGCTTCCACAATGGCGGCGACGGCATCATGGTCGGCTCGCCGTCGCTCGAGCAGGCGCTGAAAGCCCACGGCTTCCGCAAGTTGATGCCATGGTCGCGCGGCGTCGATGCCGAGCTGTTTTGCCCCCGCGTGGAGCGGCCGCTGGCTTTCCCCGCGCCGGTGTTCCTCTATGTCGGCCGCGTCGCGGTCGAGAAGAACCTCGATGCCTTTCTCGGTCTCGACCTGCCGGGCTCGAAAGTCGTGGTCGGGGATGGGCCGCTGCGCAGCAGCCTGCAGGCCCGATTTCCGCAAACGCACTTCCTCGGCACGCGGACCGGCCGGGCGCTGGCCGATGTCTATGCATCGGCCGACGTCATGGTGTTTCCAAGCCTGACCGATACGTTCGGGATGGTGATCCTCGAAGCGCTGGCCAGCGGCCTGCCGGTTGCGGCCTATCCGGTGATGGGACCGCTCGACGTCATCGGCAAGTCCGGCTGTGGTTGTCTCGATTACGACCTGCGCCGCGCAGCGCTCGGCGCGCTGCATGTGCCGCGCGAGAAATGCCGCGCCCATGCCCTGACCTTCACCTGGCGGGAAAGCGTGCGGCAGTTCCTCGACAATATCGGACGGGCGCACGCCACGCCGGCGCGCACAGCCGTCGCGGGAGGATGACGCCGCGCTCGATTGCAGATCGGCTAGCTGCCCAGCAACTCGGTGATCAGCCCCGCGGCCTTGATCCCGGTGCCGCTGATGATGACGACGGTGCGTTCCGCCGGCCGGATCGCGCCGCGCTGCTTCAGGACGTCGAGTGCGGCGGCGGCCGAGGCCGAGGTCGGCTCGACGAACAGGCCGGTCAAGGCCAGCCGCTTCAAGGCGGCGACGATGCCGTCTTCGGGTATAGCGACGGTGCCGCCGCCACTCTCCTTCAGCGCGGCGATCATCTGCTTCAGCCGCAGCGGATGCTTGATCGCGGTGCCCTCGGCGATGGTCTTGCGGACGGCGCGATCGACCGGCGTGTCGACGCCGGCGGCAAAGCTGGCATCGACCGGCGAACAGTTGAGCGGCTGCGCCCCGAACAGGCGTGGCAATTTCTTGATCTGACCGGCCGCGAGCAGCTCCTTGAAGCCGATGTAGCAGCCGAGCAGGCTGCTGCCGGCGCCGACCGGCATGATGACATTGTCCGGCGCGGTGAAGCCGAAATCTTCCCAGATCTCGTAGGCCAGCGACTTGGTGCCTTGCAGGAAGAACGGTTGCCAGTTGTGGCTGGAGTAGAAGATCTGCTTCGACTGGCGGATCGCTTCCGCCTCGGATTCCTCGCGCGGGCCTTCGACCAGCTGCACCTCGGCGCCGAAGGCGTGCATCTGCGCCACCTTCATCGGCGACGTGGTGGCCGGCGCAAGGATCCTGACCCGCATGCCACCCGCCGCGCCATAGGCCGAGACCGACGCGCCGCCATTGCCGGAAGAGTCCTCCAGCACCGCGTCGACGCCGAGCTGGCGCAGGAACGACAGCATAACCGTGGTGCCGCGATCCTTGAAGCTTGCCGTCGGATTGAACCACTCGAGCTTGAAATGCGGCCGCAGATCGTTCCATTCCTTCTCGACCGCAGGCGTGCAGCCTTCGCCCATCGTGATCGGTTGCCTGATCTCGACCGGCAGCGCCGCCCGATAGCGCCACAGCGAGCGGGTGCCACGATCGATCTCGTCGCGGGAGATGCCGGGCAGTGGTGTGACGAGCAGCGGCTTGCCTTCATCCGAGCACCAGCGCGGGACATCCAGCGGGTAGAGCTTGCCGTTGAGCGGGTCGATGTAGCTGGATGATGGCATCTTAATCATTCCTCAGGAGGCCGGTCCGGCGCCGTCGCGACCGAGCACGAAAGCCGGCAAGGTCGCAAGGTCGTCGCGAACCACGATCGGGGCGGGCGCCCCTTCCGGCAGGTTCATTGCGGCCCGATTATGCCACCAAGTCGGCAGGTGCACACGTGCCGTGCCGAACAAATCATAGGCCGATCCCGCGACGAACAGGCATCGAGTGGCCGGGACCGGCAGTTCGTCGAGCGCGAGCTGATAGGGTTGCGGCTGCGGCTTGTAATAGCCGGCGCGCTCGGCCGTCACGAGCACCGTGAAGGGAACGCCGATACGGTCGGCCGCGATGCGGCCGAGCCGCTCCGAACAGTTCGTCACGACGCCGAGCGCGACGCCGGCCGCGTGCAGCGTTTGCAGAACTTCGCGAACCTCGGGCCAGGGATCGAGCTCCGCATAGCGTTCGCCAAGCTCTGCAGCCCGTTCGAACGGTAATCCGACATTGCGCGCGGCCTCGCCGACCAGATCCTCATAGGGCCGATAGCGTCCAGTGGCGTAGGTGTTCTTGAGATACTCGGCCCGCCAGCGAAGCCCGGCTTCGTCGGAGCCCGCGACCTTGTTCCAAAGCGTCCAGCTATCAAGCAGCGCCGTCAGCAGATCGAACAAAACGGCGTCATAGGCTCGGGTCATGGGCTGCGCTCCGTCCGCTACCATCCACGAAACCGCTCCCATTGCCTGACCGAATCGGAGTCGGCTGCGACGACATGATAGCGGTCGTGCTGGGCTCCGGTCGCGCAGGCGTGGTTCGGCAGGATCCGCACCTTCGTGCCGACCGGCAAACTCACCTGCGGCCCGGTGCTGCCGGGACGGGTGGCGATGACGCCGTGCTCCTGATTGGTTTCGGTCACGATCAAATCGGGATAGGGCCGGCCGTCGATGTCGCACACGATGCCATAGCCCTGGTCGACCGGTTGCTTTGCGGTGCCGCGATCGCGCGACAGCGCCATCCAGCCTGCGTCGATGAAGGTCCAGCCGCGATCGGCGCGATGGCCGATCACCGTCGCGAGCACCGACAGCGCAATGTTCTCGACCGCGCAGACCCTGATCCCGGCCATCACCAGGTCGAACATCACGAAGACGCCGGCGCGCACCTCGGTGACGCCGTCGAGCCGGCGCGCGAAATGCGCTGTGGGCGTCGAGCCGACGCTGACCACGGGGC
>NZ_JACMYK010000056.1 GCF_020889785.1 Bradyrhizobium acaciae
GGCGCTGCGGCTCCGGCCGCGGGTGCCAAGGCTCCCGCCGGCGGTGGCGACAAGAAGAAGTAATCGATCAGGTCGGCGCGCGATCCTCTGATGGCGCGCCGATTCGGGATGCCGCGCCATGCGCCTTTTTGTCGGTCTCGGTAATCCCGGCGCGAAATACGCCAGCAACCGGCACAATATCGGTTTTCTGGCGGTCGACGAGATTGCACGGCGTCATGGTTTCGCACCATGGCGCCGTCGCTTTCAGGGCGAGACCTCCGAAGGCGTCGTCGATCGTGAGAAGGTCGTTCTGCTCAAGCCGACCACCTTCATGAACGAGTCCGGGCGCGCGGTGCAGGAGGCGGCGAACTTCTTCAAGCTCGCGCCCGCCGACATCACCGTGTTCCAGGACGAACTCGAGCTGCCGCCCGCCAAGGTGCGGGTCAAGGTCGGCGGCGGCATCGCCGGCCATAACGGGCTGCGCTCGATCTCCGCGCATATCGGCAACGAATATCGGCGGGTGCGGCTCGGGATCGGTCATCCCGGCGTCAAGGAGCTCGTGCACAGCCACGTGCTGTCGGACTTCGCCAAGAGCGACCGGGCGTGGGTGGAGGCCTTGTGCCAGGCCGTCGCCGACAATGCCGGCCTGCTGGCTGCGGGGCACGACGCGTCGTTCGCCAACAAGGTGCATCTGACGATGCAGGCCAAGGGATTTTTCGACAAGGGTGAGAACGGCGGCGAGAAGTCGGCCTGATCCCCTTGTGGTCGCGTCCGGCACGAGGCCGGGCATGACCAAACTGGACAGAGGAAGACATGGGATTCAAATGCGGGATCGTCGGGCTGCCCAACGTCGGCAAGTCGACGCTGTTCAATGCGCTGACCGAGACGGCGGCCGCCCAGGCGGCGAACTATCCGTTCTGCACCATCGAGCCGAATGTCGGCGAGGTGGCAGTACCCGATCCGAGGCTGGAGAAGCTCGCGGCGGTCGCGAAATCCGCGCAGATCATTCCGACCCGGCTGACCTTCGTCGACATCGCGGGCCTGGTGCGCGGCGCGTCGCAGGGCGAAGGCCTCGGCAACCAGTTCCTTGCCAACATCCGCGAGGTCGACGCCATCGCCCATGTGGTGCGCTGCTTCGAGGATTCCGACATCACCCATGTCGAAGGCAAGATCGCGCCGCTCGCCGACATCGAGACGATCGAGACCGAGCTGATGCTGTCCGATCTCGACAGCCTCGAGAAGCGCGTCGACAATCTCACCAAGAAGGCCAAGGGCAACGACAAGGAAGCCAAGGAGCAGCTCGAGCTCGTCAACCGTGCGCTTGCCTTGCTGCGTGACGGCAAGCCGGCCCGCGGGATGGAGCGCAAGCCGGAGGAGGAGCGTGCGTTCCGCATGCTCGGGCTCCTGACCTCGAAGCCCGTGCTCTATGTCTGCAACGTCGAGGAAGGCTCGGCCAGGGACGGCAACAATTTCTCCAAGGCGGTGTTCGAACGCGCCAAGGAAGAGGGCGCGGTCGCGGTCGTGATCTCCGCCAAGATCGAATCCGAGATCGCGACGCTGTCGCGCGAGGAGCGTGTCGATTTCCTGGAGACGCTGGGGCTTGAAGAGGCCGGGCTCGACCGGCTGATCCGCGCCGGCTACCAGCTGCTCGACCTCATCACCTATTTCACCGTCGGCCCGAAGGAAGCCCGCGCCTGGACCATCGACCGCGGCACCAAGGCGCCCGCCGCCGCCGGTGTGATCCATACCGATTTCGAGAAGGGCTTCATCCGCGCCGAGACCATCGCGTATGAGGACTATGTCACCGGCAACGGCGAAGCCGGCGCGCGCGATGCCGGCAAGCTGCGGCTTGAAGGCAAGGATTACGTCGTCGCGGACGGCGACGTGATGCATTTCAGGTTCAATAATTGATCGTACTGTTCGGCCGCGCATAGCGCGGCCGCGAATTAGACGCCGCTCTCTCCACGTCGTCCCGGGCAAGCGAAGCGCGACTCGGGACCCATAACCACAGGGTGCAGTTGCTGCGCGGCCCTGTGGCCCCAGCTCGTTCCATCCCAACGTTCTGTGGCTATGGGTGCCTGCTTTCGCAGGGACGACACCGAGTATGCGACGCCGCTCTCGCTTCCGTTGGAAGCAATTAGCGATCCGCCCGCCCGATCACATCCATCAGCTCGGCGATCTTGCGCCGCTGGTCGGCCTTGTCGCCGGACGAGATCGCATGCTCGACGCAATGAGCCACATGATCGCGCAGGACCTCCTCCTCGACGCGGCGGAGCGCCGCGCGCGCGGCCGCGATCTGCGTCACCACGTCGATGCAATAGCGGTCTTCCTCGACCATGGTGCCCAACCCGCGGATCTGGCCCTCGATCCGTTTGAGGCGTTTTAAACAGGATGTCTTGACCTCGTCTCTCATAGGTCTCATATACCCCCATAGGGTATGCAAATCAAGAGGCCGGAATACCGGCCGGGAAGAGTTTCGTGGCACAGGCAAAGCACGACCATTCGCACGCGGATCATCACCATCATGGCGCGGCCGCGCATTTCTGCTGCGGCGGCAAGCATGATCACGAGACGACGCCGGCGGAAGCAGCGTTCGCCATCGATCCGGTCTGCGGCATGAAGGTCAATCCGGTGACCGCCAAGCATCGCTTCAGCTACAAGGGCGGGGAGTACCTGTTCTGCAGCGGCCGTTGCCGCGAGCGCTTCGAGGCCGAGCCGGACAAGTACCTCAAGCCGCGCGAGCCGGAGCCGCCGGCGCCTGCGGGCACGATCTACACCTGCCCGATGCACCCCGAGGTGCGCCAGGTCGGCCCCGGCAGCTGCCCGATCTGCGGCATGGCGCTGGAGCCCGAGCAGGTCTCGCTCGACGATGGACCCGATCCTGAACTGGTCGACATGACGCGGCGATTCTGGATCGGGGTTGCGCTGACCTTGCCGGTGTTCGTGCTCGAGATGGGCAGTCATCTCGGGCTGATGCAGCTGGTGCCGATGGGCTGGTCGAACTGGATCTCGTTCGTGCTGGCGACGCCGGTCGTGCTGTGGGCCGGCGCGCCGTTCTTCGTGCGCGGCGGGCAGTCGCTCGTCACCCGCAATCTCAACATGTTCACGCTGATCGCGATGGGCACCGGCGTTGCCTATGTCTACAGCGTGGTTGCGACCTTGGCGCCGCAGCTGTTCCCGTCGGCATTCCGCGACATGCATGGCGCCGTCGCGGTGTATTTCGAGGCGGCCGCCGTGATCACGGTGCTGGTGCTGCTCGGCCAGGTGCTGGAACTGCGTGCCCGCGCACAGACCTCGGGCGCGATCCGCGCGCTGCTCGGGCTTGCGCCCAAGACCGCGCGGCGCATCACCGAACATGGCGACGAGGATATCGACATCGACGCGATCAAGGTCGGCGATCGGCTGCGCGTGCGCCCCGGCGAGAAGGTTCCGGTCGACGGCGTCGTCATCGAGGGCAGCGCCGTCATCGATGAATCCATGGTCACGGGAGAATCGATGCCGGTCACGAAGGCCGAGGGCGCGAACGTGATCGGCGGTACCGTCAATCAAAGCGGCGGCCTCGTGATGCGCGCCGAGAAGGTCGGCCGCGACACCATGCTGTCGCGCATCGTCGACATGGTGGCGAAGGCGCAGCGCTCGCGCGCGCCGATCCAGCGGCTCGCCGATCGCGTCGCCGGCTGGTTCGTGCCGGCGGTGATCGCCGCCGCCGTGCTCGCCTTCATCGCCTGGTCGGTGTTCGGCCCCGAGCCGCGCCTGACCTTTGCATTGGTCGCCGCCGTCACCGTGCTGATCATTGCCTGCCCCTGCGCGCTCGGGCTGGCCACACCGATGTCGATCATGGTCGGTGTCGGCCGCGGCGCACATTCCGGCATCCTGATCCGCGACGCGCAGGCGCTGGAGCGGATGGAGGCGATCGACACGCTTGTCATCGACAAGACCGGTACGCTCACTGTGGGCAAGCCGAAGGTCGTGCGCATCATCGCTGCCGAAGGCGTCGACGAGAGCGATCTGCTGCGCCTTGCCGCCGGCGTGGAGCAGGGCAGCGAGCATCCGCTGGCGCAGGCGATCATCGCAGCTGCGAAGGAGCGCAAGCTCGCATCTTCCGCCGTCAGCAACTTTGCCTCGCCATCGGGCAAGGGCGCGACCGGCATGGTCGACGGCAAGCAGGTTGCGCTCGGCAACGCGCTGCTGATGATTGAGTTGAAGATTGCCACATCGGAGCTGGATCAGGCCGCCGAGGCTGCGCGGCGCGACGGTGCGACGGCGATCTACGTCGGCGTCGATAGCCGTGTCGCCGGCGTGATCGCGATCGCCGATCCGGTCAAGCCGTCTGCGGCCAGCGCGCTGCAGGCGCTGCGCGCCGAAGGCCTGCGCATCGTGATGCTGACCGGCGACAATGAGACCACCGCGCGCGCGGTGGCGAAGACGCTTGACATCGACGAGGTCGAGGCCGGCGTGCTGCCGGAGCGCAAGAGCGAGGTCGTGCAACGGCTGCGCGGCGAGGGCCGTACCGTCGCGATGGCCGGCGACGGCGTCAACGATGCGCCGGCGCTTGCCGCGGCCGATGTCGGCATTGCGATGGGCGGCGGCACCGACGTTGCGATCGAGAGCGCCGGGATCACGCTGCTCACCGGCGACCTGATGGGCCTGGTCCGCGCGCGGCGATTGTCGGTCGCGACCATGCGCAACATCCGCCAGAACCTGGCGTTCGCGTTCGTCTACAATGCAGCCGGCGTGCCGATCGCGGCCGGCGTGCTGTATCCGCTGTTCGGCATCCTGCTGTCGCCGATGGTCGGCGCGGCTGCGATGGCGCTGTCCTCGGTCAGCGTGATCGGCAACGCGCTGCGGCTGTCGAGGGTGAAGCTCGACTGAGCTTCTTACCTCGCCCCGCGTGCGAAGAGAGGTCGGATCGCATGGAGCGAAGCGAAATGCGATCCGGGTGAGGGGACCAAGGGTCTATCTCTCACCATGATTGCGGAAGCAGCCCCTCACCCCGACCCTCTCCCCGTAAGAACGGGGCGAGGGAGAATAGGTGTCACGCCGGCAGCAACAGCTGCGCGCGCCGCTCCATCTCGGCATCGAGCCAGGTTGCGAGATCCTCGCTCACCTCGACCATCGGCAGCCGCACCTCGGGGCTGTCGATCAGCCCCTGTCGCCACAGCCAGTGCTTGGCAGGCGCCGGGCTCGGTTCGGCGAACAGCAGCCGGGTCAGGCCGACGACGCTCTGCCAGGCGGCCAGCGCCGCGTCGCGCTTGCCTTGCCGCAGCAGCATGCGGATCGAAGCGAACGTCTCTGTCTCCAGATGCGCGGACAGCAGGATCGCGCCGTCGGCGCCGTCCGAGAGTGCATCGAAGGTCTGCGCATCCTCACCCGTCAGCACGCGGAAGCCTTCCGGCCGGCGGTTGAGGAAGTCGATCGACTGGGCGCGGTCGGCGCTGCAATCCTTCATGCCTGCGATGTTCGGATGTTCCGCGAGCGCCAGCAGCGTCTCGTTGGTCAGGTTCACCGCCGTGCGATAGGGAATGTTGTAGAGCACGATCGGCCACGACGCGTGATCGGCCAGTGCGTTGAAGTGCTGCACGAGGCCGCGCTGCGAGGGTCTGGTGTAATAAGGGCTTGCGATCAGATAGCCGTTGATCGGCCAGTCGGCCGTGTCGTCCAGCGCTTCCTTCATCCGGGCGGTCGAAGCGCCGGAGAGCCCGAGACAGACCGGCAGATGGCGGGAGTTGGCACTGAGCTCGTCGAGCACGACGCTGACCAGCCCCTCCAGCTCATCGGTGCTCAGCGCCATGCCTTCACCGGAGGTTGCACCGAGGATGAACCCGTCGACAGGACCGCTGGAATAGTGCCGCACGAGGCGGCGCAGCGATGTGGCATCGAGCTCGCCGCCGCGGAACGGCGTGATCAGGGGCAGCCAGAGGCCCTGCAATTGCTGGTGTAGGTCGGTCATGTTCCATCTCCTGGGAAGGCAAAGCCGGAGACGGGACCAACAAAAAACCCCGTCCAGGCGGCGGGGTTTCGGGATCGGTTTGAATGCGAAGGTGATCTTATCGCGCGCGATCTCGTGTCCCCGGGAGGGGAGCTTTTTTCGACGAGAGAGCGGCGCACGAAGTCGTGATCATGGGCGAATGATGCTGCGCTGCGAGGTTGTTGTCAATGCACATGCTGACCGGGGCGTGCGGCACGTTTTTGCATGACATGGGGGTGAAAAGACATGCGGATGAAAAAAAGCCGGGCTCGAGTGAGCCCGGCTTAAGGTATTGGCCACGTGAGGCCGACACAATCACCTTCCAAGAGGGATTACTGAACTTCCGCGCCACTGGAGGAGGGGGACATATGCGCGACGCGACCGCTCAGCATGTAAGCACTATGATCCTCATCGATGGCATGCAGCAACTATCCAGGTCGCATGTCAGTCATGCGGAGACCGGGGGCAGCACCGATATCCCTATAAACGCGCCCCATAAGGCCCGCTTAATCAGGACGGCCAGCGCTGCGCCTTGCTGACCACGAAGTCGCGGAACACCTGCACCCGGGCCACTGTCTTCAGCTCTTCCGGATAGACGAAGTAGGTGTCGAGCGCGATCGAGTCGGACTCGCCGAACAGCTGCACGAGGTTGTTCTGTTCGACCAGATAGTCCGGCAGCGCGGCGATACCGAGGCCCTGCTGGCAGGCGCGCACGAGGCCGAGGATGTTGTTGACCTTGAAGTAGGGTTCGCGCGGACCAGAGCCGTTGCGGCCGGCATCGATCAACCAGCTGCGGTTCTGCAGATGCGGCGGCACCTGAGAGTCGCCGAGCATGATGATGCGGTGCGAGTCGAGATCGTCGAGCGTCCGCGGCGTGCCGAAGCGCTTGATGTATTCCGGCGAGCAATAGGCGTGGAAGCCGATCGAGAACAGCTTGCGCTGGATCAGGTCCGGCTGGGTCGGCTTGCGGGTGCGGATCGCGACGTCGGCCTCGCGCATCGACAAATCGAGATCCTCGTCGGTGACGATCAGCGAGATCCGGATGTCCGGATAGAGCGCAACGAACTCGTCGAGTCGCGGGATCAGCCAGTTGATGCCGAGCGCCGGCGGCGTCGTGATCTTGAGGTCGCCGCTCGGCCGCTCGCGGCTGTCGGTGAGCTTGGCGCGCGCCGCCTGCAACTGCATGAACACGTCATGCGCGGTGCGGAACAGCAGGTCGCCCTGCTCGGTGAGGATCAGGCCGCGGGCGTGGCGGTGAAACAGTGAGACCGAGAGCTCCTGCTCCAGCGCGCTGACCTGGCGGGAGACCGCCGACTGCGACAGGCCAAGCTGCTCGCCGGCATGCGTGAAGCTGCCAGCCTCCGCCGCTGCGTGAAAGACCTTCAGCTTGTCCCAATCCATGTCCGTAAATCCGTCGCGAGATCGTGCCATGATTATTCCGCCGCTGCGCGATCGCTCGCGCGAAGAGCCAGGAAGCGTTCGGCCTCGAGCGCCGCCATGCAGCCGAGGCCGGCGGCAGTGACCGCCTGCCGAAAGGTTTCATCCGCCACGTCGCCCGCGGCGAACAGGCCGGGCACCGAGGTCGCCGTGGAGTTCGGCGCCACCTCGACATAGCCCGACGATTTCAGCTTGATCTGGCCTTTGACGAGCTCCGTCGCCGGCGCATGGCCGATCGCGATGAAGACGCCGTCGGTCTTGAGGTCCGTCAGTGCACCTGTCTTGACGTTCTTCAGCCGCACATGGGTGACCTTGTTCGGGTTCTCCGATCCGCAGATCTCGTCGATGGCGGAATCCCACACCACCTTGATCTTGGGATGCTTGAACAGCCGCTCCTGCAGGATGCGCTCGGCACGGAAATGATCGCGGCGATGTACGATGGTGACCTGGGAGGCGTGGTTGGTGAGGTACAGCGCTTCCTCGACCGCCGTGTTGCCGCCGCCGACCACCACGACTTCCTTGCCGCGGTAGAAGAAGCCGTCGCAGGTCGCGCAGGCCGAGACGCCACCGCCCTGGAACTTCTCTTCCGACGGAAGACCGAGCCAGCGCGCCTGGGCGCCGGTGGCGAGGATGACCGACTCGGCGAGATAGACGTCGCCGGAATCGCAGGTCAGGCGGAACGGCCGCTGGCCGAGTTCCAGCTTGGTGACGAGATCGGTGACGATCTTGGTGCCGACATGGGCCGCCTGCTTCTCCATCTGCTCCATCAGCCAGGGGCCCTGGATCACGTCGGCGAAGCCGGGATAGTTCTCCACGTCGGTGGTGATGGTGAGCTGCCCGCCCGGCTGAATGCCCTGGATCAGGATCGGTTCGAGCATCGCGCGCGCCGCGTAGATCGCTGCGGTGTAACCGGCGGGGCCGGACCCGATGATGACGACCTTGGCATGGGTAGGCGCGGGCATTTTGAGATCCCTCTCTTTTGGGGATTTTGATCAAGGACTTGTGCGGGAAGCGCCCCGGAAGCAGGTCACGGCGGCGCCAAAAGTGTCAAATCCAAGTCTAGGATATCTGGATAGCTATGCAAGAATTGCAATCCATGGCAGCGATTTTTCCCCGGAACTGAAGTCACATTCGCGAAATCGTGCGCTGCACGCGCAATAAAATTGCGCAATGCCGGCTGGCTGGGCTATGAGAGTTGCCGGCAGAACTTGCCGAACCTTCCAAACCCCAGGGAACTGTAGTCGCGTGTCGAAGAACCTTGACGAGATCGACCTCAAAATCCTCGCCGAGATCCAGGCCGATGGCCGAATCACCAATGTGGAACTCGCCAAACGCGTCGGGATCTCGCCGCCGCCCTGCCTGCGCAGGGTCCGGGCGCTGGAAGAGGAAGGCTACATCCAGGGATACCGCGGCCTGCTCGATCCGCGCCGCCTCGGCTACGACGTCACGGTGTTCGCCTCGGTGCACCTGTCGAGCCAGGCCGACGCCGACCTGCGTGCCTTCGAGAATTTCGTGCGCGCCGAGCCGCTGGTGCGAGAATGCTGGATGTTGTCGGGCGAGGTCGATTTCATCCTCAAATGCGTCGCCCCTGACATGGCGACGTTCCAGGACTTCGTCACCCATCTGACGGCCGCGCCGCATGTGCGCAATGTCAGGACGTCGCTGGTGCTGCACAATTCGAAATATGAAGCCGCGGTGCCGCTCGGACTGAAGGCTGCGGGCTGACGGGCGGAGCCCGTCATTCCGGAGCGATGCGTCGGCATCGAATCCGGAATCTCGAGATTCCCCGATGCGCGCATCTGAGGTCTGGCGCTTGCGCACCAGACCGGAATGACGTCGTTGTTGTCCGTTAGGTGAGGCTCGCTTGGAGTCGTTACCTCTTGCCCATTGCAGCATCGACGCTGATCGGGCCCGGGCCCGAGGTCGCGAGATACAGGCAAGCAAAGCAGAATGCGATTGCAAGGCTGCCGTTGTTGAGCAGCGGATAGAACCCTTTGGGGAAATGGCCCATGAAGTAGGCGAAGGCCATTTCGCCCGCCAGGATGAAGGCCACGATCCGCGAGAAGAGGCCGATCATCAGCAGCCCGCCCAGGATCAGTTCGAGCGTGCCGGCTGCTCCGATCAATGAGAACAGTTCGACTTTTTCGAACATCGTTCCGGGCGGGAATTTGAAAAGCTTGGCGACGCCGAACTGAAACAGCAGCAGCCCTGTGATGAATCGAAACAGGCTGAGCGCCAGCGGCTGAAGCTTGGATAGTGTCTGGTCCATTGTCATTTACCCCCTGTTTGACATGCTGGAACGTTGCACGATGCAGAAACACACGGTGTCCGCCACCCGAGTGTGATGTCAACACCTTGCGTCCGGAATCATTCCTCGCGCGATGGCCGTCGCGAAGGAATGCGACGGTGACACGGTGACGCGCAGCGATGCATGTTGCGACGCAATCATCCGACCCGAGTGCCGTCCCCCGACATGATTATACTGCATAAACATGTCACGGCCTCACTAGTATGCCGCGTACCCGCTCTCCACTCACATTGCTGTCAGACGCGGGGAAAACGCGGGCACAAAAAAAGCCGCGTGCAGGACGCGGCCTTTTTGCACCAGTCACATGGAAGTAACTACCGCCACTCGACCTTGGTGATCTCGTAGGCCTTGGCGCCGCCCGGCGCCATCACCTCGACGGTGGTGCCCTTCTTCTTGCCGATCAGCGCGCGCGCCAGCGGCGAGGTGATGGAGATGCGGCCCTTCTTGGCGTCGGCCTCGACCTCGCCGACGATCTGCCACACCGCCTTCTTCTCGGTGTCCTCGTCGATCAGCGTCACGGTCGCGCCGAACTTGATGGTGTCGCCGGACAGTTTCGAAATGTCGATGATGTCGGCGCGCGCGAGCTTGTCCTCGAGCTCGGCGATGCGGCCTTCATTGTGCGACTGCTCTTCCTTGGCGGCGTGATACTCGGCGTTCTCCGAGAGATCGCCATGCGAGCGCGCTTCCGCAATGTGTTCGATGATGCGCGGACGATCCTCCGACTGGCGTCGCTTCAACTCGTCCGTCAGCGCGGCGTATCCGCCCGCGGTCATCGGAACCTTATCCATCATCTTCGTCCTTCATCGTGCGCGCCCGGCAGCCGTGCACGAATATCCAGTTCAGCTAACGCAGGAATCAGGACGCAAGCGCGCCCGGAAGCCCAGTGATTTTCGGCCCCGCTAAGGGCCGTGACAACATCCAAGCGCGCGGTGAGTTCCAGCCATTCGGCTAATTGACCGCGCCGGGCCTTTAGCCCAGGCAGCGGTCAGTTTTCGGAAAAGTAACTCTGAAGCGTGCGGACCTCAAGGTCCCCGTCCCGATAGGCCCGGATCCCCCGTGCGGCCGCCACCGCGCCTGAAAGAGTGGTGTAATATGGCACTTTATGCAAGAGGGCAGCCCGCCGCAGCGAACGGCTGTCGGCCAGTGCCTGCGGACCTTCGGTGGTATTGAAGACCAGCTGGACGTCGCCATTGGTGATGGCGTCGACGATGTGCGGACGGCCTTCGAGCACCTTGTTGACCTTTTCCGTCGGCACGCCGTTGTCGCTGAGATAGCGCTGCGTCCCCGAGGTTGCCATCACCTTGAAGCCGAGCGAGTGCAACAGCCGCACCGCATCCGCGATGCGCATCTTGTCGTCGCCGCGCACCGAGACGAACACCGTGCCCTGCCGCGGCACGCGCGTGCCGCCGCCGAGCTGGCTCTTGGCGAACGCCACCTCGAAGGAGCGGTCGAGGCCCATCACTTCGCCGGTCGAACGCATCTCCGGCCCGAGCACGGTGTCGACGCCGGGGAAGCGGGCGAACGGGAACACCGATTCCTTCACGCCGACATGGTCGAGCTTCTTCTTCTTCAGCTTGAAGTCGGCGAGCTTCTCGCCGGCCATGATCCGCGCCGCGATCTTGGCGACCGGGGTGCCGATCACCTTGGCGACGAACGGCACGGTGCGTGACGCGCGCGGGTTGACCTCGAGCACGTAGATCTCGCCGTCCTTGATGGCGTATTGCACATTCATCAGGCCGACCACGTCGAGGCCGAGCGCAAGCTCGCGGGTCTGCCGCTCCAGTTCCTCGATGGTCTGCGCGTCGAGCGAATGCGGCGGCAGCGAGCAGGCGGAGTCGCCGGAGTGGATGCCGGCCTCCTCGATGTGCTCCATGATGCCGACGATGAAGGTGTCCTTGCCGTCGCAGAGGCAGTCGACGTCGACTTCGGTCGCATCGGACAGATAGCGGTCGAACAGCAGCGGGTTCTTGCCGAGCACGGTGTTGATCTGCCCGGTCTTGTCGTTCGGATAGCGTGCCTTGACGTCGGCGGGCACGAGCTCAGGCAGCGTTCCCAGCAGGTAGTCGTTGAGCTGGGTCTCCTCGCGGATGATCTGCATCGCGCGGCCGCCGAGCACGTAGGACGGACGCACCACCAGCGGCAAATCGAGATCGGCGGCGACCAGGCGGGCCTGCTCGACCGAATAGGCGATGCCGTTCTTCGGCTGCTTGAGACGGAGCTTGTCGAGCACGCGCTTGAAGCGGTCGCGGTCCTCGGCGAGGTCGATCGCGTCAGGCGAGGTGCCGAGGATCGGCACGTCGGCGGCTTCGAGCGCGCGAGCAAGCTTCAGCGGCGTCTGGCCGCCGAACTGCACGATCACGCCGTGCAGGGTGCCGTTCTTGCGCTCGGTCGCGATGATCTCCAGCACGTCCTCGGCGGTGAGCGGCTCGAAATACAGCCGATTGGCGGTGTCGTAGTCGGTCGACACCGTCTCCGGATTGCAGTTGACCATGATGGTTTCGTAGCCGGCGTCCTCGAGCGCGAAGCAGGCGTGGCAGCAGCAATAGTCGAACTCGATGCCCTGACCGATCCGGTTCGGCCCGCCGCCGAGAATGATCACCTTCTTGCGGTCCGACGGCGCGCTCTCGTCGGCGAGCTCGCCGGCGAACGGCCGCTCATAGGTCGAATACATGTAGGCGGTGGGCGAAGCGAACTCCGCCGCGCAGGTGTCGATGCGCTTGAACACCGGGCGCACCCCGAGCGCATGGCGCTTGGCGGTAACGTCGGCCTCGGTGCTCTCCGTCAGCACGGCGAGCCGTGCATCGGAGAAGCCCATCGCCTTCAGCGTCCGCATTCCGAACGCATTCGGCGGCAGGCCGTTGTTGCGGACCTTGTCCTCCATCTCGACGATGGCGCGCATCTCCGCGAGGAACCAGGGGTCGATCTTGCAGGAGTTGAAGATCTCCTCGTCGGTCCAGCCGAGCCGCATCGCCTGCGCGACCTGCAGGATGCGGTTCGGCGTCGGCGTGCCGAGCGCAGCGCGGATCGCGTTCTTGTCGTCGCCGCGGCCGAGCCCTTCGATCTCGATCTCGTCGAGGCCGGTCAGCCCGGTCTCGAGCCCGCGCAGGGCCTTCTGCAGGCTTTCCTGGAAGGTGCGGCCGATCGCCATCACTTCGCCGACCGACTTCATCGAGGTCGTCAGCGTGGAGGAGGCGCCGGGGAATTTCTCGAACGCAAAGCGCGGAATCTTGGTGACGACGTAATCGATGGTCGGCTCGAACGAGGCGGGGGTGGCGCCGCCGGTAATGTCGTTGGCGATTTCGTCGAGCGTGTAGCCGACCGCGAGCTTGGCCGCGACCTTGGCGATCGGGAAGCCGGTGGCCTTCGACGCCAGTGCCGAGGAACGCGACACGCGCGGATTCATCTCGATCACGACCATGCGGCCGTCGACCGGGTTGATGCCGAACTGGACGTTGGAGCCGCCGGTCTCTACCCCGATCTCGCGCAGCACCGCCAGCGAGGCATCGCGCATGACCTGGTATTCCTTGTCGGTCAAGGTCAGCGCCGGCGCGATGGTGATGGAATCGCCGGTGTGCACGCCCATCGGATCGAGGTTCTCGATCGAGCAGATGATGATGCAATTGTCCTTCTTATCGCGCACCACCTCCATCTCGTACTCTTTCCAGCCGAGCACGCTTTCCTCGATCAGCACCTCGTTGGTCGGAGAGGCGTCGAGCCCGCGCTCGATGATGTCGAGGAATTCTTCCTTGTTGTAGGCAATGCCGCCGCCGGTGCCGCCCATGGTGAAGGAGGGACGGATGATCGCGGGCAGGCCGATCTCGGACAGCGCCATCAGCGCCTCGCCGAAGGCGTGCTCCTGATAGCGTTTGCGGCGGTCGTTCTCGCCGAGCGTCCACTGCCGCTCGAGTTCCTCCAGCGCAGCGCCGGACAGTTTCTCGCGTTCAGCGAGGTATTTGTCGCGGTAGGTTTTCTTCAGCGCCGAGGCGTTGGCGAGCCGCGATTTCGGCGTCTCGAGCCCGATCTTGGTCATGGCCTCGCGGAACAGCTGGCGGTCCTCGGCCTTGTCGATGGCGTCAGCGGTTGCGCCGATCATCTCGACGTCGAACTTGTCGAGCGTGCCCTGACGGCGCAACGACAGCGCGCAGTTCAGCGCGGTCTGGCCCCCCATGGTCGGCAACAGCGCAAAGCCGCCCGGCATGACGTTGCGCTCCTTCTCGATGATCTTGCCGACGATTTCGGGTGTGATCGGTTCGATATAGGTCGCGTCCGCCAGTTCCGGATCGGTCATGATGGTGGCCGGATTGGAATTGACGAGGACGACGCGGTAACCCTCCTCCTTCAGAGCCTTCACCGCCTGCGTGCCGGAATAGTCGAATTCGCAGGCTTGGCCGATCACGATGGGACCGGCGCCGATGATCAGGATGGTGGAGATGTCGGTTCTTTTGGGCATCAGCTCTCGCGGACTGGAATTTGGGCACAAAAAAAGGGCGCGCTGGTCGCGCGTCCCTCGGGCCTAGGAGCGCGATCCCTCGCGCGCGGGTGGTCTTTAGACCAGTTTCCGCACCCGCGAAACCCCCAAAAACACCCAATCAACCGTGATTCTGGGGGAAAATCCGCATTCGGCGTATGCTTGGTTTGGGGGTGCTCAGGGGCGGGGATGTGGTTGGCCGGGCCCGGCTTCGCCCTGCGGGCTACGCCGCGGCAGCATTCGCTACGAGACGGCTTGCCGAGCCGAAGCTGCGTGGGCAGCGAAGGCTGGAGGCCCGGCCTGGATTTGAACCAGGATAAACAGTGTTGCACCACTGCCGCGTCGACGCTTCCGCCACCGGGCCGAGTGGATCATTGCTGATTATTTCAGCGTCCGCCACGTTTACTTTTGGTTAACCCTAATATCTTGTACAACCCCTGATCAATGGTGCGCCACGAATGTCATCCGCCACGGATTGTGCCCGATGTTGCGCGGCGCGCGCGTGGCGCTGAAGCCGGCGGCGCCGAGCTTTTTGATCATCTCGTCCTCGCGGTAGCGCTGTAATCCGATCTTGGTGCGCAGCTGCCGGTAATCGGACAATGCCGTCGAGGCGAGCCCGACCAGCGCATCGCGCAGGAAGCCGTGGGCCGCCGCAAAGCGCAGCAGTGCGATGACGTCCCTGATCATGCCGACTTCGGGCCGCAGGATATCGCCGAGCACGAAACGGCCCGAGGGTTTCAGCAGGCGATGGATCACGTCGAATGCGTTGTCGAGCTCCTGCGGCGTCATGTATTGCGCCACCGAATTCATCACCACGAGGTCGATCGAGTCGGCGTCCATGTGCTTCAGATCATCGAGCGAGCGGACGCGGATCCTGGTATCGGGTGCAAAGCGCGCGACCAGGCGGCCACGTACGCCGGGCGCGGGCTCCGCCAGATAGAGCTGGGTGCAGGCATTGGCGACCTTCGCCGCCGACAACGCCTCGCCGCACGCATAGTCGAGCACCACGGCGTCAGGCGAGGTGATGTAGCCGATGATGTCGTTTGCGATGACCTGGAAATGCAGGTCGCGGTGCAGTCGGCTCGCATAAATCGTATGTGTGGAATCGTAATAATCGATCCATTCATCCATCGCGTTTGGTATCCGGCAGAACGTGTTCCTGGCCTCAGGAACGGGTGGGCTGATGATGCGTTAGCGGTCCGGCGGCCAATGTTCAATGCGCCGAAATACGGGGTTCCTAACAGGAAGGTTTACCGTGAGCAAAGCCAAGAGTGACACCAGGACCGACAAGATCTCGCCCGATCTCGACACGCCGAGCGATCTGCCGCAGGCTGCGGTGGAGACGATCTCGGCCTCGCTCAACACGCTTCTGGCCGATGCCTTTGCGCTTTATTTGAAGACCAAGAATTTTCATTGGCATGTCAGCGGCCGGCACTTCCATGATTACCATTGCTGCTGGACGAACAGTCGGACGCGATCTTCGCGACCACCGACCAGATCGCCGAACGGGTGCGCAAGCTCGGCGGCGCGACGCTGAGGTCGATCGGCGACATCGCCAAGCGTCAGACCATCAAGGACAATGACGAGGACTATGTCCCGCCGCGCGAAATGCTGCGCGAGTTGATGGAAGACAACAAGCACATCGCGGCTGCGATGCGCAAGGCGCACAAGCTCGCCGACGACCATGAGGATTCCGGCACTGCCGGCCTGCTCGAAACCTTCATCGATGAAACCGAGCGCCGCACCTGGTTCCTGTTCGAGGCCAGCCGCCAGGAAGGCAGCAACGCGGCCTGAATTTCACCCTCTCCCCTTGTGGAAGAGGGGGGCTTCGATGGGATCGGCTCGCATCTGTCGATGCGAGCCACCTTGTCCCACGAGGGGAGAAGGGAAAGAGGCAGCACGCCAGAACGTCAGCGCTTCCACAGCCGCACCAGAGGCCCGTCTTTGCCCATCACCGGATCGGTCGCCGGGATCGCGACCAGCGGGATCGTCTTCAGCGCCTTGACGTAGTTCTCCGGCGTCGGCCGTTGCAGGTCCATCGGCGGACCCGGCGGATAGGCGCCGACCACGGAAAAATCGTCGCTCGCCGAGAGGCATTGATGCCCGGTGCCGGCCGGCAGGATCGCGACGTCGCCGGCCGTGATCTCGAGTGCTCGCCCGTGCTCGCCGCCGAATTGCACGCGCGCGCTGCCGCGGGCGACGCCAAGCACCTCGTGCACGGTGGCGTGGTAATGCGGGAAGTCGTAGACGCCGTTGCGCCACATCGCGCCCCAGCCATGCTTGCCGAACAACTGCTCGATCGTGGCCTCGGGATTTTTGCCGACATCGACCGTGCCCTTGTAAACCAGGAACGGCATCGGATTGTTCGGCACCAGCCCGTCGTCCTCGAAGACGATGGCAAGCGGCTCGGCCCCGGCTTTGACTGCGGACATGTGACCCTCCGGCGCGTGTGAACGAAAGATTATCCGTGCAGCAACCCGTTGTCAGCGTGCCGCGTTCCTCCTGAAACGGTCGAGCTCCAGCTCGTCCTCATCAGGTTCCTTTGGGCAGCTCGAACACCAGGCAGGTGGTGGTCGCATGCGCGAGCAGCTTGCCCTTGTCGTCGGTGATGCGTGCTTCGGCGGTTGCAACACGGCGGCCGGCGTTGAGGACGTGGCCTTCGGTGCGGATCGTGCCGGTGTCCTGGCTCATGCCGCGGACGAAGGAGATCTTGAACTCCAGCGTGGTATAGCCGAAACCCTTCGGCAGCGTGGTCTGCACCGCGAGCCCCATCGCGGAATCCAGCAGGATCGCGGCGTAGCCGCCATGCACGGAGCCGATCGGGTTGTAGTGTCGCAGGCCGGGGATGCTGTGGATCACCACATGGCCGGTCTCGGCTGAGCAGTCGAACGGTTCGACCGTCTCCATGATCGGCGGCTCCGGCAGGGTGCGGGCGAAGATGCCGCGCACGAAGTCGAGCCCCGGCATCGACGCCATCACCGCCAGCGAGGAGACGCCGTAGGTGGGTTTCGGGGCGGCGCTGTCGGTCATTGGTAAAATCTCCGTCATTGCGAGTGGAGCGAAGCAATCCATCGCTCCATGCGGGGATAGATGGATTGCTTCGTCGCTTCAGTGCAAAATTGCTTTTGCAATTTTGTCACGAGCTTCCTCGCAATGACGGAGTGTTAGGCCGCGCTCTTCTTCTGCCGCATCAGGTCGGCGAAGCGCTGGAACAGATAGTGCGAGTCGCGCGGGCCGGGCGAGGCCTCGGGGTGGTACTGCACCGAGAACACCGGTTTGCCGTCGAGCGCGATACCGCAATTGGAGCCGTCGAACAGCGAGATATGGGTCTGGGTCGCGCCGGCGGGCAGTGTCGCCTGGTCCACCGCAAAGCCGTGGTTCATCGAGGTGATCTCGACCTTGCCGGTGGTCTCGTCCTTGACCGGATGATTGGCGCCGTGATGGCCCTGATGCATCTTCATGGTCTTGGCGCCGACGGCGAGGCCGAGCATCTGATGGCCGAGGCAGATGCCGAAGGTCGGCGTCCCCGAAGCGATCACCTCCTGGATGACGGGCACGGCATATTTGCCGGTGGCGGCGGGGTCGCCGGGGCCGTTCGACAGGAATACGCCGTCGGGCTTCATCGCCAGGATGTCCTCGGCCGCGGTCGTTGCCGGCACCACGGTCACCTTGGCGCCGACGCCGGCGAGCAGGCGCAGGATGTTGCGCTTGATGCCGTAGTCGATCGCGACCACGTTGAATTCCGGCGCGGTCTGCCGGCCGAAGCCCGTGCCCCACGCCCAGGGCGTCTCATCCCAGGTGAAACGCTGACCGGAGGTGACCATCGGCACCAGGTCCATGCCCTCGAGGCCGGGCCATTCGCGGGCCTCTTCCTTCAGGCCGTGCAGGTCGAACTCACCGCTTTTCGCGTGCGCGATCACTGCGTTGGGCATGCCCTTGGAGCGGATCAGCGCGGTCAGCGCGCGGGTGTCGATCCCGGAAAGGCCGATGATGCCGCGTGCCCTCAACCATTGGTCGAGGTGGCGGGTGGCGCGGTAGTTCGACGGATCCGTGATCGCCGAGCGCAGGATCACGCCGCGCGCGCCTGGCGTCGCGGCCATGTTCACCGTCTCGATGTCTTCCTCGTTGGTACCGACATTGCCGATATGCGGGAAGGTGAAGGTGATGATCTGGCCGGCATAGGACGGATCGGTGAGGATCTCCTCATAGCCGGTCATCGCGGTGTTGAAGCAGACCTCGCCGACGGCGTGGCCTTCCGCGCCGAGACCGAAGCCTTCCAGCACGGTACCATCGGCGAGCACAAGGAGCGCGGTCGGTTTGTGGTCCGGCCAGGCGGGAGCGTTTTCGGGGGTTGTCATGAGCCCTTTAAATAGTCGCCGCACCCTGCGGCGTCAAAGCGAAAGGGTACGGATTCACACGGCAATCCCGGTCGATTTGACAGGCCGGAACGGCCTTTTAATCTAAAGTTCCTTGAAGCGGCCGTTTGCTTGCCGAAAATGACCCGGTCCGGAGCTCCCGCATGGACAATTCGATGCCGATCCTGCTCGTCCCGGGCGTCATCTGCTCGCCGCGGATTTTCGCCCCGGTCATCCCGGCGCTGTGGCGATGCGGGCCGGTCACGGTCGCCAACCATGTCAGGGACGACAATATGGGGGCGATCGCCCGCCGGATCCTGGCCGAGGCGCCGCCGCGTTTTGCGCTCGCCGGGCATTCGATGGGCGGCTACATCGCCTTCGAGATCATGCGGCAGGCGCCCGAGCGGGTCGCGAAACTGGCGCTGATGAGCACCCAGGCGCGGGCCGACACGCCCGAGGCAACCGCACGCCGCCGCGGCATGATCGAGCGCGCCAAGAGTGGTCAATATCGCAGCGTGGTCGACGAGCTGTTTCCGGGCTTCGTGCATCCGTCGCGACAGGGCGATGCAGGCCTGCGCCAGGTTGTTTATGATATGAGCGAGGACGTCGGCGCCGAGGCCTTCATCCGCCAGCAGAACGCGGTGCTCAGCCGGCCGGATTCGCGGCCGAGCATGGCCTGGATCAAGTGCCCGACCCTGGTGCTGACGTCAGATGCCGACAACACCGTTCCGAATTCATTGTCCGACGAGATGGCCAACGGCATTCCCGGGGCAAAGCTCGTGGTGCTCGCCGATTGCGGTCACCTGCCGCAGCTGGAGCAGCCTGTGGCCTGCGCCGATGCGCTGGTTGAGTGGCTGCGGAATTAAGGAGCCGGCACTGAGTGGATAGCGGGCGCATGCCGGCCGCGTCACGGTACCAGCCGAGAGGTTGTCGGCGCCGCCCCTGATGGCTGCATGGCCCGCACGAGCTTGATGAATTCGACCGTCGCGGGCGACAGCGTGCGATGGCGCCGCGCATACAATGCGAAGGTCGCGCTAATGGCCAGGTCCCGGATCCTGAGCACCGTGAGGCCGCTGTCCTCGGTATGGCGAGCGAGCAGCGCGTCGGGCGCCCAGCCGACCGCATCGCTGTGAAGCACCGCCTGCACCATTGCCGAGAAGCTTCCGACCGAAACGCGCGGCATAAGCTCTTGGTCCGGCGAGACGCTCAACGCGATCTTGCCGAACTTTCCGAGATTGCGGCGGGCAAGCGCTCTGGAGAGCGGCGGGCCGGCGAATGGATAACCGAGGAAGTCTTCCGGTTTGACGCCACGACGCCGCGCCAGCGGATGCGTACTCCGGCAGAACAGGGACATCGGTGTCGTGGCCAGAATCTCGCTGTCCAGATTGTCTCGTCCCTCGGCCTCCGCAGCGTCGGCAATGGCGATGTCGGATAGTCCCTCCGATACATCGTCGACCGCCCGCTTGCTGTCGAGTGTGCGCAGCACGCATTTGAGCTTGGGGTGCGCTCCCGCCAGCCGCCCCAGCGCCTGCGGCGCCCACAACTCCGCCGGAAACACGCTTGCGCTGACCGTGATCCCGCCGGTTTCGAGGCCTCGTGCGAGATCGATCTCCCTGACCAACTCGGACATCTCCTGCATGACTGTCCGGCCCTGTGCCAGCACGATCGCGCCGAACATGGTTGGCTCCAGCGTGCCGGCGCCGCGATCGAATAGGCGTACCCCGAGTTCGTCCTCCAGCGCCTGCACACTCTTGGTCAGGGCGGATTGCGTCACGCCGAGGACGTTCGCGGCGCGCGTGAAATGACGGTGCTCGGCCAGGGCGCGAACCATCTGAATCTGTCGGAGCGTCGGCATGAAATATACTCATATGATGAGTAATATTATGAATTTGACATATATCGAGCCCGAGCGCTACCGCGGGCGAAACCAACTCATCCAGGGAGGGAGTTTCGATGACCGGACGTTCAACGATGGTCGGCATTGTGATGGCCGCGACGATGGGGCTCGGCACCGACGCCGCGCTGGCGCAACAGCAGCCGCCGCTGAGTGCCGCAGATTCCGATCCCGTGAAGATGGGATGGATGATCGGCTCGCCGCCGCCCGCAGACAAGCTCATCCAGTTTTCCAACGGCTCGCACTTCAGCTTTCCGCAGACGCGCTGGTCGTTCACGAATTTCCGCCGTTTTTTGCCGACGAGCAACGTCTGGCGCGGCGACGGTGCCGCATCGCCGCTGCCGCGCGCCGAACGGTCCGACATCGACGCCGTGACCTTTCAGCCGTTCGGCCAATCCGGGACCATGACGTGGGCGGAATCGCTCGCGGCCAACTACACCGACGCGATCGTCGTGCTCCACAGGGGCAAGATCGTCTACGAGCGCTATTTCGGCGTGATGAGCCCGCATGCCACGCACATCGCGATGTCGGTGACCAAGTCCTTCTTCGGCACGCTCGGCGCCACCTTGGTTGCCGAGGGCAAGCTCGACGAAAAGGCGCTGGTTTCGCAATATATTCCGGAGCTCAAGGACACCGCCTACGGCGATGCGACCGTGCGGCAGGTCCTGGATATGACTGTCGGCGTCAAATATTCCGAGAACTACGCCGATCCCAAGGCCGAGATATTCGACCATGTGCGAGCCGGCGGTCTCGTGCCGCGGCCGCCCGGCTATAGCGGGCCGACCAGCTTCTACGGCTTCCTCAAGACGTTGAAGAAGGAAGGTCAGCACGGCGAGGCATTCGCCTACAAGACCGTCAACAGCGACGTGCTCGGCTGGCTGATCCGTCGGGGGTCCGGCAAGACCGTAGGCGAACTGCTTTCCGAGCGCATCTGGCAGAAACTCGGCATGGAGCAGGATGCCTACATGCTGATCGACAGCGAGGGAACGGAATTCGCCGGTGGCGGGCTGAATGCGACCGTCCGGGATCTGGCACGTTTTGGCGAGATGATGCGGCTTGACGGCGCCTACAACGGCCAACAGATCGTGCCGAAGGCCGTCGTCGACGATATCCGCAATGGCGGCAGGAAATCCGATTTCGAGAAGGCCGGCTACAAGACGCTTCCGGGCTGGAGCTACCGCGACATGTGGTGGGTTAGCCACAATGAGCACGGCGCCTTCATGGCGCGTGGCGTCAACGGCCAGGCGATTTACGTCGATCCCAGGGCCGGGATGGTGATTGCCCGCTTCGGCTCGCACCCGCTCGCGGCCAACGCGTTCAACGATCCGACGACGCTGCCGGCATTCGATGCGCTGGCCAGGCATCTGATGCAGTGACGTTGCCCGGTTCGCCGGCGGACCGCGCGCCGGCGCCAATGCCGGCCGGAGGCCGGCCCGGGCCCCGGTTCTGGGGAGGCCTGAACCGGGGCTTAGCTGTTGTTCTGGCCGGGCGAAGGGCTTAGATCAGCATCCTGTGAGACGAGAGGATATCAGGATGCTGCGCGACGACATCAACACTGCGGTCAAGGAAGCGATGAAGGCGAAGGATGAGCGCAAGCTCTCCACGCTGCGCATGGTCAATTCGACCATCAAGAACGCCGACATCGACGCGCGCGGGCAGGGCAAGCCGCCACTCTCGGATGCCGATCTGCTCGGCCTCTTGCAGAAGATGATCAAGCAGCGCCAGGAATCGGTCGAGCTCTACGACAAGGGCGGCCGCGCCGAGCTGGCCGACCAGGAGCGCGCGGAGATCGCCGTGATCACCGCTTACCTGCCGAAGCAAATGTCGGATGACGACGTGAAGGCCGCGATCGCGGCTGTTATCGCCGAGACCAATGCGGCCGGGATCAAGGACATGGGCAAGGTGATCGGCGCCCTGAAGGCGAAATATGCCGGCCAGATGGATTTCGGCAAGGCCAGCGGCCTCGTGAAGGCGGCGCTGGCGGGATAGCAGCGGAGGCTTCCATGTTTCGTGTCGCCGCGGACAGTCTGGAAGCTTACCTCGCCTTTGATCCGGCCCGCACCGCGGATCTCGAACAAGTGCATGCGGTGATGCGAAAGACGGCACCGTCGCTCAAGCGCCACTTCCATGCGGGCTCGCCGGCCGGTGAGGCCGGCATGCGCATGAACATGATCGGCTACGGCCAGTTTCGCTACGCCATCAAGTCCGGCAAGACGGCGGTCTGGCCCGTGATCGGGCTGGCGCTGCAGAAGAACTACATCAGCGTCTATGTCGCCGTGACCCGCGGCGGCAAGCCGCTGGTGTCCTGCTACGCCGGCACGCTCGGCGAATTGCGGGCGGGCGGCAACAATTTCAGCTTCGAGACGTTTGTTGATCTGAAGGCGTCTGCGGTGACGGCGCTGTTCGCCGAGGCCGCCGATATCTTCAAGGCGGATCAGGAGAACCCGGTCCGCTATATGCAGGGCAGCTGAGATCAGTCTGCCTAGGAGACGCCGAGGACCCGTGCAAGGCTGCGCGCAGGCGGCGCTCTCGGGATGAGGTTCTGGATAAACTGGAGACAGGCCATGGCCGATCAGCAAGCTCCTTCCGGTCCGGATCTGACACAAGGTATCGCACTCGCCGAATTCCCGGGCACGATGTTGCTCGGCCATGTCGGTGACGAGGACGTGCTGCTGGTGCGTTCGGGGGCGGATATCTTCGCGATCGACGCACATTGCAGCCACTACCACGGCCCGCTTGCCGACGGCCTGGTCGAGGGCGAGACGGTCCATTGTCCGTGGCATCACGCCTGCTTCGACATTCGCACCGGCGAAGCGGTCGCCGCGCCCGCCTTCAATCCGCTCTCGGTCTGGAAGGTCGAGCGCGAGGGCGATCGCATCATCGTGCGTGAGAAGCGCGAGCAGCCGAAGCCACGCGTCAAAGGCCCGGTCGATGCGCCCGGCAGGATCGTGATTGTCGGCGGCGGCGCGGCGGGCTTTGCCGCCGCCGAGATGCTGCGACGGCAGGACTATCGCGGCAGCATCGTGATGCTGAGCGGCGAGGACGCGCCGCCGGTGGATCGGCCGAACCTGTCAAAGGACTTCCTCGCCGGCAGCGCGCCGGAAGACTGGCTGCCGCTGAAGCCGGATAATTTCTACACGGACGCGGCGATCGATCTGAGACTCAAGACCGAGGTCAAGTCGATCGACACCGGCCGGCGCAATGTCGTACTCGCCGGCGGCGAAGCGCTCCGCTATGACCGACTGCTGCTGGCGACCGGCGCGGAGCCGGCGCGGCTGCCGATCCCGGGGGCGGACCAGCCCCACGTCCATGTGTTGCGCACCTTCGACGATTGCCGGGCGATCATCGCCTCGGCCGACGGCGCGCGCCGCGCGGTTGTGATCGGTGCAAGCTTCATCGGGCTCGAAGTTGCGGCCTCGTTGCGCGCCCGGGAGATCGGGGTTCACGTGGTCGGGCTGGAGCAGCGGCCGCTGGAGCGCGTGCTTGGGCCTGTGATGGGCGATTTCGTCCGTGCGCTGCACGAGGAGCATGGCGTGGTCTTCCATCTCGGTGACACCGTAACCGCGATCGAAGGCAAGCGCGCGCACCTGAAGAGCGGGCCCGTGCTCGACGCCGATTTCGTCGTGCTCGGTGTCGGCGTGAAGCCGCGCCTGGCGCTGGCGGAAGGGGCCGGGCTCGCGATCGATCGCGGGGTGAAGGTGGACGCCTATCTCGAGACCAGCGAGCCCGGCATCTACGCAGCCGGCGACATTGCGCGCTGGCCCGATCCGCACAGCGGCGAGAACATCCGGGTCGAGCATTGGGTGGTGGCCGAGCGCCAGGGCCAGACCGTCGCGCGGAATATGCTTGGGCATCGCGAGGTGTTCGATGCGGTGCCGTTCTTCTGGAGCCAGCATTACGACGTGCCGATCAATTATGTCGGCCACGCCGAGCAGTGGGATGAGATCGCGGTGGACGGCAGCATTGCCGGCAGGGATTGCATGCTCCGCTACAAGCGCGGCGGGCGCGTGCTTGCGGTCGCGTCGATCTATCGCGACCTCCAAAGCCTCAAGGCCGAGGTCGCGATGCAGCGGGCGGCGGCCTGACCGCTTTCGCCTCAGGCAGGGGTTTGTGGTCTGACGGCAATGCTCTAATCTGCGGCCATGCTTCAGGAAGCCAAGACCTACGACGAGCTCTACCGCAACTTCCGCTGGGACATTCCGGCGCGCTTCAACATGGCCAACGCGTGCTGCGACCGCCATGCCGACGGCACCGGCCGGCTTGCGCTGATCTATGTCGACGAGGATGGCGGCACCACGCGGACCTCGTTCGACGAGGTCGCGGATGCCTCGCGCCGCTTCGCCAATGTCCTGACCGCCGACGGCCTGGTGCGCGGTGACCGCGTCGCGGTGTTCCTGTCGCAATCGCTCGAATTGCCGGTCGCGCATCTTGCGGCGTTCCGGGCAGGGATGATCTCGATCCCGCTGTTCGCGCTGTTCGGCGAGGACGCGCTCGAATTCCGCCTGTCCAACTCGGCCGCCAAGGCCGTCATCACCGACGAGGCCGGCTGGGAGAAGATCGCGAAGATCCGCGATCGCCTGCCCGACTTGAAGAACGTCTATATCGTCGGCGAGAAGACGCCGGCCGGTACCAAGCCGTTCTGGGGCGCGATCAAATCGGCGTCTCCGGAATTTGCCACGGTCGATACGTCGGCCGACGATCCCGCGCTGATCATCTACACCTCCGGCACCACCGGTAATCCAAAAGGCGCGCTGCATGCGCATCGCGTCGTGCTCGGCCACCTGCCCAATGTCGAGATGTGCCACAACTTCCTTCCCAGGCCGGGCGATCTGATGTGGACGCCGGCCGATTGGGCCTGGATCGGCGGCCTGATCAACGGCCTGTTCGCGTTCTGGTACCACGGCATTCCGATGGTCGGTCACCGCGCCCGCAAGTTCGAGCCGCAGGCGGCAATGCAGATGATGGCCGAGCTCGGCATCCGCAACGTGTTCCTGCCGCCGACCGCGCTGAAGCTGATGCGGCAGGCCGATGTGAAGAACTCAGGCGTCAAGCTGCGCAGCATCTTCACCGGCGGCGAGTCGCTCGGCGGCGAATTGCTCGGCTGGGTGCGCGAGACCTTCGGCATCGATGCCCATGAGGTGTTCGGCCAGACCGAATGCAATCTCGTGATCGGCTCTAACTCCAACCTGTTTCCGATCCGGCCGGGCTCGATGGGCCGGGCCACGCCGGGCTTCGACGTCCGCATCGTCAACGACAAGGGCGAGGAGCTGCCGCGCGGACAGCGCGGCATCATCGGCGTGCGCCAGCCGTGCCCTTGCACCATGCTCGAGTACTGGCGCAATCCCGAGGCCACCGCGAAGAAGTATGCCGGCGAATTCCTTTTGACCGGCGATCTCGGCGTGCAGGATGAGGACGGCTATTTCTGGTACGTCAGCCGCGAGGACGATGTCATCACCACCGCCGGCTATCGCGTCGGCCCGTCCGAGATCGAGCACACGTTGATGAAGCATCCGGCGGTCGCGATGTCGGCGGTGGTCGGCATCCCCGATCCGATCCGCACCGAATCGATCAAGGCCTGGATCGTGCTGCGCCCCGGCCATGCGCCGAGCGACGCCTTGGCGCGCGAGATCCAGGAGTTCGTCAAGG
Source organism: Bradyrhizobium acaciae (assembly GCF_020889785.1). Lineage (GTDB taxonomy): Bacteria > Pseudomonadota > Alphaproteobacteria > Rhizobiales > Xanthobacteraceae > Bradyrhizobium > Bradyrhizobium acaciae. The sequence goes on from NZ_JACMYK010000056.1 coordinate 26,056, forward strand.
TCCAGCTCGCCGCCCACGAATATCCGCGTTTCGTGCAGTTCGCCGACAGCCTGCCGATGACGGCGACCGGCAAGGTGCTGCGGCGGGAGCTAAGGGCGCTGGGCTAGCCGGCACTGACATTGATCCGTGTCAATGCGGGCCTCGCTGTCGCCTGCATCGATGCCCGCTCATTCATTCGCGGCAAGGCTGATGTCGGTCTCTGGCAAGTTCGATCCGGTGGTGCGCAAGATCCGCGTGGCTGATATCGCGGAGGCACTGGGGCAGGGGTTGCGCGATTTCCAGGCGGTGCCGCTCTATGGATTGATGTTCGGCGCGATCTACATGCTCGGCGGCAATGCGATCCTGCTCTGCCTGACCGCGCTCGGCATGGTCTATCTGGCCTATCCGCTCGCAGCAGGGTTTGCCTTGATCGGCCCGTTCGTCGCGATCGGTCTGTACGAGGTCAGCAGGCGTCGCGAAACGGGCGAGCCGATCTCGCTCGGTGCGATCTGGTCGAAGCTGCGCTCGCGGGGCGAAATCGGCTGGATGGCGTTCGTCACGCTGTTCGTGTTCGTGATCTGGATGTACCAGGTGAGGCTGCTGCTCGCGCTCCTGCTCGGGCTCAACGTATCCTTTTCCAGCCTTCGCGAGTTCATCACAGTGGTATTGACCACCAATGAGGGCCTGCTGTTCCTGGCGATCGGCAATGTCGACGGGGCGGCGTTGTCTCTGATCCTCTTCTCGCTGACGGTGATTTCGTTCCCGCTGCTGCTGGATCGCGAGGTCGACTTCGTCACCGCTATGATCACGAGCGTGCGCGCGGTCGTGACGAGCCCGCTGCCCATGATCGGATGGGCGGCGGTGATCGTCGTGCTGTTGATCGTCTCGGCGATCCCCTATTTCCTCGGCCTTCTCGTGACAATTCCGGTGCTGGGGCACACGACCTGGCATCTCTACCGCCGCATCGTGGTCCCGCTCGGCTCCTTTGCCGACCCGATGCTGCGAAGGGAGTAAATCTATGTTGGCATCGGGATTCCCAATTCCCTCAGCGCGGCCAGCATGCGCAGCGGCGGCTCCATCGGGATCACCATGGCTTTGCCGGTCTCCAGCAGGCTCTTCAGGCTGGAGAGGATCGCCGGCCAGCCGGTCCTGCCGCCGGACAGGATGTCGTCGCTGATCGGGCGGTCATGCGACTGCAACATCGTCAGCTTCACGCCGTCGCCGGCTGGCTCGATCTCGTAAGTGACGAGCGTCGGTCCGAGCTTTTCGACGAGCTGCGGCCAGTTGACGTTGAAGGTGACGGTCAGCCGCTTCCGGGGATCGCACTCGATCACCTCGCCGGAGATGTGCAGCGCGCCGTTGGGCGTGCGTACGATGTAGGCGCCACCGACCCGGAGATCGACCTCGACCGCGTTGCCGGAGAAATACTGCCGGCTGAATTCGGCGTTCGTCAGCGCCTGCCACACCTTCTCGGGTGTCGAGGCGATGTAGATCGCATAGACGATCGCCGGCTTGAATTTCTCGATGTTCATGTCTGTTCGCGTCCGTCGATAGATTTTCATGGCTCTAGTGGCAGTCGACGCCGAGCGCTTCGACCGGAATCTTGAATGCCTTGCCGGTCTCGAGCAGGCTCTTGAGTCCGGACAGGATCGCAGGCCAGCCCTTGGCGATGCCCTCATACAGCTTGCTGCCGACGCCGAAGCCGTCATGCGTGACGGTCAGCTTGACCACGTTGCCGACGGGCTCGATCGTGAAGACGACTCTGGTCGGCGGCTCCTTGCCCATCTCGGTATCCAGTTGGTGCTTGAAGCTGTAGGCGAGGCGGCGCGGCCGGTCGAACTCGAGGATCTCGCCGGTGTCGGTGACCTTGCCGTTCATCACCAGCGCCACCGGCGCGCCGACGGTCCAGTTCGACCTGAGCTCGGTGTCGAACCAGTATTGCTGCGTGAACTCGCTCGATGTCAGGGCATCCCACAGCTTCTCCGGCGTGGTCTCGATGTAGGTGACGTAGACGAATTCGGGCTTAGGCATGGGAGGCCTCCCTGGCGCCGCTGGTGAGCAGGTCGGCCGGCAGTTCGCGCCCGGTCTCGAGGAAGCTCTTCAGGCTGGCGATGACCATCGGCCAGCCGCCGGAGATGTCGCGCAGCGTCTTCGGACCGAGGTTGTCGTGCGTCACAGTCAGCTTGACGACCCCGCCGTGGGGTTCGATGTCGAACGTCACGCGCGAGACCTGCTCGCGCTCGACGCCTTCCTTCACGACGTCCCAACTATAGGCGAGCCTGTTCGGCGGATCGGCGATCAGCACCTCGCCTTGCACGGCGCGGCTGCCGTTCTTGGCGAAATGATAAAGCGAGCCGACCTTCCACTCGGAGCTGGCGCGATAGCCGAACCAGAAGCGCTCGGTGAACTCGCTCGATGTCAGCGCGTGCCACAGCTTCTCGGCCGTGGTCTCGATATAGGTGACGTAGACGTAGTCCGGCTTACTCATCACGCTTCTCCAATTGTCGTTTCAATTCGCTGAGCGCGGCGAGTTTCCCGCGCTCGAACTTCCTGATCCACCGCTCGCCGATCTGATGGATCGGAACCGGGTTGAGGTAATGCAGCTTCTCGCGGCCATGCCTGATCGTGGTGACGAGGTTGGCCTCCTCGAGAATCCCAAGGTGCTTGGTGACGGCCTGACGCGTCATGTCGAGGCCGTCGCAGAGCTCACCGAGCGTCTGCCCGTTCTGTTCGTGAAGCCGGTCAAGCAGCGTCCGCCGTGAGGCATCCGCGAGAGCTTTGAAGACTTCATCCATGGGTCGGATAATAGGCAACCAGATGGTTGCATGTCAAGAGCGTGTGTTTGGAGCACCGGCATCGCCGTGCTAGCGTTCCGTGCAGCCAACGCAGATTGGCGCGGAACATGGGGTGGTGCGCATGGGTGGTCGCGTTACGGCAGTTTGCTGCACGTTTCTTCTCGTCCTGCTCGCAAATGGTGCGAGCGCCCAGCAGCCGAAGATCGGCGACCCGCCCGAAGCGTCCAACATGCGGCTGGTTGGAACCAACGATCTGCAGGCGCGCAGCGCCTATCAGCCGACCATTCATCATCAGGGCGACCGCTGGATCGCCTATATCGGCCATCACGGCGGCACCGACGACATTCCCGATCCCGTCAATCCGATGACCGGCAAAGCCGAGCCGAACGGCACCTCGATCGTCGACGTCACCGATCCCGCGCATCCCAGATATCTGCGGCACATTCCCGGACAGGAAGGCAAGTATGAATCCGGCGGCGCGCAGATGGTGCGGATCTGTGACGGCAAGGATCTGCCGAAGGGCGACCGCAACACGGTCTACATGCTGCGCACCTTCGGCAGCGAAGCGCATGAGATCTGGAACGTGGCCGATCCCGCCAATCCCGTGCTCGTCACCCGGATCGGCGGGTTGAAGGACACGCACAAGAATTTCTGGGAGTGCAGCACCGGCATCGCCTTCCTGGTATCGGGCGCACCGGATTGGCGCACCCGGCGCATGACGCAGATCTACGATCTCTCCGATCCCGCCCATCCTGTGAAGATCAGGGATTTCGGCCTGCCGGGGCAGGAGCCGGGCGCGACCGGCGCGGTGCCGACCGAGCTGCACGGGCCGATCTCGACCGGGCCGAAGGGCAACCGCGTCTATTTCGGCTACGGCACCAACAAGGGCGGCTTCCTGCAGATCGTCGACCGCGACAAGCTCTTGAACGGGCCGAAGGAGCCGACGCCGGACAATCTGACATTCCCGGAGATCGCGCGGATGCCGCTGTCGGCGATGAACGGCGCGCACACGGTGTTTCCGATGCCGGGCATGCCGATCGCGGAGTTCGTTCACGACAAGGACGGCAAGAGCCGCGACATCGTGATGATCGTCGACGAGGCGATCCTCAACGAATGCGGCGAGGCGCGGCAGATGGTGTGGTTCGCCGATGTCACCACCGAGACGCGGCCGATGATGATCTCGAGCTACACCGTGCCCGAGGCCTCCGGCTCATTCTGCGAGCGCGGCGGCCGGTTCGGCTCGCATTCGTCGAATGAGAGCATGGCGCCGGTCTACTACAAGAAACTGGCCTTCATCGCCTTCTTCAACGCCGGTGTCCGCGCGCTCGATATCCGCGATCCCTATCACCCCAAGGAAGTCGGCTACTTCATTCCCTCCATCACGGCGGCGACCGACAAGCGCTGTGTCACGATCGACGGCCGTGACCGCTGCAAGATCGCGATCCAGACCAACAATGTCGAGACCGACGATCGCGGCTACATCTACGCGGTCGATCGCGCCAACACCGGGCTGCATATTCTCGAACTGACCGGCGCGGCGCGTGCCGTTGCCGGCCTGCCGTGAGCACGCGATGATGCGCTCGTGGCCGGTCATCGCGGCGATGTTCCTGGCGCTCGGCGGCCTGTCGGCCGTGGCCGGCTACGAGATGGCGCCGCCGCGCGCCGCGCAGTGGCACGAAATCGCCTGGCCGTTCCCGCGCGACGGCTGGCCGGCCGGCCGTGCCTTCCGTTGCGGCGCTGCGGAGTGCGGCATTGATGTCGAGGTCTATCTCAGGCCGAAGCTCGGCTTCTGCAACTGCGACGGCGGCGTCGCCGATGATGACGAGGTCGATCGGGTTTCCGATGTCGACATGATCACCCCGCGCTTTGCGCCGCTGAAGGCGGGCGATGTCATTGATGTCGCCGGCATGCCGGGACGGATCAGGGCTTATGAAGTCGAGATGCGCGGCGGCATGCGTACAGCGATCGGGATCGCAGTGTCGCATCGCTGCGATCTGATGGCGGTGGCGGCGCAGGGCAGGGGAGAGGCTGCAAAGGTGCAGCCGATGGTGCTGACGTTTCTGGGGTCGCGAGTGATCGAGCGGTGGATGAGGTCCGCTCTAAATGATCGATAGGTCCGTCATGCCCGGGCTTGTCCCGGGCATCCACGTCTTTATGATCCAGTGCGCTACCATAAGACGTGGATGGCCGGGACGAGCCCGGCCATGACGAACGCTCAAGCCGGATTTCGATCATGTCCCTGCAAGCCTATTTCGCCTTCGTCGCCGCCTGCATTGCGCTGGCGCTGTTGCCTGGTCCGATCGTCACGATGGTGATCGCGAACGGGCTGCGCTACGGCACGCGCGCCGCGCTGACCAATGTGCTGGGCGCGCAGGTCGGGCTTGCGATCGTGATCGGCATTGTCGCGGTCGGCCTGACCTCGCTGATGGCCACCATGGGTTACTGGTTCAATTGGGTGCGCTTCGCCGGCGCCGCCTATCTGGTCTGGCTCGGCATCAAGCTGATTCGCTCGCCGGTCGAAGGTGTCGGCACCGACGACAAGCCGCCGCCGCCGCGCGGCGGCTTCTTCCTGCAAGGCTTTCTGGTGCTGCTCTCGAACCCGAAGGTGCTGGTGTTCTTCGGCGCCTTCATCCCGCAGTTCATGGACATGGACAAGCCGCACCTGCCGCAGGTGGCGCTGCTCGGCGTTACCTTCATGGCGACCGCCGTGCTGACCGACGCCGCCTACGCGCTGGCCGCAGGTCGCGCCCGAAAATTCTTCTCCAAGGAGCGGACGCGGCTGATGTCGCGCGTCTCCGGCGGCTTCATGATCGGCGGCGGCATCTGGCTGGCGTTGACGCGGGCGCGGTGAGGCTCAGCTACACGACGATCCGCTCCACCACGTCGCGCACCAGGCCCGTCAGCAGCTCGAGCTTGTAGCCGGTCATCGGCAGCGGTTTTGCCCCCGATGTCGCCAGCTCGGCGGCTTGCGCGATAGTCGCCGCATTGGCTGGCTCACCCTTCAGCGCCGCCTCACTTGCCGCAAGGCGCAGCGGCACCGGGGCGATGCCGCCCGCCGTGATGCGGACCTGCTGGAATATGCCGCCGGTTACCATGGCCCGCACGCAGATCTCGACCAGCGGCCATTCCGCATAGGAGCGGCTGATGGCGCGTTTGTACAGCGCGCGCTCGCCGGCAAGCGGAGCGGGGAGCTCGATCCGTTCGATCCGTTCGCCGGACGCGAGCAAATTGTCGGTTGCGCCGTTGCTGCCGTCGCCGAGCAGGTCGGAGATCGACAATCCGCTGCGCCGGTCCGTGGTGACCTTGGCATCATAGGCCATCAGCGCCATCGCGATCGTCGACGGATGCGGTGCCACGCAGGGGCCGAGATCGAACGCGACGTGGTAGAGATGGTTGCCCGATCGCGCCGGACAGTCGGAGCCACCCTTCTTGAGGCAGGCGATCTGCGGATTGCGGAAGTACCAGCAGCGCGAGCGCTGTGCGAGATTGCCGCCGATGGTCGCCATGTGCCGGATCTGCGGCGTGGCGAGGCCCTGCGCGGCGGCAGTGATGCCGGGATACGCCTGGGCGAGCCGCGCATCCGATGCGACCGCGGCGATTGCGGTCAAGGCGCCGATGCGTGCCGCGCCATCCGTGCTCCACGCGATACCGATCGTATCGGGACTTGCGGTGAGATCGATGATCGATCCGCATGACAGGCCGCTGCGGCGGCGTTCCGACAGGTCGGTGCCGGCGGCGCGGAATTCGGGCGCGGTGATGACCTCTCCGGTTGCGACGCTCATGCGGCGGTCCTCCCCTTCAGCGCGGCGACGATGCGGTCGGGCCGGATTGGAATTTCAGTAAGGCGGACGCCGATCGCGTCGTAGATCGCGTTGGCGACGGCGGCCGAGGTCGGCACCGTCGATGCCTCGCCGATCCCGACGCTGTTGCCGAGCACGTGGTCGAAGCCGGCTTCGTCGAAATGCACATTGATCTCGGGCGTGTCGGCAATGCCGGGGATGCGATAATCCTCCATCCCGGCGGTCAGGACGTCGCCGCTGTTCGGATCGAGTTCACGCGCCTCGTAGAGCGCGTAGCCGAGGCCCTGGATCACCGCGCCGCAAGCCTGGCTCCGCGCCAGGGCGGGCGAAGCGATCTTGCCGACCGCAATCCCGGTATGCACGTTGAGCACGCGGACATGGCCGAGCCAGGTGTCGACTTCGACCTCGATCACCTGCACCGAACTCGGCACGCCGGCGCCGACCGCGATATTCGAGAAGCGCCGCATCATCCAGCCGAACACCATGCCGATCAGGCCGACTTCGCGCAGCGGCGAGCGAATGCCGGGCGCGGTGTTCTTGCCGTCTTCGCCGCGCGCCTCCGTCACCGCGATGTCGGGCGAGCGCGCGATCAGCTCGCGCCAGGGCGCGTTCGAGCCGGGCGCGGGTTTTCGCGTGGCCTGTTCGAGGATCGCGGCCTTCAGTTTCCGCACCGCCTGCAGCGTCGGCGGCATCACCGAAGCCGTGACGCGGCTGCCTCCCGAGCCGGGCCCTTCGGGCAGCGAGGAATCGCCGATCCGCACATCGATGTCAGACGGTTCGAGATCGAACTCGCGCGCGATGGTGTCCGCCAGCACGCTGCGGGTGCCGGTGCCGATGTCCTGCGTCGCGGTGCTGGCGACGATGCGGCCGCCTTTGACCGCGACCTCGACCTTCACGTTGGGCTGCCAGAGATAGAGCCAGTAACCGGTCGCGACCCCGATGCCTCGGCGATAGCGCCCGTTTTGCTGCGGTTTGCGATTGCGCCAGATATCGAGCCCTGACGCCCAGTCGTAGAGCCGCTGGCGGTTGGGATCGGGATCCCAGCGCTTGCGCAGGGCGATCGGATCGACCCTGAGCCGCAGCGCGGCCTCGTCGATCGATTGCTCGACCGCGAACGCCATCGGTGGACCGCCGGGGCCGCGGAAGGCGGCGCCGGGCGGCAGATTGCTGATGACGTCGAAATCCGAAAGGTCCTTCGCCTCGGCCGGATAGATCAGCCGCGCCAGCCCCGCGATGGTCGAGTTGGTGGCGGCCCCCGTATCGGCATGCGCGGTGACGGAGAGCGCTTTCAGGCCGCCCTGGTCGGAAGCGAGCAGCGCGACCTTCAGCTCGGCGGCCGGCCGGTAACCTGCGACCGAGAGCTCCTCTTGCCGATCATAGGCGACGCGCACCGGCGCTTTCGCCTCGCGCGCGAGCTCAATGGCTGCGATCGTCTCGGTGCCGAGGCTGGCCTTCGATCCGAAGCCGCCGCCGACGTGGTCGGCGATCACGCGGACCTTGTCGTGATCGATCTTGTAGCGTTTCGCGATCTGCTCCTTCAGGTGGAACACCTGCTGGGTCGAGGCGTGCAGGGTCAGCCGGTCGCCGTCGAAGCGCGCCACCGCGGCGTGCGGCTCGAGGCATGCATGCTGTTGCGTGGCGGTTCGGAAGGTTGCTTCGACCAGCAGCCGGTTGTTCGCCTGGCGTGCCTCATCCACCCAGCTGCGGGCTTTCTTGGCGCGGGTCGAGAACACCGCGGTGGGCCCGCGGATGTTCTGCTTCCAGGGCGCCGGTCCGCCGGCCGCCTCCGAGACGTTGCCGGCGCGCTTGCGGCTCGCTTTGTCGAACACCACGGGCGCGCCGTCCTTGCGTCCGGCGTCGAGCCCGACCACCGCGGGCAGCTTTTCGCTGCTTACCTTGATCGCGGCCAGCGCAGCCAGTGCGGACTTGCGATCGCTCGCTGCGACCGCCGCAATCGGCTCGCCGACGTAACGCACGATCTTGTCGTCGCCGAGTAGCGATACTGCGACGGCGCCGGCCAGGGCGCGGGCCGGCGCGAGATCGAGCATGGTGATGCGCGCATGCGCGTCGCGCGAGCGCAGGATCAGGCCTTCGAGCTGGCCATCATGGTTGATGTCGACGGTGTATTTCGCCGCGCCCGTCACCTTGTCGCGCGCCTCGATGCGAGGGGCTGCGACGTTGTCGACGTCGAAACGGCCGGCGCAGGCGTCCGCCACCGCGCGGAAAATTCCGTCATAGGCGCCGCAGCGGCAGAGATGGCCCGACAGTGCCGCGCCGATCTCCTCGCGTGAAGGCACCGCCGTCCCCTTGGTCGCGCGCCATTGGTCGCAGAACGCGGTCGCTTCCACGATGAAGCCCGGCGTGCAGAAGCCGCATTGCAGGGCGTCATGTGCCATGAACGCCTTCTGTACCGGATGCAGCTGCGCCGCGCCGATGCCTTCCACCGTCGTCACGGCCTTGCCGGCGGCGGCTTGCGCCGGCATCAGGCAGCTTGCGACCGGCGCGCCGTCGACCAGCACGGTGCAGGCGCCGCAGACGCCGGCGCCGCACACGAGCTTGGTGCCGGTGAGCTTGAGCTGGTCGCGCACGATGTCGATCAGGAGCGCATCGGGATCGTCGGGCAAGGATTCGACGCGGCCGTTGATGGTCGTCGTGGTCATGGCTGTCCTCCAGCTGTCCTGCGTGTCGGCTTTCTCGGGGGCGCTGCCTTCTTGACGGACGGCTTCTCGGATTTCGGTAGTGCGCCGGCGCAGAGGGTCCGCACCATGATCGCCATGTCCTTCAGGAACGCATCGGCCGGCTGCATCGCCGGATACTGCGACTTCGCTGCGTACATCGACATTTCGACCAGCCGCGCGAATTCGACCGGCGAGAGGCCCTGCGGCAGCGCAAGCTGCTGCTTGCGCTCGATCCGCGCGATGGTCGCGACCATGCGCTCCGCGTAGCGCGCGGCATAGGTCTGGTAGAGGTCGCGGGCGTGCACGAGGTGTTCGGAATACAATTCCTCGAGGTGCGGCGAGCCGTCCAGCGAGGCGATCATGGTCGACATCCGCGCGGTCATCCCCGCGGCAAGAATGTCGCCGAGATTGCCGCCCGCGGTTTCCGCCTCGGCAACGGCCGTCTCCTCCGCCGCGATCGCGGATTCATGGATGCGCTCGATCACGGCGCGAAACAGCGCTTCCTTGGACTCGAAATGGTGATAGAGCGCCTGCCGCGTCAGGCCGGCCGCCTCGGCGACCTGCTCGATCGAGGAGCGGCGAAAGCCGTGCCGGCGGAACACCAGCATGGTGGCATCGAGAATGCGGGTTTTTGGTCCCATTTGACGATTTTGACAAATTCAGGAGAACTGTCAAATCGCGATTTGGTGAGGCGGGTCGCCGCCCCGCCCGCGCCTGTGTGAGCCGCATCACGGATGGTCGTGCGCAGGCTGCGTAAAGCTTCGTCGTGCAGTGGCGAGCCTGCTCGCCCGGAGCTTGCGAGGACACGGAGATGACACAGGTCTACTTCCATTGCTCGAATACGCGCGGGGTGCTGATGGATCGCCGCGGCACCTCGGTGACGAGCCTCACCGAGGCCTGCGAGGCGGCGACCTCCATGATGCGCTCGCTGGTCGCAACGGTCAGTCTGGAAGACTGGCGCGACTGGGCTGTGCATGTCAGCGACGAGGACGGCGAGGAGATCGTGATCCTGCCCTTCGCATTCGTGCTCGGCAAAGCGCACTGAGGGCGAGCCATGCCGTCATTGCAGCCGCCATTGTCATCACCTCGCCGTTGCATGAATGCGATCGCGACCGGCTGGCGGAATTTCATCGAGCGAGTTCGCGATCCCTACCGGCCCGAGCTGCACTATATGCGCGGGCCGGGCCCCAGATGGCATGCGAAGCATCCCGTTCAGGCCGCACCGGCTGGTTGACGCAGACCCGATCGCCGCGATTCCATTTAGAACGGCCCTAAGAATTCTGCTGCAGCCGAGGCGCATCGTCGCAGTTCCCGCAGCCGCTCGTTGCGTGATCGCAACACGCGCAACGATACGTCCAAGGCTGGACGGGTTCTAAGCGCTGTGCGGCCGCGCGCATCTTTCACCGTGTTAGTGACGGCAACAATGGAGTCTCTGAAATCAGGTAGCGAAGTTGACTGCGACGACCAAATCCCTGCGGCGATGGGGCGCCGTCCATAAATGGACCAGCCTGATCTGCACATTGTTCATGCTGCTGTTGTGCATCACCGGCCTGCCGCTGATCTTCCACGACGAGATCGATGATCTCCTGCACAACCAGGTCAAACCGGCCGAGGCGCCGGCAGGCACGCCTCCGGCCAATCTCGACCATCTGCTCGCCAGCGCGCTCGCTCAGGCGCCGGGCAAGGTGCCGCACTTCCTGATCTGGGATCGTGACGAGCCCGGCGCGATGTGGGTCAGCGTCGGTCCGACGATCGATGCAGATCCGACCAACAACCTGCTTATCCGAATGGATACGCATACCGGCGCCTATCTCGATTCCCCCGACGTGACCGGCCGCTTCACCTACATCATGCTGAAGCTGCACACCGACATGTTCGCGGGGCTACCCGGAAAGCTGTTTCTCGGCTTGATGGGGATCCTGTTCTGCGTCGCGATCATTTCCGGCATCGTGGTCTATGCGCCGTCGATGCGGAAGCTGCGTTTCGGCGCCTACCGCGCCCAACGGACACGTGCCGTGCGCTGGCTCGACGTCCACAATCTCGCAGGCATCCTGCTGGTCGCCTGGACACTCGTTGTCGGCTTCACCGGCGTCATCAACACCTGGGCCGATCTCGTGCTCAAGATGTGGCAATTCGGCCAGCTCGCCGAGATGACCGCGCAGTACAAGGACCGGCCGGTGCCCTCGAAGCTGACCTCGCTGAACGACGCGGTTGAAGTGGCGAGGCACGCGGTGCCCGGAATGACGCCGAGCTTCGTCGCCTTCCCGGGAACTCTGTTCAGCAGCAAGAGCCATTACGCGGTGTTCCTGCACGGCGATACGCCTCTGACCTCGCGGCTGCTGAAGCCTGCATTGATCGATGCCGAAACCGGCACGCTGACCGACAGCCGCGACATGCCCTGGTATGTGTCGACACTGTATGTCTCGCAGCCGCTGCATTTCGGCGATTACGGCGGCATGCCGCTCAAGATCGTCTGGGCGCTGCTCGACATCCTCACCATCTTCATCCTGGTGACCGGCGTGTATTTGTGGATGCGCCGCCGCAGAACGGGCGTGAGCCAGGAGCGCGCCATCGCCAACGCCGCCTCCATCGACAACCCCGCACTCACGTCGTGACATCGGCATGGTCGTACATCGTTCATTGACCCGGATATTCGCCGCTCCGCTCGTCATTGCGATCGTGAGCACGGTGGGATTGATCAGCGCGCTGGTCGGCGACGGCTGGTGGGATGCCGTGTCCTGGGTGGCGCTCGGCCTGCCGGTGCTGCTCTATCTGCTTTTCATCTGGCGGCGCCGGCCGAACTGACGCTGCCTTTCCCCGCACGCGGGGCGAGGTGAAGCGGAGGCCGTCGTATGCCCTAGATCAGCGCTTCTGCGCGCAAGGTCGTCTCGATCTCGCCGAGGATGCGCGCCAGCCGCTCGGCCCACGCCGTCTCGCCGGCCTGGTCGGAGATCAGGTCCTGGCGGATCTCGATGCCCGAATTCATCAGGCCGCGTTTCTCGCCATGCACGGGGATCGTGTAGTCGGTCTCGTCGCTGACCGCATAAGGCTCGTTGTCGCCGACCACGAGATCGCCTTCGCTGCGCAGATGCTTCAGCAGCCGCGGCGGCAGCATCGTGTCGCGGTGGTAGAGTGTGCCGATGTGCCAGGGGCGGGTGATGCCGGCATAGATCGGTGTGAAGCTGTGCAGCGACACCAGCACCGTCGGCATGCCTTGCCGCGCACGTTCGTCGATGACCTCTTCGATGCGCTGATGATAGGGATCGAAGATCTGCGCGCGCCGCATCTCGGCGGCTTCGCGCGACAGGCCTTCATTGCCCGGCACCGTGGTGGCTTCGCTGATCAGCGGCACCGAGCTTGCGACATGGGGTGGACGGTTGCAGTCGATCACGAGCCGCGAGTAGCGCTGCGCGATCAGATGCGCGCCGAGCAGGTCGGAGAGCTGGGTTGCGACGCCGGCGATACCGATGTCCCAGGCGATGTGCCGCTCGAACTCGGTTTCGGGCAGGCCGAGATCGCCGAGCGGCGAGGGAATCAGCCGGCCGTAGTGGTCGCAGGTGAATAGGAACGGCGAGCCGCCGGCAGGGTTACGTTCAAGAACCGGTGAAACATCGGTGCTTGCGAGCAGAAACGATGGACCGCCGCCGTAATTCAAGGGCCTTTTTCCTCAACTTTGCCTATTCAAGCGGCATGCTGGTTTGGAATCGAGCAGCTTTCTCTATAGATTATACGGTCCGAAATCACGATGATTGTTTGAAGATGCCGCTCCTGACCATCCATCACAAGACCGTTTATCGCTACGCGCGCCCGGTGGCGTTCGGCGAACACCGCATCATGCTGCGCCCCCGCGACGGCCACGATCTGCGCGTGCTCGACAGCGCGCTTGTGATCGATCCGCAGCCGATGTCGCTGCGCTGGATCCACGATGTGTTCGGCAACAGCGTGGCGATCGCCGCCTTCGACGAGCGCGCCGACACGCTGTCCTTTGTCTCGACCGCGACGGTGGAGCACAATCCGGCCGATACGTTCGCGCTGACGCCGGACGATCCTGCCTACTTTTATCCGTTTCTCTACGACGATGAGGAATTCCCCGACCTGCAGCAGTTCATCACGCCGCAATATGGCGACCCGAACGGCGAGCTGTCGGCTTGGGCGCGGAGCTTCCTCGATGTCGAGGCGCCGACGCTGACTTTCAAGATCCTCAGCGAAATGACCCATGGCATTCGCGAGGCGTTCAGCTATCGCAAGCGTTATGAGCAGGGCACCCAGCATCCGCTCGATACGCTGCGCACGAAGTCCGGCACCTGCCGCGACTATGCGCTGTTCATGATCGAGGCGCTGCGCCGGCTCGGAATCGCCGCGCGCTTCGTCTCCGGCTATCTCGCGATGCCCCCCGGCAGCGCGCATGGCTATGTCGGTGGCGGCTCGACCCACGCCTGGGTGCAGGTCTATCTGCCGAGCGCAGGCTGGATCGAGTTCGATCCGACCAACGGCATCGTCGGCACCCGCGATCTGATTCGCGTCGCGGTCGCGCGCGATCCGCGCCAGGCGGTTCCGCTGCATGGCGTCTATCTCGGCGCCGCGGATGCTTATCTCGCGATGGATGTCGACATCAAGGTCGTCTCGGTCGGCGAGAGCGTGGCGGAGCGGGAGACGGCCTGACGATGCAGATCAGGGTCGGCTTCGAGATCACATACACGGCGGCGCAGCCGACCCCGATGGTGATCATGCTGTCGATCCATCCCTCGCGCTACGCCGACATCGTCGGCACCGAGAGCATTTCGACCGAGCCGGATGTCCCGATCGGCCTCTATCGCGACGGCTTTGGCAACGTCTGTGGGCGTCTGGTTGCGCCAGCCGGCGGCGTCACTTTCCGCGGCAACGCGCTGGTGCGCGATTCCGGATTGCCCGACATCGTCAATCCGGCGGCGCAGCAGCTGCCGGTCGAGCAGTTGCCCGATGACATGCTGCTCTATCTGATGCCGAGCCGCTATTGCGAGACCGACAAGCTGACCGACATCGCCTGGTCGCTGTTCGGCAACTCGCAGCCCGGCTGGGCGCGGGTGCAGGCGATCACCGATTTCGTGCATCACCATGTGACGTTCGGCTACCAGCATGCCCATCACATGAAGTCGGCGCACGACGTCTATGAAAGCCGCACCGGCGTTTGCCGCGACTTCGCGCATCTGGCGCTCACCTTCTGCCGCTGCATGGGCATTCCGGCGCGCTACTGCACCGGCTATCTCGGCGATATCGGCGTGCCGCCGGATCCCGCGCCGATGGACTTTTCCGGCTGGTTCGAGGTCTATCTGTCGGGTCAGTGGTACACCTTCGATGCCCGCCACAACACGCCGCGGATCGGCCGCATCCTGATGGCGACCGGCCGCGACGCTGCCGACGTTGCGCTCACCACGAGCTTCGGCCGCATGACGCTGGCGAAGTTCGTCGTGGTGACGGATGAGGTGGTGGCCTGAACTGGTTCCTCGTCATTGCGAACGAAGCGAAGCAATCCATTGAGCCGCAGGGGCGAACCGAAGTATGGATTGCATCGTCGCTTCGCTCCTCGCAATGACGGCTGTACAAATTCCCATGACCTCCGACCTCCTCTTCGTCTACGGCACGCTGATGCGCGGTTTCGACCATCCGATGGCGAAACTGCTCGCAGGCAACGCCGAATTCCTCGGGCCGGCGCAGTGTCGTGGCCGGCTCTACCTCGTGAAGCACTATCCGGGCCTCGTCGTGTCGGACGATCCCGCCGACATCGTGCATGGCGAATTGTTCCGCCTGCGCGAGCGCGAGGCCATGCTGCGTGAATTCGACATGTACGAAGCCTGCGGTGAAGGCTTTCCGCCGCCGACCGAATATCTCCGCGAACTGCGCGAGGTCACGCGCGCCGACGGCAGCGCGAGCCAGGCGTGGACCTATCTCTACAACTGGCCGGTCACCGAACTGCCGCGGATCGTGTCAGGAAAGTTTCTGGAGCACTAAAGCACACTTTGTCGTGCCCGGGCTTGACCCGGGCATCCATCTCGCTTCGCAAAGCGTCCTTCCTTTGATGGATGGCCGGGTCAAGCCCGGCCATGACGAAAGGGACATCACACTTCCCGCTCGACGCGGATGTCGACCTCGCGCTCGACGAAGCTCCATTCCTCGGTCGCGCGCAGCATGGCGACCAGCTCGTCGAACAGGCTGGCATGGTCTGGCGCGAATTCGAACCAGGTCAGGAAGTCGAAGGGCATGCCGAGGTCGCGGGCGTGAAACAGCTGGCGGGCGATGGCGGGGAGGAATTTCAGGGTGCCGGCGATGTGGTGCGACTTGTCCTCGAAGATCTTGCGGCGCTCCTCCTGCGTCAGCTCCCACCAGGCCGCCGATTTCCGGATCGGGATCAGCGCCGCGTGCGTTGCCTCGCTGCGGCCGAGCCCGGCCTGCACGGCGGCGAGTTTCTCGCGCTCCTCCTTCTCGGTGTAGCGCAGATGGCTGGCAACGCCGGCAAGCCGCCAGGAGGTCTGCGCCGGCAGCAGCGGCAGCGCGATCGCCTCGCTCGCAACGATCGACAGCGCGGCAACCTTCGGCAGCGTCTCGCCCTTCACCCGCGTGATGGACGTGACCTGCCAGCCACCGCTCTGTCCGCCTCGGAACGTCGTGAACATGGCCTATCCAATCCCGGAAGCGGGAAGGGAGCAAGCTTGCCGCGCAAGCTCTCCACCGTGGATTCGGGGGTAGCCCGCTCGACGGAGCCATGACAGACCGGGCCTGTGAATAGCCCGGAAAAGCCCCACATTGTTCGGCATGCTTGGTCGTGCCGCTATATGGCTAACCGGTTGTCCGCGATTCGCCGCCCGAGCCCAGAATCCTAACTGATGCGTTTCACGCCCGAATTCCTTGATGAACTGCGCGCCCGGCTTCCGGTCTCGGAAGTCGTGGGCAGGCGCGTCAAGCTCAAGAAGGCCGGGCGGGAGTGGAAGGGTCTGTCACCGTTCCAGCAGGAGAAGACGCCGTCGTTTTTCGTCAACGACCAGAAGCAGGCCTGGTTCGACTTCTCCTCCGGGCTGAACGGCAACATCTTCGACTTCCTGATGAAGACCGAGGGCGTGACCTTCCCCGAGGCGGTGGAACGCCTGGCGGCGATGGCGGGCGTGTCGCTGCCGGCCGTGACGCCCGATGCGGCGCGGCACGAGCAGCATCGCCGCACCCTGCATGACGTGATGGAACTGGCGACAAAATTCTTCGCCGACACGCTGGCCTCGCGCAACGGTGCCAAGGCGCGCGGCTATCTCGCCGACCGCAGCATCTCGCCGGCGACCCAGCTCCAGTTCCGGATGGGCTACGCACCGCCGGATCGCTTCGCGCTGAAGGAGCATCTGGGCGCGTTAGGCATCTCGACCGAGGACATGGTGGAGGCGGGGCTTCTGGTGTCCGGCGAGGACAAGCCGGTGCCGTTCGATCGCTTCCGCGACCGCGTCATGTTTCCGATCACGGACGGCCGCGGTCGCGTCATCGCGTTCGGCGGTCGCGCGCTGGAGAAGGACGTCCCCGCGAAGTACCTGAATTCGCCGGAAACCACGCTGTTTCACAAGGGCGACAATCTCTACAACCTGTTCACCGCGCGCCAGGCCGCGCATGACGGCGCGCAGCTGATCGTCGTCGAGGGCTATGTCGATGTCATTGCGATGGTGACATCGGGCTTTCCCGGCGCCGTCGCGCCGCTCGGCACCGCGCTGACCGAGAACCAGCTCGGCCTGCTCTGGAAGATGGTGGACGAGCCGATCCTCTGCTTCGACGGCGACCGCGCCGGGCAGAAGGCTGCCTATCGTGCTGCCGACCTTGCATTGCCGCAGCTCAAGCCGGGCAAGAGCCTGCGTATCGCGCTGCTGCCGGAAGGCCAGGATCCCGACGATCTCGCCCGCTCCGGCGGCCGCGGGGCGATCGAGGAGGTGATCTCGGCGGCGCGTCCGCTCGCCGACATGATCTGGTCGCGCGAGATCGAGGGCGGCAATTTCGACACGCCCGAGCGCCGCGCCGCGCTGGAGGCGCGGATCGGCGAGATGACCAACGGCATCCGCGACGAGGTGGTGCGCCGCTATTACCGGCAGGATTTGCAGGAGCGGCTGCAACGCAACTTCGCCCCGGAGGGCGGCCGCGGCGGTTACGGCCGCGGTGGCGGCTACGGCAGGGGCAATTTCGGCGGCGGCCGTGGCGGCGAATCACCCCGCCACTTTGTCCCCCGCGGGCCGGCCCAAGGTGGCCGGTTTGGCGCCAAGGGCGGCGCCACCCCCGGGATTTCACGGGGTCCCTATCAGGCCGCGAGCCCTCAGCTCGCCAACAGCCCGATCATGCGCGGCCAGCGCAGCGCGATCTCGCGCCGCGAGGCCCTGATCCTGCAATCCCTGATCAATCACCCCTGGCTGCTGCACGACCATCTCGAGGAAGTGGCCGCGCTTGAGCTTGCCCATCCCGAGGCGCACAAGCTCAGGGCCGCCATTATCGCGGCCTTTGCCCACGACCATCACCATTCCCCTGACGTCGAGGAGCAGGCCGAGAAGATGCGCGCCGACCTCGAGGCGGGCGGATTATCGCAGATTCTTCAACGGGTTGAGAAGGCGATCACAACCCAGGCGGTGTGGGGGGCGCAGATCGGCGCCGCGCGCGAGGATGTTTTATCGACCTGGCGCCAACTCGTTGCCTTGCATCAGAAAACCCACGCCTTACTTAGGGAAAGAAAAGATGCGGAAGCGGCCTTGGCTGAAGACTCCAGCGAGGCCAATCTGGCATGGTTGCAGGATATCCAGGCCCGGATGGCAGAAGCCGATGGGACCGAAGCCCTGATTGAAGGGTTCGGCGAATTATCGGGCCGGTTCCAGCGTAATGTCTGATAACAAAAATGCTGCGGACGGCGCTGGCCGAACCCGCAAAAAGACTCGCCAAATCCATGGTTTGGCTGCAAAAACAGGGTTAAGCGAAACTTAATAGCCTCGCGGCTATTTCAGAATGGAAACCGTCGAGACGGCTCAAAGGGGTGGCGAAAATTGCGCCGCCCTTTGCGCGTCGAGAGTTGATCAGGTGAAATTGTGCGAAGTGCGCGCGTGGCGCCATTTTGCATGACCGCGTTTCGGGAGCTTAGTGAATGGCCACCAAGGCAAAGACGCTGCAGGTTAAGGACAAGGAAAAAGACGACAAGGCAGCGGATGCTCCTGAGAAGGATGCCGCTGACGCGCCGTCGCCGTTGCTCGACCTGTCGGATGCCGCGGTGAAGAAGATGATCAAGCAGGCCAAGAAGCGCGGCTTCGTGACCTTCGATCAGCTCAACGAAGTGCTGCCTTCCGACACGACGTCGCCCGAACAGATCGAAGACATCATGTCGATGCTCTCCGACATGGGCATCAACGTCACCGAAGCCGACGATAGCGAAGGCGAGGACGAGAAGGACGACGGCGACGACGAGACCGACAACGAGCTCGTCGAGGTCACGCAGAAGGCCGTCACCGAGGTCAAGAAGTCGGAGCCCGGCGAGCGCACCGACGATCCCGTGCGCATGTATCTGCGCGAGATGGGCACCGTCGAGCTGCTGTCGCGCGAGGGCGAAATCGCGATCGCCAAGCGCATCGAGGCCGGCCGCGAGGCGATGATCGCGGGCCTCTGCGAAAGCCCGCTGACCTTCCAGGCCATCATCATCTGGCGCGACGAGCTCAACGAAGGAAAGATCTTCCTCCGCGACATCATCGATCTCGAAGCCACCTATGCCGGCCCGGAGTCGAAGGGCGGCATCAATCCGAACCTGATCGGCAACAACGGTGCCGAGGGCGCCGCCGCTGAAGGCAATGGCGGTGACGTGCAGGCCGCGCGCCGGC
>NZ_JACMYK010000057.1 GCF_020889785.1 Bradyrhizobium acaciae
GACGCGCTTCGCGCCGTTGGCGACGGCGTGCGCGGCGAGCGCCGCGACATAGGCGCCGGGATCGCGGCAGCGACCGGCCTCCTCGACCACGACGCCGAACTTGTAGCGCGGATGCAGGTCAGGCTCGCGCTGGCGCATCTCGTCTTCGTCGAGCTCGAGCCATTCGATACCGACGCGCTTGCGGATGCGCCAACCGAGGTCGCGGTCGAACGGCGCGCGCGAGGGAAACACGTGCATCACCCCGCGCCGCTCGATCAGTTCAGCCACGCCGGCTTCCTCGGCGAGCTGCCGGTGCAGCAGCGGCGCGTCCTTCAACAGATCGCGCATTGCCCGCGCGGTGGCCTCGACCTGCTGCTCGGTCCAGCTCGACAGCAGGTATTTGACCAACCAAGGCAGGGCCTTCGGCAGATACGACCAGCGGATCGAAAGCGGCCCGAGCGGATCCATCAGATAGCCTGGCACCTTCTTCCAGGTGCCGGGTTCAGCCGGCGGGATCACCGAATGCGACGACAGCCAACCGGCATTGCCGTAGCTCGCGGCCTGGGTGCCACCGGGCTCGCCCGGATCGATCAGCGTGACGCGATGGCCCTCGCGCAGCGCCTCGATGGCGCTGATCACGCCGACCGCACCGGCACCGATGATCGCGACGTGACGGCCCGTTCCGGTCATCAGCGCTTCGCCTTTTGATTGGGCATGATCTCCTCGGAAAACCGCTTCACACCTTTCCGGATCATGCCTCGGGCACAAAATCCTTGCCGACCGACAGCGCGCGCTGATCGACCAGGCAATGCAGGATCGCCGGCTTGCCGGAGGCCAGCGCGCGCTCGAAGGCCGGCGCGAAATCTTCGGTGCGCTCGACCCGCTCGCCATGGCCGCCGAACGCCTTGGCGTAGAGCGCGAAGTCCGGGTTCTTGAGCTGCGTGCCGACGACGCGGCCGGGATAATCGCGCTCCTGGTGCATGCGGATGGTGCCGTATTGCGCGTTGTCGATGACGACGACGATCAGCGGCGCGTCATACTGCACGGCGGTGGCGAACTCCTGCCCGTTCATCAGGAAGCAGCCGTCGCCGGCGAACGCGACGACGACGCGATCGGGATGATGCCGCTTGGCCATCACGGCCGCGGGCACGCCGTAGCCCATCGAGCCCGAGGTCGGCGCAAGCTGGGCGGCGAAAGCATGGAAGCGATGGTGGCGATGAATCCATCCGGCGTAATTGCCGGCGCCGTTGCAGACGATCGCATCCTTCGGCAGCCGATCGCGCAGCCAGGTCACGACCTCGCCGTATTGGAAGCTGCCCGGCAGCTCGCGCGGCTTGTCGGTCCAGGCAAGATAATCCGCGTGCGCCTTGGCCGCCTCGCCCTTCCAGGCGGGAGCGGATGCGGGCTTCATGGTCTCGACCGCGGCGGCGAAGGCGGTGGGCGTCGCCTGGATCGCGAGCGCCGGCTGGTAGACGCGGCCGAGCTCTTCGGAGCCGGGATGGACATGGATCAGCTGCTGGCTCGGTGTCGGGATGTCGAGCAGCGTGTAGGACGAGGACGGCATCTCGGACATGCGGCCGCCGATCAACAGAATGACGTCGGCGCCGGTGAAGCGATCCTTCAGTTTGGGGCTCGGGCCGATGCCGAGGTCGCCGGCATAATGCGAATGGTCGGCGTCGAACAGCGAGGCGCGACGGAACGAGGTCGCGACCGGCAGGTCGAAACGCTCGGCAAAGCGCGCGATGCCCCTGGCCGCCTCGGCGGTCCAGGCCGAACCACCGAGCACCACCAGCGGCGCCTTGGCGGATGCCAGCATGGTGCCGAGGCGCTCCAGATCCGACGGCGCCGGCCAGCTGGCCGCAGGCTCGACCTTCGGCGCGTCGGCGACCGCCGCGGTTTCGGTCAGCATGTTCTCCGGCAGCGAGATCACGACCGGACCGGGGCGGCCCTGCAGCGCGACGCGAAACGCGCGCGCGACCAGCTCCGGAATGCGGTCGGGGCGATCGATTTCGACCGCCCATTTCGCCATGGTGCCGAACACCGCCTTGTAGTCGAGCTCCTGGAACGCCTCGCGCTCGCGCATGCCGGTGTCGACCTGGCCGACGAACAGGATCATCGGAGTGGAATCCTGCATAGCGATGTGCACACCATGAGCCGCGTTGGTCGAGCCAGGGCCGCGGGTGACGAAGCAGATGCCGGGCCGCCCGGTGAGCTTGCCATAGGCCTCCGCCATCATCGCCGCACCGCCCTCGGCGCGGCAGATCACCACATCGATCGGGCTGTCATGCAGGGCATCGAGCGCCGCCAGATAGCTCTCGCCCGGCACGCAGGTGACGCGCTCCACTCCCTGCGCGACCAGCTGGTCGATCAGGATTTGGCCTCCGGTGCGGGCGTTGCTTTTGGTCATGAGGACTCCCTACGGCTACTGGCGCGCGCCT
Organism: Bradyrhizobium acaciae; assembly: GCF_020889785.1. Lineage (GTDB taxonomy): Bacteria > Pseudomonadota > Alphaproteobacteria > Rhizobiales > Xanthobacteraceae > Bradyrhizobium > Bradyrhizobium acaciae. The sequence goes on from NZ_JACMYK010000057.1 coordinate 2,418, forward strand.
TGGCCTCGCGCGGATCGTGGTCCCACGGGGGTATGATAGACGGAAATATGGTGCAAGGCCGAAGCCGCGTCTCGAAGGCGAAGCTGCGTCAAGCCATGCGGTAGGCAATGGGCAACGTTGTTTCGTCATCGATTTCCGCAGAGCGGACGATCCCCGCAGGAACGAAGCGACCCTAGCAAGCCAGTCGTCGTCCGCCGATCTCGCCGCCGGCTCGCGGATGAGACGTCCCGACGGAGGTCAGCTGGCCTGACCGGGGATCGCGACGCGACCGCGCTACCTATGCGTGCTTCGTTCGTGAATACTCCAACGACGCGCTGACGATATGGAGCAGCCTCGCGCTCGTCGCGACGCGCCGACTGCGACGGGTAGCGCGCATGCGCGTGAGATGATCAGCAAGCCACTTCCACAACTCCAAAGCCGCGCGACCATCGCGCGTGACGATCGACGTCAAGCGTGTTGCGGCGCGCGTGACGATCGCGTGGCACAATCTGCATACACTTCGTCGCTATATGCACGACAACAATCATTTGCAGCGCGCGTGCGCGCCCGTAAGACTACGGTGCAGCGATTGATCGCTTCATGCCTTTTGCAGCGGATCGCGTCGGTTTCACGGCAAATCATCGTCTTGCACGTCGATTTCGACCGCACTCATCGCACATTGCATCTTGCGCGATCGCGCAAGGCACACTGCATGCACTTCTGGACGGAACTCGAATCGCCTACGGTTCCAAGCAGTCAGAAATTGTAAATCGTGTGTCGCACCTGCCCGCCGTCCGGCGGCGGACGGCGTTCTGCTGCCGATCAGGTGCAACGTTTTCAGTTCACCAAATTGATATCAATGCTGGAGGCAATGCATGTTGGGGATGAAGAGCGTCGCAAGCGTGATCGGCTCCGATCATTCGTACCGGCTGTTCGACGATATGCCGATCAGTGTCATGCTCTGCGAGTTGGACAATTTCAGGATCACCTACATCAACGAGTCGACACGGCAGAACCTGAAGAAGATCGAGCATGTGCTGCCGGTGAAGGTCGATGCACTGATCGGGCAGTCGATCGATATCTTTCACAAGAATCCGCAGCATCAGCGCCGGCTGCTGTCCGATCCGAAGAACCTGCCGCACAAGGCGCGCATCACCATCGGCGGCGAGACGCTCGATCTCACCGTGACGGCGATGACCAATTCGCGCGGCCGCTACTCGGGGCCGATGCTGACCTGGGAGCTCGCGACCGAGAAGGCGCGGCTTGAAACCCAGACCGAGCGGCTGTTGCAGATGCTCGACAACATGCCGATCAACATCATGATGTGCGATACCGATTTCAACATCACCTACATCAACCAGACCAGCCTCAAGACGCTCGACATCGTGAAGCATCTGCTTCCGGTAGCGCCCGACAAGATCCTCGGCAACTCGTTCGACATCTTTCATAAGAACCCGGCGCATCAGCGCCGCATCGTCGGCGATCCCAAGAACCTGCCGCATGCGGCCAAGATCAAGCTCGGCCCGGAAACGCTCGACCTCAGGGTCTCCGGGCTGACCGACAAACGCGGCAACTATACCGGCGCGATGCTGAGCTGGTCGGTCGTGACCGGCAATGTGAAGCTGGCGGACGATTTCGAGAAGGACGTGAAGGGCCTTGCTGGCATGCTGGCGTCAGCCTCGACGCAAATGCAGGGCACCGCAAGATCGCTGACGACAACCGCCGAATTCGTCAACCAACGCTCGGCAAGCGCGGCGTCCGCGTCCGAGGAGCTCTCCTCCTCGGTCAACGAAATCAGCCGCCAGGTGACCGAGGCGAGCCGCATCGCCCGCATGGCGGTCGAGGAAGCCGAGAAATCCGACAAGCTGGTCGCAGGCCTCGTGACCATGGCGCAGAAGATCGGCGACGTCGTCGCCCTGATCAGCCAGATCGCCGGCCAGACCAACCTGCTCGCGCTCAACGCAACGATCGAGTCCGCACGTGCCGGCGAGGCCGGCCGCGGCTTCGCCGTCGTCGCATCCGAGGTGAAGGCGCTGGCCAACCAGACCGCCAAGGCCACGGAAGACATTTCGGCGCAGATCAACGAGATGCAGACCGCGACCGGCAACACCGCCACCGCGCTGAAGGCGATCTCGCAGGTCATCGTCCAGATCAGCGAGATCTCGACCGTGATCGCCAGCGCCGTCGAGGAACAGGCCGCGGCAACCAAGGAGGTGACCGCAAACATCAACGGCACGACCAAGGCCATCGACGATGCCAGCAAGGCCGCCGAGAGCGTGCTGTCGGCCTCCGGAGAGCTCGCCAGCAACGCTTCGGAGCTGGAAGTCCAGGTCGAGAAGTTCCTCAAGAACGTCCGCGCGATGTAGGCCGCCGGGGTCGCGCGCTTGCCTACAGCGAGCGCGCGATCAGGACCTTCATGATCTCGTTGGTGCCGCCATAGATCTTCTGGATGCGGGAATCGATGAACATCCGCGAGATCGGATATTCCTGCATGTAGCCGTAGCCGCCGTGCAGTTGCAGGCATTCGTCGGCGGTCTCGACCTGCTTCTGCGAGCACCACCATTTCGCCATCGACGCCGTCACCGTGTCGAGATCGCCGGCGACCAGGCGCTCGACGCACCAGTCGACGAACACGCGGGCGATCATCGCCTCGGTCTTGCGTTCGGCGAGCGTGAACGCGGTGTTCTGGAATTCGATCAGCGGCTTGCCGAAGGCCGTGCGCTGCTTGGTGTAGTCAGCGGTGATCTTGACCGCACGCTCCATCGAGGCGACCGCGCCGATCGCAAGCGACAGCCGCTCCTGCGGCAGTTGCTGCATCAGCTGCACGAAGCCGCTGCCCTCCTCATTGCCGAGCAGATTTTCCGGCGGCACCGTGACATTGTCGAAGAACAGTTCCGACGTGTCGGAGGCATGCAGGCCGATCTTGTCGAGGTTGCGCCCGCGCCGGTAGCCCTCGGCATCGGCGGTTTCAACCACGATCAATGAGATGCCCTTGGCGCCGGGTGCGCCGGTGCGCGCCACCACGATGACGAGATCGGCGGCCTGGCCGTTGGTGATGAAGGTCTTCTGGCCGTTGATGACGTAGGAATTGCCCTGCTTCTTGGCGGTGGTCTTGACGGCTTGCAGATCGGAGCCGGTGCCGGGTTCGGTCATCGCGATGGCACCGACCATTTCGCCGGACGCCATCTTCGGCAGCCAGCGCTTCTTCTGCTCCTCCGAGCCGTAATTGACGATGTAATGCGCGACGATCGCGCTGTGCACGGAAACGCCGGTGGTCAGCTCCGGCACCGTACTCTCGAGGTCATCGAGCACGGCCGCGTCGTAGGCGAAGGTTGAGCCGAGGCCGCCATAGGCCTCGGGCACGCTCGGCAGCAGCGCGCCCATCTCGCCGAGCGCACGCCAGGCGGAGCGGTCGACCAGCTTCTGCGCGCGCCATTTTTCGGCATGCGGCGCCAGGTCCTTGGCGAGGAATTTGCGGAACTGGTCACGGAAGGTGTCCAGTTCCTCGGTCATCCAGGACGATCGGTAATGCATGTGCTCCTCGTGCTAAATCAGCAGACCGCCGCCGGCGACGATCACCTGACCACTGATGTAGTTCGATTCCGGAGCGCAGAACAGATAGACCGCGTCCGCCGCCTCCTCCGGCGTGCCGCCGCGGCCGAGCGGGATCATGCGGCCCATCGCCTCCAGCATCTGCGGCTGGACGCCGACCTTGATGTCGCGGCCAGCGACGTCGATGGTCTTCTGCTGGCTCTCGATCGGCTGGGTCAGGCGGGTGTTGATCAGGCCGAACGCGACGCAGTTGACGTTGACCTTGTAGCGGCCCCACTCCTTGCACATCGTGCGCGTCAGCCCGATCAGCGACGCCTTCGCCGATGAGTAGCTCGCCTGCCCGGCATTGCCGTAGAGGCCCGCGATCGAGGAGATGTTGACGACCTTGCGGAACACCTCGCGGCCGGCCTCGGCCTCCTGCTTCGCCATCACCCGGATCGGTTCCGATGCCGCGCGCAGGATGCGGAACGGGGCGACCAGATGGACGTCGAGCATCGCCTGGAACTGTTCGTCCGACATCTTCTGGATCGTCGAGTCCCAGGTGTAGCCGGCATTGTTGACGATGATGTCGAGCCCGCCGAACTGCTCGATGGCGGCGCCGACGAAGCGGTCGGCAAAGCCTGCTTCCGTCACGCTGCCATTGACCGCGATCGCCTCGCTGCCCATGGCCTTGATTTCGGCAACGACCGCGTTGCCCGGCTCGGCATCGAGGTCATTGACCACGACGCGCGCGCCTTCGCCCGCGAGCTTCAACGCAATCGCGCGCCCGATACCGCGGCCCGATCCGGAGACGAGCGCGACTTTGCCTTGCAGTTTCGACATTCAATCCTCCCTGTAAAACTTGTCTCGTTGCCTTCCCTTCACCTCGCCCCGCTTGCGGGGAGAGGTCGGAACGCATCGCCCGATGCGTTCCGGGTGAGGGGGTACATGTCCGACCGCTCTGAGAACTCGCGGAGGCAGCCCCTCACCCCACCCCTCTCCCCGCAAGAGCGGGGCGAGGGAGCACACGATCCTTCGCGGCGAGACCTTCTCCCTAGAGCGCGATGATCGCTTCGCCGGCGAGCTTGATCTCGCCGTTCTGGTCCTTGGTGGTCAGCGCAAGCCTGGCGCGCTTCTCGCCGCCCTGCTCGATCAGCTCGGTCACCGTGCCCTCGCAGGTCAGCGCCGCGCCGAGCTGGGTGATCGCGGCAAAGCGGGTCGAGAACGAGCGGATGCGCGACGGCGTCACCGCGTCCGTCAGCGCCTGGCCGAGATAGCCCATGACCAGCATGCCGTGCGCGAACACGTCGGGGAAGCCGGCCGCCTTCGCGAAGTCGATGTCGACGTGGATCGGATTGTGATCGCCGGAGGCGCCGCAATACAGCGCCAGGCGATGCCGGGTGATCGGCGGAAACTCCTTGTGGACGATGCGGTCGCCGACTGCGGGTGCGCTGCTCATGATGGCCTCGCATTGCGCACCACGATGGTGCGCGAGACGTCGGCGACGTGGACGCCGTTCTGGTTGGTGACGGGGGTATCGACGACGATCAGCGTCATCGCCCCGCCCTTCTTGTCGGTCACGCCGGTGACGCGCGGGCGGAACGTCAGGGTGTCGCCGACCACGACGGGGGCGTGATAGTCGAAGCGCTGCTCGCCATGCAGCACGCGGGCGAGATCGATGCCGAGCGCGGTCAGGAACTCGAACGGATCGGGCGCGTCCATCATCTCGAGGCAGAACAGATAGGTCGGCGGCACCGGCGCCGCTGACCCGTCGCGGTAGACGGGATTGGTCTCGCCGAGCGTGTCGAGGAAGAAGCGCAGGCGCCCCGGCTCGACGCGCGCGGTCACGGGCGTGAATTCACGCCCGACGGCGGATTGATCGACCATGGGCGGCCTCAGGCGCGTTCGTAGAGCGTCACGACGCAGGCGCCGCCGAGGCCGAGATTGTGCTGCAGCCCAAGCCGCGCGCCCTCGACCTGGGTCGCCGCGGCGGTGCCGCGCAACTGCCGCGTCAGCTCGTAGCACTGCGCAAGGCCGGTGGCACCGAGCGGATGGCCCTTCGACAGCAGCCCGCCCGAGGGATTGGTGACGATCCTCCCGCCATAGGTATTGTCGCCGTCGTCGATGAATTTCGCGGCCTCGCCCTGGCCGCACAGGCCGAGCCCCTCATAAGTGATCAGCTCGTTGTGCGCGAAGCAGTCGTGCAGCTCGACGACGTCGAGATCCCCGGGCCCGATGCCGGCGGCTTCATAGACCTTGCCCGCGGCATCGCGCGCCATGTCGTAACCGACCACCTGCATCATGTCTGATGCACCGAAGGTCGACGGCGTGTCGGTCGTCATCGCCTGCGCCGCGATGCGGACGCTCTTGTTCAGGCCATGCTGGTCGGCGAACTTCTCCGAAACCAGGATCGCGGCGGCGCCGCCGCAGGTCGGCGGGCACGCCATCAACCGCGTCATCACGCCGGGCCAGATCACCTGGTCGTTCATCACGTCGTCGGCCGTGACCTCCTTGCGGAACAGCGCCAGCGGATTGTTCTTGGCGTGGCGGCTCGCCTTGGCGCGCACCTTTGCGAACGCGGAGAGCGGCGTGCCGTATTTCTTCATGTGGCTCAAGCCCGCGCCGCCGAAATAGCGCAGCGCCAACGGCACGCCGGGCGCGTCGACCAGTCTGTCGGCCGCGGCATCGAAATCGTCGAACGCGCTCGGACGGTCGGTGAACACGGCGCCGAGCGCGCCGGGCTTCATCTGCTCGAAGCCGAGCGCCATCACGCAATCGGCCGCGCCCGACTCGATCGCCTGCCGCGCCAGGAACAGCGCGGTCGAGCCGGTCGAGCAGTTGTTGTTGACGTTGACGATCGGGATGCCGGTCATGCCGACCGGATAGAGCGCGCGCTGCCCGCATGTGGAGTCGCCATAGACGTAGCCGACATAGGCCTGCTGGACCTTGCCGTAGTCGAGGCCGGCGTCGGCGAGCGCGAGCCTGGCGGCCTCGGCGCCCATCACATGGTACGGCGCGTTGGCGCCCGGCTTGACGAACGGGATCATGCCGACCCCGGCAACATAGGTGCGTGACGTCATCGCGTGTCCTCCCGGAAATTACCCACTGGACTATTTATTACCCACGGGTAATATACGGGCGACCTTCCGGAGTCAATGCGACAACAGCCACGCGATGGACGCCCGCATCCCCTCTTCCAACAATGAGTCACCCTGGCTGCCCTTCGAGAGCCGGCGCCGCGCCCGCGACGAGAAGCGCGAGGCGGTGCTGCGCACGGCCGTAGCCCTGTTCCTCGAACAGGGCTATCACGGCGCCACGCTGAACGAGGTCGCCAAGCGGCTCAACATCACCAAGCCGGCGCTCTACAATTACTTCCGCGGCAAGGACGAGATCCTCTACGAATGCTGGTCGATCGGCAATGAGCTGGTCGACGACTGCATCGCCGAGACCTCGGCCGGCGGCGGCTCGGGGCTCGACAAGCTGCGCAAGCTGATCGTCCGCTATGCCGAGCTGATGACCGCGGACTACGGCAAAAGCCTGGTCCGCTTCGACATCCGCGATCTCAGCGAGCACAACCGTAAGATCGTGCAGACCGCCAAGCGGCGGATCGACCGCGCCTTCCGCGACTATATTGCCGCAGGCGTCGAAGACGGTTCGGTGCAAGCCTGCGATCCGAAGCTCGCGGCGTTTGCGATTGCGGGCTCGCTGAACTGGATCGGACACTGGTTCCAACCCGGCGGCGAGTTGAGCGGACGCGCCGTCGCCGAGGAATTCGCGATCCGCCTCACCGAAGGCATCGCCAAAACAACAACGCAAGCGACATCAACGCGCAAGACAACAGCGCGCAAAGCAGCCGCCGCACCGGCTGCAGAGAAGGTGGACAAACCGCCTCGCAAGGGAAACGCAACAAGGGAGGAGACGAGTGAACATCACACACGGACTGCGGCGGGCGCTGCAGGTCAATCCAAACGGGCTCGCAGTCGTCTGCGGTGAGCGGCGGCGCAATTGGCGCGAGGTCGGCGAGCGTGTCGCCCGCCTCGCCTCCGCGATCCGCGCGCTCGGCGCTGAGAATGGCGACCGCGTCGCGATCCTGTCGCTGAACTCCGACCGTTACCTCGAACTCTACCTCGCAGTCGGCTGGGCCGGCGCCGTGATCGTGCCGCTCAACATCCGCTGGTCTCCGATCGAGAACGAGGATGCGCTGCGTGACTGCCGCGCAACGATCCTGTTCGTCGACAAGGCGTTTGCGGCGGTCGGCGCGACTTTGGCTGGCGCGATCCCCGGCCTGAAGCTGGTCTATGCCGACGAGGGTGAGACGCCCGCCGGCATGGAGAATTACGAGACGCTGATCGCCCGCAGCGAACCCATTCCCGATGCGATGCGCACCCGCGACGATCTCGCTGGCATCTTCTACACCGGCGGCACCACCGGCCGCTCCAAGGGCGTGATGCTGAGCCACGGCAATCTGATGGCCAATGCGCTGAACGCGCTCGGCGAAGGCCTGTGGCCGAGCAGCACGATCTACCTGCACGCTGCGCCGATGTTCCACCTCGCCAATGGCGCGGCGATGTATTCGGTGCTGCTGTCGGGCGGCTCCAACGTCGTGGTCCAGGGCTTCACGCCGGACGGCGTTGCGGCCGCGGTGCAGAAGGAGGGCATCACCGACGTGCTGCTGGTGCCGACCATGATCCAGATGTTCGTCGATCATCCGACGCTCGGCAATTACGACCTGTCGTCGTTGAAACGGATCGCCTACGGCGCCTCCGTGATCAGCGATGCCGTGCTGATGCGCGCCATGAAGGCACTGCCGCACGTCGAGTTCACGCAAGCCTACGGCATGACCGAGCTGTCGCCGATCGCGACGCTGCTGCACTGGAAGGAACATATCGGCGACGGGCGCGCCAAGGGCCGGCATCGCGGCGCCGGCCGTGCCACGCTGGGCGCCGAGGTGAAGATCGTCGACGCCCTGGATCAGGTGGTGCCATCAGGTACCGTCGGCGAGATCGCGGTGCGCGGCGATATGGTGATGATGGGCTACTGGGAGCGGCCGGAGGAAACCGCACGCGCGGTGATCGACGGCTGGATGCACACCGGCGACGGCGGCTACATGGACGCGGACGGCTTCGTCTACGTCGTCGACCGCGTCAAGGACATGATCATCTCCGGCGGTGAGAACGTCTATTCGGCCGAGGTCGAGAACGCCCTCGCCCAGCACCCGTCCGTGGCGCAATGCGCCGTGATCGGCATCCCGAGCGAGCGCTGGGGCGAGCAGGTCCACGCCGTGGTGGTGATGAAGAACGGCGCCAGCACCACGCCGGAAGAGCTGATCGAGCACTGCAAGGCGCTGATCGCCGGCTACAAATGTCCGCGCAGCGTCGACGTCACCGCGACCCCGCTGCCGCTGTCCGGCGCCGGCAAGATCCTGAAGCGCGAGCTGCGCAAGCCGTATTGGGAGAACCGCGAGCGGCGGGTGAGCTGATGCTCCGTCATTCCGGGGCGGTCCGCAGGGCCGAACCCGGAATCTCGAGATTCCGGGTCTGGTCCTTCGGACCATCCCGGAATGACGATGCCTCATGACGCTGCTTCACCAGCGGCCGTTGACATCGCCGCATGCGGCCGATTGGATCGGTTCGAGATTCAATCCAGCGAGTTCCGATGTCCGCACCTGATACCAACGCCGACGGCAAGTCCCGTCGCCTGATGCACCGCCGCTCCGTCGAATGTCTCGGTTATCTCCGTGACGACGGGCTGTGGGAGGTCGAGGCGCGGCTGGTCGACACAAAACCCTATGCGCGGCAGGACAAGCATCGCGGCCTGCAGCAACCCGAGGACCCCGTGCACGACATCCGCCTGCGGCTTGCGGTCGACGACAGCTTCACGATCCGCGAGACCGGCACCACGATGGCCTCGACGCCCTACCCGTCCTGCCTCGACGTCGAAGGCATCCTGCAGCGGCTGGTCGGCGAACGTATCGGCAAGGGCTGGCGCGAGCTGATCCGTCGCAAGATCGGCAGACTGGAGACCTGCACCCATCTCGCCGAGCTCTTGGGTCCTGCGGTGACGACCCTGTTCCAGACCGCGACCTCGGGCAAGGACCCGCAGGGCCGCGGCGCGCTCGATCACCAGCGTGACGCCACCGAGCCGCCGTTCTTCGTCGGCGGCTGCTATTCGTGGCGGCTGGACGGACCTGTTGTCGCCGAGACATTCCCGCAATTCGCGAAGGCAGTCGAGGCCAAACGGGATATTTGAGCTTGGCCTGCGTTGCGGCACCCCGGCCTATGCAGGCACGTGTCCCGCGAGCCGGTCGATGATGTTGAAGAGCCGGTCACAGGAAGCCTCGATCCTCTTTTGCGGGGACGTGGCGATGCCGAGCATCAGGCCGGATCGCGCTGAAGCGCTCGACGCATACCAGAGCGACAGAGGCGTAGGCGCCAAGCCGAATGATGCCAGCTCCCTTGCGATCGAGAGGTCGGACGTTCCGTCCGGCAGTCGCAGGATCGCGGCCAATCCACCGATGGTCACGTCTTTGGCACGGGCACGCAGGCATTTGAGCAACGCTTCACCCTGCGCCGCATAGACCCGCTTCGTGCGGCGAAGATGCCGCAGATGGTGGCCATCGCGGATGAATTCGGCGGTCGCGAGCTGCACCGGGGGCGCTGGCGCCGGGGCGAGACACGCGGCGATCTCGGCAAACCGGGGCATCAGGGAGGGCGGTGCGACGACAAAGCCCAACCGCAAGGCCGGCGTCAGGGTTTTACTGAACGATCCGATGTGAATGACGCGCCCGGCACGATCGAGCGAGGCGAGCGCCGGCGTGGCACGGCCCTTCAACTGAAGCTCGCTCAGATAGTCATCCTCGATCACCCAGACTCGCTCCTGAGCGGCCCAATCGAGCAGACGCGCGCGTCTTGCCAGCGAGAGTGTGAAGCCGAGCGGTGCCTGCTGTCCGGGAGTTACTACCGCCAGCGCGGCATCAGGCGCGTGTTCCAGACCGTAACCGACGTCGATGCCGTCAGCATCGACCGGGATCGGCGCGATCGACATCCGCGCGAGCTCAAGACCGTGCCGGGTAAAAGGAAAGCCCGGCTCCTCCATCCAGACTTTCTTCTGTTCGAGGCCGAGGACATGAAGCGTCAGTCCAAGGCCGCCGCTGAAGCCTCCTGTGATGAAAACCTGCGAGGCCGTGCACGCGATCCCTCGCGCCAGCGCAAGATACGCCGCGATCTCGCGCCGCAACTCCAATTCGCCGCGCGGATCCGGGTAGAGGGCCGGCGCGCTCATACCTGCGCGAACCGCCTGCGTGTGCAGCCTCGAGAACAGCTTGGCCGGAAACGTCGCCTGCGCGGGTACGCCCATCTGGAAAGTGGCCGGCCCCGCGATGAGCTCCTGATACGTCTCCATGAAGGAGCCGGGATCGGGAGCCTCTTCCTGCACGGCGGCGAAGGAAGGCCGATCCGCGACATGCGTTCCCCGCGCGCGTGAAGCGACGATCAGCTGCGCAGAGGAAAGCATTTCATAGGCCGCGCGCACGGTGCCTCGCGCAACGCCGAGCTGAGCCGCGAGGTCCTGCCAGGAGGGCAGACGTGCGCCGGGGGCGAGCACGCCGGTCTCGATAGCGGCCCCGATACCTCTGCGAATCTGCTCCGCGAGCGGCGTCTTCGCAGATCGATCCAGTTCCAGTCGCAACGGTCCGGTCATGGGCCTTAGTACACGATTTTTGCCTGTTCTTGGTGCTTTTATATGAACCAAGGCGAAGGCACCTATGGAAGCAAAGGAGAGCACCGACCATGCAGATGCCATCCATCCTCGCCGCCTGCGCTGCGCTCGCCATCGCCGCGGCAACACCTGCCCCTGCTCATGAGACGGGTCAGACGGTCACCCCGACCTTCCAGCAGGCGATCACCAATATTCCCGGCAAGTCGCTGATCGCCGTCGTCGTCGATTATGCGCCGGGCGGAGCGTCGCCGTCGCACATCCACGCCAAGTCGGCTTTCATCTTCGGCTACGTGCTGTCTGGCGAAATTGAATCGCAGGTCAATGACGGACCGACTCGGGTCTACCGCACCGGCGAAAGCTTCTACGAGACGCCGGGTTCCCGCCACCCCGTCAGCCGCAACGCCAGCAAGACCACGCCGGCAAAGCTGCTCGCCGTGTTCGTCGTCGACACCGACGACAAGGAACTGACCACTCCCGTCAAACAAAACGATCGTTAAGGAGCCCGTCATGAGCATGCGTCTCGATTACAACCGTATTGCGCCGGCGGGCGTTAAAGCCCTGGGCGGAGTCTACGGCTATGTCTTGCAAAGCAGCCTACCCACCACGATGGTCACCCTCGTCTACTTGCGCATCTCGCAGATCAATAACTGCGCCTATTGCCTCGACATGCACACCCGCGACCTGCTCAAGGGCGGGGTGAGCGTCGAAAAGCTGGCACTGCTGCAAGCGTGGGCAGAAGCCGGCGATCTCTTCGACGAGCGCGAACGCGCTGCCCTCGCATGGGCGGAAACGGTAACCCGCGTCGCCGATACCGGCGTGCCGGACCAAGCTTACGAGGCCGCCCGCGCCGTCTTCGATGAACGCGAGCTCGTCGACCTTACCATCGCGATCGGCCTGATGAATGCCTACAATCGCATGGCGATCAGCTTCCGGAATACGCCGCAGGCCGCGATCGAGATGGCAGCGTGATGAAGGTCGACAGCATGGAGAAAGGGAGCCAACAAATGACCGAGATTTCCGGCATCAAGATTCCCGACAGCAAGCTGGCGCGCGAGGCAGCCGAGCTCGTGCGCCAATATGAAAACGAGCTGCTGTTCAACCATTCGGTTCGCGTCTATGTGTTCGGTGCGATGAAGGGAATCCGCCAGAAGGTGAAATTCGATTCCGAGCTGCTCTACGTCGCGGCACTGTTTCACGATCTCGGCCTTGTCGATCACTATCACACCGAGACCAAGCGCTTTGAAGTCGACGGCGCCGATGCTGCGCGCGAATTTCTCCGGGCGCGCGGCATCGCGGAAGCGAAGAGCGATCTGGTGTGGGAGGCGATTGCCCTGCACACCACCCCGGGGATTCCACAATACATGCGGCCGGAAATCGCGCTCACCAACGCGGGGGTCTTGGTCGATGTCGTAGGCGTTGGATACGACGACTATACCCCGGAGCAACGCCAGCAGGTCATCGCCGCATTTCCGCGCGGTGATTTCAAGAACGAGTTTCTCAAGATACAGACGTGCTCGGCCTTGAAGAAGCCCCAGACCACGTTCGGAACCGTCAATTTCGACTACATCGAAGATCGCGATCCGACATTCCGGAAGCCGAATGCATGCGTCCGCATCCGCAACACTTCCTGGCAGAGTTGAGACTTCGTCGGCCGTTCCCCGCGTGATATTCTGTGAACGCAATCAGGGGATGGAACGTGGAGAAGTACGGCGCCGGGTCGATCGTTGTCTCCGACTATGACCCAAATTGGCCCATATTGTTCTCGCAGGAGCGGACGCGGATCGAGCAAGCTCTCGGCGCGTTCGCTCTGGCCGTCGAGCACATCGGCAGCACGGCCGTGCCAGGCCTGCCGTCGAAGCCCATCATCGACCTGCTGGTTGGCGTGCCCAGTCTCGAAGAGGCCAGGCAACGCTGCATCAAGCCGCTTGAGGCATTTGGCTATATCTACATGCCGCAATATGCGTCATGGATTCCCGACGAGTTGTTCTTCCGCAAGGGGCCTCCGGGTCCGTGGACCCACCATCTGCATGTGATGGAGCCGTCGCATCCGCGATGGGACGCCCGCCTGGTATTTCGCGATTACCTGCGTGCGCACCCCGACGTCGCCCGCGCCTATGCCGACATCAAGCGCGCCCTCGCCACCTCTTCAAAGGATAACATCGAGGCCTATCGGACCGGCAAGGATGTTTTCGTCGCGGAGACAACAGCCAAGGCGCGCGCATGGCGCGCCTTGGCGGAAGATCAATAGCAGCGCCGGACCGCGGGGCGGGTTAGCCGACCACGTCCGCCGTGGCTCAACGAGCGAATCCGGAAGGCGTAACCCACCCTACAAATCCGATAACCCCGTAAGCTTCAAACTCAACGCCTTGAGCCGCCTGCGCGCCTCGGCATCATAGGCCTGCGCATGGGCGCGGGCCTCGCGCTTGCCGTCAAAGAACAGCCCGCTCCTGTCAGCGACATCATCGTCCTGGACCAGACGCAGAATGGCATCGCCGCCCTGCTCGACGGTCGAGATCGGCGTCGCGCCACTGGCACGCACCATCGTGGTGTTCATGTAGGTCGCCGGGTGCAGCGAGTTGACGGTCACGCCGGAGCCTTGCAGCTCCTCGGCCAAGTCTATCGTAAACATGATTTGCGACAGCTTGCTCTGCGCATAGGCGCGCGCGCCGCTGTAGTTCTTGGTGATCATCACGTCGCCGAAATCGATCGGGTGCTGGCCGAGCGAAGCGACATTGACGATGCGCGCCGGCGTACTGGCCTTCAGCCGCGGCAGCAACAGATGCACGAGCAGGAAGCCGGCGAGATAATTCACCGCGAAGCGCAGCTCATGGCCGTCCTTGCTGGTCTGCCGCGCCGGCCCCTCGTTCTGCGAACCGATGCCGGCGTTGCAGACAAGCACATCGAGGCGCTCCTGGTCGTCGAGCACGAGCTGGGCGAACTCGCGGACGTCGGCGAGCGAGGACAGGTCGGCCTGGTAGAACATCGGCTCGCGGCCGGAGACCCGCTTGATCTCGTCGGCGAGGACCTGCGCCCGCTTGGTGTCGCGGCCGTGGATCAGGACGCGGGCGCCGGCAGCCGCCAGCTTCATCGCCACGTAGCGACCGACGCCGTCGGTGGAACCGGTGATCAGCACCGTCTTGCCTGCCATGTTCATCGAAATTGCCTTTCGATCGTTCGCCCAGCGCTGCCAGCAAAGATAAATGCCCGCTGCGGACTTTGCCATGGCATGCCGCGGCGCCATCAGCCCCAAAACGGCGCCGAAATGGCCCGCCCGCGACGCTCCGCCATGACCTTCGGGCGTACAATCTGTCGCGCGGCCTGCGGTCGCGCGGCGCCGCGCCGCGCGCCAACGCAAATGCCTTCTGATATCGTCGCGACGAACGACACGGCGGGGATCGGCAAAAGGACCGGAATGTCCTCGACCATTCCAGACGGGTACTCGCGGAAGGCTCCCTCGCTGGAGCCGTTCGGCATGCTCCTGCCATTCGCGGTGCTGACCGCGCTGCCGATCATCCTGACCGTTCGCCTGGTTGAGCCCGCACTCGTGCTGCCCGCGCTCAGCCTGGTGTTATTCGCAGAGGCAGCCATTGCCGCGCTTGCGGCGCGCATGATCCACATGCGTGCAAGCGTGGCGAACCTGACGCTGTGGGATTTTGCCGGAGCCTTCACCTTCATGGGATGTGCGGCGGCGATCCTCGGCGAGCCGGACCAGGCGGCGCTGTTCTTCGAGGAAGAAGCAACACTGCGTCCGGCGTCACGACCGTAATCCCAGGCCGGGCCCCTCTGGCAGCCATAAGCTGCGATGTCGGACTGGAACTCAGTTGGAGTGGCCCTGCCTCGACCCGCGACGTGACAACGTCGTGACGGATTTGCCGTCGGCATGACGGCAAATCCTGCTTCGTCGAACGGTCCACTCCCCGACCTCAAGGGGAACATGATCCATGTCCGAACTGCTATCACTCGACGCCCTCAGCGCCTTGCTGCAAGTCGTCGTCATCGACCTCGTGCTGGCCGGCGACAACGCGGTCGTGATCGGCCTTGCCGCGGCAGGCCTGCCGGCGCAGCAGCGCGGCAAGGCGATCCTGATCGGGATCGGTGCCGCGACGCTGCTGCGCATCCTGTTCGCGCTGCTCACCACGCAACTGATGCAGATCGTCGGCCTGCTGCTGGCCGGCGGCATCCTGCTGCTGTGGGTGTGCTGGAAGATGTGGCGCGAGCTGCGCGTCTCCGCGCACGAGACCACGGCCGTGGATGGCACCGGCGGCGCGGAGGTGCCGCGCAAGACGCTCTGGCAGGCCACGACGCAGATCATCGTTGCCGACGTCTCGATGTCGCTCGACAATGTGCTGGCGGTCGCAGGCGCGGCGCGCGAGCAGCCGATCGTGCTGGTGTTCGGGCTGGCGCTCTCGATCGCGATGATGGGCGCGGCCGCCACCTTCATCGCGCGGCTGTTACAGAACCACCGCTGGATCGCCTATGTCGGCCTCGCCGTGATCCTCTATGTCGCCGTCGACATGACCATTCGCGGCGCGCATGAGATCGCGAAGGTCGCGCCGGTCTGACGCCGGCCAACCATTCGGCGTCATTGCGAGCCAACGGGTCGCGCGAACGCGCGCCCGATGACAGGCTCCGCGAAGCAATCCATCCCGCCACAAGGGGAGACATGGATTGCTTCGTCGCTTCAGCGCAAAATTGCTACGCAATTTTGTCGCGAGCTCCTCGCAATGGCGGCCTACCGTCGGTAGGCTGTGCCTCAGTGGATTTCCGCCGAACGCTGCAGGGCTTCCTTCAGCTTCTCGAGCGAGAAGTCCTTGGAGCGCGCGATGTCCAGGATCGGGGTCTCGCGGCGGCCGCAGAGCTCGGCGGCCTCGGGCAGCTTGGCCGCGATCTCGTAGGGGATCACGATCGCGCCGTGGCTGTCGGCGTGGATCAGATCGTCGGAGCGCACCGTCATGCCGGCGACACGAACCTCGCCGCCGAAGCTTTCGGCGTGCACCCAGGCGTGCGACGGGCCGATCGAGCCCGCCAGCGCCTGGAACCCCGGCGCCCATTGCGGGATATCGCGGATCGAGCCGTCGGTGATGACGCCCAGGCAGCCGAGCGCCTTGTGCACGGCGCTCTGCACCTCGCCCCAGAACGCGCCGTAGCCGACGTCGGGACCGTCGATGTCCTGGATGACAGAGATGCGCGGACCGAAGCCGGTGCCGACATATTCGTAATACTCGATGCGGCGCTTCGACTGCTCCTCGGCCGAGAGGCCGGATTTCAGCACCGAGCGGATCGCGACCGTGCGCGCATAGCCGACGATCGGCGGCAGGCTCGGGAACGGGCAGACCAACGGCTTCACGGTGTAGCCGATCAGACGGCGCTCGGGTGCCACGATCTCCATCGCGTTGCAGATCGTCGGCGTGTCATAACGCGCCAACGCTTCAAGGACGGATGCAGGCAGCGGGGCGGAGGCGGATGTCGTCACGGCGTTTCTCTCCTGATTTTTGGCGTTCGCGAGGCGTCCCAGCCTATAGCCGAGATCACAGGCGAACCCAACCGAGGCAAGCTCATGGCTGATATTTGCGGGAATGAAGCAACTGCATGACCGTCACCCTGAGGAGCGCGCCCTTGCGCGCGTCTCGAAGGGTCGACGGGCAACGGTCGGGCCGTGCATCCTTCGAGACGCGGCTTCGCCGCTCCTCGGGATGACGGATGACACAGGGCCTCAGTGCAGATGCGCTGGACGATCGTCGTGGTCCGCGTCCGTAACCGGCGCTGTGTAGGGAGCCGCAGCGGCCGGCGGCGGCGCGCTTGTGTCCTGCGTCTTCGCGGCGAGACTGCGTTCCTCGTCGCGATAGGACTTCCAGCCCCACGGCAGGCTGATCAGATACAGCACCGAGCCCGCCGACAGGATGTGCCAGGGATAGCCGATCAGCAGCGCGACGAAGAACACCACCGAGACGAACACCGGCAGCACCATCTCCGGCGGCACGCGCATCTTCACGGTCTTGCCGGAGAACACCGGCAGCCGCGACACCATCAGGAAGGCGATCAGCAGCGTGTAGAACGCCGTCAAGGTCGCCGGCGGCGCCGGCACGCCGAGGAAGGCGAGATAGATCGGCAGCAGCACGGTGATCGCGCCGGCCGGCGCCGGGACGCCGGTGAAATAATTGGCGGCGAAGGCCGGCTTGTTCGGGTCGTCGATCGAGGCGTTGAAGCGCGCCAGGCGCAGGCCGCCGGAGATCGCGAACACCATCGCGGCGATCCAGCCGCCATTGTTCAACTCATGCAGCTGCCAGAAATACAGGATCAGGCCCGGCGCGACGCCGAAATTGACGAAGTCGGCGAGGCTGTCGAGCTCGGCGCCGAATTTCGACTGGCCCTTGATCATGCGGGCGACGCGGCCGTCGATGCCGTCGAGGATCGCGGCGAACACGATGGCGGCGACCGCAAGCTCCATCCGCCCTTCCGTCGACAGCCGGATCGCGGTGAGGCCGGCGCAGATCGCCAGCAGCGTGATCATGTTCGGCACGAGCATCCGCACCGGGATCGGGCGGAACCGGCGGCGGCGAAACTCGGGGGAATTGGGATCGGATGGCATCATGACTTGAGAATATAGCAAGCATGGCCCTGCTTCGCCATTGCGGCGGGAACCGGCGAAACAGCGTTAATCAGCCCGGTAGGTCCGGCCGGGATCGGCGCCGCGGAAATCCGCCAGGATCGTTTCGCCGGCGACCGCGGTCTGGCCCTCGGAGACCAGCGCCTTGGTGCCCTCGGGCAGGTAGACGTCGAGCCGCGAGCCGAAACGGATCAGGCCGAAGCGCTCGCCGGCGCCGATCGACTGCCCTTCCTTGACGAAGCAGACGATGCGGCGCGCCACGAGGCCCGCGATCTGGACCACGCCGATGCGCCCGTTCGAGCTCGAGATCACCAGCGAATTACGCTCATTGTCCTCGCTCGCCTTGTCGAGCTCGGCGTTGATGAAGGCGCCGGGGCGATAGGCGATGCGGTCGATGCGGCCGGCCACCGGGCTGCGATTCACGTGGCAGTTGAACACGCTCATGAACACCGAAACCCGCGGCAGGGGCTTGTCGCCGAGGCCGAGTTCGGCCGGCGGCAGCGCCTGCACGACCATAGAGACGCGACCATCGGCCGGCGACACCACGATGCCGTCACGCAGCGGCGTCACCCGCACCGGATCGCGGAAGAACAGCGCGCACCAGACCGTGAGCAGCGTCCCGATCCAGCCCAGCGGGGTCCAGATCCAGAACAGGATCAGGCTCGCCAGAGCGAAGCCGCCGATGAAGGGATAGCCCTCGGGGTGGATCGGCGGGATCTGCGCGCGGATGGAATTGGCGATCGACATCAGAACTCGCTTGCGTTTCCCCGCCCCGTTTGGCGGGAGAGGCCCTAAATCGACTATTCCGCGGCGGTCGGCAAGGGTTTCTGACCCGCAACCGGGGGAGAATCCTCCGAGGATTCA
This sequence comes from Bradyrhizobium acaciae, assembly GCF_020889785.1. Lineage (GTDB taxonomy): Bacteria > Pseudomonadota > Alphaproteobacteria > Rhizobiales > Xanthobacteraceae > Bradyrhizobium > Bradyrhizobium acaciae. The sequence continues at coordinate 21,115 of NZ_JACMYK010000057.1, forward strand.
GTGACTGCGGGCGGCAGACGATTCGGTGTCGCGCCGTCGTCATCGACCTGGGCGAGGCGTTCGCGGGCCTCCTCGGCCTCGCGCTGCCGGTTCCACATGCTGGCGTAGAGGCCGTCGGCGGCCAAGAGCCGGGCGTGGGTGCCGCGCTCGGCGATCCGACCCTGGTCCAGCACGATGATCTCGTCGGCGCCGACGATGGTCGAGAGCCGGTGCGCGATGACGAGCGAGGTGCGGTTGCGCGACACCCGTTCCAGCGCGCCCTGGATCTCGTGCTCGGTGTGGCTGTCGAGCGCAGAGGTCGCCTCGTCCAGCACCAGGATCGGCGGCGCCTTCAGCACCGTGCGCGCGATCGCGACGCGCTGCTTCTCGCCGCCGGAGAGCTTCAAGCCGCGCTCGCCGACCTGGGTCTCGTAGCCCTGCGGCGACATCCGGATGAAGCCGTCGATCTGCGCCAGCCGCGCCGCCTCCTCGACCTCGTCGTCGCCGGCATCCCAGCGGCCATAGCGGATGTTGTAACGGATGGTGTCGTTGAACAGCACGGTGTCCTGCGGCACCATGCCGATCGCCGACCGCAGCGAGGCCTGCGTCACGGTCTTGATGTCCTGGCCGTCGATCAGGATGCGGCCGCTCGAGACGTCGTAGAGGCGGAACAGCAGCCGCGAGATCGTCGACTTGCCGGCGCCGGAGGGGCCGACGATCGCGACCGTCTTGCCGGCCGGCACCTCAAAACTCAGGCCTTTGAGGATCGGCCGGTCACCCTCATAGGCAAAGCGGACGTCCTCGAAGCGCACGCTGCCGGTGGACACCACGAGCGGCTTGGCGCCCGGCACATCCTTCACCTCCGGATCGCGCGCCAGCACGTCGAACATCTTCTCGATGTCGATGATCGCCTGCTTGATCTCGCGATAGACCATGCCCATGAAATTCAGCGGCTGGTAGAGCTGGATCATCATCGAATTGATCAGCACGAAATCGCCGATGGTGTGGGTGCCGTTGCGGATGCCGAACGCGCACATCAGCATGGTCGCGGTCAGGCCGGCGGTGAAGATGATCGCCTGCCCGGTGTTGAGCACCGCAAGCGAGGTATAGGTCTTCACGCTGGCCTGCTCGTAGCGCTCCATCGAGCGGTCGTAGCGCCGCGCCTCGCGCTCCTCGGCGCCGAAATACTTCACCGTCTCGTAGTTGAGGAGCGAGTCGATCGCTTTGGTGTTCGCCTCGGTGTCGGAATCGTTCATCTTGCGGCGGATCTCGATCCGCCACTCGGTCGCGATGTAGGTGTAGTACATGAACACGACGACGGTGATCAGTACCGCCAGCACGTAGCGCCAGTCGAACTGCCACAGCAGCACGCCCGCCAGCAGCGTGACCTCGACGATGGTCGGAATCAGTTGCAGGATCACCATCCGCACGATGGTCTCGATCCCGGAGCGGCCGCGCTCCAGCACGCGGGTCAGGCCGCCGGTCTTGCGCTCGAGATGGAAGCGCAGCGACAGCTCGTGCATGTGCACGAAGGTGATGTAGGCGAGCCGCCGCACCGCGTGCATGGCGACGCGGGCGAAGATGCCGTCGCGCCACTGCGTCAGCACCGCCATGATGATGCGCACCGCGCCGTAGCTGATCGTCATCAGCACCGGCGAGGCGATCAGCCAGACCACCCAGTTCGAGGTTGCGACCGGCGCCGAGCCGGTGCCGTTCAGCGCATCGATCGCCCATTTGAAGGTGAACGGCACCGACAGCGTCGCGAGCTTGGCGAACAGCAGCAGCACCACCGACCAGATCACGCGCATCTTCAGATCGGCGCGATCGCCCGGCCAGATATAGGGCCAGAGGTGAACGAGGGTGCCGAGCAGCGTCCCCTTCTCGGCGGCCGGGGTCGCGGCCGCGGGCTCGGCGGCGCCGGTCACAGTCTGTTGCGGCGGCACCATCAGGAGCCCGCTCTCGCCGTCATGGCGCGCCGGTGCGCTGCCACATCTTGTCCACGATTTGCCATTGTGCCCGTCATATAGATCGTTTGAACGCGGCGTACAGGCTTATGACGAAAATTGTTCGCGATTCGCGGGAATTTGCGGGATTTTTTGGCTCTCAATCCCCATATGCTAGTCTTGACCCTGTTTACGCTGCAGTGCCACAAGGATCGTATGAACCAAATCAAGACTGTCTGTGTTTATTGCGGCTCCGGCCCCGGTAACAATCCCCGCTTCGTTGACGCTGCCATCGCACTCGGCAAGGCGTTTGCCGACAACAACGTGCGCCTGGTCTATGGCGGCGGCTCGGTCGGCTTGATGGGCGCGGTCGCCAAATCCACCCTTGATCATGGCGGCTCCGTCACCGGCATCATTCCTGAATTCCTGCGGGCGCGCGAGAATGCGCTGACCTCGGTTCAGGAGATGATCGTCACTCCCGATATGCATGAGCGCAAACGCCTGATGTTCGAGCGCTCGGATGCGTTCGTCGCGCTGCCCGGCGGCATCGGCACGCTGGAGGAGCTGGTCGAGCAATTGACCTGGCAGCAGCTCGGCCGTCACTCCAAGCCGATCCTGCTCGCCAACATCGACAATTTCTGGGAGCCGCTGCTCTCGCTGTTGAGCCACATGCGCGCCACCGAATTCATCCGTCCGACGCTGCCGATCAACGTGCTGATGGCCGACCGCGTCGACGACATCCTGCCGCGGCTGCGTTCGGCGGTGGCCGGCAAGCCGGCGGCCGCGAAGGAGCTCGCGCCCGAAGTCGCGCGGCGGCTCTGATCGCTCGGGCGCGCTAAGCTATCCCGTCATGCTGAGGAGGCCGCGCAGCGGCCGTCTCGAAGCATGCGCGGCCCGGCTGGTGGCCGTCCATCCTTCGAGGCTCGCAAGAGCTCGCACCTCAGGATGACGGATTGAGATATCCGTCGGCCTCACCAGCCTCACTCGCTCGGAAACGTCACGGCCTCGATGCGATTGCCGTCGGGGTCGAGGACGAAGGCTGCATAATAGCGCACGCGATCGTGCGGACGCAGCCCGGGCACGCCATCGGATAGGCCACCGGACGCCACTGCGGCAGCATGGAACGCATCGACCTCGGCGGTGGTTTTGGCGCGCAGGCAGATATGGCTGCCGCTCTCATGCGGGACCTGCGCCATCGCGGCACGCAGATTGATCCAGAATTCGGGATAGGCCTTGCCGAAGCCGATCGTTGCCGGCCGGGTGATGAGACGGGTCAGGCCAAGCGCGGCCAGCGTAGGTTCGTAGAACCGCGCGGCGCGTTCGAGGTCGCGGACACCGACGGAGACGTGGTCGATCATGTCTATCCTCCCTCGTCATTGCGAGCGGAGCGAAGCAATCCATCGCGCCGCACGCCGAGACATGGATTGCTTCGTCGCTTCAGCGCAAAATTGCTCTCGCAATGACGACTTTCCGTTCCGTCACGCTGGCCTCACGCCTGCGCGCCCGACTTCACCAGCTTGTAAAACACCGAATCCATCAGCGCCTGGAACGAGGCGTCGATGATGTTGGGCGAGACGCCGACCGTGGTCCAGCTCTCGCCGGTCTCGTCCTCGCTTTCGATCAACACGCGCGTGACCGCCTCGGTGCCACCATTGAGGATACGGACGCGGTAGTCGATCAGCTTCAGGCCATCGATATATTTCTGGTACTTGCCGAGGTCCTTGCGCAGGGCGACGTCGAGCGCGTTGACCGGGCCGTTGCCTTCGGCAGCCGAGATCAGATGCTCGCCGTCGACGTCGACCTTCACCACCGCCAGCGCCACCGTGACGCGCTGGCCGTTGGCGTTGTAGCGCTGCTCGACATTGACGTCGAACTGCTCGACCTTGAAATATTCCGGCACCTTGCCGAGCGTGCGGCGCGCCAGGAGGTCGAACGAGGCGTTGGCGGATTCATAGGCAAAGCCCGCGGCCTCCCGCTCCTTCAATTCCTCGACCAGCCGCGTCAGCCGCGGATCGCTCTTGTCATAGACGATGCCGGCGCGGTCGAGTTCGGCCATCACGTTGGAGCGGCCGGCCTGATCGGACACCAGCACCTTGCGGTGATTGCCGACGGAATCCGGCAGCACGTGCTCATAGGTCTGCGGATCCTTCATCACGGCGGAGGCATGGATGCCGGTCTTGGTGACGAAGGCGCTCTCGCCGACATAGGCCGCATGGCGATTGGGCGCGCGGTTCAGCATGTCGTCGAGCGTGCGCGACACCTTCATCAACGTCGCCATCTTCTCGGTGGTGACACCGATCTCGAACCTGTCGGCAAACTCCTGCTTCAGCTTCAGGGTCGGGATCAGCGAGCAGAGATTGGCATTGCCGCAGCGCTCGCCGAGGCCGTTGAGCGTGCCCTGGATCTGTCGTGCGCCGGCGCGCACCGCGGCGAGTGAATTCGCCACCGCCTGCTCGGTGTCGTTATGGGCGTGGATGCCGAGATGGGCGCCGGGCACGTGATTGACGACGTCGGCGACGATGGTCTCGATCTCATGCGGCATGGTGCCGCCATTGGTGTCGCACAGCACCACCCAGCGCGCGCCGGACTCGTAGGCCGCCGTGGCGCAGCCGAGCGCGTAGTCGCGGTTCTCCTTGTAGCCGTCGAAGAAATGCTCGCAGTCGACCATTACCTCGCGGCCGAGCGCCTTCGCGGCGGCGACGCTGTCGCGGATCGAGGCGAGGTTTTCCTCGTTGGTCGTCTCGAGCGCGACGCGGACCTGGTAGGCGGAGGATTTGGCGACGAAGCAGATCGCGTCCGCCTTGGCCTCGAGGATGCCGGCGAGCCCGGGATCGTTCGAGGCCGAGCGGCCCGGCCGCCGCGTCATGCCGAAGGCGGTGAAGCGCGCGTGGTCGAAGGCGGGCTTCCTGCTGAAGAACTCGGTGTCGGTCGGATTGGCGCCGGGATAACCGCCCTCGACATAGTCGATGCCGAGCGCATCCAGCATGCCCGCGATCACCTGCTTGTCCTGCAGGGTAAAGTCGACACCGTTGGTCTGCGCGCCGTCGCGCAGCGTGGTGTCGAACAGATAGAGGCGCTCGCGGCTCACGCGTGGCCTCCCGGGGTAGCGACACCGTCGAGCGTCTTCTGCATCGTGGTGTTGGCGAGCCATTCGTCGCCGATAGTGACCGAATTGCGCTGCTGCGCGACATAGCCGCGCTTGCGGAAGAATTCGAGCGCGGTGTCGCTGACATCGGCTTTCAGGGTCTTGGTGCCGCGGGCGCTCGCGATCTTCTCCAGCGCGTCGCACAGCGCGCTGCCGACGCCCTGCCCCACTGCACTCGGATGCACGTAGAGCATGTCGATGTGATCGGCGCCCTTCAGCGAGGCAAATCCGACTGGTGCACCCTGCAACGTTGCGATCAGCGTGAGCTGGCCGGCCAGCTTCTTGCCGAATGCCGCCTCGTCGTCGGCAACGGCCGCCCAGGCCTCCTGCTGCGTTTCGCTGTAGTCGTCGCCGGTCAGATCCATGATCGACGCCGCGAAGATCGCTGCCAGGACGGCTGCGTCATCGGGTAGATACGGACGCAATGCGGGTGCGGAACGGCTCATCGCGCGACCTCCCAGGTGGTGCCTTCCTTGGAGTCCTTGATCACCACGCCCATCGCGGCGAGCTGATCTCGGATCCGGTCGGATTCCTTGAAGTCCTTGCGCGCACGCGCCGCAGTGCGCTCGGCAATCAGCGCCTCGACCGCAGCGGCATCGACGCCGCTCGCCTGTTGCTTGCGCGCCTCCCACGCCGCCGCGCTCTCCGACAGGAAGCCGAGCAGCCGGAGCGAACCGGCGAACTCCTTGCGACTCTGTTCGTTGCTCGAGGCAGCACTGCGCAGGCCGTGCAGAACGGCCATCGCCTGCGCCGTGTTGAGGTCGTCGTAAAGCGCCTCGACCATCGCCGTCGACGGCGCGCCGGGCTCGGCGTCGGCCGCAACCGCGTACCAATCGTCGAGTATCTTCGCGCTCTCTTCGGCACTCTTCAGCGTCCAGTCGAGCGGCGAGCGATAGTGCGTCTTGAGCATGCTCAGCCGCAACACCTCGCCCGGCCAATCGGCCAAGAGATCGCGGATCGTGAAGAAGTTGCCGAGCGACTTCGACATCTTCTCGCTTTCGATCTGCAGGAAGCCGTTGTGCATCCAGACATTGGCCATGCGGTCGGTGTGGAACGCGCAGCAGGTTTGCGCGAGCTCGTTCTCATGGTGCGGGAACACCAGATCGATGCCGCCGCCATGGATATCGAACTTCTCGCCGAGATGCTTCCAGGCCATCGCCGAGCACTCGATGTGCCAGCCGGGGCGCCCCTCGACCGCAATGCCTGCCGGCGACGGCCAGGACGGCTCGCCCGGCTTCGACGGCTTCCACAGCACGAAGTCGGTGTTGTCGCGCTTGTAGGGCGCGACATCGACGCGGGCGCCGGCGATCATCTCGTCGAGCGAGCGCTTCGACAGCGCGCCGTAGCGCGGCAGCGTCGAATTGGCCGCGTTCATCGCCTGCGGCGAGAACAGCACATGGTCCTCGGCGACATAGGCAAAGCCGCCGGCGACCAGCTTGTCGATGATCGCGCGCATTTCCGGGATGTGCTCGGTCGCGCGCGGCTGCACGGTCGGCGGCAAGCAACCGAGCGCGGTGACGTCGTCCTGATACTGCCGGTAGGTCAGCTCGGTGACCTTGCGGATCGCCTCGTTCAGCGGCACGCCGGGATAGTCGCGCGCGGCACGGACGTTGATCTTGTCGTCGACGTCGGTGATGTTGCGAACGTACTTCACGTGGTCGGCGCCGTAGCGATGGCGCAGCACGCGGAACAGCACGTCGAAAACGATCGCTGCGCGGCCATTGCCGATATGGGCGAAGTCGTAGACCGTCGGTCCGCAGGCATACATGCGGACGTTGTTGGCATCGAGCGGCACGAACGGCCGCTTCTCCCGGGTCAACGTATCGTAGAGGCGCAAATCCATGGGTACCCATCCCTTGCGGCCGGGCGTCCAGTGATTCTCAGGCGATTGAGAAAAGACGGCCTCAGCCAGCGAATCGCTAGCTCATAATCTCGCGGCAAATGCTGCAGATGGCGAGGTGGCCGTTCATGGTTCCACCATGTCTCATGGCCCCTTTATCGCGTCAAGGGGCTGTTTTCGGGCGTATTGCGGCCGGCCCCGCAGCGAAATTACGCCAACGCCCTCATGGTTAATCATTATTAAGCATTTGGGCGTATCCGGTGGCCCGCGGATTCCCCGCCATTTTCACTGGTGCACCATGCGGCCGATTTCAGCATTGATTGCCTGCACGCTCTTCGTTGTCCCGTCCTTCCTTGCCCCCTCGGCCGCGCTGGCCGACAGCCGCGTCTTCATCGTCGCCAACCAGGCGGATGGCTACGGCATCGACCAGTGCCTGGCCCGCGGCGACCGCTGCGGCGCATCTGCCGCCCGCGCCTATTGCCGGTCACGCGATTTTGCACAGGCCACCAATTACCGCCGCGTCGATCCCGACGAGATCACCGGTGCGGTTCCGCACGCCGCAAATGAGACATGCAGCGGCAACGCTTGCGGCGAATACGTCGCCATCACCTGTCAGCGCTAAGCCAAGCCGCTGGATAAACGGGGTTATTGCCACACCGGCGCCCCGGAAACGACGTGACGCTGCCCCGAGAAACGGCTATTGCAGGCAACCTTTGCAAGGGGACCTTGGCCGCGCGCCTTGGCGTTGATCGCCGCGCGGCGTCGTTTTAATGGCCGGATATGCCCAATAGCTCCCGTTATCGCTTCTCCCGCTGGTTTCTGACTTGCGCCGTTCTGGCGGGCATCGCCCTGCCCGCCACGGATGCCCTGGCCCAGGTGCCCCCTGGCCCGCCCGGCCCGGCTCCGCAGGGCGCGCCGCAGGCCAACCCGATGTGCAGCCGGCTCGAGGGCCAGCTGGCGGCGATCGATCGCGGCGGCGGCGATCCGGCAAGGGACGAGCAGATCCGCCGCTATCAGGACGCGGCAACCCGGCAGCAGGGCGAGCTCGATCGCGTCACCGCGCAGGCGCGGCGCATGGGCTGCGACAGCTCCGGGTTCCTCTCTCTCTTCAACAACAATTCGGCGCAATGCGGTCCGGTCAACAACCAGATCCAGCAGATGCGCGCCAATCTCGACCAGATGACCGCCAATCTCGAGCGCCTGCGCACCGGCGGGCTCGGCGGTGCCGACCGCGAGAACCAGCGCCGTTCGGTCCTGACCGCACTGGCGCAGAACAATTGCGGCCCGCAATACGCCGCGGCCGCAGCGCGTGGCCCAGGCAACTTCCTCGAGAACCTGTTCGGCGGCGGCGGTGGCGGCAGCAATCCCAACAGTCAGCTGCCTCCGCCCGACGCGCAATATGGCGCACAGTCCGGCACCTTCCGCACCGTCTGCGTCCGCACCTGTGATGGCGCCTACTTCCCGATCTCGTTCGCGACCAGCCAGGCGCGCTTTGCCGCCGATGAGCAGATCTGCAAGGCGCAGTGCCCGGCCGCGGAGGCCAGCCTGTTTACCTATCGAAATCCCGGCGAAGACATCAACCAGGCGGTCTCGATCAACGGCCAGTCCTACTCGGCCCTGCCGAACGCCTTCAAGTACCGCACCGAGTTCAACCCGTCGTGCTCCTGCAAGGCGGCCGGCCAGAGCTGGGCGGAGGCGCTGAAGGCTGTCGACGACCAGGCGGCCGCCGCGCAGCAGGGCGACATCATCGTCACCGAGGAGAGCGCGCGGAAGATGCAGCAGCGCGCGCAGACCAAGTCCGCCGCCGGCAAGAAGGGCGCGCCGGCAGCAGCCGTTCAGCAGCCGGCGGCCGCCGACGCCACGGCCCCGGCCGCGCCTTCCAGCGACGGCCAAATCCGCACAGTCGGCCCGACCTTCATCCAGCAGAAGAAGCAGTAAGGCTTAACCTTCGAACGCCTCCGCCGACGCGCGCGAGCCGCGCGTCACCAGCTTGTCGTCGGGCTCCGGCAGCGCCTTGCCGAAGTCGCGGAAGCGGTTGGTGATGGGATAGCGGCGGTCGCGGCCGAAATTCTTGCGCGTCACCTTCACCCCCGGCGCGGCCTGCCGCCGCTTGTATTCGGCGATGTTGAGCAGGCGATCGATGCGGGTTACCACGTCGGGATCGAAGCCGGCTTCGATGATGGTCGCAAGCGGCTCCTCGCGCTCGACGAGCCGTTCGAGGATCGCGTCCAGCACGTCGTAGGGCGGCAGCGAATCCTGGTCGGTCTGGTTCTCGCGCAACTCGGCGGTCGGCGGCCGGATGATGATGTTGACCGGGATCACCTCGCCCGAAGGCCCGAGCGCGCCGTCCGGCTTCCAGGCATTGCGCAGGCTCGACAGGCGGAACACCTCGGTCTTGTAGATGTCCTTGATCGGGTTGAAGCCGCCGTTCATGTCGCCGTACAGCGTGGCGTAGCCGACCGACATTTCCGACTTGTTGCCTGTGGTCACCACCATGGCGCCGGTCTTGTTGGAGATCGCCATCAACAGCGTGCCGCGGGCACGTGCTTGCAAATTCTCCTCGGTGATGTCGCGCTCCAGCCCAGCGAACACCGGCGCCAAAATCTTCTCGAAGCCGTTCACGGCGTCCGCGATCGGCAGGATCTCGTAGCGGATGCCGAGCGCAGCGGCGAGCTTGGCGGCATCGTCGAGCGAGACCTGCGCGGTGTAGCGGAACGGCAGCATCACGCCGCGCACCTTGTCGGCGCCGAGCGCATCGACCGCGATCGCCGCGCACAGCGCCGAATCGATGCCGCCGGAGACCCCGAGCAACACGCCGGGAAAGCCGTTCTTGCGGACATAGTCGCGCAGGCCGAGCACGCAGGCCGCGTAATCCGCCTTGTCGCCTTCGGGCTGCGCCGTGATCGGCCCGTTGCAGCGCCAGCCGTCGGCGGTCTTGCGCCAGGTCAGCGTCGTGATGTTCTCCTCGAACGCCGGAAGCTGCGCCGCGACCGAGAGATCGGCATTCAGCGCGAACGAGGCGCCGTCGAAGATCAGCTCGTCCTGACCGCCGACCTCGTTGAGATAGACCAGCGGCAGGCCGCTTTCGGTGACGCGCGCCACCACGATCGAGAGCCTGAGATCCGCCTTGTCGCGGGCATAGGGCGAGCCGTTCGGCACCACGAGGATCTCGGCGCCGGTCTCGGCGAGACATTCGACGACGTTCTCGTAGTCCTCTGATTCCTCGAGCCAGATGTCCTCGCAGATCGGCACGCCGATCCGCACGCCGCGCACCGTCACCGGCCGCGCGGCGCGCGCGAACAGCCGCTTCTCGTCGAACACGCCGTAATTCGGCAGATTGGCCTTGAAGCGCAGCGCGGCGATGCGGCCGCCGTCGAGCAGTGCGCAGGCATTGTAGAGCTTGCCGTCCTCGACCCAGGGCGTGCCGATCAGCATGGCCGGGCCGCCGTCCTTGGTCTCTCGCGCCAGTTCCTCGATCGCGGCGCGGCAGGCCGACTGGAACGCCGGCTTCAGCACCAGATCCTCCGGCGGATAGCCGGCAACGAACAGTTCCGACAACACTACGAGGTCGGCGCCGTCGGCCTTCGCCTTATCGCGCGCGGCACGCGCTTTCGCGGCGTTGCCGGTGACGTCGCCGACCGTCGGATTGAGTTGCGCCAGGGTGATCTTGATCTGTTGTTCGCTCATACTGTTATGTTGTCCCGCACAAGGGCAAACTTCAATGGTCGTCCGGTCATGGTGCGCTTGCAGAAATCGCACCGGGAACGCAGTCGCCGGGCCCGATCAGCGCGACCGAATGGCCCATCTTGCTCAGATGTCGCACAGCGACGCGGCGATCCATTCGTCCGCGTATGCGGAGCGATGGATTGCTTCGCTGCGCTCGCAATGACGAGGATGGGTCCATGTTTTGGTTGCCTGGAATCAGAACGCGCCCAAGCGCTCGGCCAGCGCGAACAGCCAGAACAGCCCGGCCATGATGAGCGCGACGCCGACGGCGGCCGAGCCCATGTCCTTGACCCGGCCGATCTGCTGATCGTGATCCATCGTCAAACGGTCGGCGAGCTTCTCGATCGCGGTGTTGAGCAGCTCGATCACGAGCACCAGCACCACGGTCGCGACCAGCTCGACCCGGCGCATCACGGTGGCGCCGACCAGCCAGGCCAGCGGCACCGACAGCACCAGTGCCACCACCTCCTCGCGAATCGCCTGCTCCGAGCGAATGGCGAAAGCCAGCCCGTTGCGCGAGTTGATGGTGGCTCGCCAGAACCTCAGCAAGTCACTGCCCCCAAATCACTGCCCCAAATCACAGTCCGGCAGCGGCCGGCATCGGCTTGACCTTGCCGGCGCGCTCCTGCTTCAGCAGCTCGGCGATCAGGAAGGCCATGTCGATCGACTGTTCGGCGTTGAGGCGGGGATCGCAGACCGTGTGGTAGCGGTCGTTGAGGTCCTCGTCGGTGATGGCGCGCGCGCCGCCGATGCATTCGGTGACGTCCTGCCCGGTCATCTCCAGATGCACGCCGCCGGCATGGGTGCCTTCGGCCGCATGGATCTGGAAGAACGACTTCACCTCCGACAACACGCGGTCGAACGGCCGCGTCTTGTAGCCCGAGGTCGAGGTGATGGTGTTGCCGTGCATCGGATCGCACGACCACACCACCTTGCGCCCCTCGCGCTGCACCGCGCGGATCAGGCCGGGCAGATGGTCGCCGATCTTGTCGGCACCGAAGCGGTTGATCAGCGTCAGGCGTCCCGGCTCGTTGTCGGGGCTGAGCACGTCGATCAGCTTCAACAGCTCGTCCGGCTTCAGCGACGGACCGCATTTCAAGCCGATCGGGTTCTTGATGCCGCGGAAATATTCGACATGGGCGTGGTCGAGCTGGCGGGTGCGGTCGCCGATCCAGATCATGTGGCCGGAGGTCGCGTACCAGTCGCCGGTGGTGGAATCGACCCGCGTCATCGCCTGCTCGTAGCCGAGCAGCAGCGCCTCGTGGCTGGTGTAGAAATCGGTGGCGCGCAGCTCGGGATGGCTCTCGAGATCGAGGCCGCAGGCGCGCATGAAGTTCAGCGCGTCCGAGATGCGGTCCGCGAGCTCCTTGTAGCGGCGGGACTGCGGCGAATCCTTCAGGAAGCCGAGCATCCATTGATGCACGCTGCCGAGATTGGCGAAGCCGCCGGTGGCAAACGCGCGCAGCAGGTTCAGCGTCGCCGCGGACTGGCGATAGGCCATCAGCTGGCGCTGCGGATCGGGAATGCGCGCTTCCGGCGTGAAGGCGATGTCGTTGACGATGTCGCCGCGATAGCTCGGCAGCTCGACATCGCCCTGTTTCTCGGTCGGCGACGACCGCGGCTTGGCAAATTGCCCGGCGATGCGGCCGACCTTCACCACCGGCAGCGCGCCGGCATAGGTCATGACCACGGCCATCTGCAGCAGCACGCGGAAGAAGTCGCGGATGTTGTTGGCGCCGTGCTCGGCAAAGCTCTCGGCGCAGTCGCCGCCCTGGAGCAGGAAGGCCTCGCCGTCGGCGACCCGGCCCAGCGCCTTCTTCAGGCTGCGCGCCTCGCCTGCGAACACCAGCGGCGGAAAGGTCGCGAGCTGGGCCTCGACGTCGGCCAATGCCTTGGCATCGGGATAATCGGGCACCTGCAGCACCTTCTTGGCGCGCCAGCTATCGGGTGTCCACCGCTCGGACATGAGGTCAACTCCTGAGCAAAAACCGCGACTTAATCGACGGGAAAGCAGGGCTTATACACAGCCGCCCGCTCCCCCGCTAGAAGGAATCCTGCAATCCCGTCAAACTCTTGCAGGAAAATGCGAATTCGCATTTGCTGGACCATACCATGAATGCCAGCCAAATTGCCGTGGCCCAGGCCACGCTGGACGACGTTTTTAGCGACGACATCGTCGTGCCAGCGGCGGACGGCTATCCGCTGGCCGCGACGCTGTTCCTGCCGCGCGGCAGGAAGCGCCATGCCGTCCTGATCAATTCGGCGACCGCCGTGCCCCGCAAGGTCTATCGCGGCTTTGCCGGCTACCTCGCCCGCCGCGGCGCGGCGGTCGTGACCTACGACTACCGCGGCACCGGCGACTCGAGGCCGATGGCGGCGACCGGCCTCAACAAGCCGAAGTCGCTCGCCGGCTTCAAGGCCACGATGGCGGACTGGGCCGCGCTCGACGCCACCGCGGCCGTGAGCTGGATGCGCGAGCGCTACCGCGACCTGCCCTTCGCCTATGTCGGCCATTCCTTCGGCGGCCAGGCGCTCGGGCTCCTTGCCAACAACACCGAGATCCCGCGCGCGCTCTTGATCGCCGCGCAGGCCGCCTGTTGGAAGCTGATGGCCTCGCCGGAGCGCTACCGCGTCGTCGCCTTCATGAACGGCATCGGCCTGCCGCTGGCGCGCACGCTCGGCTATGTGCCTGCGTGGGCCGGCCTCGGCATGGACCTGCCGCGCGGCGTGTTCGAGCAATGGCGAGGCTGGGTGATGCGCGAGCGCTACCTGCTCGACGACACGACACTTGCCGCGCGCGAGAATTTTGCAAAGTACAAAGGCAAGCTCCGCGCCTTCAGCGTGACCGACGACAGCTGGGCGACGCGGCCCGCGGTCGAACTGCTGTGCTCCGCTTTCACCGCGACCACGCCGGAGATCGTCTCGATCCGCCCCGCCGACGCCTGCGTCAGCAAGATCGGCCATTTCGGCTTTTTCCGCAGCGACCACCGCGACACGCTGTGGCGCGGCGCCGCGGAGTGGCTCGAGGCGGAGCGGTAGCTTCGAATTCTCATCACCGTCGTCCTGGCGAATGCCAGGACCCATAACCACCGAACGTGCTTGCGAACGGGATCGTGGCCCCGGCGTCGCGCAACAACAGGCATTTGGGGTAATGGGTCCTGGCTTTCGCCAGGACGACGAGGCCGATGGTTCTCGCGCGATGCGATGCACCACTATTGCACGTCTCATCGCGGTGTCATCGCCCGGCTCGACCGGGCGATCCAGTACGCCGCGGTTCATCGATTCAACAATGGCTGCCTCTGGAATACTGGATCGCCCGCCTTCGCGGGCGATGACAGTCGTGGGTGAAGACGCAGCTTCGCATTCTCGCGACATGAATCGTCCGAGCTTTTGCATTTCGTTTCGCCGCTCCTTCAACAGAGGGCGCAGGGAAAGCCGGGTGCCGATCGCACCCATGGGTCCGGTGCAATAAAAAAGCACCGGAGGTCGGACCACAGGTGTAACCGGAAACATCCCGGCTTTCCCTGCGCGATGGGTTACGGCTTATACGTGCTCTCCCCGGTGAGACTGGGCTTGCTTGTCACCGTCCGTGCATGACGCAACGCGCCTTGCACGAAGACACCTGCCGCTAGGGCGTCAGGACCACACGATTTCGCCGTCCACCTCAGCCACGCGTCGTCACTCGCGACCTGGGCGTCCACCGCATCCCACCGCAACACTCCTGACGATGCGCAGCGCCCCTCGATCGGGTGAGACGCGCATATTGAACATCTGAGTTGGGTCAAACGCCAAGCGGAATATTTTCTTAGCGAAGACTGGACAGGGGTGATCGTATTGATTGGACTGGGAAATTTCTTGTTTTGGTACAAAAGCCAATAGACCACTTAGATTTTATACAACCGGCCGCGTTGGCTCTTCGCCTTCCTACAAGTGACATCTTCGCATTTCGATGGCTGGCGTTTGTCGGCGTTGCGAAACTTCAACTCGGTGCGGATGTGGAGGCGGCCTCTTGGTTGCGCCGGAGTATCGAGGTGAATCGCAATTTTCCCCTAGCGCATTTCATTCTTGCCGCGGCGCTGGCTCTACCCAGGCGCTTGGCTGAGGCGAAGGGCGCCACGCAAGCGGGGCTTGGGCTCAACCATCGCTCACCGTCCGCCGCTTCCTTCGGTCAATCAGCGATCCGCCGCATTCTGTCGGACGCAAGCGCTTAGTTGAGGGCATGCGATTAGCTGGGGTGCCTGAACCAATGTTTCTCGACGGCGACGTTGACCCTGCGGGTTGACGTGGGTCGCTCCTCCCCCCAGACTGCTCAGGTTGGCATTGGGGCACGCATGTCAGACCCTATGGCAGTCAGCCGACGCCTCGTCGCCGTCTTCGCAGCAGATGTGGAGGGCTACAGCCGCCTCATGGGCGTTGACGAGGTCGGCACGCTCAAAGGGCTGACCGAACGGCGCGCAATCCTCGACAGGATCATTAGGGAGAAAAGGGGCCGCATAGCCAATACGGCGGGCGACAGTGTTCTCGCGGAGTTCGGAAGCGCCGTGGACGCCGTACAATGCGCGGTGGAGGCACAGACTGCCTTGGCCGAAGCGAACGCCAGTCTCACACCTGACTGCCGCATTCTCTTCCGCATCGGTATCCACATCGGTGACGTAATGGTGCGCGCCGGAGACCTCTTCGGAGACGGCGTGAACATTGCTGCGCGGCTGCAGTCGATCGCGAAGCCGGGAGGCGTGTGTATCTCCGGGGCCACGTACGATCAGGTGCGCAAGGTCTTGCCGATGACCTTTTTGGACCTTGGCGTTCATCAGGCGAAGAATATTCAGGAGCCAGTCAGGGCCTATCAGGTGGCTGCATCAATTCAAGAGCAAGCGGCTCCTGCACATGTTGCTGAGGCCGAGAGCCCGCCTGCGTTGCCCGACAGGCCTTCCATTGCGGTGCTTCCTTTCCAAAATATGAGCGGCGACCCCGAGCAGGAATACTTCGCGGACGGAATGGTTGAAGAAATCATCACCGCGCTCTCACGGTTCAAATGGCTCTTCGTGATCGCTCGCAATTCGAGCTTTACGTTCAAGGGCCAAGCCGTCGATGTAAAGGAGGTGGGACGAAGGCTCGGCGTGCGCTATGTCCTTGAGGGATCTGTGCGCAAGGCAACGGGGAAGGTTCGGATCACCGGCCAGTTGATCGACGCGACTAGGGGCACGCATATATGGGCAGACAGGTTCGAGCGCGACTTGACCGACGTTTTCGCTCTTCAGGACGAAGTCACGGTCGCTGTTGTCTCCGCTATCCAGCCAAAGTTGCTTCAAACAGAAATTGGACTAGCGGCGCGGCGGCGATCAGAAAATCCTACCGCATATGATTTCTACCTCCGAGCAATACAGTCGTACTACTCAACAACCCCTCAAGGACTGGCGGAAGCGATCCATCTTGCTCGTCGTGCCTTGGAGCTGGACCCTCGGTTCGGGTTTGCCGCTGCTCTGGCTGGTGCCTGTCACATGCGAAATGTCCTTTTGGGCTATTCGGTCAATCCTCGATTCGACAGGGAGGAAGCAATTCGGCTTCTTCGCTTGGCATTGAGCATCGACGATGACGATCCGGACGCAGTGGCAACGGCTGCGATGACATCGGCCTACATGGTGGGCGATTATGAAAGTGAAATTGAATTGGCTGACCGGGCGGTTGCGCTTAACCCGAATTCGTTTGCAGCATGGAGCTGCAGAGGCCAAGTCTATCGAATTGCAGGACTGCCGGAGGAAGCAATCCGGAGCTTCGAGCGTGCCATTCGCATGAGCCCCGTAGACCCACGGCTGCACCTGATGTTTATGGGGATGGGGCAAGCCCTGACTGAACTACGTCGCTTTGACGAGGCCATCGCCGCCGCAAAGAAAGCCTTGCGTCAGAACCCTTCCAATCCGTTGGCTCACCGCAATCTCGCATCCGCCTTCGCTCATCTCGGACGTGATGCTGAGGCCCGTGAGGCCGCGGCGCGCCTGCTTGAGGTCGACCCCACCTTTACAATTTCGGCATTCATCGCCCGGGGCGGGCAATCAAATTCGACGGTATTGATCGAGGGTCTTCGCAAAGCCGGGTTGCCCGAATAATACCGGCGTGTCCCCTCGTTCCCTCTGGTGAACACGCTTCCATGTGGTCATCGAGGCAAGGAGGGGGCAAAGTCGCGCGCGAACAGCGAAGTTTGGCGAGGAGCGATCTGCTTGTTCTTGATTTTCAGTGTCTTCACAGATTGCCCTTCGTCTCCCCTAGGGAGCGCCGCTCCAACCTCACACCACCTTCCGCGCCGCCGCCGTCGCCCTGTCCCCCGTGTTCGGCGTCCCCGTCGGCTCGATCAGCAGCAGGTGCACCTCTTCCCGCGCGACGGGGCGGTGCTCGACGCCTTTCGGCACGACGTACATCTGACCCGGCTTCAACGTGACGGTGCGGTCGCGCAGCTCGATGTCGAGCACGCCTTTCAGCACCAGGAAGAAATCGTCGGTGTCGTCATGCTTGTGCCAGACGAACTCGCCCTCGACCTTCACCACCATGACGTCGCAGGCGTTGAATTGCGCCACCGTGCGCGGCGACCAGTGATCAGAGAATGTCGACAGTCTTTGCGAAAGATCGATCGCGTCGCTCATGATGCCTCCGGCTCCAAGCCTGCCTGTGAGGCCAGCCTGCCGGGGTCGTTAGCTCAGCTGCGCGACGCACTCAATGCACGCCCCTTAACTTCTCCGGATATGTGGTCGGCCCGTGCTGCCCGTTCTTATCGCAATGCGCTTCGCCGTTGGCGGCCTTGCGCGCCAGCAGTTCCTTTTCGGCCTGGTACCAGAGCTGATCCATGTTGCCGTGCGGTTCGCCGGCGTCCTTCCACAACTCGTACGCGCGGGTCCGAATCTCCTGCTCGGTCGGGCCTGTCATGAGCAGCTCCCTCAATCCGTTGAATTCATTTGCTTGAAAAATGAACTTCTGGTTCGGCACAAGGTTCCAAACGGCTGTACCCCTTCCCGGCCCTCCAATTCTGCGGGATTTGGCCGCCAAAGCAATGCTGTATTGGCGCCGCGCAACGGTAAAATCTGTCTTCCCGCCTTGCTCTCGCGGAAACGAGGACGTCGACGCCCGGCGGAGGTCGGGCATCGCAAGTTGCGATTCCCTGCGACGCGCCGCGTTGTCGCGCCCCTACTCCGCCGCCTGGCGCACGTGGCGCGCGGTGGGCGTCCGCATCGTCACCAGCTCTTCCGATGCGGTCGGATGCAGCGCGACGGTGGCGTCGAAATCGGCCTTGGTCGCCTTCATCTTCACGGCGATCGCGATCGCCTGCGTGATCTCGGCAGCGCAGTCGCCGACGATGTGGCAGCCGAGCACCCGGTCGCTCGAGCCGTCGACCACGAGCTTCATCAGCACGCGGGTGTCGCGGCCGGACATCGTAGCCTTGATCGGGCGGAAATCGGTCTTGTAGATATCGACGTGGGAAAACTGCGCCCGCGCCTCTTCCTCGGTGAGGCCGACGGTGCCGACCTCGGGCTGCGAGAACACCGCGGTCGGGATCGTGGCGTGGTCGACCTGCACGGGCCGCTTGCCGAACACGGTGTCGGCGAAGGCATGGCCCTCGCGGATCGCGACCGGGGTCAGATTGGTGCGGTGGGTGACGTCGCCGACCGCGTAGATGTTGTCGACCGAGGTCTTCGACCAGCCGTCGACCTGGATGCCGCCATTGGCGGGATTGATCGCGACGCCTGCCGTCTCCAGTCCGAGATTGGCGACATTGGGATGCCGGCCGATCGCGAACATCACCTGGTCGGAGGCGATGCTGGAGCCGCTCGACAGATGCGTGGTGAAATCCTTGCCGTGCTTGTCGACCTTCGCCACCGTGCAGCCGGTGATGATGGTGATGCCGCGCTTCTCCATCTCGGCGCGGACATGCTTGCGCACGTCCTCATCGAAGCCGCGCAGGATGTTGTCGCCGCGATAGACCACGGTCACATCGGAGCCGTAGCCGGCGAAGATGCCGGCGAATTCCAGCGCGATGTAGCCGCCGCCCTGGATCACGATCCGCTTCGGCAGCTCCTTGAGGTGAAACGCCTCGTTGGAGGAGATCACGTGCTCGATGCCGGGAACCTGGGGCCCGTGATTGGGCGCGCCGCCGGTCGCGATCAGGATGTATTTCGCGGTGATCTTCTCGCCGGTGGCGAGCCGGAGCGTGTGGGCATTCTCCAGCACCGCACGGGTCTTGACGATCCTGGCGCCCGACTTCTCGACGTTGCTGGTGTAGGCGCCCTCGAGCCGGGCGATCTCCTTGTCCTTGTTGGCGACGAGGGTGGCCCAGTCGAACGAGACCTGGCCGATGCTCCAGCCGAAGCCGGCCGCATCCTCGATCTCCTGGTGGACGTGGCTGCCGATCACGAACAGCTTCTTCGGCACGCAGCCGCGGATCACGCAGGTGCCGCCCATCCGGTACTCTTCGGCGACCATGACCTTCGCGCCGTAGTTGGCAGCGATGCGAGCGGCACGAACGCCGCCCGAACCACCACCGATGACAAACAGATCGACGTCAAACTCGGCCATGGCAACCTCTCTCTTCCTCCTCGCCCCGCGAGCGGGGCGAGGTCATAAGCATATAGGTATCGTTTTCAGATATCCTTGCCGCGCTTCTTCATCTCGGCCTTGAACTGGCCGTTGACGATCACGCCGAATTGCTGCGCCCACTGCTGCATATATTGCAGCGAGCCGTTGATTGCGACCGGCTCGGCGGTCAGCAGCTTCTGGCCGAGCGGCGTCTTGTAGAACGTCACGAGATCCTTCAGCTCCTGCTCGGTAAACTCGGCGGCGTAGATCTGCGCCATGCCTTCGCCGATCTCCTTCTCGGTGCCGCCGAACTGCTTGGCAACGACCACCGCGACCTCATCGAGATCCTTCTGGTAGTTCAGGTACTGCTGCAACAGACCGGTCTTGGTCTTCTCGATGATTCCGGGGACGGCGCCGTTGTACATCACCGCGACGTTCTTCATCGCCAGGATTTCCTTGGCGTACCCGATCGCCGCGGGGGTCGATTGCTTGACCTTCGGCATGGGCGGCAGCTGCGGCTGCTGCGCCATCGCCGGTGCGGTGGCGAGCGCCAGTCCGACCGCCAGGGTCGCTGCCGACAAAAGTCCCGAAAAACGCTTCATTCCAAGTCTCCTTGCTTGCGGCGCTATCGCCGTTCAACAACCCGAATTCCCTGTGCGCCGGCCAGAACGGCGACGCTGCCAAGCCCGATGAACAGACCGTGTTCAACCACACCCGGAATCACGCTGAGCAAACCGGCGAGACGCGGCGGGTCGCCGATCCGGCCGAGGTGCGCATCGACGATCCAGTGGCCGCCATCGGTGACAAAAACGTGACCGTCCTTGCCCTTACGGACGACCATTTGGCCGGACACGCCGGCTTCCTTGAACGCCCGCGCCATCGCGGCCTGGGTCGCGGCGAGCCCGAACGGGATCACCTCGACCGGCAGCGGAAAGCGGCCGAGCACGTCGACCCATTTGCTGTCGTCGGCGATCACGATCATCCGATCACTGGCGGCCGCCACGATCTTCTCGCGCAACAGCGCGCCGCCGCCGCCCTTGATCAGATTGAGCGCGGGGTCGATCTCGTCGGCGCCGTCGATGGTCAGGTCGAGATGATCGACCTCGTCCAGCGTGGTCAACGGCACGCCGCAGCGGATCGCATCCGCGCGGGTCGCCTCCGAGGTCGGCACGCCGATCACCTTCATGCCTGACCGGACCTTGTCGCCGAGCAGTTCGACGAAATGCTTGGCGGTGGACCCGGTGCCGAGCCCGAGCTTCATGCCGTCGCGCACCTCTTCGAGCGCGCGCGCCGCCGCCTGGCGTTTCAGTGCGTCCATGTCCACGGCCGATAGCCCCCGGTTGTCCGTTACGGGCGCGCCATCGGGCGGCCCGGCGGGCGCATATCTAGCGTCGTTTTGCGGACAGGAACAGCGCCATCCGGACCGGTCTTTGGGCCGAAACGGCGTCCATCGCGGCCAAAATCGCCGAAAAGCGCTCCTCGACCTCGGCCCGCATCCCGGGATGGGTGAAAATGTAGAACCGGTCGTCGCGGATCGCGGCCAACGCCTGCGCCGTTGCAGACGACATGGACCTTGCCGAAGGCGAGGAGCGAGGCATGACGGCCTCCCCAGTTTCATAGCACGCGCACATCTACCCTTGCATCGCGGCGCACGGCCCGATAGCCAAAAGCATCATGCCCGCCTCCTCTCCCCCCATCATCGTCTTCGATCTCGACGGCACGCTGGTCGACACCGCGCCCGACCTGATCAGCGCGCTCAATTACGTGCTCGACCGCGAGGGCCTCGCGCCGGTGCCGCTGTCGGCGGCGCGCAACATGATCGGTGCCGGTGCGCGCAAGCTGCTGGAACGCGGGCTCGAGGTGGACGGACGCGGGGTCAGCGTCGGCGAACTCGACCGTTTGACCGCGGATTTCATCGACTATTACGCCGAGCACATCGTCGACGGCTCGCGCCCGTTCGACGGGCTGGAGACCGCGCTCGACCGGCTCGCGGCCAACGGCCATCGCTTTGCGGTGTGCACCAACAAGCTGGAGTGGCTGTCGAAGCTCTTGCTCGACCGGCTCGGCCTGACGCCGCGCTTTGCCGCGATCTGCGGCCAGGACACCTTCGGCGTCGCCAAGCCCGACCCGGCGTTCCTGCGCGAGACGGTGGCCCGCGCCGGCGGAAAGCTGCCCGGCGCCATCATGGTCGGCGATGCCGGCCCCGATGTCGGGGTCGCAAGGCGGGCGCAGGTGCCGGTGATCGGGGTCGATTTCGGCTATACCGACGTCCCGATGACCGAGCTCAAGCCGGATCGGCTGATCAGCCATATGCGCGATCTGCCGGCTGCCGTGGCCGCCCTGATCGCCGCGTAATTTTCCGCAACACACTGATATCTCTTGGCAATATTTTGCCATGCGATTTTGCTGTTAACCATCCTTTAACGAGCAGGCCTCCCCCCGTTGCGCCTCTGTTCCGACGCCCCTATGGTCCGCGCGGGGATTGTGGCTGATTGCCGCAGTAGAGTGTGGATCATGCGTCGTATCATCGTCATCGCGGCCGCCGGGCTGAGCCTGGCCGGCTGCTCCTCCTTTTCACTGGATTCGTTCAAGTCGGCGCCGCCGCCGATGCAGGTGCAGCTGGACTCGGCGCCGCAGGGCGCGGATGCCGTGACCTCGCTCGGACCGGGCTGCAAGACGCCCTGCTCGGTGTCGGTCCCGGCGCCGGAGGCCAACTTCACCGTCACCTTCAACATGCCGAAGTTCCAGCCGGCGACGGTGCCGGTGACCGTCACGCGCGCACCGGGCGACTTCACGAGCCCGGCGACGACCACGCTCGATCCGAGCCCGGTGTTCGCCGAGCTGCAACCCGCCGGCCCGCCGCCGCGCG
>NZ_JACMYK010000058.1 GCF_020889785.1 Bradyrhizobium acaciae
CACCCGGCTTGCTCGCGCAAGCCGACCTCCCCTTTGCAAGGGGAGGTTAAAAGATGAGCTTCGTCACCGGCGTCGGCCTCACATCCTACGGTAAGCATGAGGGCCTGTCCTCGCTCGACCTGATGAGCAAGGCAGCCGAGCTTGCGATCTCCGATGCCGGGCTGAAGCGCTCGGACATCGACGGCATCCTGTGCGGCTACTCCACGGTGTCGCCGCACATCATGCTCGCCACCGTGTTCGCCGAGCATTTCGGCATTCGCCCGTCCTACGCCCATGCCGTGCAGGTCGGCGGCGCCACCGGGCTCGCGATGACCATGCTGGCGCATCACCTCGTCGACGCCGGCGTCGCAAAACACGTGCTGGTGGTCGGCGGCGAGAACCGGCTGACCGGGCAAAGCCGCGACGCCTCGATCCAGGCGCTGGCCCAGGTCGGCCACCCCGACTACGAGGTGACGCTCGGCCCGACGATCCCGGCCTATTACGGCCTGGTCGCGACCCGCTACATGCACGAATACGGTCTCACGCAGGAGGACCTTGCCGAGTTTGCGGTGCTGATGCGCAAGCACGCGCTGACGCATCCCGGCGCGCAATTCCACGAGCCGATCACCGTTGCGGACGTCATGGCCTCGAAGCCGGTGGCGATGCCGCTCAAGCTGCTCGACTGCTGCCCGGTCTCCGATGGCGGCGCGGCCTGCGTGATCAGCCGCGAGGCGACCGGCGAGCAGCAGGTTCGTGTCCGCGGCTGCGCCCAGGCGCACACCCATCAGCACATCACGGCTGCGCCCGCGTTGAGCGAACTCGGCGCGGAGATTTCGATCGCGAAGGCGAAAGCGGCGTCGGGCATAGTGATCTCGGACGTGCGCTACGCAGCGGTCTACGACAGCTTCACGATCACGCTCGCGATGCTGCTGGAAGATCTCGGTCTCGCCGGGCGGGGCGAGGCGGCGGCGCAGGTGCGCGCCGGCTATTTCAACGGGGATGGCGAGATGCCGCTCAACACCCATGGCGGTCTGCTCAGCTATGGCCATTGCGGCGTCGGCGGCGCGATGGCGCATCTGGTCGAGACCCATCTGCAGATGACCGGCCGCGCCGAAAACCGTCAGGTGCGCGATGCCTCGGTGGCGCTGCTGCACGGCGACGGCGGCGTGCTGTCGTCGCATGTCAGCATGTTCCTGGAGCGCGTGCGATGAGTGGACCGATCGCCGACTGGACCAAGGGCGCGGAAGCCATCGCCTATCAGGCCTGCAACGCCTGCGGCGCGCGGCAATATTTCCGCCGCAGCTTCTGCGCGGCCTGCGGCTCACCCGATCTGGCCGAGCATCGCGCGAGCGGGGCAGGGACGGTGTATGCGACATCGCTGGTCTGCCGCGCCGCGACGCCGGAGACGCGGGCGCATGTGCCCTACAACATCGTGCTGGTCGATGCCGACGAGGGCTTTCGCATGATGGCCCATGGCGACAACGACCTCGCCATCGGCGACAAGGTCTTGGCACGCTTCACGCAATTTGCGGGACGGCTGGTTCCGTATTTCGCAAAGGCGAAATGAGGGGCTGAGCGATCCGGTCAGAACGCGAAACCAGGCTGAACCAGATCACTCCTGCCCCTCGAGTTTGCGGACACTATCGCCAATAGAAAACAAAGCTGGCGATGACGAGCATCGCCGTCACCGCCAGCATTTGCGCAAGCGCTTCCGAGGCCGCCCTCTTGGTGGCTTCCTTCATGCGTTTCCCCTAGACTTGGGCGTGACTCATCGTTGCGCGGATTGCGCGCTCGACGGCCAGATTTTTTACTCGGAACACCCCGCGTCGAGCATTCGCCTTGATGAGTCCCCACTCAGCGAACATCGACTGTGTCAGGGTTGTCTCGGAATGCGGCGGCAATTTGACTCGCGCGTGTTGCTCCTGCGACGGTCCGCGGATACTGTTTCGGAACCCGATAGAAACGACAGCAAGATCAAGGTTAGGAAATGGCCCGTATCGACTATTCGGATCCCGCAAAGGCTAGCCCGCGCACCCGCGAGATCCTCGACAAGAACCGCAACGCCAACATCTTCCGCATGATGGCGCATTCGCCGAGCTACTTTGAACAGTACTGCCGGCTCGGCGGCGCGATCCGCCACAAGGGCGAGCTCGATCCCGTCGTGCGCGAGCTTGCGATCACGCGCACCGGTATCCTCTGCGAGGCGCCTTACGAGATCGTCGCGCACAAGCGCATCGGCAAGAATGTCGGCGTCACCGACGAACAGAACGCAGCACTGGAGAACTGGCAGTCCGCGACCTGCTTCAACGAGGTGCAGCGCGCGGCGCTGAACTTCACTGACGAGATCGTCAAGCTGAAGAAGCCGACGGATGCGACCTTCAAGGCGATCGCGGCGCTGTTGACGCCGGGGGCGCTGATCGAGCTCCAGCTCTCGGTCGGCTTCTACATCATGACCTCGAAGTTTCTCGAGACCTTCGAGATCGACATGCAGCCGGTCACGGAAGTGGTGAGCTGATCGCTCACTGCGCCTTCTTGCCTCGCCCCGCTTGCGGGGAGAGGCCGGAGCGCATGCACCCTCCGACGTCATGGCCGGGCTTGACCCGGCCATCCACGTCTGTCTTCACGGTCGCCACCAAGACGTGGATGCCCGGGTCAAGCCCGGGCATGATGAGTTGCACAAATCCTCGCGCTGCCGACGGAAATCTACCCCGATGTCAGCAGATCGACCTTCGCATTCGCCACGATCAGCCGCTCGGCGAGGATCTGTGCGAGGTTGCGCATGATCCGTTCGCCGGCGCGCGGGTGCTGCTCGCGGAAGCGCTCGAAATCCCCGATCGCCACCTCATAGGCGGAGGCCGACATGTCGGCGAGGACGTCGGCCGAGCGGTTCGGCTCTAGCAGCGCCATCTCGCCGAATGCCATGCCGGCGGTCAGCGTCGCGAGCCGGATGCCGTCGGGCAGGGTGACATGGACCACCCCGCTGCGCAGGAAGAACAGCGAGATCGCCTCGCTGCCGGCGGCGATGATCTTCTCGTTCGGCTGGTAGGTCCTGACCGTGCAGAGCGCGGCAAGATCGGCAATCTCAGCCTCGCTCAGTCCGGCGAGCAGGGGCTGTTCGGAAAGCTCTGTGGTTTCGAGGAAGTCGATCGAGCCGCCATAGCGGTAGACAATCTGGTCTTCGGCCCACTCGATCGCAGTGTCGAGCAGATAGAAATCCCTGATATTGCCGAGCCGGTTGGTCCACTCGCTGATCGTGGTCCACTCCCGCGAGGTTCGCTTGATGCCGGACAGGATCACGGTCACGCCGAGTTCGGCCAGTTCCTGGAAGGCCTCCGCGACCAGTCTCGCGCCGGCGCGGGTCGTCGCGGTGACACGGCGCAGGTCGAAGATCACGAACTCCGGACGCGGGCTGCCGGCGAGGCGGCGCGAGACATAGTCGACATTGGACAGCGACAGCGTGCCGACCAGCTCGATCACGCGCACCTCCTGGAAGTGTTTGGCCAGGATCTCCTGCTCCTGCGGCCGGCGCACCCGGCGCGACGGGTTCTTGCCGATATTGTAATCGGCGATGATGCTGTGACGGGCGTCGTCGCTGCGGTTCAGCATGTGGAGGTCGTAATGCGCCGACAGCGTCTCGCAGACCTTGATGCCGCGCACGCTGTTGCCGTGCTTGTCGAGCTTCGGCGAGTAGCTGCCGAGGCCGAGCCGGGCCGGCAGCGCCGCCAGGATGCCGCCGCCGACGCCGCTCTTGGCGGGGATGCCGACGCGATAGATCCATTCGCCGGCGAAGTCGTACATGCCGGACGAGGTCATCACCGACAGCGTGCGGGCGATCGCGTAGGGCGTCACCACCTGCTCGCCGGTCAGGGGATTGATGCCGCGGTTGGCCAGCGTTGCCGCCATCACGGCGGTGTCGCGCGCGGTGACGAGGATGGCGCATTGCCGGAAATAGACGTCGAGCACCGCGGGCACGTTGTCGGTGATCACGCTGTTGGTGCGCAGGAGATAGCCGATCGCCCGGTTGCGGTCGCCGGTGGCGCTCTCGGAGGCGTAAACCGCCTCGTCGACGTCGAGCTCGCGTCCGGCGAAGCGGCCGAGTGCCTGGCGGATGTAGTCGAATGCACCGTCGCCCTTGTCGGCATGGAGCAGGCCGGAGCAGGCGATCGCGCCGGCATTCACCATCGCATTGAACGGGTGGTTCTCGGCATTGAGCCGGATCGAATTGAAGGGGTCGCCGGACGGCTCGACGCCGATCACGCTTTCCACCCGCTCGGCGCCCAGCGTGTCCAGCGCAAGCGCGAACACGAACGGCTTCGACATCGACTGGATTGTGAAGGGCACCCTGGTGTCGCCGACCTCGTAGACATGGCCGTCGAGCGTCGCAAGGCTGATGCCAAAATGGGCAGGGTCGGCCTTGCCGAGCTCGGGGATGTAGTCGGCGACCGCGCCGGCGATCTCCGGGAGGAAGTCTGCGTAACAAGTGTGCAGAAACCGCAGCAAAGGCGGCTGCGAGCGGGCCCAGTTGACGGTGCTGGCGGTGACGGGAGGAGGCGATCGTTTCATCACCTCCTGTTGTGCAACGCAATCAGGGCGCGTGCAACCGAGCGCGCAGCGACGTCGGCGGTGAGGCGCCCGAGCAGGCGCGAGCCTGTGGGCTGTCGGCTTTCGAACAGATGTTCACAAAACGAGCGGTTGCTCGGCAAATGTATCGTCGTATGAAACTTTTAGGCCGGGAATGTTTCGAGAGCGAAACAGCATGCGCCTCCGGGCGGCTCCTGAGGAGCCGCTGTCGGGGATGTGGCATCTGGGAATTTGATCCGCGCGGGGCGGCCTGACGGTCCGCCGCTCAAGTCTCGACGATCGCGATGGCCTGGCCTTCAGCGATGACATCGTCGATCCTGACCAGAATCGACTTGATTTTACCTGCCGTCGTCGATGTGACCGGAATCTCCATCTTCATCGCTTCGACGAACGCAATCTCGTCGCCGCTGCCGATGCTGTTGCCGGCTTCAACAGGAAGCGCGCAAACGCGCCCGGCAACTTCGGTCACAACCTTGATCTCTGGCATTCCACTCTCCGATACCGTCTTGCGGAAATTTCATCCGGCGAACGGCTTTTTGTTGTGGCAGCAGATTGCCTGAGGTAGCTTGATCTGCAAGTGGAATTTTATTCCGCATGACGGAATGGAGCCAAACAAAATGGGACGGCGCTCGGAACGGCTTAGCAGGCAGGGAATGCTCGCCAGCGAGACTGGTGATGGCGATGTCATCCAGGTGGTGTCGCGCGCCTTCGATGTGTTGCGATGCTTCGAGGGACACGAAGCGCGGCTCGGCAATCTCGAAATCTCGAACCGCTGCGGCTTGCCGCGTTCGACGGTGTCGCGGTTGACGCACACGCTGACGCGGATGGGACAGCTCGTCTATCTGCCGCGCGATCAGAAATATCGCATCGGCCCGAGTGCGGTCGCGATGAGCACCTCGATGATGAAGGGGTTGCAGCTTCGCAATCTGATCCGGCTGCGTTTGCAGGATGTCGCCGATCAATTGCCCGGCACCGTGGGCTTCGTCATCCCCGACCGCTTTCATCTGGTCTATCTGGAGTTCGCCCGCGCGGCGAACGCGCTCGGCCTGCATGAGGCGACCGGTAGCCGCATCTCGATGGCGACCACCGCCGCCGGCCACGCCTACACCGCAGCGCTCGATCCCGCGATCGGCGACGCGCTGATCGCGGAGATGGAAGGCGAGTTGCCCGAAGGCGCCAAGATGCTGACGCCGCGCATCGAGGCCAACCGCCGTCATTTGCAGGAGCACGGCTACGTCGTCGCCTGCGGCCTGTGGAGCCCGCACATCAACGGCGTCGCGGTGCCGCTATGGTCGCCGCAATATCAAACCTATGTGGTCACCACGATCGGCCTGCTGTCGGCGATGTATGACGAGCAGCGGCTGCATCGCGAGGTCGCGCCGCAAATGGTCGAGCTCGCCGCTGCACTCGGCAGCCTGCTCGAAGGCGCCGACGGCGACATCTTCAGCAATCGGATCGAACGCAAGTCGCTTCCGGTGACCACCCATAACAACAACAAAATCATCAAGACGGGAGCAGTGAATGAACTGGAAGCCGGAACTCGACGACCTCGCCCGGCGCGAAGCGTTCGCGCGGGAGATGGGAGGCGTTGACAAGGTCAAGCGGCAACGCGACCAGGGCCGGCTCACGGTTCGTGAGCGCATCGACAAGCTCGTCGACCAGAACAGCTTTCACGAAGTCGGTGCCATCTCCGGCATCGCCGAATACGACGAGAGCAACGAACTCAAGAATCTGACGCCGGCGAACTGCGTGTTCGGCCGCGCCAGGGTCGACGGCCGCACCGTGGTCGTGGTCGGCGACGATTTCACCGTCCGCGGCGGCTCTGCGGATGCATCGATTTCCGCCAAGCCATTGATGGCGGAGGAAATGGCGCATGATTTCCGCCTGCCGATCGTTCGCGTGATCGAAGGCTCCGGCGGCGGCGGCTCGGTGAAGACGATCGAGACCAGGGGCGCTGCGAATCTGCCCGGCGGCGTCGGCGGCACGCGCTGGTACTGGTACACGACCGCCAATCTTGCGCGCGTGCCGGTGGTGGGTCTCGGGCTCGGCTCGGTCGCGGGCCTCGGCGCCGCGCGACTGGCCGCCACGCATTATTCGGTCATGACCAAGAGCTCCGCGATGTTCGTCGCCGGCCCGCCGGTGGTGAAGCGGCTCGGCCAGGATCTGACCAAGCAGGAGCTTGGCGGCGCCGATATCCAGACCCGCGCCGGCGCGATCGATCAGGCCGTCGAGACGGAAGAGGAGGCGTTCGACTATGCGCGGCGCTTCCTGTCGTATCTGCCGGCGTCGGTCTACGACCTGCCGCCGACCATTCCCTGCACCGACGATCCGGAACGGGCCGAGGAGTCACTGCTGAAGGCCGTGCCGCGCAACCGGCGGCAGGTCTACAAGATGCGGCCGATCATCGAGGCCGTCGTCGACAAGGGCTCGTTCTTCGAGGTCGCCGCGAATTTCGGCCGGCCGGTCATCACGGGACTGGCGCGGATCGAGGGCAGGGCGGTGCTGCTGCTCGCCAGCGATCCCTTCCACTACGGCGGCTCATGGACTTCGGACGCGTGCCAGAAGGTGGTGCGCTGGGTCGACTTCGCCGAGACCTTCCATCTGCCGGTGGTCTATCTGATGGACTGCCCCGGCTTCATGATCGGGCTCGAAGCGGAGAAGTCGGCGACCATCCGCCACGGCGTGCGGGCAATGGCCGCGGTGAACCAGAGCACGGTGCCGTGGTGCACGATCATCATCCGCAATGCTTTCGGCGTCGCCGGCGTGGTGCATCAGCCGGCCAACCGCTTCTCGATGCGCTACGCCTGGCCGTCGGCCTATTGGGGGTCGCTGCCGCTCGAAGGCGGCATCGAGGCCGCCTATCGCGCCGAGATCGATGCCGCCGCCGATCCCGCCGCCAAGCTGCGCGAGATCGAGGATCGGCTCAACAAGCTGCGCTCGCCGTTCCGCTCGGCCGAGAAGTTCTGGGTCGAGGAGGTGATCGACCCGCGCAAGACGCGCTCGTTGCTCTGCGAGTTCGCGCGCCTCGCCGAGCCGATCCGCAAGGCCGGGCCGCCGAGCAACATGTCGACGCGGCCGTAACGGCTTTTCCTCCGCCGTCGTTGCGAGGAGCTCGCGACAAAATTGCAAAGCAATTTTGCGCTGAAGCGACGAAGCAATCCATCTATCCCTGAGGGGAGGCGTGGATTGCTTCGCTTCGCTCGCAATGAGGGTGAAGGAGCGTCCGCTTACTACTCTGCCTCGCGATGCACGTCGTGGATCACGATGCCCATGCCGTTCTCGGGCATCTTGATCCAGTCGCGGCGTTTCAGCGAGCGCTTGGTGTCCTCGTGTCCGCTCGCCCAGTGCTCGCGCATCGAGGTGCCGGAGAATTCGTGGTCCTTGGCGTCGCCCTCATAGGCCTTCTGCTGACAGATCAGTTGCAGCAGCGTGATCCCCGGCAGCCGGCTGTTCGCCTTCTTGAGCTGGCGCTCGTCTTCCGACAGATGATCGTCGGGGATTTTCGCCAGCGCGTTGTGCAGGGCGGTACGCAGATGTAGGTCTTCCCGTAGACGTCGCCGTTGTAGCGGGTGCGCGACGAATACATGATGTCCTTGTGGCGGGCCATCACGTCCTGGATGTCACGCGGTAGAGCGCCGCGTGCCGAGAACTGGTCGACTTGGAACACCAGCGAATGTTATGCCGGGACCGGTTTCGCCTCCGGCGCGACCTTGGGCTGCGGTCGCGAGATCGCCAGCACACTCAGGGCGGCGATCACGCAAAGCGCCCCGGCGATGAAGAACGCCGGCAGATAGCTTGAATAGACCGTGCGCGACACACCGGCGCCGAATGCGGCGGCACCGGCGCCGAGCTGATGGCCGGCAAAGATCCAGCCGAACACCAGGTTGGCGCGCTCGGCACCGAAGCGCTGCGCGGTGAGCCGCACGGTGGGCGGCACGGTCGCGATCCAGTCGAGGCCGTAGAACATGGCAAACAGCGACAGCCCGTAGAACGTGAAGTCGGAATACGGCAGGTAGAGCAGCGACAGCCCGCGCAGCCCGTAATACCAGAACAGCAGCTTGCGATTGTCGAAGCGGTCGGACAGCCAGCCCGATATGATGGTGCCGAAGAAATCGAAGATGCCCATCGCGGCGAGCAGGCTCGCGGCCTGCACCTGCGGGATGCCGTAATCGAGGCACATTGGGATCAAATGGACCTGGACGAGGCCGTTGGTCGAGGCGCCGCAGACGAAGAACGTCGCGAACAGGATCCAGAACACCGACGATTTCGATGAGTCGCGCAGCGTGCCGAGCGCGGCTGCCATGATCGGCGCGGTGGCCGGCGGCGGCGCGGGAAGGGGTGCGGTGCCCTCGTCGCCGAACGGACGTAGGCCGACATCGCTCGGCCGGTCGCGGAGCAGCATGAGCACCGCAAAGGCGGCGACGCCGAGCATGATGCAGACGAACCCAAGCGCGACGCGCCAGCCATAGCGCTCCGTGATCGTGGCGAGCAGCGGCAGGAAGGCGAGCTGCCCGGTCGCGACGCTCGCGGTGAGCATGCCGATCACGAGGCCGCGCCGCGCCACGAACCAGCGCGTGGCAATGGTGGCGCCGAGCACCAGCGCGGTCATGCCGGTGCCGATCCCGATCACGACGCCCCACAGCGCGATCAGCTGCCAGACCTGCGTCATGGCGAGCGAGGCCAGCAGGCCGGAGACCACGATCAGTTGCGCCGCCAGCGTCACGTTGCGCAGGCCGTAGCGGTTCATCAGCGCGGCGGCGAACGGCGCCATCAGCCCGAACAGGATGAAGCGGATCGACAGTGCCGAGGAGATCTCGGCGGTCGACCAGCCGAATTCCTTCTGCAAGGGCACGATGAAGACGCCGGGCGCGCCGACAGTGCCGGCCGAGATCAGCGCGGCAAGGAACGTCACGGCGACCATCACCCAGCCGTAGTGGATATTGCGGCGGGCGAGGGTGGAAGCAAGCCAGTTCGAGATCATTGGGCCCCGGATGAAATGCGATGAGGGTACTATTCTTGATGCACAATATGGCACGAGAGCGCCATGTCTAAAATGACATTGTTCCCTCGTTTTCGGACTCGCTACGCCCCTGCCGTCATTGCGAGGAGCAATAGCGACAAAGCAATCCATGGTTCGGCCTGCGCCGAGACATGGATTGCTTCGCTTCGCTCGCGCTGCCGGTGCGCGGGATCAGTGCGTGACCCGCTCCACGGCGATCGCGGTGGCTTCGCCGCCGCCGATGCACAGCGCCGCGACGCCGCGCTTCAGGTTCTGCGCCTCCAGCGCGTGCAGCAGCGTCACGATCAGCCGCGCCCCGGTGGCGCCGATCGGATGGCCGAGCGCGCAGGCGCCGCCATTGATGTTGAGCCGATCGCGCGGGATGCCGAGGTCGCGTTGCGCCGCCATTGCGACCACCGCAAACGCTTCATTGATCTCGAACAGATCGACGTCGCCGACACTCCAGCCGACCTTGTCGAGCAGTTTTCTGATCGCCGGGATCGGCGCCGTGGTGAACCATTGCGGCTCCTGGCTGTGGGTGGCGTGGCCCTTGATCTCGGCCAGCACCGGCAATCCGTCGCGGTCGGCAAGCGAACGCTTCGCCAGAATCAGCGCCGCGGCGCCGTCGGCGTTGGCCGAGGAGGCGGCCGGCGTGATGGTGCCGTTGGCGCGGAATGCGGGCTTCAGGCCGGGGATCTTGGCCGGATCGACCTTCAGCGGATGCTCGTCATTGGCGATGATGCGCGGACCGGCTTTCTCGGCGAGCGTGATCGGCGCGATCTCGGCCTTGAAGGCGCCGCTCTCGACCGCCTTGCGGGCGCGGCTCAGCGTCTCCATCGCGAAGGCGTCCTGGTCGGCGCGGGTGAACTGATAGGCCTCCGCGGTCGCCTCGCCGAAATCGCCCATCGAGCGGCCGGTCTCATAGGCGTCCTCGAGCCCGTCCATCATCATGTGGTCGATAATGCGGTCGTGGCCGGCGCGATAGCCGCCCCGCGCCTTCTGCAGCAGATAGGGCGCGTTGCTCATGCTCTCCATGCCGCCGGACAGCACGATCTCGGCCGAGCCGGCCTTGATGATGTCGTGCGCCAGCATGGTTGCCTTCATGCCGGACCCGCAGACCTTGTTGACGGTGGTGGCGCCGGTGGCATCCGGCAGCCCGGCGCCGCGCGCGGCCTGGCGAGCCGGGGCCTGGCCCTGGCCGGCGGGCAGCACGTTGCCGATGAACACCTCGTCGATGCGTTCAGGCGCGAGTTTTGCGCGCTCCAGCGCCGCGCCGATCACGTGCGAGCCGAGCCTGTGCGCCGCCAACGGCGTGAGTTCGCCCATGAAGCGGCCGAGCGGGGTGCGGGCGGCGGAGAGGATGACGACGGGATCGGTGCTGGTTGCCATGGCAGGATTCCCTTCAATGCCGGCGATTTGATTGGATTATATGCATCATATGATGCGATGCAAAAAATGCAACTCCAGCTTCCATGACAAAATGTCGTGTTCGCATGAATGGCCGGATGATGGCGCGCGATCTTCCTCCTGCGCGGCTGTCGTCTCGGCGAAGGCCGGATCCATCCGCCGCGGCGGATGTTGTTGGTG
Organism: Bradyrhizobium acaciae; assembly: GCF_020889785.1. GTDB lineage: Bacteria > Pseudomonadota > Alphaproteobacteria > Rhizobiales > Xanthobacteraceae > Bradyrhizobium > Bradyrhizobium acaciae. The sequence continues at coordinate 11,147 of NZ_JACMYK010000058.1, forward strand.
AATTCGTCGTTCCGGCATCGCGCAACAAGCAGCATTTGGGATTTTGGGTACCGGCCTTCGCCGGGACGACAGCGCATGGGTTGCGCGGTCCATTGCCAACTATCGTCGTCCCGGCGAAAGCTCTCGAACCGTCATCCTGAGGTGCGAGCGGAACGAGCCTCGAAGGATTCGCGGCCCGGCTGGTGGCCGTCGATCCTTCGAGGCTCGCCGAAGAGGCTCGCACCTCAGGATGACGGTGATGGATCTTTGTGTCGCGTTCTGGCGAGATGACGCGCCCGCGTTTTGGATTTCGTAATCGATGGGTTTCGCTTCGCTCTACCTATCCTACAATCCGAGGCCTAGTCTTTCCGCCAGACGCCGAGCAAGAATCGTCGCTTCGGCGCGGAGCCAGCCTGCTTCTGCACATCGGGCAGATCGACGGCGTAACGCTTCATCAATAGCTTGATTGCGATCCCGATGATCACAAAGGGCGTCACATAGATCGCGAAAACTTCGAAGGCTGTCATGGCGTCCTCCGGTGTTTCGGAGTGGGCATGCTAGCACGATCCCTGCCGTGGGCGGAGTGGATAGCCGGCGGCACGCGCTGGACGGGACCGGGCGGGCAGTGCAGCAAGCTGCCGCTGATGCCGTCACGCATGGCCGCATGCGGCGGCTTCGATTGACACCGATCGCCTCGGCGGTACCCTGCCGGAACAAGGACGTTTTCTCAAGAGAATCAAGACTCCGAATCAACATCCGGAATCGAGACCCAGAAGAACCAAGAAAAGGGCAGGACACGCCGTGACACGCGTCATCGCGTCTTGAGCGGGACCACGCGGACCTCCGCGCTCGCACCATTTCGCATCCGCAGCTATCGCTTTCAATGGCCGTCCGACCTGCTCACCTCCTGGGCGTTCGAGGTCGAGACGCTGGTGCTCGGCTGGTACATCATGGTCGAGACCGGTTCGGTCCTGCTGCTGACCGTGATGGCTTCGCTGCAATATGTCGGCACCCTGGTCGCGCCTGTCGTCGGCATGATCGGCGATCGCATGGGACATCGCGATCTGCTGGCCGTGATGCGCTTTGCCTATACGGCGCTCGCCGGCACCATCATGACGCTGGCGCTGACCGGACATCTCGCCCCGCTGAATGTCATGATCATCGTTGCGCTGATGGGGGTGATCCGCCCGTCGGATCTCGGTGTGCGCGGCGCGCTGCTCGCCGATATCATGCCGCCCCAGCAACTGGTCGGCGCCATCAGCCTGGCGCGCACCACGCAGGACTCGGCACGCATCGCCGGCGCATTGACCGGGGCGGGATTGTTCGCGGCGCTCGGCATCGGCTACGTCTATGTCGGGATCGCCTGCTTCTATTTCGTCGCCGCCATCCTGATGCTCTGCATGAGCCGTCCGAAGTCGCACGGCACGGTGGATCAGGCGGCGATCGACCTGCCGGGCTCGAAACTGCTCCGCGACCTCAAGGAAGGCATTGTTTACGCCTGGAGCGGGCCCGGCATGCGCGCCGCGCTTTGCGTCGCGTTCCTCGCCAATCTCACGGCGTTTCCGCTCACCAACGGCTTGTTGCCTTTCGTGGCGCGCGACATCTTCCACACCGACCAGACCGGCCTCGGCTATCTTTCGGCGAGTTTTGCGGTCGGCTCGCTGATCGGCTCGATCACGCTCAGCATGGCCGGTGGTGTGCGCATCGCGCGGCTCCTGATCGGCGCGACGCTCGCATGGTATGCGATGCTGCTGGTCTTCGTCGAACTCAGAACCATGCCGGTGGCGATGGCCTGCCTGGTGCTGGCCGGCATCGCGCAGAGCATGTCGATGATCTCGGCGGCCGTGATGCTGATGCGCAATGCCAGCGCGCATCTGCGCGGCCGGGTGATGGGCGTGCGCATGATGGTGATCTACGGCCTGCCGCTCGGCCTGCTCGCGGCCGGCAGCCTGATCGACCTGATCGGCTACACCGCAACCGGCACGCTGCTCGCCGCCGCCGGCTTCATCGCGATGCTGGCGATCGCGCTGCACTGGCGCGCCGATCTCTGGCCGGTGCACGCACCGGCGAACGCCAGGTAACGACGGGCACGGCGACACGTCCGCGGCCGCAGCTGTGGATGCGCGGTTTGCCCGCTCGCGGCTCGAACAGCGAAGCCCGCGCGGATTGGCTGTGGAGGACATCCAGCCGTCACATGTCTGTCGGAGGCCGGTGTTAGGTGTCGATCCGGCTTGCAACGCTCCGCATATTTCCGGGGCGCCCTCCGCATTGCCTGATCTATCGAATTGCCCCCCTGACAAAAAGGCTCAGCTCCATGACGCGCTTGCTCTTTGGCACTGCCGCCGCCGGTGTCTTGCTCGCGGCCGCATCGACCGTCCATGCCGGCTCCACATTCTCATTCGTTCCCAACAGCCTGACGGAATCCGTGATCGAGCACGGGCCGTGGACGCTGCATCAGTCCGGACAACATTTTCATCATGATGCGTCCGGCATCGTGCCGCCCGGCAGCCTCACGCCGCCCTACAATCCGGCCCTCTACGGGACGCCCTATGCTGACTACTGCTCGGCGAGCGGAGAAACCACGATCAATCACGGCAAGAGCGTGATGCAGCCCTATTACTTTCCCTTCGTTCGCCGACGCGGGGCCGTTCTCGAAGGCCTGTTCGACTACCGCCCGCGGAACGAGCAGGAGGCGACGGTCGCGGCGATCTCGACGGACTGGGGTGCGACCTGGCAGTTCAGGGGCAAGGCCCTGGCGCTCAATCCCTACTGCCCGTGGGATGCGACCGACCCGGACAATCTGAACGTGAACGTCAATGGCGTGAAGACCGCATATGGCTCGTCGAGCGCGAACGCTGGCGACAACGGGCTCGGACACGCCTTCGTGCTGTCCGTGAAGGGCAGGCAACGAATCTATCACCTCAACCGTGCCGACGGTCACATCGACAGCGATCAGCTCGTGGTCCATCCGCTTCACCGTGGCGAGGAGGACTTCTCGTTGTTCGGACTTCGGGAGTTCGGATATGTCAGTCCGCTTGCGTCCGGCGGTTATCCCAAGCTCGAAGCCACGGCGACCGCGACCACCGGTCTGACGGACCCCGATGCCATCCTGGGCTCCGTGCACATGGGCGAGAAGACGGCCGTCGTCTACGTCTCCAAGAATCTCACCCCCGGCGACAAGAACTTCCCGGCAACCCAGGTGTGCCCGGCGACGCCGGCCTTTGCGCTGACCAACCTCGTCAACAAGAAGCCGAGGAAGACCAACCACGACGTGATCACGATCCGTGTCGCAACGACCTCGGACGGCGTGAACTTTACCGACGTCGGCGCGGCGACTGGCCTCAACGACCAGACCACGATCGCGCTGAACGGCATTCGCTGGCTCGGCAGCGGCAGCATCCTGCGCATCCATGACGGACGCTTCGGCATGTTCTTCGGCGCCGGAAACTGCCTGGACAACGATTCCGACGGCTTCCATTTCGTCGGCTATGCCGAAACCGACAATCCGGTTCGCAGCGCCGGCGATCTCCTGAAGTGGCACGTGGTCAACGGCTTCGACAACCCGATCCTGTCCACGGATACGGTGGTCGATCCCGCGGGCCCGCGCCCGTATCCGTTGAACGCGCCGCTCGTGAACGTCCAGGGCGCCGACAGGCTGACGGCCGCGCAGGTGGCGCCATTCGTGCCGCCGGGGAAGGGCTACACCACGAACTTCTTCAGCGGCCGGGTCTACGATCCGCAAGCGGTGTTGACCGACGAGCGCACCGTGACGATCGTGTTCGCCGGCTACAACACGCCGCAGCCGAGCAGCAATCTCGCTGACTACCGATCGATCGGCCGATTCCAGCTCGGCGTCCAGGCCGGCTATTTCAGGCCGCCCTTCGTCGAATCCGAGGACTAGGAACGCAGCAATCCACGAAGGACGCGGATCGAGGTTGAACGCCTCGGTCCGCGTCCACTCGTTTTGGCTGCGATCGAAAGATCGGTGCTGCGAGAGGATTGCGCTCACGCCGCCTGGGCGGCGCGGCGGATGTGGACAGGCACCGATTTGTACGACGGCGTGCCGCTTTCCTTGTCCTGATAGTCGAGCGGCACGAGGCCGTTCGCCTCCGGATAGTAAGCGGCGACCGAGCCGCGGGCGATGTCGTAGACGATCGCGGTCAGCGTGAGGCGCCGCGGCTCGCCCGAGGGCAGCGCGGTTTCGATCTCGACGAGATCGCCATGGGCGAGGCCGCGCGCGGTCAAGTCCGCCTCGTTGGCGAACAGCACGTCGCGGCGTCCGAACACGCCGCGATAGCGGTCGTTCAAGCCATAGATCGTGGTGTTGTACTGATCGTGGCTGCGGATGGTGGCGAGCTTGAGGACTGACTTGTCCGACAGCACCGGGTCCTCTTCGAGGCCGTCGAAGATCAGGAATTCGGCCTTGCCGGACGCCGTGGTCCATTTGCGCTCGGTCGGCGGCAGCGGCAGGCGGAAGCCGCCGGGAATCCGGATCCGCGCGTTGTAATCCTTGAAGTCCGGGAAGACGCCCTCGATGGCGTCCCGGATGCGGTCGTAATCGGCGATCAGGTCGGTCCACGGCACCTTGCTCGCCGGCAGGGTTGCCATCGCCATGCCGGCAACGATCGCCGATTCCGAGAGCAGATTTTCGGAAGCCGGGGTCAGCTTGCCGCGCGAGGCGTGCACCATCGACATCGAATCCTCGACCGTCACGACCTGGGGCCCGGAGGCCTGGAGGTCGCGCTCGGTGCGGCCCAGCACCGGCAGGATGATCGACTGCTTGCCGACCAGAAGATGCGAGCGGTTGAGCTTGGTGCCGAGATGGACGGCGAGCTCGAGCTTGCGCATGGCGGCGGTGCAGCGCTCGGGATCGGGCAGCGCGATGGCAAAATTGCCGCCGAGGCAGACCAGCACTTTGGATCGTCCGTCGTCGATCGCCTCCATCGCCGCGACCGCGTCGTGGCCGTGATGGCTCGGCGGCTTGAAGCCGAAGGTACGCTCGATGCCCTCGAACATCGGGATGTTGGGCTTCTCGGTAATGCCGACCGTGCGGTTGCCCTGCACGTTGGAGTGGCCGCGCAGCGGGCAGATGCCGGCGCCGGGCTTGCCGTAGTTGCCCTTCAGCAGCAGCAGGTTTGCGATCTGCTGGACGTTGTCGGTGCCGCGCATGTGCTGGGTGATGCCCATGCCGTAGGTGACGATGGTGGCGTTGGATTTGGCGTAGGCGGCCGCGACCTCGCCGAGCTGGGCGCGGCTGAAGCCGGAGACGGTCTCGATCTTGTCCCACGGCGTCGCGCGCAGATCGGCGGCGAACGCCGCAAAGCCGTTGGTGTGCTCGGCGATGAAGGCATGGTCGAGCACGTGGTGCGTCGCGTCGTCCTTCTCGATCAGCGCCTTCATGACGCCCTTCAGCACCGCGGCGTCGGCGCCGACCTTCGGCTGATAATAGGTCGAGGCAATGCGGGTCGAGCCCAGCGTCGCCATCTCGATCGGATCCTGCGGATCGGCAAAGCGCTCCAGCGCGCGCTCGCGCAGCGGATTGAACACGATGATCGGCACGCCGCGGCGCGAGACCTCCCACAAGGTGCCCATCATGCGCGGATGGTTGGTGCCGGGGTTGTGGCCCATCGCGATGATCAGCTCGCAGTGGTCGAAATCGTCCAGCGATACCGTGCCCTTGCCGATGCCGATCGATTGCGGCAGCCCGACGCTGGTCGCCTCGTGGCACATGTTCGAGCAGTCGGGGAAATTGTTGGTGCCGTATTCGCGCGCGAAGATCTGGAACAGGAAGGCGGCCTCGTTCGAGGCGCGGCCGGAGGTATAGAACTCGGCCATGTCTGGATTGGGCAGGCTGCGGAGCGTTTCGCCGATCCGCGCGAAGGCGTTATCCCATGTGATCGGCTGGTAGGTGTCGCTCGCGGCGTCATAGGCGAGGGGGTCGGTCAGGCGGCCCTCGTTCTCGAGATGGAAGTCGGTCCAGGTCAGCAGTTCGGTGACAGTGTGGTCAGCGAAGAACTGAGGCGTGACGCGCTTGCTGGTCGCCTCCCAGGTCACGGCCTTGGCGCCGTTCTCGCAGAACTGGAAGGTGGAGGTGTGCTCCTTGTCGGGCCAGGCGCAGCCCGGACAATCGAAGCCGTCGGGCTTGTTGGTGCGGAGCAGCGTGATCGGCGCCTCGACCAGCTCCATCTGGTCGCGCACCGCGATCGCAGTGGCCTTGAGGGCGCCCCAGCCGCCGGCCGGAGCATCATAGGGTCGGATACCGGGAACGTCGCGCTTCTGGACCATATGTCCTCCTGCAATTGTTGGAGTGTGCCCCGTGCGTTGGTCCCGAAAGTGATTGTTTTGTTGGCCGCGTGCGCGGCAGTTCGCGAGATCGGGCGCGCTTCGATCGACGTTCTCGATCAGAAGCGCCAGCCTCGCGATGGAGGTTAGACTAGTCTGCTGAGGCCTGCGGTCAACAGTCCGTCAAACGCGTAGCCTGGATGGAGCCAACGGGTCGCGCGAACGCGCGCCCGATGACAGGCTCCGCGTAAACCGGGACAACTCGTTCCGCGGATGACGCACCCCGGATTTCGCGGCGCTCCATTTGGCTACAGGCGTCTGCGGCTACCGCTTCCGATCCAGAAACCCCTGCAGCAGCCGCTGCGGCTCGCCGGTCTGGAACGACTGTCCGAACACGCCGACGCTGAGGTTGACCGACTCCGTCAGCGGCAGCTCTTCCCACTGGCGCAGCAGGTCCTTCTGGATCCGCAGCGCTTCGGGGCCGCATTCCAAGAGCGCCTTCACGGTATGCTCGACGGCCTCGTCGAGGCCGCCGGGCTTTGCCACGGTGTCGACCAGGCCCCAGGCGAGCGCGGTTTGGGCGTCGATGTTTTCCGCGGTCATCATCAGCCAGCGGGCACGGCCCCAGCCGATCAGGCGCGGCAACAGCGCGGCATGGATCACCGAGGGGATGCCGACGCGCACCTCGGGCATGCCGAACATTGCGTCATGGGCGGCGACGCGGACATCGCAGGCGGCCGCGACCTCGAGGCCGCCGCCGAGGCACCAGCCGGGCAGGCGGGCGATCACAGGCGCCGGAAATTTGCGCACGGCCTCGCAGAGATCGCGCAGGCGGCTGATGAAGGCTTCGGCGGATTTCTGGTCGAGCGTCGCCATCTCCTTGATGTCGGCGCCGCCGATCATGCTGCGCTCGCTCTCGCCGGCGAGGATCACCGCGCGGATGGTACGGTCGGCAGCCAGATGCTCGAAGCCTTCGCGGACGCCGTCGGTCACGGCTGAACTGACGATGTTCAGCTTGCCGGCGTTGCAGATCATGAGGCGGACGACGCCTCTTTCGTCGCGGTCGATGCCGCAGTGGGGATTGAGCATGTCCATGGAAAAAGTCCCGGCGCAGGAATTGATCGCGCCATGTCCCGGACAAAGCACGTCTCTGTCAAGCACGGTGCGACAGTTGCGCCGCACGGAGCGGATATATAGAATTATATTCATCATATAAATGGAGCCGTCATGACCGCCGCCGAGACCGCCGATCTTCATTCGCCCGATCTGAAGCGCGTACGCGTGGTGGAATGGCAGGCGCCCGGGCCGGTCGCCAAGGCGGCGCTGCCGATGTCCGGCATCGAGGCGATGCGCGCGATCCGCGACGGCCGGTTGCCGCCGCCGCCGATGGCCAAGCTGATCGGTTTCCGCGTCGCCGTGGTCGAGGAGGGCCGCATCGTCATGGAACTCGAGCCGCATGAGAGCCTCGAGAACACCATCGGCCTGCTGCACGGCGCGACCGCGGCGGCGCTGCTCGATACCGCGATGGGCTGTGCGATCTCGACCATGCTGCCGGCGGGGCAGACCTCGGTGACCCTGGACCTCAAGCTGACCTATCTGCGCCCGCTGTCCGCGCGCTCCGGAACCATCTCGGCCGAGGGCAAGGTGATCAAGCTCGGCCGGCAGACCAGCTACACCGAGGGCTTCGTCCGCGACGGAAGGGCCAATCTTGCGGTGCACGCGACTGCGACATTTTCGATGCTCGGAGGGGAACCGAAAGCGAAATAAGTGCAGCATTCCCGGCGCAAATCTGCTATTATATGATTAGAAACATTCCATGAGAGCGGCATGCGCTATTCGAAAGAACACAAGCAGGAAACCCACGCGCGGATCGTGAAGAAGGCCGCGACGCGGCTGCGCGAGAAGGGCGCCCATGGCATCGGCGTCGCCGACCTGATGAAGGACGCCGGCCTGACCCATGGCGGCTTCTACGCACATTTCGATTCGCGCGAGGCGCTGGTGATCGAGGCCTTCAACTACGCCATGGATCGCGCCAACGAGCGCTGGCGCAAGGTGACTGCAGAGGTGCCGCCTGAGAAGCGGCTCGCGACCATGGTCGACGGCTATCTTTCGGCGGTGCATCGCGACGACCCGGGCCAGGGCTGCGCGGTGCCGGCGCTCGGTGCCGAGATCGCCCGCGAGAGCCCGAAGACCCGCAAGGCCTTTGCCCTCAAGCTCGACCAGATGATCGACATGATGGCCGACCAGATCCAGGACCTGCCGCGCAAGGCCGCGCGCAAGCAGGCGATGGCCGCGCTCGCGACCATGATGGGCACCATCGTGATGTCGCGGATCGCGGGCAATGGCGAAATGTCCGATGAGATCCTGTCGGCCGGGCGTGAGGCGGTGCTCGGCCGCGCGACAGCGGCGAAGAAGCCGCGTGCCAAAGCGAACTAGGGCAGTTCCTGGCCCACCGTATGCTTCTTCCCGCTTTGGTGGCCAAGTCGGCAATCAATAACGACCACCATCGCGCTTTTGTTGCGTGAGCCATTCCGACAGCGTCCGTGTTTTCGACGGTGGATCGCCCGACGACCCTCGTCTGATACTCGTGCCGGAACGAGGTGACCGAAGCTCGGCTGATGCAGTTTCCCTGGCCGCCGTCGCGGAAGCTTCCTTTTCGAGGCGCAGCTTCTTCAGTCGCGCCATCTTGTCCCGCTCTGCCTCGGCTTCAGCTCCGTCGGACAACAGCGTCTTGTGGTGAGCAGTCTCTGCTGAACCCCGGACTCCGAGAATAGTCGTCTCGCCGAGCGCCTTGCAGGCCTCGAGCCGATGTAATCCCTCGAGCAAAACGAGCCGGCCATCATCAGGTCGAACGAGAATGGGCATTTGTTGCCCAACCTCCAGAATACTCGCCGCGATCTCTTGAACCAGCTCAGGCCTGAGGGTTTTCCTCTTCTTAACGGGAACGTAGATCTGGTCGATTGGAAGACTTTCCGGGTCGGGCACAGTGTTACTCCCTCCTCAGGATCCGTCCACAATACGGTTTAAGGATGAAGCTCCACGCCGCCAAGGCATTTCTCCAGCTGTGCTCGATGGGTCGGGCTGGTCAGGCCGGCCCGCTGAACAGCGCGCGCTCGGCTTCCACGGTCTCGTAAATGTAATCCGCCACCGCGCGGATGCGGGCGAGGTCCTTGCTGTCGGCGTGCATCAGCAGCCAGAACGTGCGGGAGATCCGCACCTCGTCCCGCAGCACCGGCTGCAACTCGGGGTGCGCGGTCGCCATGAAGTGCGGCAGCACGGCGATGCCGAAGCCGGCGATGGTGGCGTTGAGCTGCGCGATCAGATTGGCGCTGCGGAACTTCGCCGAGATCTTCGGCGAGACCTGCGGCAGGTAGTCGAGCTCCGGCGTGAACAAGAGCTCCTCGATGTAGCCGACGAAGCGGTGCCGCGGCAGGTCGGCACGGGCGGCAATGGTCGGCGCCTGCGCGAGATAGCGGGGTGCGGCATAAAGCCCGAGCGTGTAGTCGAGCAGCTTGCGGCCGACGATGCGGCCTTCCTTCGGCATGGTCAGGCTGATCGCGATGTCGGCCTCGCGCTTGGAGAGCGAGAACAGCCGCGCGGTGGCGACAAGCTGCAGATCGAGATCGGGGTACCGCTCGGTGAACTTGACCAGCCGCGAGGCCAAAAAGTGGCTGCCGAAGCCGTCGGGCGCGCCGATCCGCACCGTGCCGGTGAGATGCGCGCGCGAGCCACCCACCGCCTCCTGGTTGGCGACGATGGTGGATTCCATCGCTTCCGCGCTGTCGGCGACACGCTGGCCGGCCTCGGTCAGGAGATAGCCGGTCTTGCGGCGATCAAACAGTTTTGCGGAGAGGTGGCGCTCCAGCCGGTCGACACGCCGGATCACTGTGGCATGATCGACGCCGAGCTGCTTGGCGGCAGCCGAAACCGACCCGCCGCGCACGATGGCAAGCACGAAGCGGAAGTCATCCCAGTCGATTGTGCCGCCGCCTTGATCCAGCATTTCCGCACATCTATGGTGCAATTTATCGGACTTGAATCCTATAAAATGCAGGGTCAATAGGGTTTGTAAAGTGATCCCGCCGGCCGGCTGGCGATTCAGGTCCTTCAGGGAGGTTTATCCATGCGCTCAATCGGACATTTCATCGGTGGCAAGGAGGTCAAGGGCACGTCGGGCCGTACGGCTGATGTCTTCGAGCCGATGACCGGCGACGTCCAGGCCAAGGTGGCGCTGGCCTCCAAGGCCGAGCTCCGCGCCGCGGTCGAGAACGCCAAGGCCGCGCAGCCGGAATGGGCCGCGACCAACCCCCAGCGCCGCGCCCGCGTCATGATGAAGTTTGTCGAGCTGGTGCAGCGCGACTACGACAAGCTCGCCGAGCTGCTGGCGCGTGAGCACGGCAAGACGGTTCCCGACGCCAAGGGCGACATCCAGCGCGGCCTCGAAGTCGCCGAGTTCGCCTGCGGCATTCCGCATCTGATGAAGGGCGAGTACACCGAGGGCGCAGGCCCCGGCATCGACATCTATTCGATGCGCCAGCCGCTCGGAGTGGTCGCCGGCATCACGCCGTTCAACTTCCCGGCGATGATCCCGATGTGGAAGTTCGCGCCCGCGATCGCCTGCGGCAACGCCTTCATCCTGAAGCCGTCCGAGCGCGATCCCGGCGTGCCGATGGCGCTGGCCCAGCTGATGATCGAAGCAGGGCTTCCGGCCGGCATCCTCAACGTCGTCAACGGCGACAAGGAAGCGGTCGACGCCATCCTCGACGATCCCGATATCAAGGCGATCGGCTTCGTCGGCTCGACGCCCATTGCACAATATATCTATGAACGCGCCGCGCAGACCGGCAAGCGCTGCCAGTGCTTCGGCGGCGCCAAGAACCACGCCATCATCATGCCCGATGCCGACATGGACCAGACCGTCGATGCGCTGATCGGCGCTGGCTACGGCTCGGCCGGCGAGCGCTGCATGGCGGTGTCGGTTGCGGTGCCGGTCGGCAAGACCACCGCCGATCGCCTGATGGAAAAGCTGATCCCGCGCGTCGAGTCGCTCAAGATCGGCACGTCGGTCGATCCGTCGGCAGATTACGGCCCGCTGGTGACCCGCGAGGCGGTCGAGAAGGTCAAGAGCTACATCGACATCGGCATCAAGGAAGGCGCCAAGCTCGCCGTCGACGGCCGCGGCTTCAAGATGCAGGGTTACGAGAAGGGCTTCTATCTCGGCGGTTCGCTGTTCGACAACGTCACCAAGGATATGCGGATCTACAAGGAAGAGATCTTCGGCCCGGTGCTCTCGGTGGTGCGCGCTCACGATTACCACGAGGCGCTCGCGCTGCCGTCCGACCATGATTATGGCAACGGCGTTGCGATCTTCACCCGCGACGGCGACACGGCGCGCGACTTCGCCGCCAAGGTCAATGTCGGCATGGTCGGCATCAACGTGCCGATCCCGGTGCCGATCGCCTACTACACCTTCGGCGGCTGGAAGAAGTCCGGATTCGGCGATCTCAACCAGCACGGCCCGGACTCGATCCGCTTCTACACCAAGACCAAGACGGTGACCTCGCGGTGGCCGTCCGGCGTCAAGGACGGTGCGGAGTTCTCGATCCCGACGATGAAGTGATGGTGTAGCCTAGGCCGTCATTGCGAGCGCAGCGAAGCAATCCAACTATCTTCGACCTGGAAGAATGGATTGCTTCGTCGCTTCGCTCCTCGCAATGACGACAACAATGAGCAGCCAAAATGCAGTTCGCTCTCAACGAGGACCAGATCGCGGTTCGCGACATGGCGCGGGCATTTGCGGCTTCGAGGATCGCGCCGCACGCGCTCGAATGGGACGAGAAGAAGCACTTTCCGGTCGACGTGATGCGCGAGGCCGCCGGCCTCGGCATCGGCGGCATCTATATCAAGGATGATGTCGGCGGTTCGGCGATGACGCGGTTCGACGCGGCGCTGATCTTCGAGGCGCTGGCGACGGGCTGCCCGACCACGTCGGCCTTCATCTCGATCCACAACATGGCGTCCTGGATGATCGATGCCTATGGCAACGACACCCAGCGCCACCAATGGCTGCCGAAGCTCTGCACCATGGAGCTGATCGCCAGCTACTGCCTGACCGAGCCGGGCGCCGGCTCCGACGCCGCCGCGCTTCGCACCCGTGCGGTGCGCGACGGCGATCATTATGTGCTTAACGGCCAGAAGCAGTTCATCTCGGGCGCCGGCAGCACCGATCTCCTGGTCGCGATGGTGCGCACCGGCGGCGAAGGCCCTGGTGGCGTCTCGACGGTCGTGATCGACGGCAAGACGCCGGGCGTGTCGTTCGGCGCCAATGAGCGCAAGATGGGCTGGAATGCACAGCCGACCCGCGCGGTCGTGTTCGAGAACGCGCGCGTACCGGTGGAGAACCGGCTTGGGGAAGAGGGTATCGGCTTCAAGATCGCGATGGCCGGCCTCGACGGCGGTCGTCTCAACATCGCGGCGTGCTCGCTCGGCGGCGCCCAGGCGGCGCTCGACAAGGCGCTGGCCTACATGAAGGACCGCAAGGCCTTCGGCAAACGCCTCGACGAATTCCAGGCGCTGCAGTTCAAGATCGCCGACATGGCGACCGAGCTCGAGGCGGCGCGCACCTTCCTGTGGCGCGCGGCGGCCGCGCTCGACCGCAAGGATGCTGACGCGTCCATGCTGTGCGCGATGGCCAAGCGGTTCGGCACCGATGTCGGCTTCGAGGTCGCCAACCAGGCGCTGCAACTGCACGGCGGCTACGGCTATCTCAGCGAATACGGCGTCGAGAAGATCGTGCGCGATCTGCGGGTGCACCAGATCCTCGAAGGCACCAATGAAATCATGCGGCTGATCGTGTCGCGCAAGTTGATCGAGGGCGCACGATGAATGATGCGGCCGCTGCCGAAGGCGACCTGATCGCGCGCAAGGAAGGGGCGGCCGGCATCATCCGGCTCAACCGGCCGAAGGCGATCAATGCCGTGACACTGGAGATGTTCCACGACATCGACAAGGCGCTCGACGTGTTCGAAGCCGATCCCGATGTTGCGGTCATCGTGCTGGAGGGGGCCGGCGAGCGCGGGCTGTGCGCCGGTGGCGACATCCGCGCGCTCTGGGAAAGCTCGAAGGTCAAGGGCGATCTCGGCAAGATCCTGTGGCGTGACGAGTACATCCTCAACGCGCGGATCAAGAAGTTCCCGAAACCCTATGTCGCCTTCATGGACGGCATCGTGATGGGCGGCGGCGTCGGGCTGTCGGCGCACAGCCGCCACCGCGTGGTGACCGAACGGACGAAACTCGCGATGCCCGAGGTCGGGCTCGGCTTCTTCCCTGACGTCGGCGGCACCTATCTGCTGTCGCGTTCGCCGGGCGAGATCGGGACTTACTTTGGTCTTACCGGCACCACCATGAATGGTCCGGACGCGATCTACGCCAAATTCGCCGACGCTGTGGTGCCGAGCGCAAAACTCCCGGCGTTGCGCGAGGCGCTGACCAAGATTGCGCCGGGCACCAACTCGGCCGCGATCGACCGGCTGATCGCGGGCTTTGCGACCGGCGAGAAGGCAGGTCCCGTGGCCGCACTCCAGGAAAAAATTGACGACTGGTTCGCTCGCGGACGGATGGAAGACATCGTTGTGGCGCTGGAGGCCGATGGCTCGGAGTTGGCGCAGTCGACCTTGAAGACGCTCGGCGAAAAATCGCCGCGCGGCATGGTGGTGACACTGAAGCTGCTGCGGCTGGCGCGGGCGACCGAGACGGTGGAAGAGTGCCTGGTGCGCGAATATCGCGCCGCGCTCGAAGTGTTCGCCAGCGACGATTTCCGCGAAGGCGTGCGCGCCGCCGTGATCGACAAGGACCGCAATCCGAAGTGGCAGCCGAGCCGGATCGAAGACGTGACGCCCGGAATGCTGGCGCCTTACTTCGCCGAGATCGGCGCCGACGAACTGAAATTTCCTGACGGCAAATAGAAACGTCGCAAGCGGAGGACTCCCATGGCAAACGTCGCATTCATCGGGCTCGGCAATATGGGCGGGCCGATGGCGGCCAATCTGGTCAAGGCCGGACACAAGGTGACCGCGTTCGATCTGGTTGCCGCTTCCCGCGATCAGGCCAAGAGCGACGGTGCCGCGATCGCCGAGAGCAGCGTCAGTGCAGTGAAGAGCGCCGACGTGGTCATCACCATGCTGCCGGCCGGCAAGCACGTGCTCGGTGTCTGGAACGAAGTGCTTCCCGCCATGAGCAAAGGCGCGCTGATCATCGACTGCTCGACCATCGACGTCGAAAGCGCCAAGCAGGCGCATGCGCTTGCGGCCAAGCATGGCATGGCCTCCGTCGACGCGCCGGTCTCCGGCGGCACCGGCGGCGCCAAGGGCGCGACGTTGACCTTCATGTGCGGCGGTGAGCCGAACGCCTTCGCGGCGGCCCAGCCGATGCTGGCCAACATGGGCAAGAAGATCGTGCATTGCGGCGCCGGCGGCGCGGGGCAGGCGGCCAAGATCTGCAACAACATGATCCTCGGCATTTCCATGATCGCGGTCGGCGAGGCGTTCGTGCTGGCCGAAAAGCTCGGCCTGTCGCACCAGGCGCTGTTCGACGTCGCCTCGACCTCGTCGGGCCAGTGCTGGTCGCTCACCACCTATTGCCCGGTTCCCGGCCCGGTGCCGACGTCGCCGGCCAACAACGACTACAAGCCGGGTTTCGCATCCAACCTGATGGTGAAGGACCTGACGCTGGCGCAGGACGCCGCCAACGCCGCCGGTGCGGTGACGCCGCTCGGCAAGCATGCGCAGGAGCTCTATAAGACCTTCGACGCGTCGGGTCATGGCGGGGTCGACTTTTCCGGAATTATCCAGCACGTTCGCAGCCTCGCTGGGAAGTAATCTCTATGCGTCATCCTGAGGCGCGAGCGCCAGCGAGCCTCGAAGGATGCTGAACGCAGTGCCTGTGGCCATCCTTCGAGACGCCGCGCGAGGCGCGGCTCCTCAGGATGACGCCATAAAACGTGGTGAAGCCGGATGACCACATTTCAGGACGCACGCGCCTTTCTGCTCAAGCACCGCACCGACTACGACGCGGCGGTGAGGGGATTTCGCTGGCCCGATCCGGTGCCGTTCAACTGGGCGCTGGACTGGTTCGATGCCGAGCTGGCGCACAATGTCGACAGCCGCGACCGGACGGCGCTGTGGATCGTCGATGCCGCCAGCGGCAACGAGACCAGGCTGTCGTTTGCAGAATTGTCGCGACGTTCCAATCGAGTGGCCAACTTCCTGCGCGCGCAGGGACTGAAGCGCGGCGATCATCTGCTGCTGCTGCTCGGCAATGTGGTGCCGCTGTGGGAGACCATGCTGGCGGCGATGAAGCTCGGCGTCGTCGTGATCCCCGCAACCACGCTACTCACCGCGGATGAATTGCGCGACCGGCTCGACCGCGGCAAGGCGAAGGCGGTGGTCGCGACGCAGGATCAGGTCGCGAAATTCGCGGGCCTCGGCAGCGACAAGCTTGTCCGCATCGTGGTCGGCACGACGCAGACACAGGACGGCTGGCTGCCGTTCGAGGACGCAGCGAAGCAATCCGACGCGTTCACGGCCGACGGCCCGACCAAGGCCGACGATCCGATGCTGCTGTATTTCACCTCGGGCACCACGGCGAAGCCAAAACTGGTGCGGCACAGCCAGCGCAGCTATCCGGTCGGCCATCTCTCGACCATGTACTGGATCGGCCTGCAACCCGGCGACATCCATCTCAACATTTCCTCGCCCGGCTGGGCCAAGCATGCCTGGAGCTGCTTCTTTGCTCCGTGGAATGCTGGCGCAACGATCTTCATCGCCAACCAGCCACGCTTCGAGGCGAAGGGGCTGCTCTCGATCATCGGCCGCTGCGGCGTCACCACGCTGTGCGCGCCGCCGACAGTGTGGCGGATGTTCATTCAGGAAGACCTCGCGAGCTTCAAGGTTTCGCTGCGTGAAGTCTGCGGCGCCGGCGAGCCGCTCAATCCCGAGATCATCGACCAGGTCAAATCCGCTTGGGGCCTGACCATCCGCGACGGCTACGGCCAGACCGAGACCACGGCGCTGGCCGGCAATTCGCCGGGACAGAAGGTGAAGGTCGGCTCGATGGGCCGGCCGCTGCCGGGCTATCGCGTGCAGGTGACCGACAATGACGGTCACCCCGCGAAGGAAGGCGAGGTGACGCTGTTGCTCGGCGCCGACAGGCCGGCGGGCCTGATGCAGGGCTATCAGGGCGACGACGGCAGATTGATCGGCACCGACGGCGATATCTATCGCAGCGGCGACGTCGTGTTCACCGATGACGATGGCTATCTGACCTTCGTCGGCCGCACCGACGACGTGTTCAAATCATCCGACTACCGCATCTCGCCGTTCGAGCTCGAAAGCGTGCTGCTCGAGCATGACGCGGTGGCGGAAGCGGCCGTCGTGCCGAGCCCGGATCCGATCCGGCTGGCAGTCCCCAAGGCCTATGTGCTGCTGGTCTCCGGTGTCGAGCGCAGCCCGGAGACGGCGCTGTCGATCTTCAAACATTTGCACACGCGGCTCGCACCGTTTAAACGCATCCGCAAGATCGAGCTGGTCACCGAACTGCCCAAGACGATTTCTGGAAAAATCCGTCGGGTGCAGTTGCGCCGGCTCGAACATGACGATGTCAGAAGCGATGCGTTGCGCGGAGCCGAGTTCCGCGAGGAAGAATTTCCGGAGCTGCAGAAGGTGCGGACCTCCGGTTAGCGGAGGTTAGCCAAATGAACGAAGTCTGGAAGAAGCCGCCGGTGTCGCTGGAAACCTACCAGGGCATGGTCGGCAAGGAGATCGGTGTGTCCTCGTGGCACCTGCTGGATCAGGGCCGCATCGACACCTATGCCGACGTGATCGAGGATCACCAGTTCATCCATGTCGATCCGGAGCGCGCCAGGAAGGAGACCGCGTTCGGCACCACGATCGCCCACGGCTTCCTCACGATGTCGCTGCTGTCGATCATGTCCTACGAGGTGATGCCGGTGCTCGAGGGCACTGCGATGGGCGTCAATTACGGCTTCGACAAGCTGCGTTTCATCTCGCCGGTGCGCTCGGGCAAGCGCGTGCGCGGCCGCTTCGTGCTGGCGGAAGCCACGCTGCGCAAGCCGAAGGAACTGCTGTCGCGCACCAATGTCACGGTCGAGATCGATGGCGAGGACAAGCCCGCGCTGGTCGCCGACTGGCTCGGCCTGATCTATTTCAGCTAGAGCGTTTTCCAGCGGAGTGGGCACCGGTACGCGTGAAGGAAACGCTCCGAACAAGAATCCGGAGTCCCGTTCCGATTCCATCGGAACGGAAAAGGCTCTCGCAGATGGTTGAGTAGCTCCACCTTTCCCGCAGGCGGAAGCGGTGGAGCTAGCTCGCTTTAGTCCAAGTGGCGCATTGACGGCTTTGATCCCTGGTGTCCATCATGCCTGCTTTAGGCGGTGCGGTCCCGGGAGTGGCAGCCATGGTGCAGAACATCGTCGCCGGACTTGTCGTAGTCGCTCTGATTGTGATCGGCTCGATCAGCTACGCCCAGGAGCACCACGAGTGCTGGAACGGGCACCTGCTCAAAAGCCTGAAGCCCTGCGGGTCGATGACCCCTGACGTCTAGCGCGCCCGGCCGCTGTCCCGGCTTCTCCTGGCCGGACTTGACCCGGCCATCCATCGCTGCTCAAAAGTCCCCAACCTTTTCATGCCGCTCGGGCGTGCACCCTCTCCCCTTGTGGGAGAGGGTGACGAAATCGAGCGGAGCGAGATGAAGCGAGATGAAGCCGGGTGAGAGGTTTCTCTCCGCGTGCTCATCCGTGGAGAGAACCCCTCATCCGGCACGCTTGCGCGCGCCACCTTCTCCCAAGGGCAGAAGGGAACAACAGGAATTTACGGCATGGCAATTAGGTTTGACGGACGCGTCGCTATCGTCACGGGCGCTGGCAATGGTCTTGGGCGGGCGCATGCGCTGGGCCTTGCCAGCCGTGGCGCCAAGGTCGTGGTCAACGATTTCGGCGGCGCGCGCGACGGCACCGGCGGTTCGCTGTCGCCGGCCGAGGCCGTGGTCGAGGAGATCCGCAAGGCCGGCGGCACCGCGATGGCCGACGGCGCCGACGTCTCGAACTTCGAGCAGGTCAGCGCGATGGTCGAGCGCGCCACCAAGGAGTGGGGCAGCGTCGACCTCTTGTGCGCCAATGCCGGCATCCTGCGCGACAAGTCGTTTGCCAAGATGGAGGTCGCCGACTGGGCCAAGGTGCTCGACGTCCATCTCACCGGAACCTTCTACTGCTGCAAGGCGGTGTGGGCCGGCATGCGCGAGCGCAATTACGGCCGCATCGTGCTGACGACCTCGTCGTCCGGCCTGTTCGGCAATTTCGGCCAGGCCAATTACGGCGCGGCAAAGGCCGGCATGGTCGGCCTGATGAACGTGCTCGCCGAAGAGGGCCGCAAGAACAACATCAAGGTCAACACCATCTCGCCGACGGCTGCGACCCGCATGACCGAGGAACTGCTGCCGCCGCAGGCGCTTCAGCTGATGAAGCCGGAGGCAATCACGCCGGCGGTCGAATTCCTGCTCTCGGAAGACGCGCCGACCCGCACCATCATGGGCGCCGGTGCCGGCTCGTTCGCGGTGATCCGGGTGCTGGAGACCGAAGGCGTCAACCTGCCGCAGTCCGAGTGGACGCCCGACGGCGTCGCCGCGCACTTCAAGGACATCGCCGACATGTCGACCGCGAAGGCGCTGCAGGGCGCATTCGAGCAGACCCAGAAGTATGTCGCCCAGGCCGCAGCGCGGGCCGGGATCAAGCTCTGAGCATGATCGTCGCCGTCATCGGAGCCGGACCTGCCGGCCTGATGGCGGCGGAAACTCTTGCGGCGGGCGGCGCACAGGTCACCGTCTATGACGCGATGCCGTCGGCCGGCCGCAAGTTCCTGATGGCCGGCCGCGGCGGGCTCAACCTCACGCACTCCGAGCCGATGCCGGACTTCCTGAGGCGTTATCGCGAGGCGATGCCGCACCTGACGAAAGCGGTCGAGGCATTTCCGCCCGATGCGTTGCGCGCCTGGAGCGCGGCGCTGGGCCAGCCGACCTTCATCGGCACCAGCGGCCGGGTGTTTCCCGAGGCCTTCAAGGCTTCGCCCCTGCTGCGCGCCTGGCTGCGCCGGCTCGATGCGACAGGCGTTGTGTTCGCATTCCGGCATCGCTGGACCGGATGGGAGGCGAGCGGCGGACTGCTGTTCGAGGCACCGGACCGCCCGCGCACGGTCAACGCCGAGGCGACCGTGCTCGCGCTCGGCGGTGCAAGCTGGCCGCGGCTCGGCTCCGATGGCGCTTGGGCGAACATCCTCGCCGCGAAGGGCGTTGCCGTGGCGCCGATGAAATCAGCCAATTCCGGCTTCACGGTTGCGTGGTCAAATATCTTCCGCGACCGGTTTGAAGGCCAGCCGCTCAAAGGCGTCTCGCTCACGATCGGGGCGCATACGGTGCGCGGCGAGGCGATCGTCACCCGCGCCGGCGTCGAGGGTGGCGCCATCTATGCATTGTCGGCCGAATTGCGCGATGCGGTGCTCGCGAAGGGAACGGCGACGCTCAGCGTGGCGCTGCGGCCCGATGCCGTGCGCGACGACCTGATCGCGCGGCTGTCGGTGCCAAAGGGCAAGCAGTCCTTCTCCAATTTCCTGCGCAAGGCGGCGCAGCTCTCGTCGGTCGGCGTCGGATTGTTGCAGGAGGCGGCAGTCGCCTCCGGCCGATCGCTGGCTTTGCTGCCGCCGGCCGAATTGGCCGCGCTGATCAACGCGGTGCCGATCGAGATATCAGGCGTCGCGCCGATCGCGCGCGCGATTTCGAGTGCGGGCGGGATCAGATTCGACGAACTCGACCACCATTTCATGCTGCGGCGATTGCCCGGTGTTTTCGCCGCCGGCGAAATGCTCGACTGGGAAGCACCGACCGGCGGCTATCTGTTGCAGGCGTCGTTCGCGACGGGGGTGGCGGCAGGGAAGGGCGTGCTACGGTGGCTCGCGCAGCAATCGTAGGATGGGTAGAGCGCAGCGAAACCCATCGACTTTGATCCGCGCGGCGACATGATGGGTTTCGCTGCGCTCTACCCATCCTATGCGACTCAATCCGAACCGGTCTTTGTAACGATGTCGGTGATCAGTCCGAGTATGCCGAACGCCGCGGCCACCGCGCAGACCGCCGTCCACCCGCCAAAGCTCCATGCTGCGGACGCTGCCGCCGCACCGACCGCACCGCCGATGAAGAACAGCGCCACGAACAGGCCGTTGATCCGGCCGCGCGCCTCGGGTTGCAACAGATTGACGGCACGGCGGCCGAGCGTCTGATCGGTGGTGATGCCGAAATCGAGCAGCACGGCGCCGACGCCAAGCAGCGAAAGGGCTGCGATCGGCGACTCGATCGCGCCGGCCCAGGCGCAGAGTGCGAGCGCGCCGGAGATCAGAAGGTGCGAGACGATCAGGAGTGGCCGTGCAAGACCGCGATCGCCCCATCGGCCTGCGAGAGGCGTTGCCGCCGCGCCCGCGACACCGATCAGTGCGAACAGCGCAATGCCTTTGGCGTCGAGCCTGAACGGCGCATCCGGCAGGCGCAGCGCCACGGCAGCCCAGAATGCGGTGAACGATGCCATCACCAGCGCCGCAGTCCAGGACCGCACGCGCAGCACCGGCTCCTCTCGCAGCAGTCTTGGAAATGAACGCAGCAGCCCGCCGTAGCTGACCTTCGCTGTCGGCTGCAGAGTCGGCAAGTAGCGCGCCAGCGCGCAGCCGAGCACCATCATCAAGGTGGCCGACGTAAAATAATAGCCGCGCCAGTTCCAGCTGTCCGCGATCAGACTTGCCATCGGCCGCGACAGCAGGATGCCGATCATCAGGCCGCTCATGACATCACCGATCGCTTGTCCGCGGCGCTCCGGCGGAACCATCGACGCCACCAGCGGCACCACCATCTGGATCGCAGCACAGGACGCGCCGAGAATGAAGGTGGCGGCGAGCAGCATCAGCGGCGTCGGCGCCATCGCGGTGCCGATCGCGGCGACGATGGCGCAGGCCAGCGTCCGCAGGATCAGCCGCTTGTTCTCGACGAGATCGACCAGCGGCACCAGCAGCAACAGGCCGAGCGCGTAGCCGAGCAGGGTCAACGTCGAGATCAGGCCGGCCTGCAACGCGGTCATGCCGAGCGAGCGGCCCATCAGGCCGACCAGGATTTGCGGGGCGAACAGGTTGGTGACGACGGTGCCGGTGGTGATGGCGCCGATCCAGATCAGCGGACGCACCGAGACGGCGCGCGCAGGGGAGAGTTTGGTGGCTTCGGAAATGGTCATGGGACCTCGCGAGGAACTGGCGAGGCCCCCTTTAGGGGATCGGCCTAATATGCTACAATTCAAATAAGATGATGAAGAATATGCGAGATTGTTATGAATACCCATGACCTCGTGGCGTTCGTCGCCGTGGTGGAGACCGGATCGATCGTCGCGGCGTCGGCGCGGCTGAACCTGACCCAGCCCGGCGTGACGCGGCGGATCCAGAATCTCGAGGAGATGCTGGGCGCGCAGCTGCTCGACCGGCTGTCGAAACCGCTGAGGCCGACGGCCGCGGGGATCGAGGCCTATGAGCAGGGTCGCCGCGTGCTCCGCATGCTCGACGACCTCAAGTCGGGCGTCGCCAATGACGGTGTGGTGCGCGGTGAGTTCAGGCTCGGCCTGACGCCGTTTTTGTCGGAGGCGGGGCTCACCGGACCGCTCGATGCGGTGCGCGGCGAATTCCCCGCGCTTGCCGTGCGTGTCGTCTCGGGCTGGTCGCCCAACCACATGGAGCGGGTCAGCCGCAACGAGCTCGATGCCGCGGCGATCTGCCTGCCCGACGGCACCGCGCCGCCCGACGATCTTGCCGCCTCCGATCTCGGAGCGCAGCCGGTGGTGTTCGTCGTGGCGCGCGACATGAAGACGCCGAAGTCAGTCGACCTCGAATGGCTGTCGCGGACTGGTTGGGTGATCAACCAGGATGGCTGCGGTTTCCGCCAGACGCTGAAGCGCCATTTCGATGCCGCGCATCTGCCGTTCAACATCGCGGTCGAGGCGCTCGACAGCGAGCTGCGGCTGTCACTGGTGGCGCGCGGCCTCGGCGTCGGGCTCGTTACGCCGATCGCGTTGAAGCGCAGCGCGTTCAAGGGCCGGCTCAAGATCGTGAAGATCGCGGATTTCAATCCTGCGGTCCGGGCCTGGATCGTGCATCGTCCGCCGGCCGGCCGCCTGGCGCGGCCGATCGAGGTGTTTCGCTCGGCGCTCGATCGGGAACTGCAGGCTCTGATTCGCGGCTAGCGCAGCTTGCCGCGCGCCGCCACCGGCAACGCGCCGATGATCTCGTCGCCGCGCACCATCACGACTTCGTCCATCATGTTGACGACGACGCAGACGTGATTGGGCACGATCCGCACGACGTCGCCGACATTGGGCCGGGTGTTGCTGCGGGAGAGATCGAGGAAGCCGTGCTCCTCGGCGAAGCGCGCGATCTTGGCCTCGGGATGTTCAAGGATCAGGCCGTGGCCCTCGAGGCCGCCGGTGTCCGAGGTCAGCGTCTTGGAGCCGGCGTCGAGGATGCCGCGCTCGGGGCCGGCGCGGCTGACGACGGTGGAATAGATATGCAGCGCGCAATCGTCCCAAGTGGCGACACCGGCCGCGACCTGCATGCGGTCGTTGTAGATGTAGGTGCCGAAGCGGTGCTCGGTGCCACCCTTGAGCTTGCCGATGTTCACCAGATTCGGCGTGCCTCCGGTGGAGACGATGGCCGCATCCAGGCCGTGGGCGCGGACGCCGGCCAGCGCCTCGTCGTAGAATTTCTGCGCGTCCGCCCAACCGGTCTCGGTCGGGTACAGCATGAAGCCTGCGAAAGTCAGGCCCTTGGAGGCCGCGATCTCGCGCGCCAGCGCGATCGCCTCACGCGGGGTTTCGACGCCGGCGCGCTTGCGGCCGGTGTCGCACTCGACCACGACCGAAAGCGGGCGGCCGGAGGCGGCTGCGGCCTTCGGCAGGTCGCCGACCACGACCGAATTGTCGGCGGCGACGGTGACGTCGGCCTTGCCTTGCAGCGCGCCGAGCCGCGCCATCTTCTCGTCGCCGAGCAGATTGTAGCTGATCAGGATGTTGTCGATGCCGCTATCCGCCATGATCTCGGCCTCGCCGAGCTTTTGGCAGGTGATGCCCTTGGCGCCGGCCTTGATCTGCAGCTGCGCCAGCATCGGATTCTTGTGCGTCTTGATGTGCGGGCGGTTGGCGACGCCGGCCTCGTCGCAGGCTTTCTGGATGCGCGCGATGTTGCGCTCGACCCGGTCCATGTCGATCACGGCGCAGGGCGTGCCGTATTCCTTGGCGATCTTGGCGGCGAGGGGCGTGGTCATTGGGTCAACTCCGGTTGTTTCCGTCATTGCGAGCGGAGCGAAGCAATCCATCCATCCGCGCATGCGGTGCCGTGGATTGCTTCGTCGCTTCGCTCCTCGCAATGACGACCATTTCCATGCGAACTACGCCTGTTCGATCTCTTCGCGCAGCACCTCGAGCTCGAGCCAGCGGTCCTCGGCGGCGGCAAGCTCTTCCTGCGCCTTGGCGATCGCGGCGGAAGCTGCGTCGAACTTCTTGCGGTCCTTGCTGTAGAGGTCGGGATCGTCGAGCAGCTTCTGCTGCTTGGCGATTTCGGCGTGCAGTCTGTCGATCGTCTTCGGCAGCGTCTCGAGCGCGTGCTTCTCGTTGAAGTTCAGCCGTCGTTTTGGCGCGGCAGTGGGTGCCGCGGCAGCCTTGGCTTCCTTCTTCTCTTCAGTCGGGGCGTCCGCCTTCACGGTCTCGCGCTTCACGTCGGCGCCGCGCTGCGCCAGCATGTCGGAGTAGCCGCCGGCATATTCGATCCAGCGGCCCTGGCCTTCGGGCACGATCACGGATGTCACCACGCGGTCGAGGAAGTCGCGATCGTGGCTGATCAAAATCACCGTGCCCTCGTAGTCGCCGAGCATGTCCTCGAGCACGTCGAGGGTTTCGAGATCGAGGTCGTTGGTCGGTTCGTCGAGGATCAAGAGGTTCGACGGTTTTGCCAATGCGCGCGCCAGCATCAGCCGGCCGCGCTCGCCGCCGGAGAGCGCCTCCAGCGGCGTGCCGCGCTGTTCCTGCGCGAACAGGAAGTCCTTCATGTAGCCGATGACGTGCTTCGACTTGTCGCCGACCATGACGTGATCGCCGCGGCCGCCGGTGAGCGCCTCGGCCAAGGTCAGCTTCGGATCGAGACTCTCGCGATGCTGGTCGAGCGTCGCCATCTCGATATTGGCGCCCAATCGCACCGAGCCGGAGTCGGGCGGATCGTTGCCGATCAACAGATGCACCAGCGTGGTCTTGCCGGCGCCGTTGGGGCCGACGATGCCGACGCGGTCGCCGCGCTGGATTCGGGTCGAGAACCCGTCGACGATCTTGCGCTCGCCAAAGGCTTTGTCGATGCTCTTGGCTTCGATCACCAGGCGGCCGGATTTCTCGGCCTCGGCGGCGGCGAGCGTGGCATTGCCGGTGGCGCCGCGGTAGTCGCGGCGCTGGTCGCGCAGCGCGTGCAGATTGCCGAGCCGCTTGACGTTGCGCTTGCGGCGGCCGGAGACGCCGTAGCGCAGCCAGTGCTCCTCGTTGACGATCTTGCGGTCGAGCTTGTGCTGCTCGCGCTCTTCCTCGGCCAGCACCTCGTCGCGCCATTCCTCGAACGCGCCGAAGCCGCGATCGATCTGCCTGATCCGGCCGCGGTCGAGCCAGGCGGTCGAGCGGGACAGATTGGTCAGGAAGCGGCGGTCGTGGCTGATCAGAACCAGCGCGCAGCGCCGGCTTTCCAATTCGCCTTCGAGCCATTCGATGGTCGGCAGATCGAGATGGTTGGTCGGCTCGTCCAGCAGCAGGATATCGGGCGAGGGCGCCAACACACGCGCCAGCGCCGCGCGGCGCGCCTCGCCGCCGGAGACATGCGCCGGATCTTCCTCGCCGGTGAGGCCGAGCTGTTCGAGCAGATAGCGCGCCTGGTAGTGGTCGTCGCCGGGGCCAAGGCCGGCCTCGACATAGGCCAGCGTCGTCTTGTGCTCGCCGAAGTCAGGCTCCTGCGGCAGATAGCGGATGGTGGCGCCGGGTTGCACGAAGCGACTGCCGGCATCGGGCTCGACCAGCCCGGCCGCGATCCGCAGCAGCGTCGATTTGCCGGAGCCGTTGCGGCCGATCAAGCAGACGCGCTCGCCCGCGGAGACCGACAGCTCGACGCCGGTCAACAGCGGCGTGCCGCCGAACGTGAGGCTGATGTTCTTGAGCTGGATGAGGGGCGGGGCCATCGCGCTAACCCCCGTTCGCCGGCGCCTGCTCGGCGCGGCGGCGCTGGATACGGCGGATGGTCTGGTCGAGCGTCGACAGGAAGGTCGAGCGGTCGCGCGGCGAATATGATTTCGGCCCGCCGGTGATCTCACCGGACGAGCGCAGGTCGGTCATCAGGTTGCGCACCGCAAGCGTCATGCCGATCGACTGCTCCGTGAACGGCTTGCCGTTCGGCGCGATCACGTCGGCACCGGCCTTGACGCAGCGGCTCGCCAGCGGAATGTCCGCGGTGATCACGACGTCGCCTTCGTGTGCGCGTTCCGCGATCCAATCGTCGGCCGCATCCATGCCGGAACCGGCGGCGATGCGCTCGATCAGCGGATCCTGCGGCACGCGGATGAAATTGCCCGCGACCACGCTGACGGGCACGCCGAGCCGGATCGCCACGCGATAGATTTCATCCTTCACCGGGCAGGCGTCGGCGTCGACATAGATGCGGGTGGGAGCAGGGGTTTCGGTCATCGATTCCAGGGTTGGCAGGCGCGGCCTGCGTGTACTCCATCGGGCGGAAAATTGCGAGCAAAACGAGAGGCTTGCCACGAGGCTCGCTTCGACTACGATTGCCGGAGAAAAACAACCGAAATAAGGGGAAACCCCATGGATTCGAAGGCTACGCAGACCTATCGCGTCTCCGCCTACAACACCTCGAAACTGTCGGAGAACAAGATCCACGACGACACCGTGGCGCGGAAGTTCGGCTTTTCCGGCGGTCTGGTGCCCGGCGTCGACGTGATGGCCTACATGATGCATCTGCCGGTCGAGAAGTGGGGCCGTGATTTCCTCGAACGCGGCCTGATCGAGGCACGCTTCGTCAAGCCGGTCTATGACGGCGAGATCGCGGAATTGACCGGCCGGGAAACCGGTAATGGACTGTCGATCGAGCTCACCAGCCGCGGCGAACTCTGCGCCACCGGCACCGCATCGTTGCCGGCCTCAGCGCCGAAATTCGTGCTCGACGATTACAAGCAGGTCGCCGCGGTCGCCGAACGCAAGCCGGTCAGCGCCTCATCCTATGAAGAGGGCAAATGGCTCGGCACCATCCCGCGCGACTGGTCCGGCGATGCCGCGAAGGAGTATCTCGCCGACATCAGGGAGACTGACCCGATCTATTTGCGCGAAGGTCTCGGCCATCCCGGCCTGCTGCCGCGGGTGATGAACAAGGTGCTGGTCGACAACGCGATCCTCGGACCCTGGATCCATGTCGGCACAAGGATGCAGCTGCTGTCGGCCGGCAAGATCGGCGACGAGCTGACGGCGCGTGCCAAGGTGATCGGCAATTACGACAAGAAGGGCCATCGCTTCGTCGAGCTCGACGCGCTGGTGCTCGGCAACGGCGTGCCGCTCGCGCATTGCTGGCACATCGCGATCACCCAGCCGCGCGAGCAGGCGGCGGCGTAGCAGGAAGGGGCAAGGCCCTCCCGCACCAACGGTGTCATACCCCGCGCAGGCGGGGTATCCAGTACGCCGCGGCCTCTCGGCTCAACAACTGCTGTCTCTGGAATACTGGACCACCCGCTTTCGCGGGTGGTGACAGCGGAGGATGGTGGTGAAGCGGCGCGCCCTTACGCCGCGTTCGCCTTGGCGTCCTGGATCGCGCGCCAGACGCGTTCCGGCGTCAGCGGCATGTTGATGTGCTTGATGCCGTACTCCGACAGCGCGTCGACCACGGCGTTGACGATGCAGACCAGGCTGCCGGCGCAACCGGCTTCGCCGCAGCCCTTGGTGCCGAGCGGGTTGGACTTCGCCGGCGAGGGGTGATCGCCGACCTCCATCGACGGCACGTCGCCGGCGCGCGGCAGCGCATAGTCCATGAAGGAGCCGGTGATCGGCTGGCCCGAGGCGTCGTAGCTGACCTCCTCCATCAGCGCCTGGCCGATGCCCTGCGCGACGCCGCCATGGAGCTGACCGGCGACGATCATCGGATTGACCACCGTGCCGAAGTCGTTGACCGCGGAGTAACGCACGATCCGCGTCACGCCGGTGTCGGGATCGATCTCGACCTCGGCGACGTGGCAGCCGTTCGGGAAGGTCGACGCGGTCTCCTTGGTGGCGTGATCGACGTCGAGCGTCTCGGGTGTGCCTTCCGGCATCTTGCTGTCGCGCATCCGCTCGGCGAGCTCCATGATGCCGATCGAGCGGTCGGTGCCGGCGATGGTGAAGCGGCCCTGGCCGAATTCGATGTCGGCCTCGGACGCCTCCAGCATGTGCGCGGCGGCCTTCTTGCCCTTCTCGACCACCAGCGCGGAGGCCTCGACGATCGCCTGTCCCGTCGCGGTGATCGAGCGCGAGCCGCCGGTGCCGTTGCCGAAGCGGACGAGATCGCTGTCGCCCTGTTCGAGCGTGATCTTCTCGAAGGGTACCCCGAGCTGCTCGGACAGCACCTGCGCAAACGGGGTGGCGTGACCCTGGCCGTAGTCGAGCGTGCCGGTGGTGAGCTTCACCGAGCCGTCGGGCTCGAAGGTGATCTTGCCGAGTTCGCCGGACGGCGGCGCCGTGACCTCGAGATAGGAGCCGACCGCGATGCCGCGCAGCTTGCCGCTCTTCCTGCTCTCCTTCTTGCGCTTGGCGAAGTTCTCGTAGTCGGAGATCTCCAACGCCTTCTGGAACACGCCGGCGAAATCGCCGCTGTCATAGGTGACGCCGGAGGCGGCCGGGAACGGCAGCTGCGACGGCTTGATGAAGTTGCGCTTGCGCAAGGTGAAGCGATTGATGCCCATCTCGTCGGCAGCGGCGTCGATCAGCCGTTCCATGTAATAGTTCGCCTCGGGCCGGCCGGCGCCGCGATAGGCGCCCATCAATGTGGTGTTGGTCAAAACCGTCTTGATGTCGACGCCGAGCAGCGGCGTGCGATAGACGCTGGCGAGGTTCTTGCCGGTGTTGAGCGACAGCGGGCCCGGCGCGACGCCGGTGATGTAGGCGCCGAGATTGCCGTAGCCGGAGAGCCTCACCGCGAGGAACTTGCCGTCGGCGTCGAGCGCGAGCTCGGCATGGATCAGCTGGGCGCGGCCCTGGCTGTCTGAGAGGAAGCTGGTCGAACGCTCATCCAGCCACTTCACCGGCCGGCCGAGTTCGCGCGCCGCATGCGCGATGCAGGTGTATTCGGGATAGTTGAGGTTCTTCATCCCGAACGAGCCGCCGACATTGCCGGTGAGGATGCGGACCTTGTCGGCGGGTACGTTGAGCAGGCGCGCCAGGATCGCCTTGTTGCCGGACACGCCCTGGGTCGGCACCTGCAGCGTGAAGCGCTCGGACTTCTTGTCGTAGTGCGCGAGCGCGACGCGCGGCTCCATCGAGACCACCGCGACGCGGGTATTGACGATGTCGAGTTTCGTCACATGCGCGGCGCCGGCGAACGCTGCCTCGATCCTGGCGGTGTCGCCATAGTGGTAATCGAGCGCGACGTTGTTGGGGATGTTGTCATAGAGCTGCGGTGCGCCGGGCTTGGCAGCTTCTGCCGCGTCGGTCACGGCCGGCAGCGGCTCGATGTCGACCTCGACGGCCTCGGCCGCATCGCGCGCCTGTGCCGCGGTTTCGGCCACGACGAAGGCGATGGGATCGCCGACGAAACGCACCTTGTCGGTCACCAGCGCAGGGCGGTTGGTCTGCAGCAGCGGCGAGCCGTCGCGGTTCTTCAGCGGCAGGCCGCAGGTGAAGGGCTTGTAGCCGGCGGCTGCGAGGTCGGCTCCGGTCCACACCCCGAGCACGCCCGGCATCGTCTTGGCGGCTTCGGTGTCGATCCCCTTGATGGTCCCGTGGGCATGGGAGGAGCGAACCATCCAGCAGTAAGCCTGACCGGGCAGGGAGAAATCGTCGGTGTATTTGCCCTTGCCGCGCACCAGGGTGTCGTCCTCCTTTCGTCGAACAGGCTGTCCGACACCGTATTTTTGCAGTGCGATAGCGTTTTCGAGGGAGGCGGGCGACGTATGATCTTGCATCGAAAATGACCTGAAAAGCCCGGATTTGGTGGCGTTTGGGGGCGCTGAGGAGATAACGCACACCCCCCTTAACGACAACGCCCGATTGGACATGGACCCAATGTGAACGGAGTTGCGCAGGGCTTTGACGCTGCTAAAGTTTCCGTGAACGACAATTATTCGGCGGGCCCAAGGATCCCCATGGATCGACCTTGGGGTGCTGCGGAAAGACAGTTTTGATGAACGACCATGTGCGGCTTTGCGACGGCCCTCCGGCCGGCGAAGCCCCGTCAGGGTTGGTTGCGGCAGCCGCGGAAAGCGGCGTCTACGCCGCGCTCGATCTTGGCACCAACAATTGCCGACTCTTGATTGCCTGTCCCACTGGCGACGGGTTCCGCGTGGTCGACTCCTTCTCGCGGATCATCCGGCTGGGCGAGGGGATCGCCGCGACCGGCTCGATCAGCGAGGCGGCGATCGAGCGGGCGATTGCCGCGCTTGCCATTTGCAGCGACAAGATCCGCTATCGCAAGGCCCGCCGGCTGCGGCTGATCGCCACCGAGGCCTGTCGCGCCGCCGGCAACGCCGAGAGCTTTCGCGCGCGTGTTGCAGCCGAGACCGGCATCGAGCTCGAGGTGATCAATCGCGAGACCGAGGCGACGCTCGCTGTGATCGGCTGCTCGCCGCTGCTCGACCCGAAGGGGCGGGGCGCCATCCTGTTCGACATCGGCGGCGGCTCGACCGAGCTGGTGCGGATCGAGCGCGACCCCGACGCGCCCGATGCGCCGCCGCGCATCAAGGCGTGGATGTCGATCCCGCTCGGCGTCGTGACGCTGGCCGAGCATTTCGGCGGCAAGAACGTCACCAGGGATTTGTATGCGCAGATGATCGACGAGGTCGCGCGCCATGTCGCGCCGTTCGCGGCCGAGCACGGCAAGGATCTGCGCGACATGCACATGCTCGGCACCTCGGGCACCGTGACCACGCTCGCCGGCGTCTTCCTCAATCTGTCGCGCTACGACCGCCGCCGGATCGACGGCATCTGGATGAACGATTGCGACGTGACCGCGACGATCCAGAAGCTGCTCGGCATGAGCTATGAGGCGCGCGTCAGCAACAACTGCATCAGCGTCGAGCGGGCCGATCTGGTGCTCGCCGGATGCGCGATCCTCGATGCGATCCGCAACGCGTTCCCGATGCCGCGGCTGCGCGTCGCCGATCGCGGCCTGCGCGAGGGCATGCTGGTCGAGATGATGCGCGAGGACGGCGCGCTGCGGGCGTGCTAGAACACGCCCAATCACACCAATCCAAGAAAGATCATGGCGAAAGACACCACCGGGCGGCTGCACGTCACGGTCAAGAGCGGCGGCAAGCGAAAGCTGTCGTCGAAACTCTGGCTCGAACGCCAGCTCAACGATCCCTACGTCGCCAAGGCCAGGGCGTTGGGCTACCGCTCGCGCGCGGCGTTCAAGCTGCTCGAGATCGACGACAAGTATCGCCTGCTCAAGCCGGGCATGACCGTGGTCGACCTCGGCGCGGCGCCCGGCGGCTGGAGCCAGATCGCGGCCAAGCGCACCGGCGCCGCCGACGGCAAGGGCAAGGTGATCGCGATCGATCTGCTCGAGATGGGCGAGATTCCCGGCGTCACCTTTGCGCAGCTCGACTTCCTCGACCATGACGCGCCGGAAAAGCTGATCGCGATGATGGGCGGCCGCGCCGATTTCGTGATGTCCGACATGGCCGCCAACACCACGGGCCATCGCAAGACCGATCAGCTCCGCATCATCGGCCTGGTCGAGACCGCCGCGCATTTTGCCGGCGAGGTGCTCAATCCCGGCGGCACGTTCCTGGCGAAGGTGTTTCAGAGCGGTGCCGACGCCGAGCTGGTAGCGCAGCTGAAGCGCGATTTCGCCGCCGTCCGCCACGTCAAGCCGTCCGCCAGCCGGCAGGATTCGTCCGAGCGCTACGTGCTGGCGACGGGGTTTCGCGGGCAGCAGTCGTCATTGCGCGGAGCGTAGTGACCGTCACCCTGAGGAGCGCCAACGGGTCCGCGCACAGTGCGGCCCGATGACAGGCTCCGCGCGTCTCGAAGGGAGCGCGGTCCGGCTGGTGCCCGTCCATCCTTCGAGGCTCGCCGAAGAGGCTC
>NZ_JACMYK010000059.1 GCF_020889785.1 Bradyrhizobium acaciae
CGACGTCGGTCGCGGAATCCGTGCTGCTCGATCCGTCCGCGCCGAAGCCCACGGTCGCCTCGCCGGATTTGCAGCCGGGCGGCCAGCCATCGCCGGACACGCCACAGCGCTAGAGCCTTTTCGGAGGGAGCCATGAGCGAAGAAACGCCCCTTCCGATCGCCGATCCGACGACAACGCAATCGATCTTTGATTGGCTCGAACGGTTCGCCGCCTGCGTCAGGGCGGTCGATTATGCTGCCGCCCGTCCGTTCTGGCATTCGGACATCATCTCGTTCGG
Organism: Bradyrhizobium acaciae; assembly: GCF_020889785.1. Lineage (GTDB taxonomy): Bacteria > Pseudomonadota > Alphaproteobacteria > Rhizobiales > Xanthobacteraceae > Bradyrhizobium > Bradyrhizobium acaciae. The sequence continues at coordinate 279 of NZ_JACMYK010000059.1, forward strand.
CACCTATCAGGAACTCATCCACGGCCGCGCCCGCTGGACCGAGATGCAATGGGATAATGTCTGGCCCCGCACCGCGGATTTCGCTTTCGATCTTGCGCACACCGAGGTGCTGATCAGCGCCGACGGCGGCATGGCGACGGTGATCACGCCGTGGACCAGCACCGGCTTCAATCCGGACGGCAGCCGCTTCGATCGGCCGGGGCGTGCGACGATCATCCTCGCGCGCCAGACAGACGGGCGCTGGCTCGGCATTCACTCCCACATGTCGTTGCGGCGCGGCGTGCCGCAGGACAGCCACGGCAACCGGCCGGTCAAGGCCCACTAATCCTGTCTAAGGCATGATCCGGAAAAGTGCGAAGCGGTTTTCCGAAAAGGTCATGCTCAAACAAGCAGCTAAAGCGCGATGACGCTTCAACCCAATCTCATCGCGCTTTAGACGATTTGCCGGGTCCGTCGCGCCACGCTGCGGCGTTCGTCGACATGCGGGCCGTAGGCGCTGTGCGCATCGGCCAATGACCCACGCCGCAGGCCGCGCGTCTGCGGTTCATGGGCGGCAGTGGCGATCAGATGGGCCATAAATGACGGGTCGGCATGGAGCAGCGGGATCTTGGGCGCCCAATGGGTGGTCGCGGTCAGCGGCACCAGGGCCGTGCTGGTCGCCTCGGCGGTGTCGGTGAACTCGCCGTCCAAGACCCCTGATTGGACCTCTGATTGATCGATATCGAGCATCGCCTGCGACCCGTTGGAGCGTCATAGTTTGGGACGTCGCGTCCCTCTGCAACACCCTCATGGCAAGGCTCATGCCCGCCATCCCCAGTTCGTTCCGCAGCACTCGAAAACGTGGTTTCCAGATTATTTATCAACTTCTCCTAGCGTTGGATTCGCCGGAACCACTATCTTGAGAGCGTGTAGAATCACCGGGCGCCGTCCCAAACCGAGACATGTTCGATGCCCTCTGTCCCGCCAGCTGCCAGCATTCTCGCCTCGCTCGGCCAAGCGACATTCGCCTGGGACCTGGCGACCGACGCGATTGCCTGGAGCGACAATGCGGCGACGGTATTTCCTGACATCCCGGCCGCTGCGCTGGCGAATGGCGCCGAGCTCGCCAAGCTGATCGAGCCGATGCGCTCGGTTCGATCGGATGCGCTCGGCCAGTCCGCGCCGGTGCGGAGCGGGGAGGGCGTTCCCTACCGGATCGAATATGGCGTGCGCGCCGTCACCTCGGCGCCGGTGATCTGGATCGAGGAGACCGGCTGCTGGTTTGCCGGCGCCGACGGCAGGCCGGCATTGGTGCAGGGCGTCGTCCGCATCAACAATGAGCGGCACGCTCGCGACGAGCAGCTCTTGAAACTGTCGCGGCACGACCCGCTGACCAACGAGCTCAACCGCACCCATCTGGTCGCCTCGCTCGCCGAGAGCATCGAGGAGTGCGCGCGCTTCCGCTCGTCCTGCGCCTTCATGCTGATCGGCATCGACCATCTGGCGCGCGTCAACGACGCCTTCGGCTTCGATGTTGCGGATGCCGTCATCGCCGAGGTGGCGAAGCGGATTCGTGCGCGGCTGCGCAGCGGCGACATGCTCGGCCGTTTCTCCGGCAACAAGTTCGGCCTGATCCTGCGCAACTGCACCGTCGACGACACCAACGTCGCGGCCGAGCGCTTCCTCGCCGCCGTCCGCGACGAGGTGGTGCCGACCAAGTCCGGCCCGGTGTCGGTGACGGTCTCGATCGGCGCCGTCACGATCCCGCGCCATGCCAAGTCGGCGGAAGAGGCGGTCAATCGCGCCCAGGAGACGCTGGAGACCGCCAAGAGCCGCCGCGCCGGATCGTTTGCGCTGTGGAAGCCGAATGTCGAGCGCGACGCGCAGCGCCGCGTCAACATCCGCGTCACCGACGAGATCGTCACCGCGCTGAACGAGCGCCGCATCGTGATCGGTTTCGAGCCGGTGGTCGACGCGCGCTCGCGGCAGCCTGCGTTCTACGAGTGCCTGGTCCGCATGGAGCAGGACGACGGCCGCGCGCTGCTTGCGCCGGACATCGTGCCGGTCGCCGAACGGCTCGGCCTGATCCGGCTGGTCGATCACCGCGTGCTGGAGCTTGCCATCGCCGAGCTCGCCGCCGCCCCCGGCGTGCAGCTCAGCCTCAACATCTCGCCCGACACCACGATGGATCCGGACTGGTGGGCCACCATCGAATCGCTGATGCGCGCGCATCCCGGCGTCGGCGAGCGCTTGATCGTCGAGATCACCGAGACGGTCGCGATCCAGGACATCGACGACGTCCGCGGCTTCGTCACGCGCCTGAAGAATTTCGGCAGCCGGATCGCGATCGACGATTTCGGCGCCGGCTACACCTCGTTCCGAAATTTGCGCAAGCTCGGCGTCGACATCGTCAAGATCGACGGCGCCTTCGTGCAGAACATCGTGCGCTCGGCCGACGACCGCGCCTTCGTGCAGACGCTGATCGACCTCGCGCGCCGGCTTGAAATCAAGACGGTCGCCGAATGGGTGCAGGACGAGGAAGCCGCCGCAATGCTGCGCGAATGGGGCTGCGACTTCATCCAGGGCCGTCTGATCGGCCTCGCCTCGCCGGACCGGCCGTGGAATGCGCCGGCTGAGAAGGTCGTGCCCGCCACCGGGTGATCTATTCGCCAAATTAGCGGTGTCGTCCCGGCCGAGTGCGCAATTGCGCACGGGGGCCGGGACCCATACGCCGCGGCTTCTCGACGAAGCGATCTGGCAGACGCTTGCTTTAAGCAACCGATATTTGTGGTTATGGGCCCCGGCTTTCGCCGGGGCGACGTTGGATTAGGTGCGTGCAGCCAGCCCTACTCGTCCTTGCCACCGGCTGAAGCGCGATGATCGGTTGATCGCCGCGCTCCAGCCTGCCTCGTCCTCTATCCGCTTTCGTCAGCTGTCGCCGCCGGCGAAGATGTCCTTGCGGATCACCGCGTGGACGCCCCAATTGCCGTCGACCACCTGGGTGACGCCGAAGTCGACGCCGAGCGAGATCAGCGAGATGGCTTCGTCCTCGGTCAGCTTCTTCGTCGTCATCAGGAATTTGCGCATCTTGCGGAACGCGTCGCGCAGAGCGAGGTCGACCGACGACTTCTTGTAGATCTCGGTCTGCGCGCCGGAGCCGAGCTCGCTCAGATAGTTGGCGAAGCTGAAGCCGTGCACCAGCCATTCGTCCTGGGTCTCCAGCATCGGGTAGTCGAGCGCCTCCAGCGCGGTGCCGGCGAGGTCCGCCTTCTTGTGCAGGATGATCTGGAACGTGCCGTTGAGCGAGCATTCGATCGCCGTGCCGCACAGTTCGGAATCGCCCTGCGAGGCGTGGGAATCACCGACCGAGAGCAGCCCGCCTTCGACCGCCACCGGGTAATACATCGTGGCACCCTTGCCGATGCGCCAATTGTCGATGTTGCCGCCGGTGTAGCTCGGCGGGATCGAATCGACGAACTCTGCCTCCTTGGGCGCGAGCCCGATCACACCGAAATGCGGACGCACCGGGATACGCACGTTCTTCAGGATGCCGTGGTTCTCCTTGACCGTCGAATGATCGACCGGGACGCCGGGATAATCGATCGTCTTGTGCACCACGCCGGACGGATCGGTCTGCGGCGTCCAGGTGAAATTGTAGACGGCGCGCGCCCAGTTGCGCTCGCCGGTTGCGTCGACCTCGTAGATCGTGACGACCTCGCGCGGCTTCGGCTCGGTGAGCAGATCCTTGTAATGGAAGCCCCACGATGCGGCGGCGTTGCTGCCGAACGCCTTGCCGGAATATTTCGGATTGGCGCAGGGCCGCGGCGCCACGTCGATGATGCGCACTTCGAGCACGTCGCCTTCCTCGGCGCCGCGCACGAACACCGGCCCGGTGCAGATATGCACGCCGAGGCCTTCGCCCGCGCCGCGTCCGAACAGCGAGGCATCCATCGGGCCGGCGCCGCGCCGGTTCACACCCTTCTTCTCCTTGGTCCAGAGATACACGCTCTCGACGCCGGGATCGCCCTTCACCATGCGCTCGGCGTCGTCATTGGCGTGATGCGTCAGCGCCTCGATCGTGACGAAGTCGCCGGAACTGATCTCGACGCGCGGCTTCAGCGACTTGCTGAAATAGCCCCAATGCACGGTGTCGGCATTGGCCGGCAAATGGTGATAGCCGCGTTGCGCCGGCTGATGCTTCTCGGCGGCCGCCGCCATCTTCGGCGTCACCAGCGAGATGCCGCCGGCGGTCATCGCAGCAGCGCCGCCCGCCGCCGCGAAGCTCGAGCGCAGGAACGAGCGGCGTTCCCGGTCGAGGGTCTCCTTGAACTGTCGATGATGCAATTCGAATTCCGGGCAGTTCTTGTCGTCACCTGCGCACATCCTGAGCTCCTCCATGGATCGAGTGCGCGTGAGAGTGCATGGCACAGCGCCGCTCAGACATGACCAAGCGCGCCCAATAATTTGTAGGCGCGCTTGTGTTCGTCGCGACGCGAAAGCATGTGCAAAGGCGTGCAAGGCATCTGCGGCGGCTGCCTTCGCATTGCGGCATGGCCGGAACGGTCAAGAATTTGGGCGCATCTGATCAAGTTGCGCTGCGATCATCGCTGACGGCTCGTGGTCGGCAGAAGGTCCATTGCACGCGAGCTGGGCAGCATGTGCTGCTGCAACACGCTTGCCGCCTCCGTGCAATCGGTGCACGCTGCCTTCACGGCTCCGTGACTTGGTTGCGGAGCTCCGGCCTGGAGGGGTGATGGTCGCGACGACCTATCGGATTTCGGTCGATGCGATCCCGCGGCAAAACCGGCGGGAGGTCTGGCGCGAGGCGCTGGCCGGGCTGCTGCTCGATTGCGAATTGCCGGACGCCGGCCAATTCCAGTTCGGCGAGTTGACTGCAAAGCACTCGACGAGCGGCGGCCAGCTTGCGCTGCTGCGTTCGACTGAGCAGCAGATCGTCTGCAACGGTCATGCGGCGTCGCCGGGTATGCCGGCGCGGGTCGCCATCATCTTTCATGCTTACGGACGTGGCAGCATCGCCTCCGGTCAACGCAGTTGCGAGTTCGCCGACAACGACATCTCGGTGTGCGACCTGCAATCGCCCTGGCGCATGACCTTGCGCGAGGATTTCGAGATCCTGCTGCTCGAACTGCCGCGTGAGCGGCTGCTCGGCCGGCTCGGGCACAATCGTCTGCGTCTGCCGGCCGTGCTCGGCGCGACGATCGCGGCCGCGGCCGTCCGTCCGGTGATGCGGACGCTGGGCGGCAATTTCGCGATCCTGGACAAGGCCGATCTGGCCACGGCCGAGGTTGCAGTGACCGAGCTGGTCGCCGGTGCGCTGCTCGGCGAGACGCGGCTCGATGCCGAGGCGATGACGCAGGTGCAGGCCGGTCACTTGCGACGGGTCGATGCCGCGATCGAGGCCCAGCTCGGCAATGCCGGCCTGACCATCGCCGACATCGCGCGGCAGGAAGGGCTGTCGCAGCGTTATCTGCAACGGCTGTTCGAGCGGCAGAGCACGACATTCTCGGCCTATGTGCGCGAGCGGCGGCTGGAACGCTGCTGCAACGACCTGATCGATCCGAACTATGCCGACCAGCGCATCGCTGAAATCAGCTACCGCTGGGGCTTCACCGACCAGGCGCATTTCAGCCGCATGTTCAGCGCGACCTACGGCACCTCGCCGCGCGACTTCCGCAAGGCCGTGCCGCGTGAAGCCGAGGCCGAGCGCACGCGCGGCCGGCCGCGTCTTGCGCGCGGCACCGCAACGGTGCTGCGGCTCGCGCCAGGTCCGGTGGCGCGCGAGACCATCGCGCCGCAAGAGCCGGTGCTGCCGGTTGAGCCGCCTGCAGCGGCGCCGGAAGGGCGGGGCGCGTCACACCACCATCTCAAGGTGTCGAGGGAGACCGCCCATTGGGGCTATCTCAGCCGCAGCATCCCGCCGGTCATGCGCGTGCAGTCGGGCGCGCTGGTGACGATCGAGACGCTGACCCAGCACGCCTTCGATGATTACGAGCGCATGATCGAGGGCGACCCGGGCGCCGAGAGCGTGTTTCGCTGGACCGCCGAGGGCAAGTCGGTCGAGCGGCGCGGTGCAGGCCCGATGGATGGTTCGATCTTCGGCCGCGGCGCCGGCGAAGGCTTCGGCGTGCATATCTGCACCGGCCCGATCCATGTCTGCGGCGCGGAGCCGGGTGATGTGCTCGAGGTGCAGATCCTCGATATCTGGCCGCGGCCCTCGGCCAATCCAGCCTTTGCCGGCAAGTCGTTCGGCAGCAATGCCGCGGCCTGGTGGGGCTACCAGTACAATGACCTGATCGATCCGCCGGCAAAACGCGAGACCATCACGATCTTCGAAACCGATGCGCAGGCCGAATGGGCGCGCGCGGTCTATTCCTATCGCTGGACGCCGCAGACCGATCCGTTCGGCGTGCGCCACGAGACGATGGACTATCCGGGCGTGCCGGTCGATCACGCCACCATCGCAAAGCAGCCCGACGTGCTTGCCGGCGTGCGGATTCCGGCACGGCTGCATTTCGGCTTCATGGCGGTGGCGCCGCGCGAATCCGACATCATTGACTCCATCCCGCCCGGCTATTTCGGCGGCAATGTCGACAATTGGCGCGCGACCAAGGGTACCACGCTCTATCTGCCGGTCGCGGTGCCCGGCGCGTTGTTCTCGATCGGCGATCCGCATTTCGCCCAGGGCGACGGTGAGGTCAACGGCACCGCGCTCGAACTATCGCTTACCGGCCAGTTTCGCTTCATCGTGCACAAGAACGGCAAGGCGACCAAACCGCATGTCGAGGGACTTGTGCATCCGCTGCTTGAAACATCGGAGGCGTGGATCCTGCACGGCTTCAGCTACGGCAATTATCTGCGCGAGCTCGGGCGCAACGCGCAGTCGGAAATCTACCAGCGCTCGTCGGTCGATCTCGCGCTGCGCAATGCGTTCCGCGTGACACGCAAATTCCTGATGGAGTGTTATCGCCTCAGCGAGGATGAGGCTCTGGCGCTGATCTCGCTCGGGGTCGATTTCGGCGTCACGCAGGTTGCCGACGGCAATTGGGGCGTGCACGCGATCGTCCGCAAGAGCATGCTTCCCGAAGCCAGAGCATGATCCGGAAAACTGCGAAGCGGTTTTCCGAAAAGATCATGCTCAGACATTGAAGGCGCCTGACGCCGGCCAGCGCGGCCGTCGTCAGGATTTTGCGATGCGATCTGGGCCGGCGGTCCAGCCGATCGGTAGAAGGACTACTCGTCCTTCTTCGGCGGCTGCGACATGCGTTCGAGGCGTTCCTGCATATCCTTCATCTGGCGGCGCAAGTCGTCGATGTTGCCATCGTCAGCCGCGGGCTCCGGCACCTTCTCGGGCTCCGAACCGCCGCGCTGCGGCGCGAACGGCTTGAACATCGAGAAGGTCTGCTGGAACAGCTCCATGTTGCGGCGGACCTGTTCTTCCAGCGGCGCAAACGGTGTCCCGCTCAAAGCGCCCGCGATCTGCTTGCGGAATTTCTCCTGCTCCTTGGTCAGCGTCTCGATCGACTGCTCGAGATACTTCGGCACCACCATCTGCATGCTGTCGCCATAGAAGCGGATCAGCTGCCGCAGGAAGGTGGTCGGCAGCAGGTTCTGCCCGGCCTTGTTTTCCTGTTCGAAGATGATTTGCGCGAGCACGGAGCGGGTGATGTCGTCGCCGGTCTTGGCGTCATAGACGAGAAAATCCTCGCCCTCTTTCACCATCGCCGCGAGATCTTCGAGCGTCACATAGGTGCTCGTACCGGTATTATAGAGCCGCCGGTTCGCGTATTTCTTGATCGTGGTCGGTTGTTCAGATTTTGCCATGGGCTCTCACTTCAACACCGAAGAACCTGGAACCCCACGGCATCGCCGCAGGGCAAAATGCAACGCATCGCAGCAAAGGTAAGCATTTTCAAAGCGGTTCGGCTACCGTTTTGTGCTTTGCGGTTAATTCCAAAGCATAGGATTTGCTCAGGAAAGTGCCAAGAGCGTCATTTTGAGTGCGTCGCGGCGCAATTTGCGCGACAGTTCGATTGACATGCCTCAATGAGATTTACAGGATAGTCATTAAGAGACAGGTCCGCCAAACCGGCCGCCCGCCGTCGAGAAACCCAGCTACAACCCATAGGAGATGTCCATGTCAGACGATGTCGTCATCGTCAGCGCCGCCCGCACCCCCGTCGGCAGCTTCAACGGCGCGTTTGCCACCACTCCGGCCCACGATCTCGGCGCGATCGCCATCAAGGCGGCGCTGGAGCGTGCCGGCGTCGAGGCCGGCCAGGTCTCCGAAGTCATCATGGGTCAGATCCTCACCGCCGCGCAGGGCCAGAATCCGGCCCGCCAGGCCTCGATCGCGGCCGGCATCCCGGTGGAAAGCCCGGCCTGGGGCGTCAACCAGCTCTGCGGTTCGGGCCTGCGCACGGTGGCGCTGGGCTACCAGGCGCTGCTCAACGGCGATTCGTCGATCGTCGTCGCGGGCGGCCAGGAATCCATGAGCATGGCCCCGCACGCGCAATACCTGCGCGGCGGCGTCAAGATGGGTGACCTCCAGCTGGTCGACACCATGATCAAGGATGGCCTGTGGGACGCCTTCAACGGCTACCACATGGGCAACACCGCCGAGAACGTCGCCAAGCAGTACCAGATCACCCGTGCGCAGCAGGACGAGTTCGCGGTCGGCTCCCAGAACAAGGCCGAGGCGGCGCAGAAGGCCGGCAAGTTCAAGGACGAGATCGTCCCGGTCACGATCAAGTCCCGCAAGGGCGACATCGTGGTCGACACCGACGAGTATCCGCGCCATGGCGCCACGCTCGACGCGATGGCCAAGCTCCGCGCTGCCTTCGAGAAGGACGGCACCGTCACCGCCGGCAACGCCTCGGGCATCAATGACGGCGCCGCCGCCGTCGTGCTGATGACCGCCAAGGAAGCCGCCAAGCAGGGCAAGAAGGTGCTCGCCCGCATCGTCTCGTGGGGCCAGGCCGGCGTCGACCCCAAGATCATGGGCACCGGGCCGATCCCGGCCTCGCGCACCGCGCTGAAGAAGGCCGGCTGGAACATCGCCGACCTCGATTTGATCGAGGCCAATGAGGCGTTCGCCGCGCAGGCCTGCGCCGTCAACAAGGACCTCGGCTGGGATCCGGCCAAGGTCAACGTCAATGGCGGTGCGATCGCGATCGGCCATCCGGTCGGCGCATCGGGCGCACGTGTGCTGGTGACGCTGTTGCACGAGATGCAGAAGCGCGATGCCAAGAAGGGCCTCGCGACGCTGTGCATCGGCGGCGGCATGGGCATCGCGATGTGCGTTGCACGCGACTGAACAAAAGGCAGCGAGGTCGGTTAGGTGATGAAAAGATCATCTGTCAACCGCGGCGCGAGCTGATAGAAAAGATGCCCGGCTTTGCGCCGGGCATTTTTGTTTTGAGGCGTTGTGAGTGCGTAGACCGGAGTGATCCGGTTATAAAAGACGGCCAAGGAGGAAACGGACATGGCACGTGTTGCATTGGTGACGGGCGGAACGCGCGGTATTGGAGCTGCGATCAGCAAGGCGCTGCAAGCGGCGGGCTACAAGGTGGCGGCGAGTTACGCCGGCAACGACGCCGCGGCGGAGAAGTTCAAGGCGGAGAGCGGCATCCCGGTCTACAAGTGGGACGTCTCGTCGTTCGACGCCTGCGCGGCCGGCGTGAAGCAGGTCGAGGCCGATCTCGGCCCGGTCGATGTGCTCGTCAACAATGCCGGCATCACCAAGGATACCGCGTTCCACAAGATGACGCTCGAGCAGTGGAATGCCGTGATCAACACCAACCTCGGCTCGCTGTTCAATATGACGCGCCAGGTGATCGAGGGCATGCGCGCCCGCAAGTTCGGTCGCGTCATCTCGATCTCCTCGATCAACGGCCAGAAGGGCCAGTTCGGCCAAGTCAACTACTCCGCGGCGAAGGCCGGCGATATCGGCTTCACCAAGGCCTTGGCGCTCGAGAACGCCAAGGGCGGCATCACCGTCAACGTGATCTGCCCCGGCTATATCAACACCGAGATGGTGCAGGCGGTGCCGAAGGACGTGCTCGAGAAGAACGTGATTCCGCAGATTCCGGTCAACCGGCTCGGCGAACCCGAGGAGATCGCGCGCGCCGTGGTGTTCCTCGCGGCCGACGATGCGGGCTTCATCACCGGTTCGACGCTGACCGTGAACGGCGGCCAGTATCACGCCTGATTGTTGCGTCGCCGCTACGCTAGGCGATCCGTTTCAATGCGTCGTCATGCCCGGGGCTTGTCCCGGGCATCCACGTCTTATAACTCGCGGCCAAGAAGACGTGGATGGCCGGGACAAGCCCGGCCATGACGGAGAGAGACTATGCTGTCTCGCCAATTCAGATGACGACCCGCACTGCCACCCTTGTCGGACTGACCGCCATCCTGATGTGGTCGCTGCTGTCGGTCATGACGGTTGCGACCGGGGCGATCCCGGCGTTCCAGCTCGCCGCCATGACGTTTGCGATCGGCGCCGCGGTCGCGTTCGCAAGCTTCCTGCTGCGTCCGGCCGCGTTCGGCGCGTTGAAGCAGCCGCTGATCGCCTGGGTCGTCGGCGTCGGCGGGCTGTTCGGTTACCACGCGCTGTATTTCCTGGCGTTGCGCTACGCGCCGCCCGCCGAGGCCGGCCTGCTCAACTATCTCTGGCCGCTGTTGATCGTGCTGTTCTCGTCGCTGCTGCCGGGCGAGCGGCTGGCGATCCATCACATCGTCGGTGCGCTGCTCGGCCTCGCCGGCACCGTGCTGCTGTTCGCCGGCAACACCGGCAGCTTCACAAGGGAGCAGATCCCAGGCTTCGCGGCGGCTTTCGTTGCTGCGTTCGTCTGGGCCGCCTATTCGGTGATGTCGCGCCGGCTCAAGGCGGTGCCGACCGATGCGGTGGCGGGCTTCTGCCTTGCGACTGCCGTGCTCGCAGCAGCCGTCCACATGATGGTGGAGACCACGGTGTGGCCCGCGACGCCGCTGCAATGGCTTGCGGTCGTGGCGCTCGGCATCGGTCCGGTGGGGGCTGCGTTCTTCGCCTGGGACATCGGCATGAAGCGCGGCGACATCCGCGTGCTCGGCGCCGCGTCCTACGCCACGCCGCTGCTCTCGACCGCGTTCCTGATCGCGGCCGGCTTCGCCAAGCCCAGCGCCAACATCGCCATCGCCGCGATCCTGATCGCCGGCGGCGGGCTGATCGCGGCGAAGGACATGGTGCTGAGAAAAAGAACGTAGATCGCGGGACGGGTTTTGCTTGCAGTCTACCGATCCCACGAAGCAACTGTTTCACCGTCACCCTGAGGAGGCCGCAACGCGGCCGTCTCGAAGGGTCGACGGCCACCAGCGGGGCCGATTCATCCTTCGAGGCTCGCTCCGCTCGCACCTCAGGATGACGAGGACTAAGCCGGCTCCCAGCCCTTCGGCGCCAGCTCGAACTTCGCGAATTCAAAGCCGGGCGCGACGGTGCAGCCGACCAGCGTCCAGTCGCCGCTGCTCTCTGCGGCCTGCCAGGCGCCAACAGGCACGATCGCCTGCGGTTGCTCGCCGTGTGCGACGTTCGGACCGAGCGTGATCGCGTGCGGTGAATTGTCGTCCTGTGCGATCCGCAAGGTTAGCGGCGCGCCGGCGTAATAGTGCCACATCTCGACGGCGTCGATGCGGTGCCAGTGCGAGCGTTCGCCGCGCGCAAGCAGGAAATAGATTGCGGTCGAATGGGCGCGGCCATTGGCGTCACCGCGCTCGTCGCGAAACGTCTCGCGATAGTGCCCGCCTTCCGGGTGCGGCTTCAGGTCGAGCCGCGCGATGATGTCGGCAGCCGAGAGCTCGGCCATCACGACTTGTTCTTGCGCTCGCGGAGCTCGCCGAACACCAGCGCCGGATCGGCGCCCTTCATGTGCAGCTTGGCTGCGACCACAGGTTCGTCGGCGCGCAGGAACACGTTGGCCTTCTTCTCGTCGCCGAGCAGCACCGGAATCGTCGGCTTGTTCTCGGCGCGCAGTTTTGCGACTTCCGCCGCGCGCGCCTGCAAGGCTGCGTTGTCGGGCTCGATGGTGAGCGCGAATTTCACATTCGAAGCGGTGTATTCATGGCCGCAATAGAGCCTGAAATCGTCCGGCAGCGAGCGCAGCTTCAAAAGCGAATCCCACATCATCGGATAGGTGCCTTCGAACACCCGGCCGCAGCCGATCGAGAACAGCGTGTCGGCGGCGAACACCGCCTTCTCGCCGTCGAACACGTAGGAGATGTGGTCGAGCGTATGGCCTGGGGTCTCGACCACTCGGGCCAAGAGGCTGCCGACCTTGATGACGTCGGCATTGGCGGCGCGCAGATCGACATTGGCGATCTTCGCCGACTGGTCGTGCGGGGCGACGACGCGGCAGCCGTATTTCTGCTTCAGTTCGGCGACGCCGCCGACATGGTCGCCATGGTGATGGGTGATCAGGATGTCGGTCAGCGTCCAGCCTTCGCGTTCCAGCGCCTTGATGATCGGGCCGGCCTCCGGCGCGTCGATCGATGCGGTTGCGCCGGTCGCGGGATCGTGGATCAGGTACCCGAAATTGTCGGTGAGGCAGCTGAAGGTGCGAATTTCGGCGGTCATGATATCTCCACGAACAAACGGGACGGACAGGTCAGAGCATGATCTTTTCGAAAAACCGGCATCGACTTTCCCGGATCACGCTCTTAACGCGCCCAATATAGGTGTGAAATATGGCGTTAACGCTCCGGCGGCAACGCAATTTTCGGCGCTCCCCGGCAGCGAGGGGCATGTTAGGCTAGCGACCATGGACGTCATCGACCTCCGCGACTTCTATTCGCAGCGCCTCGGCATCGTGGCGCGGCAGCTGATCAACCGTGGCATCCGCGCGCGGTGGCCGAATGCGGAGGGCCAGCGCGTGCTCGGCCTCGGCTATCCGACGCCCTATCTCGGCCTGTTTCGCGATACCTGCGAGCGCTGCATTGCCTTCATGCCGGCGGCCCAGGGCGTGCTGAAATGGCCGACCGGCCGGCCGGCGCTGGCGACGTTGATCGATGAATTCTCGATGCCCTTGCCGGATGCTGCAGTCGACCGCGTGCTGCTGGTTCATGCGCTGGAGATGTCCGATGATCCCGAGCGACTGCTGCGCGAGGTGTGGCGGGTGCTGTCGCCGTCGGGGCGGCTGATCGCGATCATCCCGAACAGGCGCGGTGTCTGGACGCGCACCGATGCGACGCCGTTCGGCCATGGCCGGCCCTATTCACGGGCGCAGATCACCCAGCTGTTGCGGCAGACCTGGTTCACGCCGTCGTCATGGGGCGAGGCGCTGTTCATGCCGCCGGTGCAGGGCAGCTGGTTCTTGCGTTCGGCGATGGCGTGGGAGCGCGTCGGTGCTGCGCTGTCGATGCCGTTCGCCGGCGTGCATATCGTGGAAGCGAGCAAGCAGGTCTATCGCGCGATTCCCGCGCGCCGCGAGCGCACGCAGCTGATCCCGTCGTTGCGTCCGGTGCTGGTGCCGTCCTCGACGGCGACGCGCAAGTCGAGTCATTCGGAGTCGTAGACGACGCAGCCGTGGCGCCGGATTATTCACCCTCCCCCTTCAGGGGAGGGTGGCCGCATGGTTGCGTTACTCGTTGCCCGGAGTGAAGTCGTCGCTCGGCGCGGGCTGCGCCGCCATGTCGGCGCGCGGGCCGTGCGGACGGCGGCGACGACGCGGAAAGCGCTCGCTGCGTTCGCCGCGTTCTGCGCCGCCATTGTTGCCTTCATAGGCGCCACCGTTGACCTGCGGCTGCGCGCCGCCGGTGATGAACGAGGGCAGGCGATCGACGCCGCCGGCATCGGCCATCGCGGGCTGCGGCTGGTTCTGCGGCTGCGGCTGGTATTGCGGCTGCGGACGATGCTCGCGTTCGCGATGTTCGCGCGGCTGCTGGTCACGCTCGCGATGCTCGCGCGGCTGCTGCTCGCGCTGCTGGTACGGCTGCTGGCCGTTGTCGCGCATGAAGGGTTGCTGCTGCTGCGGCACGAAGCCCGGCTCCTGCCCGAAGCTCGAATAACCGTCGCTGTCGTCGTCACTGTCTTCGGTCGGCGTCACCTCGGCGTCGGGACGCGGCTGCTGCTGATTCTGCCGGAACTGCTCCTGCGCGGCTGCGATGATCCGGTAGTAGTGCTCAGCATGCTGGTAGTAATTCTCTGCTGCCACCGGATCGCCGGAGGAGCGTGCATCGCGCGCAAGCTGGACGTATTTCTCGGCCACGTGGGAGGCCGTGCCGCGGATCTTGATGTCGGGTCCGTTCGATTCGTACACCCGTGTCAGGGGATTCTGGCCGCGCCGGTTATTGTTGTTGTTATTATTGTTGTTGTTATTCCGGTTGCGCATCCGCTTGTTGTTCTGACCGTTTCTCATCTGTCGCCTTTTATTCCAGCCCTGAAGTGATTGCAGTCCACAGTCCGATTTCTCAGAAAGTCCGATTTCTCAGAAGTTCGATTCCCAGCGTCCGATTCGGCGCGCGCCTAGGCACACGGAATCGCAATACCGTTCGAAGTGATTTCGATGTCGCCGACCATCTCGTTCAGCAAAGTCGCGTGCAGCAAAGACGCGTTCCCCAACCGCCGGCCAAACGCGCCAGCGCCAAATCATTCCGCCCGTTGAGACAGGCCCAGTTCTCGTGCGTAAGTCTTCAAGCGCAATAACAGGCTTTCGTTCGCTTGGCGGTCGAGAGCAGCACAGCTTCGGCTATTGCGCTCAATGAGACCTGCGTTCCTGGAACCTTTCGATCGGCGGGCTCTGCTGAACCCTGGTCATCACCCGTAACGGATTACGGGGCCAGCACCGATGTTGTGCCCGGAACGTAGTCGTTCCCGGGGGATAATCCAAGAGGTTTTTTTTCGTTCCAATAGGACTTTATCGGGGCAGCCGGCGGGCGGAAACGGCCCTCGGAATGCCCCCGAGATCGGCCTTGGGCGGCCCCGTTGGGGATAACCCGGAAGCCGTCATCAGCGCTTCAACGTCGCGGCTCTGACCCTGTCCGATTTCCACAACCAGAAATCCGCCCGAGATCAAAAGACCCGCAGATTGCGAAATCAGTGTGCGGTAGGCGTCGAGCCCGTCGGGGCCGCCGTCGAGCGCCGCGCGCGGGTCGTGCGCGCGCACCTCGATGTCGAGACCGGCGATGTCGGCCGAGGGGATGTAGGGCGGATTGGACACGATCAGGTCGAAGCTGCCGGTCAGGGCGCTGCCATAGTCGCATTCGATCCATGTGGTGCGATCCGCAAGCCCAAGCGCAGCGGCGTTCCGGCTCGCCGTCTGCAGCGCTTCCGGCGCGATGTCGGTGGCGAAGCCATGCGCGTGGGGCAGTTCCGAGAGCAGCGCCAGCAGGATCGCGCCGGAGCCGGTGCCGAGATCGGCGATCCGTAACGCGCGCTCGGTCGCGCCCTCGGCCCGCAGCAGCTCGAGCGCGCGCTCGACCACGGTCTCGGTGTCGGGGCGCGGCACCAGCGTCGCGGCGGAGAGATGCAGCGGCAGGCCCCAGAACTCCTTGATGCCGAGAATGCGCGCGACCGGTTCGCCGGCGAGGCGACGCCGTGCGAAGTTTTCGAGGAGATCCGATTGCTCTAGCGTCAGTATCCGCGCCGCGGCCGTGATGAGGCCGGTCAAATCGAGGCCGAGCGCGGCACCGACCAGCAATCGCGCATCGAGCTCGGCCGACTCGTTGCCGGCGGCTGCGAATCGCGTTGCCAGCGCACGCCGTGCCGCGTCGATCGTCTGGCCAGTGAACTGGTTCACGGAAGACACCGCCATCCGGGCTACAAATCTCACGCCGCCGCGCCCTGGGCCGCAAGCTGCGCGGCCTGGTGCTCGGTGGTCAGCGCATCGATCAATTCGCCGAGCGCTTCGCCTGCGATCACCTGCGGCAGCTTGTAGAGCGTCAGGTTGATGCGGTGGTCGGTGACCCTCCCTTGCGGGAAATTATAGGTGCGGATGCGCTCCGAGCGGTCGCCGGAGCCGACCTTCTCCTTGCGGTCGGCGGAGCGCGCGGCTTCGACGCGCTGGCGTTCGGCATCATAGATGCGCGAGCGCAGGATGTTCATCGCCGAGGCCCGGTTTTTGTGCTGCGAGCGGCTGTCCTGCATCATCACCACGATGCCGGTCGGCAGATGGGTGATACGGATCGCCGATTCGGTCTTGTTGACGTGCTGGCCGCCGGCGCCGCCCGCGCGCATGGTCTCGATCCTCAAGTCCGTGTCCTTGATGTCGACGTCGACGTCCTCGACCTCGGGCAGCACCGCGACCGTCGCGGCCGAGGTGTGGATGCGGCCCTGCGTCTCGGTGTCGGGCACGCGCTGCACGCGGTGCACGCCGGATTCGAATTTCAGCTTGGCGAAGGCGCCGCGGCCCTGCACCTCGGCGATGATTTCCTTGTAGCCGCCGACGGTGCCTTCGCTCGCCGAGATCACCTCGACCTTCCAGCCCTGCAACGCCGCGAAGCGCTCATACATCCGGAACAGGTCGCCGGCGAACAGCGAGGCCTCGTCGCCGCCGGTGCCGGCGCGGATTTCCAGCACCACGTTGCGGTCGTCCATCGCGTCCTTGGGCAGCAGCGCGATGCGGATCTGCTGCTCGAGATCGCCGATACGCGCCTGCAGCGTCTCCAGCTCGGCCTCGGCCATGCTGCGCATCTCGGCGTCGGTCCCCGCATCGGCCAGCATCGCCTCCGTGTCGGCAAGCTCCGACCGGGCGGAGCGATAGAGCTTGACCGCATCGATCAGCGGATTGAGCTCGGCGAGCTCGCGCGTGATCGCAACATAGCGATCGGACTTGACCTCGCCGAGCAGCTCGGCCTCGAGCGAGGCGTGATGGGCGAGCAGGACGTCGAGTTTGGCTTCGGGTAGCATGGCGATATCTCGAATTTGCGGAAGGCGCGAAGGGCGGCGGAGGCGACGACAGCGTCGCTACAAGGCCAGCCCCTCGGTTTCCGCAAACTTGGTCAGCGCGGCACGGATCGACACGCTGCCGACCGGCGCGTCGAGCAGCGGATTGATCATCGCCTCGGCCTTCTGGGCGTCGAGGTCGAGGATCATCGCCTTGACCGGGCCGTGCGCCGTTGCCGACAATGAAAGCGAACGGTAGCCGAGCGCGATCAGCGCCAGCGCGCCGATCGGCTTCGACGCCATCTCGCCGCACAGCGACGCCGCCTTCTTCGCCGTCTTGGCCTTGCGCACGATGTCGCGCAGCGCGCGCAGGATCGGCGCCGACAGGATGTCGAAGCGTTCGGAGACCTTGGCATTGCCGCGGTCGACCGCAAACAGGAACTGGAACAGGTCGTTGGAGCCGACCGAGACGAAGTCGACCTTCTTCAGGAGCTCGTCGAGCTGGTAGAGCAGGGCCGGGACTTCGACCATGGTGCCGATATCGACGCGCTCGGGCAGCGAATGGCCGTGCTGGCGCAGATAGGTCAGCTCGCGCTCGACGATCGCCTTGGCCTGGTCGAACTCGGCGATGTCGGAGATCATCGGGAACATGATCTTCAGCGCGCGGCCCCCGCCGGCCCGCAGCAGCGCGCGGATCTGGCCGCGCAGCAGGCCGGGGCGATCGAGGCCGAGCCGGATCGCGCGCCAGCCGAGCGCCGGATTTTCCTCGACCACGGTCTCCATATAGGGCAGCGCCTTGTCGCCGCCGATGTCGAGCGTGCGGAAGGTGACGGGCTTTGAGCCCGCGGCGTCGAGCACGGTGCGGTACAGTGCGAGCTGGTCGCTCGAACGCGGCAGGCTCGGGCTCACCATGAACTGCAATTCGGTGCGGAACAGGCCGATGCCGGCGCTGCCGGTGTCGTCGATGTGCGGCAGGTCGATGGTCAGGCCGGCATTGATCAGAAGCTCGATCGGCTGGCCGTCCTTGGTCACACAGGCCTTGTCGCGCAACTCCGAATATTGCGCCTGCCGCCGCGCCCGGAACCGGACGCGTTCGGCATAAGCGGATTCGATCTCGGTGGAAGGGCGGACATAGATCTCGCCGGAGATGCCGTCGACGATGATGGCGTCGCCCGGATCGGCGATGCCGGGCGCGTTCGGCACCTCGCCGACCGCGGGAATGCCGAGCGCGCGCGCCACGATCGAGACGTGCGAATTCGCGGTGCCTTCCTCCAGCACCAGGCCGCGCAGCCGCTTGCGGTCGTAGTCGAGCAGCGCCGCCGGGCCCATCGCGCGGGCGATCAGGATGGCGTTGTCGGGCAGCTGCTCGCGCGACGGCGCATGATCCTGGCCGACCAGCTGACGCATCAGGCGATGGCCGAGATCCTCGAGGTCGTGCAGCCGGTCGCGCAGATAGGGGTCGGTCGAGCGCAGCATGCGCGCGCGGGTGTCGGACTGCACGCGTTCGACGGCGGCTTCCGCGGTGAGGCCGGTGGCGACCGCTTCATGCAGCTTGTGCGACCAGCCCTGGTCGTTGGCGAACATGCGATAGGCTTCCAGCACCTCGCGGTGCTCGCCGCCTTCGGCGACGTCGCCGCGCTCCAGCATGCGGTCGAGGTCGGCGCGCAGATTGGCCAGCGCGGTGTCGAGCCGCTTGATCTCCTTCGGCAGGTCTTCGGCGATGTAATTGGTGATGACGACGCGCGGCTCGTGCAGCACGACATGGCCGAGCGCGATGCCGTCGGAGAGCACTGCGCCGGTCTTGTGCAGCGAGTGCCGGGCGGCGGGCTCGGCGCCGGGTTGCGCCAGCGCGGCAAGCTCGCCGGAGGCGATCATCTCCGCCAGCACCATGGCGGTGGTCTGCAGCGCCTCGACCTCTTCCTCGACATAGGTGCGCTTGGCGCGGTTCTGCACCACCAGCACGCCGAGCGTGTTGCCGGCGCGCAGGATCGGCACGCCGAGGAACGAGTGGTAGGCCTCTTCGCCGGTCTCCGGGCGGTAGGCGAAGGCCGGATGGCTTTGCGCGTCGGACAGATTGAGCGGCGTCGCCTCGCTGGCGACGAGGCCGACCAGGCCCTCATGCGCGCTCAGCACGGTGCGGTGCACGGCGTCGCGGTTCAGACCTTCGGTGGCGTAGAGCTCGAGTGTGTTGTCGACGCGCAGCACGTAGCAGGAGCAGACCTCGGCCACCATGTTGGCCGCGATCAGCACCACGATCTTGTCGAGGCGCTCCTGGGCGGAGACTTGCTCCGCCATGGTTTCGCGGAGCCGTCTCAACAGGATGCGGGGGCCTCCCGACGCGCTCCGCATGTGCTTCAGTCCCTCCCCACGAGGCCGGCGCACCGGGCCGGCCGGCCGCTGGCGCAAAACTCGTCAAAAACAACGATTTTAGTCATTCGGCGTCGCCGCTTGCGCCAGTTCCCGCCGATTCGAGATAGCTAAAACTGTGCCACAGTTTGCGACAGCCTGCCTGACTGGCCGTATAGCCAATCAAGGCTCGCTTTGCCAAGCAAAACGCCTGCCAGTAGCAAATAACGTCTGCGTCAGCCCTATGCTGCGCCCGCTAAGAGAAATTCTAACTCCGAGGCGGGTGTGGGAGGAGGAGGCCGATCTCCAACCCCGTCATTCCCCGGTGCGCAATTGCGCACCTGAGGGCTCGCGAAGCGAGAGCCCGGAATCCACTTATCCACGCAACCTGCGGCCCGATGGATTCCGGGCTCCTGCTTCGCGGGCCCCGGAATGACGGCGGAGAGCCCCGCGCGGGGCCGCCGCCAAGCCCTACGCCTGATCCAGCCCGTAGAGCGTGTGCAGCGTGCGCACCGCGAGTTCGGTGTAGGCGGCGTCGATCAGGACCGAGAACTTGATCTCGGAGGTGGTGATGGCGCGGATGTTGATGTTGCGATCGGCCAGCGCCTTGAACGCCTTCGCCGCGACGCCGGCATGGCTGCGCATGCCGCTGCCGATCACCGAGACCTTGGCGACGTCGGTCTCGGTGTCGAGCCTGGCATAGCCGATCTTGGCCTTGGCGGAGGTGATCGTGTCCTTGGCGCGGTTGTAGTCGGTCGCCGGCACCGTGAAGGTGAGGTCGGTGGTCTTGCCGTCCTCCGACACGTTCTGCACGATCATGTCGACGTTGATGTTGGCATCCGCGAGCGGCCCGAAGATCGCCGCGGCGACGCCCGGCTTGTCCTCGATCTGGCGCACGGAAATCTGGGCTTCGTCCTTGGAGAAGGCGATGCCGGTGACGACGTGCATTTCCATGATTTCCTCCTCGCTGCAGATCAGCGTGCCCGGCGGCTGGTTGGCGTGCGGGTCGATATCCTCTGGCTTGTCGAAGCTGGAGCGCACGAAGATCGGCATGTTGTGCACCATGCCGAGTTCCACCGAGCGAACCTGCAGCACCTTGGCGCCCTGCGAGGCCAGCTCCAGCATGTCCTCGAACGCGATCTTGTCGAGCCGGCGCGCCTTCGGCACCACCCGCGGATCGGTGGTGTAGACGCCGTCGACATCGGTGTAGATGTCGCAGCGGTCGGCCTTCAGCGCGGCCGCGATCGCCACCGCCGAAGTGTCCGAACCGCCGCGGCCGAGCGTGGTGATGCGGCCGGTATCGGGGTTGATACCCTGGAAGCCGGCGATCACGGCGACTTCCTTGCGCTCCTTAAAGCGGGTGATGATCTCGGTGCCGTCGATATCGAGGATGCGCGCCGAAGCATGCGCGTCCGAGGTCTTGATCGGGATCTGCCAGCCCTGCCAGGAGCGCGCCTGGATGCCGATGCCCTGCAGCACGATCGCGAGCAGGCCCGAGGTGACCTGTTCGCCGGAAGCGACCACGGCGTCATATTCGCGCGCGTCGTGCATCGGCGAGGCTTCGGTGCACCAGGCCACCAGCTCGTTGGTCTTGCCCGACATCGCGGAGACGACGACGGCGACCTCGTGGCCCGCGTCGACCTCGCGCTTCACGTGCTGCGCGACGTTGCGGATACGATCGATATTGGCGACGGACGTACCGCCGAATTTCATCACGAGGCGGCCCATGACGACGCGTCTATTCCTTTAAGAGGATAAGTAGGTTACCCCACGCCGAAAACCGCAAGCGCGGGGACCGAAAGGCGCGTATACATAGCGCCGCGCCCGGGGGCAAGCCGGTTGGTAGGGGTCCCCTGACGGTCTTTTGGGGTGTCCTGCCGGTTGCAGGCGGGCTGTGGCGCACGGGTGACTCGCAGATAACGCGAAGGCGGGATTGGATGGGACGTTATATCGACGAGATCCTGCAGCCCGGCGAGAAGGTGCTGTATTCCACCAATGCGCACTGGATGTTCTATCTGCCGGCGATCGGGGCCTGGATCGTGGTGCTGGTGCTGCTGATCCTGTCGCGGATGACGATGGTCGAGGGCCTCGTGCTGACCTGTCTTGCTGCCGCCGCCGTGGTCGCGATCGCGGCGCTGTACTGGACCGCCACAGCCTGGTTCCACCGCTGGACCACGGAAACCGACGTCACCAATTTCCGCGTGGTGCACAAGAGCGGCTTCATCAAGCGGCGCACCTTCGAGATGAGCCTCGACAAGGTCGAGAGCGTCGACGTCAACCAGAGCATCCTGGGGCGCCTGCTCAATTATGGCGACGTCACCATCCGCGGCGTCGGCGAGGGCATCGAAACCATCAAGACCATCGCCTCGCCGCTGTCGTTCCGCAATTCGATCACCGCGCGATAGGGGCGCGCGCAAATCATGGCTACACAATCAACACTTTCCAGTTCCTCCGCCAGTTCCTCCGCCAATGCCTCCGCCAGCTCGGTCGATCCGGCCGAGATCGCAAAATTCTCGAAGCTGTCGGATGAATGGTGGGATCCGCGCGGCAAGATGGCGCCGCTGCACAAGATCAATCCGCTGCGCCTGACCTATATCCGCGACGCCGCCTGCCGCAAGTTCGAGCGCAACGCCAAGAGCCTGAACTGCCTGTCCGGCCTGCGCCTGCTCGACATCGGCTGCGGCGCCGGCCTGTTGTGCGAGCCGTTCACACGGTTAGGGGCCCAGGTGATCGGCATCGACCCCTCCGCCACCAACATCGCGGCCGCGAAGCTGCACGCCGACAAGGGCCATCTGTCGATCGACTATCGCTGCACGACGGTGGAGGACATGGACGCGCGCGAGCGCTTCGACATCGTGCTGGCGATGGAGGTGGTCGAGCACGTCAATGACGTCGGCGCCTTCATCAAACGCTGCGCTGTGATGCTCAAGCCCGGCGGGCTGATGGTGGTCTCGACCCTGAACCGCAACTGGAAGAGCTTCGCGCTGGCGATCGTCGGCGCCGAATACGTGCTGCGCTGGCTGCCGCGCGGCACCCATGAGTGGAGCAAGTTCGTCACTCCCGCCGAACTCGAGCGCTATCTCGGCGACGTCAACCTCAGCGTCACCGAGCAGGCCGGCGTGGTCTACAACCCGCTCGCCGACAAATGGACCGTCTCGACCGACATGGACGTCAACTACATGGTGGTCGCGGAAGAGGTTTGAGTGGCGCCGAGGCATCCGCATAATCACTGTCGTCCCTGCGAAAGCAGGGACCCATAGCCACCGGCCCGAATTGTTGACGACAGCGCGCGTCGTCGCAACCGCTGCCAGGGTTTCGCGGCGACCTGCTTGTCTGACCGGTGTGCCCCAAACCGCTCCCTGTGGTTATGGGTCCCTGCTTTCGCAGGGACGACACGGAGTTTGTGGCGGGAGTGCTGAAAATATGGGACGCTGTCTCCTCCAGAAGGTGTCGTCCCTGCGAAAGCAGGGACCCATAACCACCGGCCAAAATAATCGGGCGAGGTCCGCGTTCCGAGCATGTACTATGTCTACATCCTCGCCAGCCGGCGCCATGGCACGCTGTATATCGGCGTGACGAATTCCGTTCAGAAGCGGCTTGAGCAGCATCGCAATGGCGAGGGCTCGTCGTTCGTCAATACCTACGGCGTCTATCGGCTGGTCCACGTCGAATCATATCAGCGCGCAGAAGAGGCCATCACGCGCGAAAAGCAGCTCAAGAAATGGAAGCGTGACTGGAAGATTGAGCTGATTGAACGGGAAAATCCGGAGTGGCGTGACCTGAGCGATCTGCTTGTCTGACCGGTGTGCCACGAACTACTTCCTGTGGTTATGGGTCCCTGCTTTCGCAGGGACGACGGAGAGTTTGTGGCGCGGCGGGTCGAGATTGAGACGCTGGTGCCATCCAGAAGGTGTCGTCCCTGCCTAGTGCGCAATTGCGCACGGGAGCAGGGACCCATAGCCACCGGCCCGAATTGTTGACGACAGCGCGCGTCGTCGCAACCGCTGCCAGGGTTTCGCAGGGACGACACCGAGTTGGTGGCGCGATCGCAAGTCAGTCATGCACTGTGTAGGTTGACCGTATACCTTCTGCCGGGCACGCTGCGCGTGTACTCCTGCCCCGCCAGGTTCTCCTCATCCCCGCATGTTCACGATCGCCTCGCTCTGGATTCCCTTCACGATCGTCGCTGCGTTCGGGCAGGTGGCGCGCAATGCGATGCAGCGGCAGCTGACCGGGCCGCTCGGGACCTGGGGCGCGACCAATATCCGCTTCCTGTTCGGCCTGCCGTTCTCGGTGGTGTTCTTCGTGCTCGCGGTGCTGCTGACCGGCGATCGCGTGCCGTGGCCGGCGGCCTCGTTCTGGCCGTGGCTGTTGTCCGGCGCGCTCACCCAGATCGTCGGCACCGGCTTCATGCTGCTGGCGATGAACGACCGCTCCTTCGTGGTGACCACGGCTTACATGAAGACCGAGGCGATCCAGACCGCTATCTTCGGCTTCGTCTTCCTCGGTGACCATCTCACGACGCCTAAGGTGATCGCGATCGTGATCGCGACCATCGGCGTCGTCGTCACCGCGCTGCGGCCGGGCGGCTCGCGGCGCTTTGCCGATCTGCGCCCGACCGTGCTCGGCCTCGGCGCCGCCGCCGTGTTCGCGATCTCGGCGGTGAGCTTTCGCGGTGCGATCATTGCGGTGCCCGGCGTCTCGTTTGTCACGGCGGCCTCCTACACGCTGATGTGGAGCCTGTTGGTGCAGACGCTGATCCTGTCGGTCTATCTGTTGCTGCGCGCGCTGACGTGTTGCGGAAAATCCTCGGCCTGTGGCGGCCCTCGATGTTCGCGGGCTTCATGGGCGCGTTCTCCTCGCAGTTCTGGTTCCTGGCGTTCGCACTCACCGCCGCCGCCAATGTGCGGACGCTGGCGCTGATCGAGGTGCTGTTCGCGCAGGGCGTGGCGTATTTCTCGCTCAAGCAGCCGTTCTCGCTGCGCGAGGTGTTCGGCATCGTCCTGATCGTGATCGGAGTCGCCCTGCTGATCGCAGCTTAAAGGTTAGCCTTTGACCGCGATCAGCACGGCACCCGCCGAGATCAGCGCGATCCCGATCCAGCCATAGGCCGAGGGGCGCTCGCCGAGGAACACGGCGCCGAACAGCGCCACCAGCACGACGCTGAGCTTGTCGATCGGCGCGACCAGTGTCGCCGGCCCGAGCTTGAGCGCGCGGAAATAGCAGATCCACGACGCGCCGGTGCCGAGCCCTGACAGCAGCAGGAACAGCCAGCTTTTGGTCGAGATCGGTCCGGCCTGGGTGAATTGTCCGGTCGCGAACAGGATCGCCGACAGCGTGATCAGCACGACCACGGTGCGGATCAGGGTGGCGAGATCAGAGTTGATGCCCTCGACACCGACCTTGGCGAAGATCGCGGTCAATGCCGCGAACACGGCGGACAGGAACGCCCAGACCTGCCAGGACGAAAATGTGTCGGGCGACATGAGGCGGACCCCTAAGAAAGGCTGGAGAGGATTCTCGGCGCTATGTCTTGCAATTTACCCTGAAGCTCAGGGTTGGCGAGATCGTGGATCGCGGCGCGGACAATTTTGTCTTGTCCCGGTTCGAGCCGGATGTCCTCCCGGCATTCGATCAAGTTCGCCCAGGCCTCGACAGCCGCAGCGTCGATCCTGGCGTCCGCAAACCGCTCCAACACATCGGTAATGTGTCGGCGGGTCAACGTCACGACCTCATCGGAGTCCCACCCGAACGACTGGAGGCGCGTCTCCAGATCAGAGATGGGTGCATCAAAATGAATGAGAGATAGAAGAGCGGCGTGTCGGTTCATGGCGGATCAAGAGGGGCTTCGTCCACCGCTACCGACGTCAATTCCGGTCTTCCGGCAGCGTCGGCAGCGGCGAGACCTCGACGCCCTCGTCGATCAGCGCACGGGCCTCTTCGGGCGAGGCCTCGCCGTAGATCGGCCGATGCTCGATGTCGCCGTAATGCATCTTGCGCGCTTCGTTGGGGAAGCGCTCGCCGACATTGTCGGCGTTCTTCACGATGTGGTCGCGCAGTTCCTTCAGCTTGCTGCGCAGTTCGCGCTCCTGCGCCATCATCAGCGACGTCGATTCGTTGGGCTGTGCCTCGACGGGCGCGGCCGGCGCCGGGCGGGCCGGTTCGCGGCCCTTCTTGCTGACGACCTGGGGCGCCATGATGGCGCGCTCGACTTTGCTCGATCCACAGGACGGACAATCGATCAGGTGACGGCGCTCCTGCGATTCATAGGCCGAGGAGCTCTGGAACCAGCTCTCGAACTGATGGCCGCGCTCGCAGCGCAGCGTGTAGCGGATCATGCCGAACCCCGGACGAGGTGCAGATGCTCTGGGCCGGCCTTGGGGTCGGCAATGCCGAAGCGCCTGCCATGTTGCAGCGAGGGAATCGTCCTGCGCGCGGTCTCGACCTTGGCGGGATCGATCTCGGCCAGGAACACGCCCGGCTCGACGCCGCCCTCGGCGAGGATCTCGCCCCAGGGGTCGATGATCAGCGAATGGCCGAAGGTCTCGCGCTTGTTCTCATGCAGGCCGGCCTGCGCCGCCGCGAATACGAAGCAGCCGGTCTCGATGGCGCGGGCGCGCAGCAGCGTGTGCCAATGTGCTTCGCCGGTCTTGCGGGTGAAGGCGGACGGCACGGTGAGGAAGGATGCGCCGGCTTCGGCGAGCGCACGATACAGCGCCGGGAACCGCACATCATAGCAGATCGTCAGCCCGATCCGGCCCCAGGGCAGGTCGGAGATCACGGCGGTCTCGCCGGGCTGGTAGTTGGCCGATTCGCGATAGCTCTCGCCGCCCGGCAGGTCGATGTCGAACATATGGATCTTGTCGTAGCTCGCGAGCACATTGCCCTCGGGCCCGATCAGGAACGAACGGTTGACCGCCTTCTCCGGCGAGAAGCGCAGCGCCAGCGAGCCGATATGCAGATGGATCTTCAGCTCGGCGGCCAGCGCCCGATACGCCTGCAGCGACTTGTCGTCCTCTTCGCTCGCCAAGTGCTCGAACAGCGCCTTGCGGTTCAGCTGCATCATGTTGCTGACCTCGGGGGTCAGCACGTATTTTGCGCCCTGCGCCGCCGCTTCGCGGATCAGCCGCGTGCCCTGCTCGAGGCTCGGCTCCGGCAGCAGCCCGGTGCGCATCTGCACCATGGCGGCGGTGAAAATGTTGTCCGTGCTCATCAGGCGCCGCCTCCGTTGCTGAGCAGGCCGTCGAGCTTGCCCTCGCGGTCGAGCGCGTAGAGCTCGTCGCAGCCGCCGACATGGGTCTTGCCGATGAAGATCTGCGGGAAGGTCGTCCCGGCGCCGGCGCGATTGTACATTTCGTCGCGATAGGCCGGGTTGCTGGCGACGCTCAATTCGGTGAACGCCGCGTTCTTGCGCGTCAGAAGCGATTTGGCCGCGGTACAATAACCGCAGCCCGGGCGGGTGTAGATTTCAATGGCAGCGGTCATGGTGTGCTCGGTTGAACC
The DNA here is from genome assembly GCF_020889785.1 of Bradyrhizobium acaciae. Classification (GTDB taxonomy): domain Bacteria; phylum Pseudomonadota; class Alphaproteobacteria; order Rhizobiales; family Xanthobacteraceae; genus Bradyrhizobium; species Bradyrhizobium acaciae. The sequence goes on from NZ_JACMYK010000059.1 coordinate 26,977, forward strand.
TGATTACTTGGATTATATGGGAGCGCGGTGCTGCTCGACAACCCGGGCAAACACCAGCACGTCGACCTGCGCCGCCTTCGCCCGTAATAGCGCTCGGGCGCAAGCATCCACTGTCGCACCCGAGGTCAGGACGTCGTCGACCAGGATCACCCGGCGGCCCTGGATGTCAGCCTTGCGTTCATCGGCGACCCCGAATGCGCCCTGCACATTGCTGGCGCGGTCCTTGCGCGACAGTCCGATCTGCTGCTCGGTGGCGCGGACACGCCGCAGCGCCTCCGACACCATTTTGACGCCGCTCTGGCGCGCGATCACCTTGGCGAGCGCGCCGGACTGGTTGTAGCGCCGGCTCCAGCCGCGCCGCCAGTGCAGAGGAACCGGAACCAGCATGTCGGCGCCGTCGAGCAATTCCTTCCCCGCCCGCGCCATCCAGCGGCCCATTGTCGGCGCCAGATCGGTACGATCCTGGAATTTTAATGCGTGCACCAGCGTGCGCGCGACGTCGTCATAGCGCACCGCGGCGCGGGCGCGTTGATAGGCTGGTGGGTTGGCGATCGCTCCATCGACAGCAGCTCGGGACCTGGATCGTAGACGAAGGGAATGCCGAGCCGCGGGCAGAACGGCGGCGCGATGAACGACAATTTGGCCCAGCAGTCCGCGCAGACGCCCTCGCCATGAACCGGCTCGCGGCAGGACACGCACAGCGTCGGCAGCGCGATGTCGAGCGCCAGCCGCGCGGTGCGCAGCCACGCGCCGCCGACCGCGCCGAGCGCGCGCTGGAGGTGGGCCGTAATGGAGCGTGTCGGTGAAGCCTCGGCGTCCATCGGGCAAGGCTAGCGTTTGAGCAATGCAGGCTCAAGGCGCATTGCCTGCGCCGGCGGTCCGGCGTAACCAGCGGGCATGGCAACCCCCCCGGCCACGGCCCCAATCCTGTTCGACCGCGCATTGCTCGGCGCGCGGCTGGCGCGTGCGCAGGCCGCGGGAGCGGCGACGTTCCTGCTCGAGCGAGCCACGGAGGATATGGCGGACCGCTTGCAGGCGGTGTCGCGCAGCTTTTCTTCAGCAGCCGATGTCTGGACGCCGGGTGACGGGCTTGCGGAGGTCCTGCGCGGGCGTGTGGCATCAGTCGGTACGATCGGATTCGCTGAGGCGGAATCGCTTGGCCTGCCGCCGGAGTCGCTCGATCTCGCGGTCTCGGCGCTCGCCTTCCAGTTCGTCAATGATCTGCCCGGCGTGCTGGCGCAGATCCGCCGCGCGCTGAAGCCGGACGGGCTGCTGCTCGCTGCGATGCTCGGCGGCGACACGCTGACAGAACTCAGGCAAAGCTTCGCCGCGGCGGAGGCGGAGTGCGAGGGCGGGGTGTCGCCGCGCGTCGCGCCGTTCGCCGATCTGCGCGACATCGGCGCGCTGTTGCAGCGGGCAGGATTCGCGTTGCCGGTGACCGATGTCGACCGCGTCGTGGTGCGCTATGCCAGCGCGTTCGCGCTGATGGCCGACCTCAGGCGCATGGGCGCGACCAATGTGCTGCGCGAGCGCCGCCACACCCCGACCCGCCGCGCCACCATGTTGCGCATGGCGCAGATCTACGGCGAACGCTTCGCCGACGCCGACGGCCGCATCCGCGCCACCTTCGACATCGTCTGGCTGTCCGGGTGGGCGCCGCATGAAAGCCAGCCGAAGCCGCTGAAGCCAGGCTCGGCGAAAGCGAGCCTGGAGGCGGCGGTGAAGGGCACGAAGCGTTAGGGACGTACGCTGCTCAGGCTCCCTCCCCCCTTGCGGGGGAGGGTGGGGAGAGGGGTAGCCCCGGGCGAGATACTAGTGCGATTGTCCCTTTCACAATTCTGCGCGCGTTTTCAAGATCATGCGGAGAGAGCGCGCCGTGTGCACCCCTCTCCCCAGCCCTCCCCCGCAAGGGGGGAGGGAGCCCGTCCATCGTGCGTCCCTCACGGTCAACCCCGCTCATCGTGCGCCAGCGAGATCACAGCCATCCAACCTCGCTCACAAGGTGGGCGACGGTTGCTTGCACGATTTCGGAATAATGGAATTGTGCCGGTGAGTTGCCCGACGTGTCAAGTCGTCGTGCTGAACGCCGGGCTACTTTGCATGGGGTTGTTTTCGATATTTTGGCAAGGCGCCTCCCCCGCAAGTGGGAGGGGCGACGGTCACAGCAGCAGATCCACCAGATGCGGCAGCAGCGGGATGTCCGCCGGCGGCATCGGATAGTCGCGCAGCTTGTTGGCGCGGACCCAGGCGAGGTTCTGGCCCTCGCGCGCCACCGCCAGGCCCTCCCAGCGGCGGCAGATGTAGAGCGGCATCAAGAGATGGAAGGTCTCGTAGGCGTGGCTGGCGAAGGTCAGCGGGGCGAGGCACGGCTCGCTCACGGTGATGCCGATCTCCTCGTGCAGCTCGCGGATCAGGGTCTGCTCCGGCCGCTCGCCGGGCTCGATCTTGCCGCCGGGGAATTCCCACAATCCCGCCAGCGCCTTGCCTTCGGGACGCTGCGCCAGCAGCACGCGCTTGTCGGCGTCGACTAGCGCGCAGGCGACGACGAGGGTCAGCTTGATCTCAGCCATGGAGCAGGGATTTCCTTCCGATCTGCAAGCGTTCATTAACCAGCAATGCGCCGCCCGGCCAAACGATTTGTGCCGGTAGCTGTTTCTGCATCCGCGATAAGCCGGCCTTAATTCGCAACTGGCAGGGTGAAGCGGTTTATCTACCCATCAAATTCTCTGCCGATATAACCCATGAGCACCTTGATCCGGACCATCAGCCGTTTCCGTCGCGATCGCTCCGGCAATATCGCGATGACCTTCGGCCTTGTGCTGCTGCCGCTCGTCGTCGCGGTCGGATGCGCGGTCGACTATTCCCGCGCCAACCAGATCCGCAGCAAGCTGATCTCCGCCGCCGACGCGGCGAGCGTCGGCGCGGTCGCCAAGCAATCGCCCGGCTTCATTGCCGCCGGCGCCATGACCTCGGACGGTGAGATCTCGGCGGGCGAAGCCGACGCGCGGAAGATCTTCAGCGGCAACGTCTTCAACCAGAACGGCTTCACGCTGACCAGCGTGACGCCGACCATGACCAAGAGCGGCGGCACGATCACCTCGACGGTCCAGTTCACCGCAGATGTCCCGACCATGTTCCTCGGCGTCATCGGGCAGAGCAAGATGACCGTGACGGGTACGTCGACCGCGACCGCGAACATGCCGCTCTATATCGATTTCTATCTGCTGCTCGACAATTCGCCTTCGATGGGGGTCGCAGCGACGCCGGCCGACGTGACCAAGATGGTCAACAACACGCCGGACCAGTGCGCGTTCGCCTGCCACGACTACAACGATGCCAACAACTACTACAATCTCGCCAAGTCGCTCGGCGTGACGACGCGGATCGACGTGCTGCGCAGCGCGACCCAGCAGCTGATGGACACGGCCGCGAACACCGCGACCTATGCCAGCCAGTACCGGATGGCGATCTACGATTTCGGCGCCTCGTCGGCGACGATCGGCCTGCGCGCGCTGTTCACGCTGTCGACCAGCCTGTCGAGCGCCAAGACCGCGGCCGGCAACATCGACCTGATGGGCGTCTACGGCAACAACGACTCGTACACCGCCGACAAAGACAGCCAGTTCTCGACGGTGCTTCCGGCCATCAGCAACGCGATCAGCGCACCGGGGCCCGGCACCTCGGCCGCGCCGATGAAGTATCTGTTCTTCGTGTCCGATGGCGTGGCCGACGAGCCGAATTCAAGCTGCCTGAAGCCGATCACCGGCAGCAATCGCTGCCAGTCGCCGATCAATCCGGCGCTGTGTGATGCGATCAAGAAGCGCAACATCAAGATCGCGGTGCTCTACACCACCTATCTGCAGCTGCCGACCAACAACTGGTACATGACCTGGATCGATCCGTTCAATCAGGGTCCGTTCGGTCCGTCGCCGAACAGTCAGATCGCACAGAACATGCAGGCTTGTGCGTCGCCGGGCTTCTATTTCGAGGTCAGCCCGACGCAGGGCATTGCAGACGCGATGAACGCGCTGTTCAAGAAGGCCGTCGCCGACGCGCGGATCTCGAGCTAAGGCGCTCTCATCGTCACCCCCGCGCAAAGGCTTCGCCTTTGTCGCTGGAGGAGGCCGCGAAGCGGCCGTCTCGAAGGGTCGACGGCCCGACTGGTGGCCGTGCATCCTTCGAGGCTCGCTCCGCTCGCACCTCAGGATGACGGGATTAACGCCGTCATTGCGAGCGAAGCGAAGCAATCCATCTGACCGCACGCTCCGACGGATGGATTGCTTCGTCGCTTCGCTCCTCGCAATGACGGGGATGGCGGGCGACCTGTAGTGCTTACGACCGGTAATCGCCGTTGATCGCGACGTATTCCTTGGTGAGGTCGCAGGTCAGCACGCGGTCTTTGGCCTTGCCGAGGCCGAGCGCGACCTTGATCTGGATCTTCGGCGCCTTCATCGCCTCCGACACCTCTTTCTCATTGTAGGACGGATCGCGCGCACCGCTCCTGGCGACGCGGATGCCGTTGAAGGAGATCGAGAGCTTGTCGCGGTTGGCGGGTTCGCCGGCCTTGCCGACCGCCATCACCACACGACCCCAATTGGCGTCCTCGCCGGCGATCGCGGTCTTCACCAGCGGCGAATTGGCGATCGACATCGCGATCTTGCGCGCCGACGGTTTTGTCGTCGCGCCCTCGACCACGACCTCGACCAGCTTGCGCGCGCCTTCGCCGTCGCGGGCCACCTGTTCGGACAGGCTGGCGAGGATCTGCTGGAACGCCTTGGTGAAAGCCTTCAGGCGCGGGTCGCTGGCGCGCGAAATCTTCGGCGCGCCATTGGCGGCCGCAGCGCCGGTCGCAAAGGCGAGCAGCGTGTCCGAGGTCGAGGTGTCGCCGTCGATGGTCAGCGCATTGAAGGTGTCCTCGACGCCGGCCTTGAGCAGCGATTGCAGCACGCCGGCCGACAGCGGCGCGTCGGTGAAGATGAAGGACAGCATGGTCGCCATGTCGGGCATGATCATGCCGGCGCCCTTGGCCATGCCGTTGATCGTCACCTTGGCCTTGCCGAGCTTGACGGTCGCGGTGGCGACCTTCGGGAAGGTGTCGGTGGTCATGATCGCCTTGGCGGCGTCCATCCAGTGATCCGGGGTCGCGGTCTCCGCGAGCTGCGCCAGCACGCCGTCGAACTTGGTGGCATCGAGCGGTTCGCCGATCACGCCGGTCGAGGCGAGGAACACGTCCGAGGTCGAACAACCGACCGCCTTCGATGCGATCTGCGCGGTCAGCGCGGTGGATGCCTTCCCGGTCTTGCCGGTGAAGGCGTTGGCGTTGCCGGAATTGACCACCAGCGCGCGGGCGCTCCCGCCCTTCAGCCTGGCGCGGCACCATTCGACCGGCGCCGACGGGCACTTCGACTTGGTGAAGACGCCGGCCACCGTGGTGCCCTTGTCCATCAGTGCGAGCAGCACGTCGGTGCGCCCCTTGTAGCGGATGCCGGCGGCAGCGGTCGCAAGGCGCACACCCGTGATCACGGGCATCTCTGGAACGTCAGGCGGGGCGAGGGGGGAGACGGCGGTGGACATCGGCAAGCTTCCGGCTACGGGGAGGGAAGCGCTGCATATCATCTCGCCGACTGAAGCGGGAGAGGGCTCGGGCGCGAGCGCGCAACGGCGTCGTCCCGGCGAAGGCCGGGATCTACAACCACCGTCATCAATTGTTCAAGAAACTGCTACCGCGGCAAGAAAAGCTCTGCCGCGGCGTATGGGTCCCGGCTTTCGCCGGGACGACGTGATCAAACGAGCGCGTCGCCAAAAGCAAATGGCCGGGACGAGCCCGGCCATCGCAACTGCATCTGTGGCGCAAAACTTACTTCTTCGCCGGCGCCATCTTGTTGTCGGCGGGCTTCGGCGCGTCCTTGGCGGCGTCGGCCGGCGCGGCAGGGTCCTTGGCTGTCTCGGCCGGCTTGTCCATGCGCTCGACCTTGGCGGCCTCGCGCAGCTTGGCGACGTAGTCGGCCTGCGCCTTGCGGGTCACATAGGTCTCGATCTGGGCCTTCACCTGCTCGAAGTCGGGCGCCTTGCGGTTGCGCTTTTCCTCGACCTTGATGATGTGCCAGCCGAACTGCGACTTGACCGGATCGGAAATCTTGCCCGGCTCGAGCGCGAAGGCGACTGCGGAGAATTCCGGCACCATCTGCTCCTTGGTGAAGAAGCCGAGGTCGCCGCCGTCGGAGGCGCCGGGATCCTTGGACTTCTTCTTGGCGAGCTCGGCGAAGTCGGCGCCCTTGTCGAGCTCGGCCTTGATCGCCTTGGCCTCGTCCTCGGTCTCGACCAGGATGTGGCGGGCGCGCACTTCCTGCTCGCCGGTGATCTGCTTGGAGGCCTCCTCATAGACCTTCTTCATGGCGTCGTCGGTGGTCGCGGCCTTGCCTTCGCTGGCGAGCAGGCTGTCCATCAACAGGCGGTTGCGGGTGAAGGCGAGCCGCTTCTTGAAGTCGTCATTGTTCTCGATCTTCTTGTCCTCGGCGGCCTTGGACACGATCTTCATGTCGATCAGGAAGGACAGCACGTTGTCCTTCTTGGTCGCCGGGTCCATCTGCGCCAGGCTTGGGCCGAGTTCCTCCTCGGCGAGCGCCACGTCGCTGGCGTGGATCTCGGAACCGTTGACCTTCGCCAGCACCGGGTCGGACTCCGCGGCGCGGACCGGAAGGCCGGCAGCCAGCACTGCGACAAGACAGCCCGTGGCGGCCAGGGTGGCGAGGCCGAGGCGCAGGCCGGTTTTGGTTTCCGGGGGCGAGGTGGTCATGCAAAATCCTTGGTCTAAAGGGGGGAAGCTCGAGCGGGGCGGACACTCGCCCAATCGTGTTACATTGGCAACGCGAAAGTCTTGTCAAAATGATGAATTCCTTGACATCTTGGCGGCGTTGACAACCCCCCGACCGGGCCATATCTCTGGCCGACCGTGTCAGCGGCGAGAGCGCTTATTTTGCTGCGTTTTTCGCCGTTGAACCCAGGATGGCCTGTTTCCCACTCAATTGGCGGAGAAGCCCCTGGCGGGGCTCGAACCGTAGCGCGTCACGGTGAGTTGATAGGCGATCCGGTGGACCATCTCAGGCTGTATTCCAAGACTTGAACTTCAAGACAACTTCAAGACCGAACCAAGACTGAACTCGAGACCGAAGAACAGGAATTTCGCATGATCGGCGCGCTCGCCCGCAAGTTTTTCGGCTCCGCCAACGACCGTCGGGTCAAAGGGTATCAGTCCCGCGTCAGCGCCATCAACGCGCTGGAGCCCGAGCTCGTCAAACTGTCCGACGACGAGCTCAAGGCCCGCACCGCCGAATTCAAGCAGCAGCTCGCCAGCGGCAAGACGCTCGACGACATCCTGGTTCCGGCCTTCGCCACGGTGCGCGAGGCGGCCAAGCGGACGCTCGGCCAGCGCCATTTCGACGTTCAGCTGATCGGCGGCATGGTGCTGCACGAGGGCGACATCGCCGAGATGAAGACCGGTGAAGGCAAGACGCTGGTCGCGACCCTTGCGGTCTACCTCAACGCGCTCGCCGGCAAGGGCGTTCATGTCGTCACCGTCAACGACTACCTCGCCCGCCGCGACTCCGGCTGGATGGGCCAGATCTATGCGTTCCTCGGGCTGACCACCGGCGTGATCGTGCACGGCCTCGACGACGCCGAGCGCAAGGCGGCCTATGCCTGCGACATCACCTACGGCACCAACAACGAATACGGCTTCGACTATCTGCGCGACAACATGAAGTACCGCCTGGAGGACATGGTCCAGCGCGAGCACTTCTACGCGATCGTCGACGAAGTGGACTCGATCCTGATCGACGAAGCGCGCACGCCGCTGATCATTTCCGGCCCGCTCGACGACCGTTCGGATTTCTACAACACCATCGACACCTTCATGCCGAAGCTCGTCAAGAAGGATGACTACGAGGTCGACGAGAAGCAGCGCACGGTGACGCTGACCGAAGGCGGAATGGAGAAGCTCGAGAACCTGCTGCGCGACGCCGGCCAGCTCAAGGGCGACTCGCTGTACGACGTCGAGAACGTCTCCGTCGTGCATCACGTCAACCAGGCGCTGCGCGCGCACACGCTGTTCACGCGCGACAAGGACTACATCGTTCGCGATGACGAGGTCGTCATTATCGACGAGTTCACCGGCCGCATGATGCAGGGCCGGCGCTATTCCGAAGGCCTGCACCAGGCGCTGGAAGCCAAGGAGCACGTCACGGTCCAGCCCGAGAACCAGACGCTGGCCTCGATCACCTTCCAGAACTATTTCCGCATGTACCAGAAGCTGTCCGGCATGACCGGCACGGCGCTGACCGAAGCCGACGAACTGTTCGACATCTACAAGCTCGAGGTCGTGGAGATTCCGACCAACCTGCCGGTGGCGCGCCTCGACGAGGACGACGAGGTCTACCGCACGCAGAACGAAAAGTACGGTGCGATCCTCGCCGAGATCGAGCGAGCCAACAAGCGGTTGCAGCCGGTGCTGGTCGGCACGGCGTCGATCGAGAAATCGGAAGTGCTGGCCGAGTATCTGAAGAAGCACGGCTACAAGCAGATCGATTTCACCTCTGAATCCGGCATGGAGAAGCTCTATGCCGCGGCGCGTGCGGGCAAGCCGGCGAAGCTGTTCGCGGTGCTGAACGCGCGCTTCCACGAGCAGGAAGCCTACATCGTCGCGGAAGCCGGCGTGCCAGGTGCGATCACGATCGCGACCAACATGGCCGGCCGCGGCACCGACATCAAGCTCGGCGGCTCGCTCGAGATGCGGATCCAGCAGGAGACCGCCGACATCACCGACGAGGCCGAGAAGGCCAGGAAGATCGAGCAGATCAAGGCCGACATCGAACGCTTCCGCGAGATCGTGCTGAAGGCGGAAGAGGATTTCGAGACCGAGCCCGCCAAGGGCAACAAGCCCGCCAAGACCGTGAAGAAGCCGGGCGGCCTCTACATCATCGGCTCCGAGCGTCACGAATCCCGCCGCATCGACAACCAGCTGCGCGGCCGTTCCGGCCGTCAGGGCGACCCCGGCCGCTCGAAGTTCTTCCTGTCGCTGGAAGACGACCTGATGCGCATCTTCGGCTCCGACCGGCTCGACAGCATGTTGCAGCGGCTCGGCCTGCAGGAAGGCGAGGCCATCATCCATCCCTGGATCAACAAGGCGCTCGAGAAGGCGCAGCAGAAGGTCGAGGCGCGCAACTTCGACATCCGCAAGAACCTGCTCAAGTTCGACAACGTCCAGAACGACCAGCGCAAGGTGATCTTCGACCAGCGCGTCGACCTGATGAAGGACGACAGCGTCGTTGAGACCGTGACCGACATGCGCCATGCCTTCGTCGAGGACGTGGTCGCCAAGCACATCCCCGAGCACGCCTATGCCGAGCAGTGGGACACCGCGGGCCTCAAGGAAGAGCTGAAGCGCGTGCTCGATGTCGACCTGCCGGTCGACGAATGGGCCAAGGAAGAGGGCATCGCCGACGAGGAGCTGCTCAACCGCATCGAGACCCATGTCGACGAGCGGATGGCGGCGAAGGTCGCGCAATGGGGCCCCGACGTGATGCGTTACGTCGAGAAGACCATCCTGTTGCAGACGCTCGACCATCTCTGGCGCGAGCACCTGATCATGCTCGACCATCTGCGCCAGGTGATCGGCCTCCGCGGCTACGGCCAGCGCGATCCGTTGCAGGAGTACAAGACCGAGGCCTTCAACCTGTTCCAGGAGATGAGCGCGCATCTGCGCGAGGCGGTCACCGCGCAGCTGATGCGGGTCGAGATCGTCCCGCCGGACGAGCCGCCGCAGCCGCTGCCGATGATGGAAGCGCACAAGCTCGATCCCAGCACCGGCGAGGACGAGTTCGCCCGCGCCAGCCTCACCGAAGCGACCTACGCCCAGGCCTCGCTGGCGCCGGCAATGTCCGCCGCCGACCGCAATCCGAACGATCCCACAAGCTGGGGCAAGGTCGGCCGCAACGAGGATTGCCCTTGCGGGTCAGGCAAGAAGTACAAGCACTGCCACGGGCGGTACGCGTAAGCCGACGCAACCATTGACGCGGCGGGCGATGGCCCGCCCGTCACAGGCGTGGCGCCATTCACCCCGCGTAGGCCCGGTCCAAATCGGCGATCACGATCTTCTGCATCTTCAGCATCGCCTGCATGACGCGGTCGGCAGCCTTGCGGTCGGGATCGCCGAGGTAGCGGCTTAGTGCTGTCGGGATCACCTGCCAGGACAGGCCGAAGCGGTCCTTGAGCCAGCCGCAGCGCGATTCCTGGCCGCCGTCGGTGAGCTTGCCCCAGAAATAATCCACCTGCTCCTGGGTGTCGACGCTGAGGAAGAACGACACCGCCTCGTTGAACTTGTGCTGCGGCCCGCCATTGAGCGCATAGAACCGCTGCCCCTCGAGCTCGAAGCTCGCCATGAAGTCGCTGACGGTTTCGATCTCGGCGTTCGGAAACACCGATTTGTAGAAGGCGACGGCATCGCGGACGTTGTTGTCGAGCCACAGGAACGGCGTGATCGAAGTCATGGGCGGAGTCCTTGTTGACCGGGAGGGGACGGACCTTCGCGCCGGAGCGCGAAGGCGATACCGCGGACGGGCCCAGGGCGGGCAGGGGTTCGTTCGCGGCGTTCGCCCCAGAGGACGAACCGGCAGGCGAGCGCCCGACATTGGCCGGTCGGTTTTTCTGTGGTCCGCGGCAAGGTCCAAGGCGCTACCATGCGATCTGGCTGTGTGCGGGCCGGTCGGCGAGGAGCGGCTTGCCGAACAGCGAAGGCACGAGGTCGTCGAGGAAAAGCAGCAATTGGGCCCGGAAGCCCGGTCCGGTCCCGCCGGCGCGGTTGAGCGGGATGATCGCCTCGGCCGCCACCTGCCAGGTCACGGCGACATAGGCAAAGCCCGGGTTCGCGGTCGCCGCCGTCGCCTGGCCGCGGGGGCTGTCGAACCTGAATTCGACCAGCGGAACCAGTTGATTCAACGGTTCATCCTTGGGCGGCCCGCCGTCGAAGCGCTTGGTCAGATAGAGCGTGCTGTACTGGACCGAAAAGCCCCAGTGCAGCGTCTCGACGGCCGGCGAGAGAACGGTGTCGAACCGGCCGGTGACCGGATTGGGCGCCAGCGCCATGCCGCCGGAGCCGATCGGAACCTCGTCGACGGCCGCGGCCGTGACGGCGAATGGCCGCATCCACGACAGCGAATCCGGGAGATCGCCAAATCCCTTGCCGAAGAAGATGCCGGGTTGAATCGTATCGGGCGCATCAGCGCCGATCGCGACCGCGCCGGAATGACCAATGCCCCAGGCGAGGCCAATCGAGACCAGCATCTCGTGGCGGTTGTCGCGAAAGGCCTCGTATTTGAGGCCGATATTGGTCTTGTCGAAGCCCGATGTGCGGCCGGTCGGCCAGCTCTGATGGACCGACGAACTGTCGACGGTGAAAGCGAGGCTCGGCGTGAGCAGCCGGGCGAAGGCTCCGTTGATGCGGTTCTCGACGACGTCGCTGCCCTGCGCTGGGAAACCGAGATAGTTGAAGTTCGGCAGGATGAGTTCGTCGGCAACGGCCGGATCGTCGATGGTCATGGTGCCGGCGAAATAGCGGTTGCCGGCGATGCCGTGCGCGCTGGCCGATTGCGCCCATAACATGGGCACGATCAGGAGGGCGCCGCTGCGGCATATCGGCTTCATCGACATCGTTTCGGCCGGCCTTTTGCCGCTTGCTCGATATAGGGTACCCCCCTATATTAGATCGATGTCGCACACGATCAAGAACAAGTCGAAGCTCGTCGGCCGTGTCCGGCGAATCAAGGGGCAGGTCGAGGCGGTCGAACGCGCGCTCGAATCCGAGCTAGGCTGTGCCGACGTGCTGATGCTGGTAGCCTCGGTGCGGGGGGCCGTGAATGGACTGACGGCCGAGCTGCTCGAGGAGCATATCCGCCATCACGTCGTCGATCCCGCGCATGAGAAGGACCCAGCCAAGGCCCAAGGTGCCGCGGATCTGATCGACGTCGTCCGCACCTATCTCAAGTGAACGCCACCAGAAGCGGACTCAGTTGGCGCTGCCGATCAGGCTTTCCAGCAGGCGCTTGAGCTCGGTCGTCGACTTGTCGCCATAGCTCTCGACGATGTGCTCCTCCTGGCTCACCGCCAGCGAGTTCAGCCGCCGGCACAGCGCCTTGCCGCGGTCGGAGACGAACATCAGCACCTTGCGGCGATCCTTCGGGTCCTGCACGCGATAGACCAGCGCGTCCGACACCATGCGGTCGATCATCTTGGTCAGCGTCGGATGGTTGAGCAGCACCGCATCCGCAAGCTCGCCCATCGAGTGGCCGTTGCCGTCGGAAAGCACTTTGAGGATGCGCCACTGCTCGACCGGTACGCCTTCCTTGGCCAGCCGCGTCTCCAACTGTCGGTTGATCTCCCGGTTGGCTTGCGCGAGCAGGTAGGTGAGGTGTTCGGTGATCGGGGAATTTTCTTTCGGCGGTTTAGCCACGGCGTGAGACCTGGTTCCTGACCCGGTGAATGAATGTCCGGCAACTCATGCCATTTCTATATGCACTTCAATTGTTGAATATTCAATATTTTCCCCTAGGATATTCCCCAACCAAAGGGCGGATGCCGCAACCGCCCGCTGGCTGCGTTGCGTATTGCTTCCCAGACAGGAGTTGGCGTGCTCTCGACGGTCTCTTACCAGGCGCATGGCGGCTTGCCCGTCGCGCCGCCGCACCTGTTTCGAAGCCCGTCGTCCTGTGCGGCCGATCTCGCTTTGACCGTCAAACCGGGCTCCTCGCGCCGTGGCGGCACCGACAGCAAGCTCAGGATCGGCAATTTCATCACCTTCTCCGGCGCGCCCGGAATCTGGGGACCGATCTCGGCCAACAGCGTCATGCTGGCGGTCGACGAGATCAACCGGCGCGGCGGCATCCGCGGCCGCGAGGTCGAATTGTCGATGTACGACGCCGGCGGTCCGATCGAGGAGGTGGTGCGCCGCGCCGAGCGGGCGATCGCCTTCGACGAGGTCGACGTGATCATGGGCTCGCATATCTCGGCGGTCCGCCTCGCGCTGCGCAAGGTCACGAGCGGCCGCATCCCCTATGTCTACACGCCGGTCTATGAGGGCGGCGAGCGGACGCCTGGGGTGATGGCGATCGGTGAGACGCCGCGCGCCGAAAGCCGGCCGGCGATCCATTGGCTGACCGACGTCAAAAAGGCGCGGCGCTGGTATCTGATCGGCAGCGACTATGTGTGGCCCTGGCAATCGCATCGCGCGGTGAAGCGCTACATCAAGGAGGCCGGCGGCCAGGTGGTCGGCGAGGAATTCGTCCCGCTCGGGGAGGACGATCACGAGCCGCATCTGGCGCGGATCCGCGCCGCCAAACCCGATGTCGTGCTGATCACCCTGATCGGGACCGACAGCATCACCTTCAACCGCGCATTCGCCGACGCAGGACTCGCCGCCACCACGCTGCGCTATGCGGGCGCGATGGACGAAACCGTGCTGCTCGGCATCGGGCCGGACGCGACCGAGAATCTGTTCTGCGCCTCCGGCTATTTCGGCTGCGTCGATTCCCGCGCCAATGACGAGTTCCGGACCAGCTACCGCGCGATGTTCGGGGCACACGCGCCGCCGATCGGCTCGGTCGGGCAGTCCAATTACGAGGGGATGCGCTTTCTCGAAGCGGCGGCCAACCGGGCCCGCTCGCTGTCGGCGGGGCCGTTGTCTGCTGCGGCGCGCAACCTCGTCTACAGCGGCGCGCGCGGCACCGTGACCATTCGCGACGGCCGCGCCGAAATGCCGATCTATCTTGCCGAGGCCGACGGTCTCGACTTCAATGTGATCAGGACGATCTAGCGTGGCACCGTCGCCCGCGAGGGCGATGCCGTGGGGCGGCGTGCCGGAGCCAGACAGGAGCAGGTGTGCATTCGACGCTCAACGTCACGGCAAGAAACCTCCCGTTCCCGCCGTCCCTGCTGTTCAGGAACCTGGCGTCGGCGGCGTCGGATCGCATGCTTGCGCCGATGGACCGGGGCGGCTTCGGTCCGCGCGGCGCGCGGAACCGGCTGCGGATCGCGGGCTTCGTCTGTTGCTCCGGTTCGCCGGGGATGTGGGGACCCGCGGCGACCTCGACCGCGCAGCTCGCCGTTGCGGACATCAACCGGCGCGGCGGCATCCTCGGCCGTGAGATCGAGTTCCAGGTCTACGACGCCGGCGGACCGATCGACGAGGTGGTCGACCGCGCCGAGCAGGCGATCGCGTCCGACGAGGTCGATCTCATCATGGGCATGCACACCAGCAGGGTGCGTGTCGCGCTGCGTGGCCTCATCACCCGCAGCAGAATCCCCTACATCTACACGCCGGTCTATGAAGGCGGCGAACGGACGCCGGGCGTGATTGCGATCGGCGAGACGCCGCGCTGGCAGAACCGGCCGTCGATCCACTGGCTGGCCGAGGCCAAGCGCGCCTCGCGCTGGTACCTGATCGGCAGCGACTACGTCTGGCCATGGCAGTCGCACCGCGCGGTGAAGCGCTACATCAAGGAGACCGGGGGCCTCGTGGTCGGCGAGGAGTTCGTGCCGGTCGGTGAGGACGATCACGAGACGCATCTGGAGCGGATCCGCGCGGCGAAGCCGGACGTCGTGCTGATCTCGCTGATCGGCACCGACGGCGTGACCTTCAACCGCGCCTTCGCCGATGCCGGGCTTGCCGCCACCACGCTGCGCTTTGCCGGCTGTTTCGACGAAACCGCGCTGCTCGGCATCGGAGCCGACAAGACCGAGAACCTGTTCTGTGCCTCCGGCTATTTCCCCTCGGTCGGCTCGCAGGCCGGTGACGATTTCAGAGACCGCTATCGCGCGATGTTCGGGGCGTTCGCGCCGCCGGTCGGATCGTGCGGCGAGTCCGCCTATGAAGGCTTCTGTCTGCTGGAGGCTGCCGCCAACCGTGCCGGTACGCTGGACACGCGGCCGCTGCTCGCGGCCGCCGACAACCTCGTCTATCGCGGCCCGCGCGGTCCGGTCACGGTACGCAGCGGCCATGCCAGGATGCCGATGTATCTTGCGGAAGCCGATGGCCTCGACTTCAGGGTGATCAAGGCGATTTGAGTCTTCTTCTTCACCTCTCCCGCTTGCGGGGGAGGTCGCATTGCGTCGAAGATGCAATGCGGGTGGGGCATTCTCCACGATACTCGCGGACCCCCACCCC
>NZ_JACMYK010000060.1 GCF_020889785.1 Bradyrhizobium acaciae
CGAGGTCGGTACCGACGGCAGTCTCGGCGGCCAGGCCAACGTGCCCGGCGTCGCCGGCACCTGGAAGGACCTCACCGACAGCGTCAACTCGATGGCCGGCAATTTGACGGCGCAGGTTCGTAACATTGCCGAGGTGACCACCGCTGTGGCGCGCGGCGACCTGTCGCGCAAGATCACGGTGGACGTGAAGGGTGAAATCCTCGAGCTGAAGAACACCATCAACACGATGGTGGACCAGCTCAACGCGTTCGCCGGCGAGGTGACGCGCGTCGCGCGCGAAGTCGGTACCGAAGGCAAGCTCGGCGGCCAGGCTGAAGTACCCGGCGTCGCGGGCACCTGGAAGGACCTGACCGACAACGTCAACTTCATGGCGTCGAACCTGACTGCGCAGGTCCGCAACATCGCAGAGGTCGCGACCGCGATCGCCGGCGGCGACCTCTCCAAGAAGATCACGGTGGACGTGCGCGGCGAAATCCTGCTGCTCAAGGACACCCTCAACACGATGGTCGAGCAGCTGCGCTCGTTCGCTGCCGAAGTGACGCGCGTGGCGCGCGAAGTCGGTACCGAAGGGCGGCTGGGCGGCCAGGCCGTGGTGCCCGGCGTCGGCGGCACCTGGAAAGACCTCACCGACAACGTCAACCTGCTGGCCGCGAACCTGACCACCCAGGTCCGCAACATCGCGGAAGTCACGACCGCCGTGGCGCGCGGCGACCTCTCGCGCAAGATCACGGTCGACGTGAAGGGCGAGATCCTCGAGCTGAAGAACACCATCAACACGATGGTGGACCAGCTCAACGCCTTCGCCGGCGAGGTGACGCGCGTGGCGCGCGAAGTCGGCACCGAAGGCAAGCTCGGCGGCCAGGCCGAGGTGCGCGGCGTCGCCGGTACCTGGAAGGACTTGACCGACACCGTCAACGTCATGGCGGCGAACCTGACCGAGCAGGTGCGCGGCATCGTCAAGGTGGTGACCGCGGTCGCCAACGGTGACCTGAAGCAAAATCTCACCGTGAAGTCGAAGGGCGAGGTGGCTGCGCTCGCCGACACCATCAACAACATGACCGAGACGCTCGCGACCTTCGCCGAGCAGGTCACCAGCGTGGCGCGCGAAGTCGGCGTCGAAGGACGATTGGGCGGTCAGGCCAACGTGCCCGGCACCGAAGGCACCTGGAAGGACCTCACCGGAAACGTCAATTTGCTGGCGGCCAACCTGACCTCCCAGGTGCGCGCGATCGCGGAGGTGGCGACCGCCGTGACCAAGGGCGACCTGACGCGCTCGATCCAGGTCGACGTGCGTGGTGAAGTCGCGGAGCTCAAGGACAACATCAACACGATGATCGGCAACCTCCGTCTCACCACGGAGCGCAACACCGAACAGGACTGGCTGAAGACCAACTTAGCGCGGTTCACCAACATGCTGCAGGGCCAGCGCGACCTCGCGACCGTCGGCCGCCTGCTGTTGACCGAGCTTGCGCCGCTGATCAACGCGCATATGGGCGTGATCTACCAGGTCGACAATCCCGAGAATGCGCAGCTGCGTTTGCTGTCGGCCTATGCCAGCGACAGCAGCAATCCGCATCCGCAAATCGTCCAGTTCGGCGAAGGATTGATCGGTCAGTGCGCGCTCGACAAGCGCCAGCGCTTGGTCTCCGACATTCCCGGCGACTCGGTGCCGATCAATTCGGCGCTGATGCGGATCATGCCGAAGAACCTCGTCGTATTCCCGGTGCTGTTCGAAAACCAGGTCAAGGCGGTGATCGAGCTGTCCTCGATCTCGTCGTTCACGACCTCGCAGATTACGTTCCTCGAACAGCTGACCGACAGCATCGGCATCGTGCTCAACAGCATCGAGGCGACGATGCAGACCGAGGCGCTGCTCAAGCAGTCGCAACAGCTCGCCGGCGAATTGCAGACCCAGCAGAAGGAGTTGCAGCAGACCAACGACCAGCTCGAACAGAAGGCCCAGCAGCTTGCCGAACGCAACGTCGACGTCGAGCGCAAGAACCAGGAAATCGAGCAGGCCCGGCGCGCGCTGGAAGAGAAGGCGACCGAACTGTCGCTGACCTCGAAGTACAAGTCCGAATTCCTTGCCAACATGTCGCACGAGCTGCGGACGCCGCTGAACTCGATCCTGATCCTGGGCCAGCAGCTCACCGAGAATCCGGACGGCAACCTGACCGGCAAGCAGGTGGAGTTCGCCCGCACCATTCACGGTGCCGGCACCGACCTGTTGAACCTGATCAGCGACATTCTCGATCTGTCCAAGATCGAGTCCGGCACGGTGACGGTCGATGCCGAGGAGATTCTCACCTCGAGCCTGCTCGAGACCGTCGGGCGGCCGTTCCGGCATGAGGCGGAGAACCGACATCTCTCCTTCAGCATCGATGTCGACGCCAACCTTGCACGCAGCATGGTCACCGACTCCAAGCGGTTGCAGCAGGTGCTAAAGAACCTGCTCTCGAACGCGTTCAAGTTCACCGCCGATGGCGGCGTCAGCCTGACCGTGTCGGCCGCGCTCGGCGGCTGGAGCGTCGAGCATCCGATCCTGAACGCTGCGCCCGCCGTCGTGGCGTTCGAGGTGTCGGATACAGGCATCGGCATTCCACAGGACAAGCAGAAGCTGATCTTCGAGGCGTTCCAGCAGGCCGACGCCGGCACCAGCCGCAAATATGGCGGAACGGGCCTTGGCCTTGCCATCAGCCGCGAGCTGGCGGGCCTGCTCGGCGGCGAGATCCATCTGCGCAGCGCGCCAGGCAAAGGCTCCACCTTTACGCTTTATCTGCCGCTGAAGTATGCAGGACCGTCGGTCGCGTTGCGTCCGCAGACGCAGCCGATACAAATGCCGCACAGCCCGGCACCGTCGCTGCAGGCACCGAGCACGCAGGAGCGCGTGATCGAGCAGCTTCCGGACGACCGGCTCGATCTCGAACCCGGCGACACCATCCTGTTGATCGTCGAGGACGACCCGCATTACGCCCGGGTGCTGATCGATCTGGCGCGCGACAAGGGCTTCAAGGTGCTGGTTGCGAGCCGCGGTGCCGAGGCGCTGGATCTCGCCAAGCAGTTCCAGCCGAGCGCAGTCTCGCTCGACGTCTTCCTGCCCGACATGCTGGGCTGGACCGTGCTGAGCCAGCTCAAGCACAATCCGTTGACCCGTCACATTCCGGTCCAGATCATCACCCTCGACGAGGATCGCCAACACGCGTTGGCGCGCGGCGCGTTCTCTTTCGTCAACAAGCCGACCACGACCGAGGGCGTCAGCGCGGCGCTGTCGCAGATCAAGGAATATGCCAGGCCGCGTCGCAAGCGCCTCCTCATTGTGGAGGATAATGCGGCCGAGCAGCTCAGCATCACCGAACTGCTCGGGCATGAGGATATCGAAATCGTGACCAGCGGCACCGGAGCAGGGGCGCTGGCAACGCTGCGCGAAAATCCCTGCGACTGCGTCGTGCTCGACCTGCGCCTGCCCGACATGAGCGGCTTCGAGGTGCTGGATCAGATCCGCAAGGACGAGACGCTGTGCAATATTCCCGTTGTCGTGTTTACCGGCCGGGAACTTTCGGCTGAAGAGGACGCGGAACTGCACACGATGGCGCGCAGCATCGTCGTCAAGGGTGTGGAGTCGCCGGAGCGGCTGCTCGACGAAACGTCACTGTTCCTGCACCGTGTGATCACGGAATTGCCCGTCGAAAAACAGAGGATGCTGGAGAAGCTCAACAGTTCCGATGAGGATCTGATCGGCAAGACCGCGCTCCTGGTCGACGACGACGCCCGCAACATCTTCGCGCTGTCGAGCGTGCTGGAGCGGCGAGGTATGAAGGTGTTGACTGCGACAACCGGTCACGAAGCGATCTCGTTGGTCGAATCCAATCCGAAGATTGCGATCGTACTGATGGACATCATGATGCCGCAGATGGACGGTTACCAGACCATCGGCGCCATCCGGCAAAATCCCGCATTTGCGCGGCTGCCGATCATCGCGCTGACCGCGAAGGCAATGAAAGGCGACCGCGAGAAATGCCTGGAGGCAGGCGCGTCCGACTATCTGGCGAAACCCGTGAACACAGAGCAACTGCTGCTGGCGATCCGCATGTGGCTGCACCGCTGATCGGCGATCGAACATGATGGACCATGAAAAGGTAAACATCCTTCTGGTCGACGACCAGCCGGCGAAGCTGCTGGCCTATGAGGTTATCCTGAAGGAGCTCGGCGAAACGCTCGTCGCGGCATCGTCGGGCCGCGAGGCGCTCGAGTTCCTGCTCAAGAACGAAGTCGCCGTCATCCTGGTCGACGTCTGCATGCCCGAGCTCGACGGCTTCGAGCTCGCGGCGATGATCCGCGAGCATCCGCGTTTCCAGAAGACGGCGATGATCTTCATCTCGGCAATCCAGGTCAGCGACATCGATCGGCTGCGCGGCTACGAGATGGGCGCGGTCGACTACGTCCCGGTGCCGGTCGTGCCCGAGGTGCTGCGCGCAAAGATCCGCGTGTTCGCCGAGCTCTACCGCAAGACACGGCAGCTCGAACGCCTCAATGCCGAGCTCGAGGACCGCGTGCGCGCGCGCACCGCCGAGCTCGAGCAGTCGACCACGCGGCTGGTCGAGAGCGAGGCGCGCCGCAGCATGGCGATCGCCGCCGGCAAGATGGGCTCGTGGGACTGGGATTGGGTCAACGGCGACTGGATGTGGGACGAGGGGCAATACAAGATCTTCGGCGTCGACCCGAAATCCTTCACCCTGACATCAGACAACATCCAGGCACTGTTTCACCCCGATGATGTCGAGGAGCTGAAGCAGGCCTGGGCTGGGTTCGGCAACGGACGGACGTCTTATGAAGCCGAATTCCGCGTCATGCGGCCGGACGGCGAGGTGCGCTGGTGCGTCGGCACGGCCGCGGCCACCAGTGACAGGAACGGCAGGGTGGTGCGGGTGAGCGGTGTCACCGTCGATATCACCGATCGCAAGAAGGCCGAGGAACGCCAGAACCTGTTGACCCGCGAGGTCGACCATCGCGCCAAGAATGCGCTCGCGCTGGCGCAATCGATCGTGCGGCTGACGCGCGCGCAGAACGTGACGGCCTATGTACGCGCGGTCGAAGGCCGCATCACGGCGCTGGCGCGGGTTCACACCGTGTTGTCGCTGTCGAGCTGGCAGGGTGCCGAGATCCGCCGGCTGGTGACCGAGGAGATCGCGCCTTATTCCGAGGCCGGACAGATCCAGATCGAGGGCGGGGAGGTGCAGTTGCAGCCCGCGACCGCACAGACGCTGGCTCTAGCACTGCACGAGCTCGTCACCAACTCCGCCAAATACGGCAGCCTGTCGGTGCTGTCAGGCCGGCTCGCGATCACCTGGGAAGTGCAGGATGACACGCTGATCCTGGCCTGGGTGGAATCCGGCGGACCGCCGGTGACCAAGCCGAAGCAGAAGGGTTTCGGCACCAGAAGCGTGATCGCCAGTATCGAGACCCAGCTCGGCGGGCGAGCCGATTTCGATTGGCACGTTGAGGGCCTGGTGTGCCGGCTCACGGTTCCGCTCAAGGCGCAGGTTGGAGAGCCGGCGACCTACCGCGATCTGTCGACGACGGCCGAGCGCAAACCGATGGCCAGTTCCAGGGCCGTCTAGGCATCCTGCAAAACAGGAACCAAGCACCCGGCGCTGCGGTTAACGAGGGCTGATTGCTCCCGTTCGTAGCCTGAGGTGCTGCCGTGGATGCCCAAACCCGAGAGCGCGGGCCGTCCGTGGAGGAACCGCGGCAGCCCGGGCGCACCCCCGAGCAAAAATCTCGACCCGACCGTGCATCCTCGCCGCAACAGGATGCCGACCGCAAGCCGTCGATGCGTGACCGGCTGCGCGAGCACTGGATACTCGCGAGCGCCGGCGCCTGTCTGCTTCTGCTCGCGCTCGTTGGTGGCACGGCCTACTGGCTCAATGTCCGCCACTATGAATCGACCGATGACGCGTTCGTAGCGGCGCGTAGCTTTGCCGTCGCGTCGAAGGTCGGCGGCTATGTCGTCGAGGTCCCCGTCACCGACAACCAGCACGTCGACGCCGGCGATCTCCTCGCGAGGATCGACGAGCGCGACTATAAGATCGCGGTCGATCAGGCCAGTGCACAGGTCGCAGTCGCCGAAGCCAACATCGCCAACGTGCAGGCGCAGATCGACAGCCAGCAGGAGCAGATCAAAGAGGCCAAGGCGCAGGCGCAACAAGCCGAAGCCCAATTGAAATTCGCCGAGCAAGAGGCCGCCCGTGCGCAAGACCTCGTCGAGAAGGGGGCAGGCACGGTGCAGCGGCAGCAGCAGACGCACTCCGATCTCGATGCCCAACAGGCCAATGCAAGCCGTGCCAGGACGGCGGTGACCGCCGCCGAACTTGGTGTCAAGACGCTCGAGGCTCAGCTCAAGAGCAGCAAGGCTTCGCTGGAGCAGGCGCAGGCACAGCTCGATCAGGCCAAGTTGAACCTGCAATATACGAGCGTCGTCGCGGCCCAGCCCGGACGCGTCGTGAAGCTGAGCGGCGCGGTCGGCACCTATGTCGCGCCGGCGCAGAGCGTCATGATGTTCGTTCCCGACGAAATCTGGATCACCGCCAACTACAAGGAAACGCAGCTGACGGACATGCGTCCGGGCCAGCCGGTCGAGATCAGGATCGATGCTTATCCGGGACGCAAGCTCACCGGCCACGTGGCGTCGGTTCAGCCGGGCTCGGGCACCGCGTTCAGCCTGCTGCCGGCGGAGAACGCGACCGGCAATTACGTCAAGGTCGTGCAGCGCGTTCCGGTGAAGATCGTGGTCGACAACTGGCCCGCGGATCTGCCGGTCGGGCCGGGCATGTCGGTCGTGCCCTGGACCAAGGTGCGATGAGCGACGTTGCGGCAGGCGGCGGCGCGGCCTGGTCGCCGGAGCGGTCGGCTGCCGGTGGGCACAATCCCTATCTGATTGCCTTCGTCGTCTCGATCGCGACGTTCATGGAGGTGCTGGACACCACGATCGCCAACGTGGCCCTGCGCCACATTGCAGGCGGGCTCGCCGTCGGCATCGACGAGAGCACCTATGTCATCACCAGCTATCTCGTCGCCAACGCCATCGTGCTGTCGATCTCAGGCTGGCTCTCGACCGTGATCGGCCGCAAGCGCTTCTACATGATCTGCGTCGGCACGTTCGCATTTGCCTCGCTGCTGTGCGGGCTGGCCTGGAGCCTGGAGGCGCTGGTCCTGTTCCGGATCATCCAGGGCCTCGGCGGCGGCGGGATGGCAACCAGCGAGCAGGCGATCCTTGCCGACTCCTTTCCGCCGGCCAAGCGTGGCCAGGCGTTTGCGATCTACGGCGTCGCGGTCGTCGTGGCCCCCGTGATCGGGCCGACGCTCGGCGGGTGGATCACCGACACCTATACCTGGCACTGGATCTTCCTGATCAACGTGCCGATGGGCCTGATCTCGCTGTTCCTGGTCGGGACTTTGGTCAAGGAGCCGTCCGGCGCCGAGGAGGAGCGCAAGGAATTGCTCAAGGACGGCCTGCGGGTCGACTACATCGGATTCGTGCTGGTCGCGATCGGGCTCGGCTCGCTCGAGTTCGTGCTCGACGAAGGCCAGCGCAAGGACTGGTTCGGGTCCGACATGATCACGGGCTTCGCACTGGCTTCCGCGGTTTGCTTGATTGCGCTGGTCCCCTGGGAGCTGACGCGCAAGGATCCGATCGTCGACCTTCGTCTGCTGGGACGGCGCCAGTTCGGATCGTGCTTCCTGGTGATGCTGTGCACCGGCGCGGTCCTGATCTCGTCGACGCAGCTGATACCGCAATTGTTGCAGACCGAGCTGAACTATACCGCGCTGCTTGCCGGGCTCGCGCTGTCGCCCGGCGGCATTGTCACGTTGATCCTGATGCCGGTAGTCGGCAATCTCGTCAGTCGCGTGCAGCCGAAATATCTGATCGCGCTCGGCGGCTGCATCGTCGCATTCTCGATGTGGCATCTGACCGGGCTGAACGGCGACATTACCTATGGCTATGCCGCGCTGGCGCGCATCTTCCTTTCCGCCGGCCTTCCGTTCCTGTTTCTGCCGGTGACGACGGCGTCCTACGATGGCGTGCCGCCGGACAAGACCAACCAGGCATCGGCGCTGATCAACGTCGCCCGCAACATCGGCGGTTCGATGGGCGTCGCGCTGGCCCAGACGGCGCTCGCGCAACGCCAGCAATTCCACCAGAGCCGGCTGATCGAGCATGCCGCACCGTCCGATATCGGGTATCAGCAGACCATCGATACGATGACGCGCTATTTCCAGGCGCAGGGGTCGAATGCATCGGATGCCGCATCTCAGGCGATCGCCTGGGTCGGCCAGACCCTGCAGCAGCAGGTCGATCTCCTTGCCTATATCGACGTGTTCTGGTTGCTCTCGATCATCGGCCTTGTGATGATCCCGCTTGCGCTGATCATCAAGCCGGTCGATCTGACGTCGTCGCCCAAGGGACATTGAGGGCCATAGAGCAGACGACATTGTGAACTCGGCCGGCGGTCGAACCGCGCTATGACCTGCATAACCGAACGGACATCAGGCGAGGGGTACATGCTGAACACGAACTTTGCCGGTGTGGGTCTGACGGTCGTCATCCTCGCAGCGACCGGCATCACCCGGTCGGCCGCCGAGCCCGTGCTGAAAGGCACCGAGGCGTTTGGTGACTGGCAGCGCGACAAGCCGGGCACGGTACGCCTGATCACACCGCAGGACTTGCCCAAACCGGGTGCTACGGCTTCCAGCAGCAATTCGTCGCGCGTGGTGCAGAGGCCAGCCTCGGCGGTGCCGCAGGTGCCGGCGGGGTTCAAGATGGAGCTGTTTGCGAGCGGGCTCAGCGGCCCGCGGATCATTCGCACGGCGCCCAATGGCGACATCTTCGTGGTGGAAACCGGCCCCGGCCGTATTCACGTCCTGCGCAGCGACAACGGCGCCAGCAAGCCTGCGACCAACGAAGTCTACGCAACCGGGTTGAACCGCCCGTTCGGCGTCGCGTTCTTTCCGAACGGTGACAATCCGCAATGGCTCTATGTCGCCAACACCGACAGCGTCGTGCGCTTTGCCTACCGCAACGGCGATCTCAAAGCACAGGGCAAGCCAGAGACGATCGTCGCCCGCTTGCCGCACGGCTACGGCCATTCCACGCGTGACATCGTGTTCACGCCGGACGACAAGCGGATGCTGGTGTCGGTCGGGTCCGCCGGCAACGCAGGCGAGGGGCTTGGCCAACCTCCTGGCGGCATCGAGGCCTGGAGCCGCGACCACGCGCTTGGCGCAGCCTGGGGAGCCGAGGCCGATCGCGCCGCCGTGCTTGCCTTCGATCCGGATGGCAAGAACCAGAAGCTGTTCGCCACGGGGATCCGCAACTGCGTTGGACTTGCGATCCAGCCCGGAAGCGGCACGCCGTGGTGTTCGACCAACGAACGCGATGGCCGCGGCGACAACCTTGTGCCCGATTATGTGACGCGGATTCGCGAAGGCGCGTTCTACGGCTGGCCTTGGTATTATATCGGTGCCAACGAGGATCCCGCGCATGCCGGCGCGCGGCCTGACCTGAAGGACAAGGTGACGGTCCCCGATGTGCTGTTGCAGGCGCACTCGGCCTCGCTTGGCCTGACCTTCTACACCGGCAGCAAGTTTCCGTCCGAGTATCGCGGCGACGCGTTTGCCGCCGAGCACGGCTCATGGAATCGGTCGAAGCGCACTGGCTACAAGGTCATTCGCATCAGGCTGAAGGATGGCGTGCCGACCGGCGAGTACGAGGATTTCGTCACCGGCTTTGTCGTCGGCGACAACGAGGTCTGGGGCCGTCCGGTCGGCGTGACCGTGGCGCGCGACGGCGCGCTGCTGGTCTCCGAGGACGGCAATGGCACGATCTGGCGCGTCAGCCACGACTAACCGTTCGATCAGCTGCCGCTATCCGAGGCCATCCTTGAGGCCGTAGTCCTCGTAGATCGTGAGCGGGTCGGTATCCGGAAACAACCGGCACTTGGCCTGCGCCAGATGCAGCGTAACCGCGCCGGCCTCGCATCTCGCGGTCAGGATTTTCCGGACATCCTCCATATGCGCACGCGGCTGATGCTTTGACGGCAGCTGTTCAAGCGCAACCAGCGCGGTAGCCAGGGCCTCCGTGACCACCCATTCGTCATGTCCGGTAATTCCCTTTCGCGGCATTGCGACATCCTCCGTAGCACCGGCTGCGACATTGTAACGCGAGAAGGGTGGGGGCTGTCATCAGCCAACATGGGCAGGGCAGCAAGGAACCGGTTCGCGCGGGCCATGCCACGATGCGTCGCAGGGAACCAGCATGGCAACGCGCGGCGGCAATGATTACAACGACGGTCGCCCTTTCATCGATAACCACGCTGCCGGATGTTCGAACCCTATCTCTCGGCCTGGAGCCTCGTCCCAGACGGCGACCCGATCGCGACGCACGCCGCACGGTTGCTGCCGGTACGACGGCACGGCGAGCCCGCAATGCTCAAGCTCTCGCACGAGCCGGACGAGCGCCTCGGCGCCATCGTGATGGAGTGGTGGGATGGAGACGGCGCGGCGCGCGTCCTTGCCTGTGACGGCGATGCGCTCCTGCTCGAACGGGCGATGGGTTCGGCTTCGCTCGGTCGAATGGCGCGAACCGGCCGGGACGATGAGGCCTGCAGAATTCTCTGTGCAACGGCCGATCGGCTTCACGCCCCGCGAGCGAAGCCACGGCCGGATCTGACGCCGCTTGCGGACTGGTTTCGCGAGCTATGGCCGGCGGCCGGCGCGCATGGCGGCACTCTGAACCGATCGGCTGAAGTCGCCCAGGTACTGCTTTGCGATCAGCGCGAGATCGTAGTGCTGCATGGCGACCTGCACCACGACAACGTACTCGACTTCGGTGCGCGGGGCTGGCTCGCGATCGATCCAAAACATCTCGTCGGCGAGCGCGGCTTCGACTTCGCCAACATCTTCACCAATCCTGACCTTGCGGACCCGACATCGCCGGTCGCGACCCAACCCGGCTGCTTTGCGCGGCGGCTCGACATTGTCGTGGAAGCAGCGCGGCTCGATCGCCGGCGCATGCTGTCATGGATCGTGGCGTGGACCGGTCTGTCGGCGGCATGGTTTCTTGGCGCCGACGATCCGCTCGCCGAAATCGACCTGCAGATTGCAAAGCTTGCCGCGGCCGAGCTCGACCGGATGGGGTAGCGCCGGCAGCGGCTATGCCGCCGCAGCACTCGCTCCACTCAGCGAAACACTCAGGATTCGCCACTTCGAAATATCGAAGAAGTAGGCGGCCTTGATGCGCGCGGATGCGGGGTCCGGCGCCTGAATCGCCGTGTGGAATTGCCGCGTCCCATCGCTCAGCGAAATCCGGAATGTCTGCATTGGTCGAACCTCCACGCGCGGATGCTGCGGCAGGGAGGGTTAACATCCGGTTGCTGACGATCGCGCTCGCGCGGCGCGCTCGCTTCGCGAGCGGTCGCTTTCTCAGTTAGGCCGACGGCAAGCGCACCATCGTATCCTCGGCGCCAACGATGCGTCCGTCCTGTGCACGCAGCTCGAGCCGCCGCACCGGCAGGCCATTCTTTCGGTCGACGAGCAGCACATGCGCCTCGTCGGGCTCGAAGAAGAAATCCTCGCCCCATTGCCGGAGCGCGACGAGGAGAGGGAACAGCCCGCGTCCCTTTTCGGTCAGCACATATTCCTGATACGGGCTGCCGTCCGCCGCGGGCACGGTCTCCATGATCCCATGCGCCAGCAGATTGCGGAGCCGGGCCGAAAGGATGTTCTTCGCAAGCCCGAGGCTCTTCTGAAACTCACCGAACCGGCGCAGCCCGTCGAACGCGTCGCGGACGATCAACAGCGACCACCAGTCGCCGATCGCATCCAGCGGCCGGGCGACGCCGCACATCGAGTGCCTGTGGCTCACTCTCTTGGCCATTGCGATTCGCCTGACGCTCCTCATCCCTACCTTGATCGGCTCGCTGTCGCGGCCGCAGCGACCGTCCGATCACGACTTCGATATATCGGTTGCAAAGTAAAACCTCAAGCGATAGACCATGGTTTCAAACTGAAACCATGCGAGATTGACCGTGATCCAACCCGACGCCACATTCGCCGGCACCTTTCCCTTCTCGCCGCATTTCAGCGCGGCTCCAGGCTTCCGGATGCATTATGTCGACGAAGGCCCGCGGCACGGCGAGGTGGTGCTTTGCCTGCACGGCGAACCGACCTGGGGCTATCTGTTCCGCCGCCTCGTGACGGCTCTGTCCGCGACGCATCGTGTGGTCGTTCCGGATCACATGGGCTTTGGGAAGAGCGCGACGCCGGCGCAGCGCAGTTATTGGCTGCAGGACCACGTCGACAATCTCGAAGCGCTGGTCCACGCGCTCGACCTCACCAATATCACCCTCGTCATGCATGATTTCGGCGGCCCTGTCGGCATGGGATTCGCGGCCCGCCATCCGGATCGGATCCGCCGGATCATCTCGGCCAACGGGCCGACGCCGTTCGGGCAAAGCGACCTGTTCGAGCGCATCACGGCGAATGCGCAGATCTCGCCCTGGTTTCAATGGATCGCCAGGGCCGAGGCCAACGGCGAGCTCGAGCCGGTTCTCGGACAACTCGGCTTCAACATCCTCAGCACGCTGAAACTCAACGGCTTCGAGAACAATGCCGTCATCACCGACGCCTGGCTCTCGGCCTACGGCGCGCCCTTCGCACGTCCGGCCGACTGCCTCGGCGCGATCGGATGGGCGAAGGGCTTTGCGACTGGCGCGCATTCGTTCGCAACGCCCGATCCCGTCGCCGACCGTTTGATCCGCAGCAGACCCGCGCTCGCCATCTGGGGCGAGGCGGACCGCACCCTGCATGCGGAGCATTTCCTGCCGCTGTTTTCCGCGATCTTCCCGGCGGCACCGATCAGGCGCCTTGCCGGCGTCGGGCACTACTGCTTCGAGGATGCCCCGGAGGAAATCGGCAACCTGATTGCGGAGTTCGTCCGGCAGACGTGACCACATGCCGGCCAATACGGGGCAGGGCGCACGTCCCACGAGCTTTGAGCAATGGCGGAGCGCGTGACCGCCAACGCACTCACCTTGTTGCTGTCTGCGCCTCAATGTCGGCGCGAATGGCGCCCCAGCTCGGTACACGGGCTGGGGCGCTGCGCGATGGGAAAGGGCGGCCCTTGCGACGGTGGTGAATCTGCAAGATCGCGTCAGCAGACGTCTGCTTCAATGACCTGCGCGATGATCCCGCGTACCTGTTTTGGGATAATAGCTGGCTCCGCAGGCGTAGGTCTCTCCGCAATGTCGGCCGAGGTTGGCCCCCGGCGTGTTGGATACGGATACTCCGCCTTCTCCCTGCGCTGAACCGCGATGGTCGCGGACGGATGTTGCGAGTGGCGCGAATGCGTGCCCGCCGCCACCGGCACCCGCGAAAGCTGATGATCCTGAGAGAAGTGCGATGGTGACGCCAGCCGCGGCAATATACTTGTTCATCTGATCGCTCCCTTTGCAAACCGGATCATTCCGGCGACGGCAGGACCTTGCGCAGAGACGGGGGACAAATGCCGTGACTCGCGTCACGTTCGGCTATCGAGGCGCTGCCGCGGCGGGACTTGCGCGGTCGAAAAACCAGATTTCGCAGTGGAAGTCTGAATTGCCCACGCGTGTTGTCGCGGCGGGCGGGTTGCCAAAGTCGCTCCGACGGATTTCAATGTCGGCATGGAAATCAATATCCGATGCCCGCCATCCATGATCCCTCATCTGCAGCTGATCCAGCGCGGTGAGTATGACGTCCCATACAATCATCCCCGCCCGATCATCCTCGACGTCGGCGCGAATGTCGGCGGCTTCGCGGTCTGGGCGATCAAGCGTTGGCCGGGCTGCGAGATTTATTGCTACGAGCCGCTTCCGGACAATTTCGCGATGCTGGAAGCAAATGTTGACATTCTCGCCACAGCTCGAGTCTCGAACAGCATCCATGCTCACAACTTCGCCATCGGCGACCCACTACACACTCAGATGTTTCTGGGTAAGAACAATTGCGGCGAGGCCAGTTTCTTCGACTTGGGAGAACAGGCGCGAAGTTCAGTCTCGGTCGCCACCAAGCCGCCGACGGTCATGCCGCCGGCACAGATCCTAAAGATCGATACCGAAGGGTGCGAAATCGAGGTTCTGTCGGGGCTGAAGTCGATCGACTACGACGTCATTCTGCTCGAATACCATTCCGAACGAAACCGGCGAGAGGCGGATGCGTTGCTGCGCGACTACACGCTGACCGGCGGCTATGGGCGCGGCCCGCATCGCGGCATCCTCAAATACATGCACTCGCGACTGATCGCATCGTCCGAACAATCGCGATAGTTGGACCGATGACGCCAGAACGCCCCACATGTTCAGCATGAATGACGATTGCCGCGATCAAGGCCAATCCGGCATCGCAGATGTCGGCGCGGGAGCTGGAAATCCTTCGGTTGCTTGGTCGTGGCGACAAGATCGTCGACGTCGCATCGGCGCTAGGCTGACCCGGTCGAGAATTGAACTGGCCGCGTGCGGTGACGCGGCCAGTCATTCATTGCCGGAAGAACGAACTGCATCGTCGGGGCAATGGAAGCGACGAATGCACCTCTCCGGCAATCTCCATGGGAAATGATCGACGGCTCACCAACTGGGGAATGACCAACCTTCCCACTCGGGATCGCGGTAGCTCGCAAAGCGCTGGCGGCGCTGTGCAAAGTGCCGGCTTCTTTCGCGTTGCGCGTACCGGGGGGATTTTGCGTGCCGCAACGTCTGTTCGGGTGCCTTAGGCAGGGACAGCCGAGGCGGGTCGGCTTGCGCCACGGCTGCGGGTTGAGGCGCTACAGTTTCGGCGGTCAGCGGAGCCGAGGGCGCCGGTGAGCCGGTGACGAGCGGGGCGCTTGTATCCATCCGTATCGCTTCCGGCCATTTGTGCCGCGAGTGAATGCGGATCGTTGCGTGGTCGATGTCGTTGCGGGCAACGGCAGCTGGCGCTGCCGGAAAATACCGATCCGCGATGAACAGCAAGCCGAGTAGCATTGCGCTTGTAAACAGAACGTATCGAAACAGAGGCATCAAACCGTCACCGCAATTCCGGACCGCATATCGGCACCGGCGCCGACCAACGGGAAAAAACGGCAATCGTTCCTGGCGTTTCTCTTGCAAAAGAAGAGGCCGCCGATTGGCGGCCTCGTCGTGTTTGCTGGTGCGCGAACTACCAGGTGGTCCACCTGTCGCCGCGCCAATAGCCGCGACCTTCGTGCTCACGGAAAGTGAACTGCTCGTGCGGTCCCCAACGCCAATTGTCCTCGTGGACAACGACGCCCGAGTCTCTCGGATAATCGTAAGCCTCGTGGGTGTGCCAGCACACTTGCCCAGAGCACACGATGGCGGCCGATGCGCTCATCGCGGAAGCAGCCAGGAAGCCCACGCCAAGAATGGCGCCGGCGACGGTTTTGCCACGCAGTCTCATGTCGGGTCTCCTCACGTCGAAACCATTGCCCGTGCGCCAACACGTCGGAGTCAAGGCTGTTCCTGTTTTCGGGAGAAATATGCAATGCACTGGGAACCGTCGACCTCCGGCGCGGTTGACGGCCTGTGCTTAGGCACACAATCAACTTCCCCAAGGGCTCCGGCGCGGTTCCTCGGCTGCGCCGGAGCTAACGTTTGCGTCGAGCCTAAGCGCAGAATGTCGTGTCGAACGGTGCGGTGTGGCACGCCGTTGGCCGCATCACCTCAAGCGGCTCCAGGACAGCAGACATTTTGTGGACGGCAGACATAAAGGCAGTCGAAGGTCTTGCTGCTAGAGCGGCGCCCGGATCTGCTGTGCGGCCGGCAACGTGAGGTTCTTCGCGGCTCTCGATTCCACGAATAGGCCGGACGTCACGATCAGGGCGAGAGAGAAAAATGCCACGACCGACATGCATGCAAACTGATTGCCAGCGCCCATCGCAGCCACTCCGCGTTTGTTTCAAGCCGTGAACGTGGCAGGAATCAGTTCGTTCCTTGGATCGGGAAAAAGCCGGCGATGCTCGCCTGACCATGGTCGCTGCGAGCACAGGGAATGACAGCACGTTAGGGATCGGGCAGGGCCATGGGGCCCCGAAACGGGCGGCCCAGGTATCTCCGAGAGAGGCTACGTACCTCTCATATGTTAATGCCGGAACCAGCCCCGGAAACGAAAAGCAGATGCTGTCTATGCCTCGCCTGAATCGATGCCCGCCCCGTAGTCAGACGAAGGGTGCAGTTGATGGACTTCATCGACCGCTACTTTTTCGCCGCAACAATTACAGTGACTGTCGTGCTCTGGCTTTACCTAGCTCTGCTGGTGGCCGGTAGCTGACGGCATGACGGCTGTCTGAACGCGAACGTCTCGGTTGGTCGAACCGGCCACAGCCGCCAGAGGGGTGCGGAACGCATGCCGTTCCGGGAAACCCAATCGGCGCGACAACGATAACTCCCAAATCAGCCGCGAAGGTCAACTAGCAGAGGTACTGCCATGCGAACGATCTTGATCGTGGAAGACGAGTATTTCATTGCAGACGACTGTGCCGCGTTGGCACGCCAGGCCGGCTATCACGTTGTCGGGCCATTCGCTTCAGTCGATGAAGCTCGCCCGCATGCATCCGGCGCCTGTGGCGCGCTGATCGACATCAATGTCAATGGAATCGCGTCTTACAAATTGATCGACGACCTGCTTGAGATGGGCACGCCAGTCACACTGTATACCGGGTACGACGCCAGCATTCTGCCTGAGAAGTACGCGCACCTTCCGGTGGTGACCAAGCCGCGAGGGTGCGCCGAAGCCCTCGGGATACTCTGCAAGCAGATGGCCTCGGCCGGATAGGACTGCACGCCATCTCGGCCTGCGGCGTCGAGCTGCTCCGGAAGTGCTGTCGAGCCCGCCGCCGCGACATTGGAACCGCTGCCACTACGGCTGCATTGGTCGCGATCTGAAACGTATTGGTCCCGATGCATGACGCTGCCTGATGTCCGGAAGGGTATGCCTTCCGTCAAATTGTCACGCGACGAGTTCGAGCGGCACTATCGAAGCCGTTTCACGGATCCTGCATTCCAGCCACTGCACCGGGAGATCGATGCGATCGTTGCGGCTGCGTGGGACGCCTACAGCCATTCGCGCAAGGCACCGCGGACGCGGCAGGCCGGACCCGGGTTTTCAGATCCGACTTACGACATCGCCGTCGACTGGCTGGCAGCGCGGCAGGCGATACTGGAGGCTCAACGGCGTCACGATTCGGCTGATGAGCCGCCCCGTATTCTCGTCATCAATGGTTCGCCCCGGAGCGAGCATACTTGCCCTAGTGAGATGTCGAAGACTTGGCGGCTGGTCAAACTGACCGAGCCGTGTCTTCGACGAATGGGCATTGCCGTGGATATTCTGGATCTCTCGAGATTGACATCCGAATTCGGCAAGCAGATCCACCCCTGCAAGGCTTGCGTCGCGACGGCAATGCCGCTTTGCCACTGGCCATGCAGCTGCTACCCAAACTATTCGCTGGGGCAAACCGACGACTGGATGAACGAGATCTACCCGCTTTGGGTAGCTGCGCACGGCATTCTCATTATCACGCCGGTGCATTGGTATCACGCGCCTGCCGCGCTGAAGGCGATGATCGACCGGCTGGTCTGTGCGGACGGAGGAAATCCAGATCCGTCTTCGACGCACGGCAAGCGGGCGGACGAGGCCAAGGTGTTGGAGCTGAAGGGTTGGTCCTATCCGCGCCATCTCGCCGGCCGCCATTTCGGCGTCGTGGTGCACGGCGATAGCGTGGGGGCCGAGACCCTTCGACGATCATTGTCGGACTGGTTGACCGATATGTGTCTCATTTCGAGCGGGCGGGCCGGAGAAGTGGACGGCTATCTCGGCTACATGGAGCCCTACGCGACCTCTCATCGGGCGCTCGACAAGGATACAGCTTTTCAACAAGAAGTCGTGAATGCGGCGAAGGCGCTAGGAAATGCCGTGAAGCTCGCACGTGCAGGGAAGCTTGAAAATCCCGGAGCGGGCATCGACGATCCCAATCCGAAATGAAGCGTTGGCCAACACCGCGGGCCCTTCAGGGCTGCCCGGATCCGCCCGCAGATCCGTAGACCTGCCCCGTCGCGTAGCTCGCATCACCTGCGGCGAGCTGCACATAGATCGATGCGAGCTCTGCGGGCTGGCCCGGCCGGCCAAGTGGCGTCTGTCCGCCGAACTTCTCCAGCTTTTCCATTGAGGCTCCGCCGGAGACTTGCAGTGGGGTCCAGATCGGGCCAGGCGCGACGCCATTCACCCGGATTCCCTTCGGGCCGAGCTGCTTGGCAAGCGACTTCACGTAGTTCATGGTCGCAGCCTTGGTCTGCGCGTAGTCATAGAGTTCGGGCGAGGGATCGTAGGCTTGCTCGGAGGTCGTCCCGATGATGCAGGCGCCCGGCTTGAGATGCGGCAGCGCAGCCTTGATGATCCAGAATGGCGCGTAGATGTTGGTCTTCATCGTCGCATCGAAATCATCAGATGAGACGTCGAGGATGGAATCCCGCGATTGCTGGCGAGCGGCGTTGCAAACGACGATGTCGAGACCGCCCAGGCCGTCCACGGCGCGCGCAACCAGCTCCCTGCAGAATGTTTCGTCCCTGATATCGCCGGGGATCGCGAGGCCATGACCGCCGTCCGCTTTGATCAGCGCGATCACGTCCTGTGCATCCGGTTCCTCGCTGGGGAAGTAGTTGATCGCAACGTCGGCGCCTTCGCGGGCAAACGCGATTGCCGCCGCGCGGCCCATTCCGGAATCGCCCCCGGTGATCAGCGCCTTTCGGCCGCGCAGCCGGCCCGAGCCCTTGTAGCTGGTTTCACCGTGATCGGGACGCGGCTCCATCTTGCTCGCCAGGCCGGGCCATGGCTGCGACTGCTTCTTGAACGGCGGTTTCGGATGGAGGCGGGTCGGGTCTGTTAAGCTTTCCGGTTTCATCTGCTCATTTCCCTGGCTGCTTGTTGAGGAGATCACCAGACATGACCGACCTCCTGTCCGGATGGACAACATGCCTGGGCGAGATTCGTTGCTGCCTGCTTGCGTCGCCGGGTGCCACCAAGCGGCTCGACCATCCGCGACGCTGCCGGATCAGTGCATCTTGGTCGTTTCTGTGGGCTCGACCGTCACGTGCGCAGGCAGCCGCAGATAGGCCGGATTGAACCTGGCCAGGCGGACCAGTCCGTTCCAGTCGGTGATCGTGATTATCCTTGAACGCCATTGCAGCAGGTTACTGCGGCGAAGTTCCTGGATGGTGCGATCGACGTGAAGCGCAGATAGGCTGCAGGCCGCACCAAGGTCGGACTGCGTAAACGGTGAGGGAATTCGAAAGTCCCTTGCGAGGCCGACGGCCCGAAGACGTACGAAGATCTCGCATAGGAGATGAGCCACGCGTTGCAGCGCATCGCGGCTGCTCAAATTCACGATCCAGTTTCGTGACCCGGCGGCATCGCCCAGGATGAGAAGAAGAAGTGCATGCGCAAGCGACGACGATAATCCGCACAGATCGCGGAGGACGTCATGAGGAACCGAAGCGATAACGACCGGCCCAACCGAGACAAGATTGTAGTCGAGGCGAGCTTCGTGGATCGTAAAGAGATCCGGGACATCACCCGGGACATGGATTGAGACGATCTTGTCGTCGCGGCTGTCGAGGTCGAGCCAACAGAGGTATCCCTGCAGCAGCAGATGGCAATGGGTTGATGTCCCTCCGCGTCGCAGGATGTGATGGCGATGGCCATAACGATCGATACTGCTCGGCAGTTTCGCGAGCAGATCGAGATCATCAGGCGACAATTCGACCAGATTTGCCAGGCGACCGGCAAATTTCGAGAAAACGAATCCTGCTTGCATGGCGCCGCCCGCGATTGCCCCAGCGTCTGAACGTAGTGACGACCGGAACGGCATGTCATTAACCTATGACATGTCGCGAACCTATGACATGTCGCGCGGGCGGACGAGGTCGATCGCTGCCAAAAGGTGGACTGCTGTTCGCGGAAAATGCCACGTCACTTGCGTAGGAACCATCGTTAGTCGCGGGCCTTGGTTGGCGGTCCGCGGTCACCGGCTCCAGCGGACCTTCCGCTGCAACGGCCGCCCGTTGCCGCCCGCATGAGACCGGGAGGACAATCATGGCGAACAAGCGCAGATTGAGTGACGATCTTGAGGTCGAACCGTATGACGCGCCGTCCGGCGGCTGGGGCTCGGTGCGATCGCTTGCGAAGAGTCTGACCCGTGAGCATGTTCCCATCAAGGGCAGTCGTGTTCTGCTCCATCAGAACAAGACCGGTGGCTTCATGTGCGTTAGCTGTGCCTGGGCGAAGCCGGCCGATCCGCGCGTGTTCGAGTTCTGCGAGAACGGCGCCAAGGCGACGACATGGGAGATCACGCACAAGCGCGTCACGCCCGAGTTCTTTGCAGCAAGGACCGTGACCGAGCTCGAAGGCTGGGACGACCATCATCTGGAGGCCGCCGGCCGGTTGACCCACCCGATGCGCTGGGACGCGGCGATCGACAAGTATGTGCCGGTCAGCTGGGAGGCGGCGTTTGCCGAGATCGGTCGTGAGTTGCGTGCGCTGCACCCGGACAGCGCGGTGTTCTACACGTCCGGCCGCGCGTCGCTGGAAGCGTCCTTCATGTATGGCCTGTTCGCGCGTGCCTACGGCACCAACAATCTGCCCGACAGCTCGAACATGTGTCACGAGACGAGCTCGGTTGCCTTGCCGGAAAGCATCGGGGTGCCGGTCGGCACCTGCACGCTCGACGATTTCGACAAGACCGATTGCATCTTCTTCTTCGGGCAGAATGTCGGCACATCCAGCCCGCGCATGCTGCATCAGCTTCAGGACGCAGCCCGGCGCGGCGTGCCGATCGTGACCTTCAATCCGCTGCGGGAGCGCGGGCTGGAGGAGTTCGTCAATCCGCAAGCCCCCGGCGAAATGCTCACGGACAAGCCGACGCGCATCAGCTCGCAATATCATCAGGTCAGGAGCGGCGGCGACACTGCGGCCATCATGGGCATCGCGAAGGCATTGCTGGGGTGGGACGGTCACGCGGATCCGACAAATCCGATGATCGATTGGGCTTTCGTCAACGAGCACACTCACGGCTGGGACGAATTCGCGGACGCCATAAATCTCTGCGAATGGTCGGAGATCGAGAGACGATCCGGTCTGCGGCGTGATGCGCTGGAAGCCGCGGCCGCGGTCTACGCGGAGGCCAAGGCGGCGATGTTTATCTACGGGATGGGCCTCACGCAGCACGAGCAGGGCGTCGAGACGGTGCAGACCCTGGTCAATCTCGCCCTAATGCGCGGCAATGTCGGGCGGCCCGGCGCCGGCATCGCTCCGGTGCGCGGTCACTCCAACGTGCAAGGGCAGCGGACCGTCGGGATCACCGAGAAGCCGTGGATGGTGCCGGCCGACAAGATCAAGCAGCAGTTCGGCATCGATGTGCCTGACAACAAGGGTCTAACCACAGTCGAGGCCTGCGCGAAGGTGATCGACGGCTCGGTGCGGGCGATGGTGCTGCTCGGCGGCAATCTGGTCCGCGCCGTACCCGAGCATCGTTTGGTCGAGCCGGCCTGGCGCAAGCTCCGCCTGACCGTCAACATCCTGACCAAGCTCAACCGCTCCGCGCTGGTCCATGGTGAGGTATCGTTCATTTTGCCATGCCTCGGCCGCATCGAGTTTGACGAGCAGGCCACCGGTCGACAGGCAGTCGCGATGGAAGATTCGACCGGCTGTATGCACGGCTCGCGTGCCCAGGTGACGCCGGCCAGCCCGCATTTGCTATCCGAGCCGAGGATCATCGCTGAATTGGCGAAGGCTGCGGCGCCGGGGCGCTCGACCATTCCCTGGGATGATTGGGTGGCTGATTACAGCCGGATTCGCGACGCGATCGCGGCGACCTATCCAGATATCTTCCACGACTTCAACGCCCGGCTCTGGCAGCCCGGTGGCTTCCACCGGCCGCTCGCGGCGCGCAAGCGGCAATGGAAGACGAAGACCGGAAAGGCCAACTTTATCGTGCCGGTTTCGCTTGCCAGCGATCCAAAGACTGAGACGAAAGATCCCGACGTGGTGCAGCTCATCACGCTGCGCAGCAATGGCCAGTTCAACACGACGATCTACAGCTACGACGACCGGTTTCGCGGCATCCATGGCTCGCGCCATGTGGTGCTGATGCATCCAGGGGACATTGAGCGGTTTGCGCTGAAGGAAGGCGCGTTGGTGACGCTGGCAACGGCGGCTAATGACGGCGTGATGCGTGAGGTCGCTGGCCTCCGCATTGTGGCGTACGACATTCCCCAGGGATGCATCGCCGGCTACTATCCCGAGTGCAATCCGCTGTTACCGCTCTGGCATCACGAGAAGAAGGCGAAGACGCCTGCGGCCAAGTCGATCCCGGTGCGGGTGAGGGCGGAAGCGTAATCTGAAGTCGCGCATGTTGCGGTACGATCGCCACATTCGAGCATACACGGACGCGTGGCGTCTTTGTCGCGACATTCTGTCCGAGCTTTGCACGCCATCCGATGAGCGGGGAACGCGGATATTAATGGCCGAATGACGAATTCTCTGGCGCCCAAGTTCCAGGCGCAGCTTTGGTTAGCAACTTTCCTGAACAAGGTTTATTGTATTTGCATCACTGGCCGAGGCTCTGTCCGTAGGCGTCGGTGGCTGAGAGACCGAGTGCGCTCCCGCCTGCAAGGTCGAGGGAGCGTGCAATGACGCTAGCCAGCCCGATTCCAGCTATCCCCAGATCACGCCCGACGTTTGCACATGACGCGGCCATCATCGATAACTCCCGAGCCGTTATCGCGCGATCGCTGGACATTCTGAAGCAATGCCAGCCCGGGACATTCCTCGGAAGCCAACGGCGTGAGGAGACTTTCTGGCAACAATTGGCGAATATTCAAGCGCCTGCCCTAATTCCATGATGGAAAGGCGAGACCAAAGAAACGGCCCCAGCGGGGGGCACAGGCTGAGGCCGCTCTTGCACTATGGTGTCCAAGAGCCGCCGGCAGGGACAGCCCTCGAACGTGCGACAACTGGCGCCGCGTGGGGCCAGTTCCTAACCGATCAAAAGGCAGCTGACGCCGACGACGAGTGCGAGAAACGATAATCCCGCGATGCTCAGGAAGCCGAAGTCCACGCCGTCCATTTTCTCCAATCTGAACATCCAGGCAGTCTGCGCCTCGGTCCCAGCCGACGGCATTTAAGTATGCATGTCAGTAAGGGTGTCCTAATTCGTCGGCATCAAAAAAGAAGCGGCCCCAACGAGAGCGGCGAGCTGGGGCCGTCTTCGTTCCGTTACTGCGTCATCGACCGCGTCAGCCGGTTTTGGGACCCGTTACCCGGATCCGCTGGAGCAATTTCTTGTCGGCCTCGAGGAAGCGCTCGAGATGCGAGGAGAATTGATGGCTGAGCGCCAATCGTCGCCAGGATTGCGCCAGCAGTTCGTAATCCTTGCGCGCTGTTTCGTCGCTCGACGTTGCGGCGCGTCGGTCGGCATCGTCGGCCAATTGCCGACATTTCGCTATCTGGCCGGTTGAATCGTGCAGCATCGCTGTCCTTCATGGCAAGGATGCATCGAACAGATCAACTCGCCGGTGATCGATCTTAGCTGATGTTGGGCCTCAAGGTCCGCAGTTGCGCGGCGACGAGGCGTAGCTCGTCAGCCAATTGCGCATTGCGCAGGCGAGTCTCGCTGACGGTTGAGAGGTCGGCGACCAGCGCCCGCTCTGCGGCCGTCTGCTCCAGCTGCTCGATACGTCTTTCGATCTCGGTCATTACGCATCCCCCGTCCGATATCGTGACGCGGGCATCGTGAGTCAACTTGCCAAGGTGCGCCTTAACATTTGCAAAGCGCGCGCCGGATTTCTTTTCTCCGCAGCGCCTGCTCGTCCTCGGAATTAACCAACGTCATGGTTCACGGCCTCGCACTACGCTATGGCGGAGGATGGATGATCGGGGAATCGTGCGTGGCGGCCTATCGGGTGTAGTTCTGGACCATGACGGGCACGTTACCGATCCGCCGCGCATCTTGGATTGCGCCAACGATGCGGAGGCGGCCCGGCAGGCCCCGGCAACATCTGGACGGCAAGGTCATCGAGATCTGGGAAGGTGCACGGCGGATTTTCGCGCTTGAACCAGAGCATTAGGCACCTCGGAACCCAGCTGCAATCACGCGCGCAGGATCATGCCCGCGAGGCTCTGCGCCATGGCGCGATGGTCGAGGGGCTTTTCCCACAACGCGATGTCCGCGAACTCGTTATTGATCACGATCCTGTCGTATCCCGAGGTGAATACGATCGGCACGCCGCGCGCGCGCAGCTCACGCGCGACCGGATAGATCATCTGCTTGCGGATGTTCACGTCGAGCACCGCGCCGTCGATGACGCCGCCATCGTGCAGCATGCGAATGGCGTCGTCGATGTCGCCGACCGGACCGGCGATGTCGGCGCCGAGCGAACGGAATGCGCTGCCCATGTCATCGGCGAGAAAATATTCGTCTTCGACAATCAGGACGCGCCGTCCGGTCAGGAGGGGACGTTCGCGCGAACCGGCAGCAAATTCAGACATATCGGCTCCAGCCTTCCGGCGTGAAATCACCGCAAAATTGGAACATAGGACGAAAGCACGCCTTGTTGCAAACAACGTTGAAAGGGCCAGTTCCATGCCCAATCGCGACATCATCGTCATCGGCGGTTCGGCGGGAGCGACTGCACCTTTGAAGGTTATTCTCGGCCGGTTGCCGACCGACCTGCCGGCCGCGATATTCGTCGTATTGCACATACCGGCACACGGCATCGGCATCCTCTCGACGGTGGCGAGCGCGGCCGGCAAGCTGCCGGTCCGACAGGCGGAAAGCGGCATGGTGATCGAGAACGGCCATGTCTACCTTGCGGCGCCGGACCATCATCTCCTGATCCATGACGGCCATATGATGCTCGGGCGGGGGCCGCGCGAGAACCTGGTGCGGCCAGCGATCGACGCGTTGTTTCGCTCGGCCGCGCTGCACTACGGACCGCGGGTGATCGGCGTGGTACTGAGCGGCCTGTTGTCCGACGGCGCGGCGGGTCTCAACGCGATCAAGCGTTGCGGGGGGATTGCATTGGTTCAGGAGCCCCAGGACGCCATCTCCGACGAAATGCCGCTTCGGGCGCTGGAGGCGACCACGGTCGACCTGTGTGTTCCGGGAGCACGGCTTGGCGATGTGCTGTCGGATCTGGTTCGGGAGCGAGCCGGCGCCGTTCTGCCGATTCCGCCCGAGATCGTGCTGGAGGTGAAAATTGCAGCGGGGGAACGGATCGGTAGCGATACGCTGGTCGAGATTGCCGATCCGGCACCGCTGACCTGTCCGGGGTGCGGAGGTGTTCTTTCCGTGCTCAGGATGGGCCATCCGCTGCGATTTCGCTGTCAGGTCGGCCATGCCTATACGGCCGATGCCCTTGCCAAGGAGCAGGAGGGCCGGGTCGATGAGGCGCTTCGGGTCGCGCTGCGCATCATCGAGGAGCGTGCTGAGCTGGTGCACCGGATGGCCGAGGACGGCCGCCAGAGCGGACGTGCGGCAGTCGCGCAGATGTACGACGCTCGCGCCGCCGAGTATCGCGAATATGCCGACATGATCCGCAGCGTCATGCTAGAATCACTCGATCCGAAGCGACCGGCGCGGAAGGAACCGTGATGGCCAGCGCTGAACATGCGAACTGGGCCGCGCAATTGCGGTCTGAGCGAGCGCAGTTGGTGAAGGCAGACGTCGATATCGAGGAGGGCTGGACGCGTATTCGCAATCAGCAGGATCTCCTGGATTGGCTGCAGCGGGCCGGCCACGATACCAACCAGGCTGAGCGCCTGATCAGCCTGCTCAAGGAAACTTTGGTCGAGTGGGAGCGGCATCGCACCCTGATCGTGCAGCGGGTCGCTTACCTCGAAGAGCGGGTCAGATCTCAACTAGCCTAGGGAGGAGAATCGAGGACCCGCCTTGGTGCGCTGAATTCCGCTCGAGCCCTAGCAGATGGTCAAACTGTTGCAGGATGCGCCGACGCCAGGGGGCACTCCCGTCAAGGAGACGTCGGGCATCGGCGACCGCTGTTCCGTGCGCCTGATCGGGCCGGAAGCTCTCCGGCTGCGTTTATCGTCGGGTCCGCTGCCGTCAAGCGAACATGACGGGCTCCGGCTTTGGAGGGCAATCGGCCGGCATTGAGGTTCCCGGCAGATCGGAAAATTCCCACTTATCCCATTGGGATAGGACTAAACTCTGCTATCAAAAGGCGCGGGCGAGACGCCGGCAGGAGAACGAGAGCCGCTGCAATCATGGATGATGTTGGCCAACCCGAGGGCGGAGACGAAGAGCGCCAATCCAAGGCGCCGCTGGTCGTGGGCGTGGGCGCGTCCGCTGGCGCGCTTGATAGCATCGAACGATTCTTCTCGAAGCTGACGCTTAATCCGGACCAGGCCATCGTGCTCGTGTTGCAGTACCGGGATGCGATCGAAGACGGCCGGCTGCGCCAAGCGCTGCAACAATCGGATGGAGCGAAACTATCGGAGATCAGTGACGGTCAACTCGTGGAAGGGGGCACGATCCATCTTTGTCCGTCCGACATGGTCACCACCATGCATGGCGACCGTTTCGCGGTCCGGCGCGCGGAGCAAGCTCGGGGCGAGCGGGCGACCATCGACAGCTTTCTGGTCTCGCTGGCCGAGGGGCGTGCCGAGCAATCCATCGGCGTGGTGCTTGCCGGCACCGGCGGCGACGGCACGCTCGGGGTTGCGACCCTGAAGGATCATGGCGGCCTGGCAATCGCCGAGCGTATCGGGGACGGCCAATCCGACCCGCACAATGAAGGCAATTCGGCAGTTGCGATCGCCGACTTCGTGCTACCGCCCGAGGACATTCCCGAGCATATCGACGTTTATGCTCGACACCTTCGCCGGCTCGACGAGAAGCAAGGCTTTGACGAGGTGTTGGCCGCAGCCGCAACTTCGCTCGCGCGTATTGCGGATATCCTCCGCAACAAGACCGGTAACGACTTCCACGGCTACAAGCAGAACACGTTCCTGCGCCGTGTCCAGCGCCGCATGCAGGTGGTGCAGATCGACGATATTTCCGCCTATGTCGATTTCCTGAGGAACGACAAGGACGAGGCGCAGCACCTGTTCAACGACCTCCTGATCGGGGTCACGGAGTTTTTCCGTGACAAGAAGGAGTTCGACGTTCTGGAAACGCAGGTCATCCCGAAGATTTTCGAGGGAAAGGGGGCTGGCCAGCAGGTGCGCGTCTGGGTGCTTGGCTGTGCCACGGGGGAGGAGGCCTATTCGATCGGCATCCTGCTCCGCGAGCACATGGCCGGCCTCGACTCGGTGCCGCAGGTGCAGATCTTCGCGACCGATATCGACGGCCGTGCACTCGCCACCGCGCGGGTCGGTCGATATCGGACCAGCATCGAAAACGACATGACGCCGGAGCGGCTGGCGCGCTGGTTCGTGCGCGAGGGCGACACTTATTGCATCGTCAAGGAGCTGCGCGAGATGTGCATCTTCTCGCAGCACAACGTCATCAAGGATGCGCCGTTCTCGAAGCTCGATCTGGTCTCGTGCCGCAACCTCCTGATCTATCTCAACGCCGAGCTGCAGAACCGTGTGATCCCGCTGTTCCACTTCGCGCTGCTCGCGGATCGCTTCCTGTTTCTCGGCAACTCAGAGAACGTCACGAGGCATCCCAAGCTGTTCGCTCCGGTTGATCGCCGCGCGCGCATCTTCAGAAAGCTCGAGACCGGGACGAGGCTGCCGCCGGAATTTCCCATCACCACGGCTGCCGGAAGAGCCGCGATCGACATCCCGGCCGTGCGCTCCATCGGCCCCGATGTCGGCCTCGAGCGCCGCGCCCAGCGTCTCGCCGAGCGCTATGCGCCGGCCTATGTGATCACCGACGACCATTTCCACATCCTGCATTTTTCCGGCCGCACCGGCCGCTACATCGAGCCGACCGCCGGCGCGGCGACGCTCGACCTGCTGCAACTCGTTCATCGCGATCTGAGGCTTGAACTGCGTACCGCCTTAAGCCGTGCCGTTGAAACGAATGAGGCCGCGCACGCCGAGCAGGTGCAACTCGGCGTCAATGGACATCGCGTGCTGGTCGATATCACGGTCGAACCAATTCCGGATGCGCCCGCGGGGCAGCGCAATTTCGTGGTCCTGTTCAAGGATGGTCCGATCCGCCCGGTGGATCAGCCCGAGAACAATCCCGATGCTCTGGTCAGGACCGAGCATGTCGAGCGGCTGGAGAGCGAGCTGCGCGCTACCCGCGAACGGCTGCAAGCCACGATCGAGGAACTCGAAAGCACCAATGAGGAGTTGAAGTCCTCCAACGAAGAATACCAGTCGCTCAATGAGGAGCTGCAATCGGCCAACGAGGAACTTGAGACCTCGCGCGAGGAATTGCAGTCGGTCAATGAGGAGCTGACCACGGTCAACGGCGAACTGGCGCACCGCGTGCAGGAGCTGACCCGGGCCACCAGCGACCTGAAGAACTTCCTCGAAAGCACCCAGATCGCAACGGTGTTCCTGGACAACGATCTGAAGGTGATGAACTTCACGCCGGCGATCACGCAGTTGCTGCATCTGGTCGAGACCGATGTCGGCCGCCCGATCGCGCATATCAAGGCGCGCATTCCGATCGAGGAGCTTTACGACGACGTTCGCCGCGTGCTGCGGACGTTGGCGAGTGCCGAACGCGAACTGACTGCGCCCGACAGCGGCACCCGGTATATCGTGAGAATCCTGCCTTATCGCAGCATCGACAATTTCATTGCCGGCGTCGTGATCACCTTCATCGACGTTACCGCGATCACGCGTGCCGAGGAGCGGCAAAGGCTGCTGCTTGCCGAATTGCAACACCGCGTCCGCAACACGCTCGGTGTGGTCCGCTCGATCGCGCGTCGCTCCGCCGAAACCAGCGCCAGCGTCGAGGACTATGCATCGCATCTCGACGGCCGTCTCAACGCCTTTGCGCGCACCCAATCGCTGGTGACGCGCGATCCGGATGGTGGCGTCGACCTCGAATACCTCGTGGTCGAGGAGTTGCTGGCCTACAATGCCCGAGAGGGCGAGCAATTGAAGGTCTCGGGCCCCAAAATCCGCCTGCAACCCAAGGCCGCGGAGACGTTCGCGCTGGCGATCCACGAGCTTGCAACCAACGCCTTGAAGTATGGCGGGCTGAGCGCGACGGCCGGCCGGATCGAAGTCAACTGGCGCATTGATGATGCGGCCGAGCCACAACAGCTTGTGTTTGACTGGCGCGAACGGGGCGGGCCGGCGGTGACGCCGCCGCATCGCAGGGGATTTGGATCCGAGTTGCTGGAGCGGACACTGGCGTTCGAGTTCAAGGGCAAGAGCACCCTCGATTTCAATCCACCGGGCCTTCAGTGCACGATCGCAATTCCGATGAGCCCGCAAACCATCCATACGCCGAGTATGGGGAACTGAGATGCATCCCCCGATGCTCGAGGGGACGCTCGCGCAGCCGGTGATCCGGCGACTCAATGCCTTGCGGCAATTGTCCGAACGAGGGATCGCATTGCTGCAGCAAGCGATCCTGGAAGGACTGCAGCGCGCACGTCC
This sequence comes from Bradyrhizobium acaciae, assembly GCF_020889785.1. Lineage (GTDB taxonomy): Bacteria > Pseudomonadota > Alphaproteobacteria > Rhizobiales > Xanthobacteraceae > Bradyrhizobium > Bradyrhizobium acaciae. Next base: position 29,662 of record NZ_JACMYK010000060.1, read on the forward strand.
AGGCGAAGACCTTGTGAGCGAGGGCGATCCGATCGACAGTGTCCGGATGATCCTGTCGGGCTGGCTCTGCCGCTACAAGACGCTGGAGGACGGCCGCCGGCAGATCGTCAACTTCGTCCTGCCCGGCGATTGCTGCGACGCTTGCGTCTATCTGCTGACGGCAATGGATCATTCGATCGGTGCTCTGACCCCGGTTACTTATGCCGCGATCAAGCGGAGCGCGTTTGAGCAGCTCCTGGCGAGCGATCGTTCGGTGGCGGAAGCCATGTGGTGCGAAACCATGGTAAACAGCGCGATCCAGCGGGAATGGACGGTCAATATCGGTCGGCGGGTGGCGCTGGAACGGATCGCGCACCTGCTGTGCGAACTCCACGAGCGGCTGCTTCCCGTGGACATGATCGAGGACGGCTCCTGCCTGTTCCCGATTACACAAATGGACCTGGCCGATGCGACCGGCCTGTCCGTGGTCCACGTCAACAGGACGTTGCAGGAACTGCGCAGCTCGGGCCTGATCGTGCTTCGGGACCGAACGCTGACGATCACCGATTTGAAGGTCCTCAAGGACACTGCGCTGTTTTCAGCGGATTATCTACACACCAAGCGGCGCGGCTAGGTGTTGTCCCTTGCAGCGTCTGCCGCGTGACGGCGCGAATTTCCGCACTGTCTTAACATACTTAAAGTCGCGTCGTGCTGCCCCGCGTTAGGCTTTCGGTCCAGTCACAAAAAAGCATGGGAGAGCGTGATGCGCGATGGCGAGACGGTGGCCGTGCTTCGCGCGGTGCACGACGAAGTCTGCACCGACGTCCCGCGCTCCAACACGACGCGGCGGACCGGTGTTGCATCTGGACTGCTGCAGGCTGTTCGCGAGGGACGCTCGTCGATCGAAGAACTCAGGCGCGCCGGCCGCGCCGCTCTGCGCACCGTCCCAAGCATGTGGCCCTGAAAGTCGCGGCGTCGCCGATATCGCGGTGCACATTTGCAGAGATTTGTGCCGGAACGTGTCTCGACACGCGCACTACCCATAAACGGTGGCTCTGAAGGTGCATCAGTTTGACTGAGAGAACTCCACTCGGACCCCGGCTCCCAACCCCTGAGCCGGGGTTTTTCTTTTCTCGAATTGAGATGCGTGCAGCGACGCGGGCGCGCGTTCGCGTAGGAACTTTGGCTTCACGGGCAGATTGTCAGCAGGAAGTAAGCGGAGGAGGCTTGCATGAACCAGCTGATTTATCTGGTGGGACTGATCGTGGTCATTCTCGCGATATTGTCGTTCTTCGGACTGCGGTAGGCGCGTCATGGATAACGAGCATGGGCTTGCCGTGTCCGCCGCCAACAGGACCGGTCTTCGGCTACAGTGGAGCCCGGTCGTTGCCGGCGCGCTCACTGCGGCGGCGCTGACGGCGATTCTGATCGGCTTCGGTGCTGCCATCGGCCTGGGCGTGAGTTCGAGTTCGCCGTCATGGCGCGATGCATCGGCAGCGCTTGCGCTGTTGTCCGGGCTTTACCTGATCTTGCAGGCGCTGGTCAGCTTCAGCGTCGGCGGGTACATCGCGGGCCGGGCGCAGCGCGTGATCGGCGCTATGCCGGCGGATATGCCGGCGGATATGATCGAAAGCCGCGACGGGCTTCATGGTCTGACGGCTTGGGCGCTCGCTGTCATCCTGGGCGCGGCAATCGTCGCGCTGGTGGGCATGTCGACCGCGCGCCCGGTGATTCAGAACCGGCCATCCGCGACGGCCGCGGAGCCGCTCCTGAGCGCAGAGCTTGACCATCTGTACCGGTCCGTACGGCGCCCGGCCAACATCGACATCGGTTACGAGCGCGCAGAGGCGGGCCGTATCCTGCTGACCAGCTCGAGCCATAGCGGGATCAGCGCCGAAGATCACAGCTATCTGATTCAGCAAGTTGCGGCCACGACCGGCCTGGCTGCTGCCGAGGCGGAGAAGCGCGTCGACAGCGTGATTGGCGATGCCAGAACTGCCATTCAGCGATCACGGCGCAGTGCGGTGATCTTGGCGTTCTCGGTGGCGGCGGCGCTGCTGTTCGGTGCGGTCGCGGCCTGGGCCGCGGCTTGTGCCGGTGGCCGCCATCGCGATGGCGCAACGCTGCCGGAGTGGATGGGTGGCAGACCGACGACGGCCGTGCCGATCGTCTGATGCAATTGAACGTCCTTCAAGGGAGACAATGATGGCGACGATCTTGGTGATGGATCACTCCGGTGACACGAGGCAGCAGTTCGACCCGAACGACAGCGAGCAGCTCGCTTGGGCCAATGCGCGCTTCGCTGAATTGACGGCGGAAGGCTATACCGCCGCAGTGCGGAGGTCCTCCGGCGAGGCCGCACTGGTTCGCACGCTTGATCCGGCCGCCGAGGAAACCCTGTTCTATCCCAGACTGGTCGGCGGTTGACGCCATGATGGCTCGTATGCCCGAGGTGTCGCTGTCGTCTGTGTTTCGGCGCGCCAGCAACACGATATGCGCGACCGCGGCCGCGGTCCGGGAGCGCTGGCAGGCCTATGAACGAATTGAGGCGCGCGGAATTGCGCTGTTGTCCGCATGGCTGTCACCGGAGCAGCGGTCGCAATTTGAGAAATACAGGCGCTTCGACGTCGTCGGCTCAGAATCTGGCAAGCGATACCGGATCTGCTACGGGACATCGACCAACGTCTATGAGATGGACAGCCGAGATCGCGTCGTGCTGGGTTGGTGCTTCCGTCCTGTCGGTTTTCTGGTGCCTGGCGACGTCATGCTTGCCCAGAAGATCGCGCTGGAAACCAACGAGCGCGCGACGCTGATGGTGGCGCGGCCGTTCCCCAGCACCCTTCCTCCGCGCGCAAGTCACGCTCCAGGCGGCTAGGCATTCGGCGTGCCGCAGACCACGCGTTCGGGAACGCGAGTTTCGCAGCTGCGTTTGGCTTGCTTGTGGTGACCGGCCGGTCGCCTTTGCCACAGGAAAGCCGATGACGCTCAATTTCGAAACGCTGAAGGCGACGCTGGTTCTTTACGGGCTCAACGCAGTGTTCGCCATCCTGCTGCTGATCCTCGGTTGGTACGCCTCCGGCATCGCCCAGCGCTTTGTCTCGCGCGTACTTGCCGCAACGCACCGCGTCGACGCCCTGGTCACGGTGTTCCTGTCCAGCCTGGCCCGCTATGCTGTGCTCGCAGTGGTCGGTATCGCCGTCTTGCAGCTGTTCGGCATCCAGACGGCAAGCCTCGTCGCGGTGCTCGGTGCCACGTCGCCGGCCATCGGGCTGGCCTTGCAGGGACGCTATCGAACCTTGCCGCCGGCGTGATGCTGTTGTTGTTCAGGCCGTTCCGGATCGCCGATGACGTGGAGGTCGCCGGCAAGGCTGGCAAGGTGCATGCCCTGTCGCTGTTCATGACCGAGCTGATTACGGCCGACAACACCCAGATCCTGCTGCCCAACGGTTCGGTATGGGGCAGCGCGATCATCAATCACAGCACCTATCCCGGCACGGGCGAGGTGAAGGTGTCGTTCCCGGTGCGCTCTGGGCGTCCGATCGCGCGGATCGGCGAGCACATATTGAAACACCTGCGCGAGGACTCCAGGATCGAGCCGCAGCCCGCGCCCGAGGTCCACGTCTCCAAAGTGGTCGACATCTCTGATGCCGTTGATCCGATCGTCGAGCTGACGGTCAGCGCCAAGGCCAAACCGGCCGAGGCCGACGCGGTGAAGCAGCGGCTCATGGACCTCGTCAGCACGATGCTTGCTGATGCAAACGCCACCCGGCCCGAGCCGTCACGCGCGGCGGGGTAGGGAACGTCGATCATCCTGCCGGGTTGTCGGTTGCCGACTTGCAATGGATATTGCCAAGGAATTAGCAAGGATATCGATATGGGCGCCAACTCCCGACCGTCTTCGCTGAGCTTGATCTTCCGCTCTTATCTCGGAGACTTACGACAGTGGATCGGGCATCTGGTGACCGGCTACGCGCTAGCAGGCGGCTTCATGCTGGTCGGTGCGGTGTCGCTCGTGGTCGCGATCGGGATTGGGGTAGCGGCGGCCTTTCACGCTCTTGAGGTGCGTTTCGACATCTGGATCGCATATGCCGTGGTGGGGTGTGCGTTTCTCGTCATCGCGCTCGCGGGCTTTGTGGTGGGCCGTGCACTGCTCGCGCGTCCGGCACCGGAAGTACCGCGGCCAAGTCGGCAGGCGGACATGCTCAAGCGATCGATTGCGGCCCCCGTTGCGGCCCGCCTGATCGCGGCTTCCCGGCCAGGAGCGGCCGCGGGCGTCGATCCCACGACCCAAGCCCTGGCGGCAGGGGCTGCGATCATGCTCGTCGGCTGGTTCGCCGCATCGCGTTTCAGGCGTCGGCCGGACGCCTTCCAGGATTAGCGATGGCTCCGCGCTCCAGTTGGCCGAACGACCTGATGCTTGCCGGTGCAACGGCGCTGGCAACCCTGGCGATCTATCGACATGTGTCCCAACCGGAGACGCCGGTCGAACTGGAGCAGGGCGCGGAGCCCGCGTTGGCTGAAGAGCAGGATCGCGGACGGCTGGCGGACACGCCACTGCAAATTCCGGCTGCCGGCTGGAAGGATATTCTGCTGCGAACCTGGCAGCAGATCGATGAGGACCGGTTGCTGGCGACCGCCGCCGGCGTCGTGTTCTACGGTCTGCTGGCGATCTTTCCGGCCATCACTGCGCTGGTCTCGAGCTATGGCCTGTTCGCAGATCCGTCCACCATCTCGTCCAATCTGCAGAGTCTTGCGCTGATGCTTCCCGAAGGCTCATTTGCCGTCGTCCAGGACCAGATTGCGCGCGTGCTCGCGAAGGGCACTTCGACCCTTGGCCTAACCTTTGCCGTTGGACTGCTGGTCGCGATCTGGAGCGCCAATGCCGGCATGAAGGCGGTCTTCGACGCGCTCAATGTCGTCTACGAGGAGAAGGAAAAGCGCGGCTTCATCAAACTCAATCTGATGTCGCTCTCGTTCACGATCGCCGCCCTGATTTCGATCATGCTGATGGTCGGAGCAGTTGTGGTCGTCCCGCTTCTGCTGCAGCAGGTTGGCCTGGGCACGCGGGCCGAACTGATTGTCCGGTTCGGCCGGTGGCCGATCCTCGTGCTCCTCCTCCTCGTCGCGCTTGCGGTCCTGTACCGCTATGGCCCCAGCCGAACCAAACCGCGCTGGCAATGGCTCAGCGTCGGCGCCGTTGCCGCGGCCGTGTTGTGGCTTATCGGTTCGTCGTTGCTGTCCTGGTATCTGGCGAACTTCGGGAACTACAGCGCGACCTACGGCTCGCTGGGAGCTGCCATTGGCCTGATGACCTGGATGTGGATGTCCGCCATCATCGTGCTGTGCGGGGCCGAACTGAACTCGGAGATCGAGCATCAGACCGTCATCGATTCGACCGAGGGCCGCCGCAAGCCACTCGGCGCGCGCGGCGCAAGAATGGCCGACACGGTCGGCAAGGCGGCATAGCCCGATCCGCGGCGGGCCGCTTCAGTAGTGCCGCACGGTCGGTCGGAAAGCGATCCAGATCACGACCGATAGCAATCCCAATCCGCCAAGCACCAGGAAGGCCGGGCCATAGCCAACCCACTGCGCGATCCAGCCGCCAAGCGCGGGGCTGAGCGACGCGCCGATGCCCTGGATCGTGATCACGGCGCCTTGCCCCAGGTTGACGCGGCCGGTTCCGTTCAGCGATCGCGCCACCATTCCCGGCACGGCGACGCTCTGCAATCCGGCGCCGACGCCGTCGAGAATCTGAACCGGAAGCACGCCCAACCAGCCGGAGAGGAAAAAGGCGAGCACGCCGCGCACCGGCAAAGCCAGAAATGACAGCAGCAGGACGATCCAGTAGTTGCGGCGCTCGGCCGCGTGCATGCCGGCGATCGAGGCGAGGACCATCACGGCCTGGGCCACCACGATGGTGGTTGCGACAAAGCTCGGGCCATTGGCGTGCCCGCCGGCGACGGCGGCAAGGCCATAGAGTGGCACGATCGCCGCGTTGCCGAGATGAAATGCGGCCAGGGCGACAGCCAGCACCATTAGCGGCCTGTGCTTCACTAGCACGCTGAAGCCACTGGGCTGGCTGTCCGGATCCTCCTCCTTGCCGCGCGCGGCGCGGTGGTCGATGCTATCGGGCGGGATCGACAGCACGCAGGCAATCGTGACTGCGCCAAATAGCGCGGCGAGCAGAAAGACCGCCACATAGCCATATTGCCAGCCGAGATAGCCGGATGCCGCGGCGCCGACCATGTTACCCGCGTGGTTGAAGGCCTGGTTGCGGCCGTTCTGCCGGTTGAACCCGCGCTGCCTGACGATGCCGAGGGTGATCCCGGTGACGGCCGGAACGATAGCCGCGCCCCCGATCGATGTTGCAACCTGGGACAAGGCGACGGCCCAAAACGTTTGCGACACCAGGATAACGGCTGAAGCCAGCACGACGGCAACGCCGGGTACGATCACCCATGTCCGCTTGTGGTTCGTGGCATCGATGCAGCCGCCGATCGGGGTCGTGATCAGCATGCCTGCCATATTGCCGAGCGTCATCGCGGTCCCGATCAGGCCGCTGGTCCAGCCATGCAACTGCAGGAAGACACCGACGAACGGCCCGATCCCGGACTGCATGTCCGCCATGAAGAAGTTCACCGCAAGCAGCGGCCATAGACGTGCAGCGGTAGCGGATGTTTGTGCTTTGCGGCGGCTCATGTTCCATGAACGCGCATAATCGCCGAATGAAGCCCCAGCGGATTGATATTTTTCCGCAACGGCCCTGCGGTCGCGGGCATAGGAACCAACGACATGACGCACGCTTGTGCCAAATGGTTCAGATCAACGTATTGGAAAAGCCGATCGAGCGGATCAAGGAAACCTGCGACCTGATGGGCATCGCGGACAAGTTCGATCGCGCGCTCCCAGAACTCGAGACCTTTCTCGAGGCGGAGGTCGCGCGCGGCGAGGTGAGCGAGACGAAGCTGACTTTCGACGGGCTTCGCTACCTGCGACGGCTGCTGACGGCGGCGCCTGTCGACCGGCACGCCGGATAAGTGCGGCCGTTTCATGCTGATCCAGAACCTTTCAACACCGGTCAATGGAGTTGCCTATGGCGTTTTCTGAGGAAATGAACCGATGCGTTGAGACTTGCCTGTCCTGCTACAGGACCTGTGTCGGTACGGCCATGAACCATTGCCTCGTCACCGGCGGCAAGCATGTTGAACCGGCGCATTTCCGCCTGATGATAGCGTGCGCGGAGATGTGCCGGACGGCGGCCCACTTCATGTTGATCAACACCCCGCACCACAAGCATACGTGCCGCGAATGCGCGGAAATCTGCGGTGAATGTGCCGAGGATTGCGATCGCGTTGGCGGCATGGACCAATGCGCAGCCATATGCCGCGCGTGCGCAGAATCCTGCCGGAAGATGGCAGCCTGACCGCCGGTCTCCCTTCGCGTGGATTCCGGCAGTCCTCGTCTATTTCATCAGGACGTAGATGAGGACAATGATCGCCAGCGCAATGATGACCGACGTGACGATCATGCCGAATGGGCGTGCCTGCCTTGCTTGCGTCGTCTCGGCGATGCTCGGCGGTGCCGGTTCAGCGGGACCTTCTCTGACCATGTCGGCGTCCTGCTCGTGGAAACTCTATCCCGACGCTGCCGATGCAGGTTGGTTCCTAACGCGGTCCGTGACGAGACCGCGCACTTAGGAACTTCGCTTCGAACCTGCCGTTGGGCCTCTTTCGGAGCTGCGCAAATGCAACAAGAGGTGACAGCAGTCGCCACGCGTCCTGTCAATCCCGCTTCGACGGCAAGGATAGGCGCACACCCCATCCACCCGATGCTGGTGCCGTTTCCGATCGCCTGCTTTGTTGGCACCTTGGCGACCGACATTGCCTACTGGCAAACGGCCGAGATGCAGTGGGCCAATTTCTCGGCTTGGCTGTTGTTCGCAGGGCTGATCATGGGCGGCCTTGCTGCGATCGCCGGCTTGATCGACTTCCTGAGCAATCGCCTGATCCGCAGCCTCCCGTATGCGTGGTTTCATATGGTCGGCAACGTGGTCGTGATGCTGCTCGCGCTGTTCAACGCCTTCATCCACAGCCGCGATGCCTGGACCTCGGTGGTGCCGACCGGGCTGGTGCTGTCGGCGCTGACGGTGCTCGTCATGTTGTTCACGGGCTGGCTCGGCTGGGCGATGGTTTATCATTATCGGGTTGGAGTGGCCGGCTGATGGGGATCGATCGGACACGAACCACTCACGTTAAACTTGCCACGGTGCTGGTAACCGGGTTGTGCCTTGCAGGTTGCAGCAAGGAAACAGCGCCTGACCCGAAAACCCAGATCGGTGCACGACCCGACCTGCCGGCGCTGGAACAGTACCTGATGCCGCCGATGCACGTCGCTTCGGTGGTGGGATGGAAGCAGGGCGAGAAGCCAAAGGTACCGGACACGCTGCAGATCAATGCGCTTGCCACCGGATTGCAGCATCCCCGATCGCTCTATGTGCTTCCGAACGGGGACATCCTCGTTGTCGAATCCAAGGCCCCGGGGACCGAGCCGATCAAGCGGCCCAAGGATTTCATCATGAAATGGGTGGAGTCGTGGGCGACGTCGGGTGGCGATACCGGGGAAAGCAATCGCATCACGCTGCTGCGCGACAGCAACGGCGACGGAAAGCCGGAGATGCAGAGCATCTTCCTGGACCACCTTCATTCACCGTTCGGTGTCGCGCTGGTAGGTAACAATCTCTACGTTGCCAACACCGATGCAATCGTCCGCTACTCGTATCACGAAGGCGAGACCAAGATCACGGAGCCGGGCCAGACCCTGACGGAGCTTCCCGGAGGGCCGATCGACCACCATTGGACCAAGAGCTTGGCGGCGAGCCCGGACGGCAACTTGCTCTATGTCGGAGTCGGCTCCAACAGCAACATCACCGAGAACGGCATCGAGGCAGAGAAGAACCGCGCCGCGATCCTCCAGGTTGAGCGCGCCACCGGCCGCTGGAAGATCTTTGCCAGCGGGTTACGCAATCCCAATGGTCTGACCTTCGAGCCGCAAAGCCATGCGTTGTGGGCGGTCGTCAACGAACGCGACGAGATCGGCCCGAACCTTGTGCCGGACTATCTGACGTCGGTGAAGGAGGGCGCCTTCTACGGCTGGCCTTATAGCTATTTCGGTCAAAACGTGGATCCGCGCGTGAAGCCGCAGCGCCCAGACCTCGTTTCGAAGGCGATCGCGCCGGATTATGCGTTGAGCTCGCACGTCGCGCCGCTGGGACTTGCCTTCTATACCGGCGACAAGTTGCCGTCGTCCTATCGGGGCGGTGCCTTCATCGGCGAGCATGGCAGCTGGAATCGGCCGCAGCTCAACGGGTACAAGGTCGTCTTCGTGCCGTTTGCCGACGGCCGCCCGAACGGACCTGCGCAGGACGTCGTCACCGGGTTCTTGAGTGAAGATGAAAAGTCTCGCGGCCGCCCGGTGGGATTGGCGATCGACAAGTCCGGTGCGCTTTTGATCGCCGACGATGTCGGTAACACGGTGTGGCGCGTCAGCGCCTCGGGCGGCCTTTGACGGCACGCCGGCCATCCGCCCCATAAGCCACCAGGTTCAATCACGGAGGCGAAACGTGTCGAACATGCTCGAAGAAAAGCTCAGAGATGCGATCACGGGCGAATTGAAGCGGCAGGCGGCCAACCGGCCGGATCTGCTCCGCGTACAGGAGACCGCGGACCTGTCGGTCAGCGGCACGATCGACCTCGATGCGTTGGTCATGGTGATCGCGGGCTCCGTTGCCGGCGGGCCCTGAACGAGGCGCTTTAGGAACCGATCGGGACGAAGATGCTTCTGCATTTGAGGGAGATCGATATGAACAAAAAACCTGTGACACCGGATCGTGGGCGCCAAAGTGACTGGGGCTCGCATGCGCAAACCGACAAGCCATGGAAGGGCAATCCGGAGAAGGAGCAGCGCTCCGAGGACGAGAAGCCGGATTTGGAAAAGTGGCATGAATCGAACACGAAGTGATGCGCGAGCGCTTGGAGACACTGAATGGATATGGGCCTCGAAATCATCTACGGCATCGCAGCGCTCGTGCTGCTCACGGCTCTGATTTTCGGGGTTCTGCGGTACCATTTCCGTAGCCGGCGCGCGGTTCAGGCTGCCGATCAGATCGTCCGTGAGAGATATAAGCGGAATGAGACGTAATGCTGCGTTACCTCAGCACTTATCTTGGAGGAGACGATGGGACTGGCTCAATATGCGGTGATCGCATCCGGCGAAGAATGGGGCGTTTTACATGACGGCAATGTCAATGGTGGATACGCCACCAAGGAGGCTGCGTTCGAGTCCGCTGCAGCCGCTGCTGCGCTGGCGATCAGGATGGGGCACGAGGTCCATGTCAGCGTGCCTGGGCGAGGGGAGGGTGAGGCTGCTCTCACCAAGCACGCGAGCTGATTTGTTGCCGGTTGTCGGATCGAGCTTGGGACGCGGTGGACCGAACGCCAGACTAGGCGAATAGCAGTGCCGTGACGATCAGCGCCACCATCCCCACGGCAATCAACATCCAGGGAACATAAGCCGGCATCGGCGTACCTTGGAGCTCTCCCGCTCCGAGCCGGAGCTCTGGAGCGGCTGAGCGAGAATCTGCCTAGAGTTGCGCGTGTTGCGTCGTCGGCCGCGAGATTAGACTCAGAGCCGCGCCTGTACCGTCATTCGGCTGGATCTGCGCGATATCTCCGAGTGCGATGATGCCGACCAGGCGCTTGTCCCGGTCCAGTACGGGAAGGCGCCGGACCTGGATCGCTCCCATGTTCTGGGCGATATCCTCGATCTCCTGATCCTCGAAGCAATACTTCACCTCTGCGGTCATGATGTCGCCGACCCTCGAGTCCGGACCTCGGCCCATTCCGATGCCACGAACCGCGATGTCGCGATCCGTGATCATCCCGACCAGGCGCTCATTGTCGGCAACCGGCAGCATGCCAACGCCCAGCGTTCCCATCGCTTCGGCGACGTCGCGGAGCGTGCTATCGGGGGTGCACAGCTGGACCTCGGGTGTCATCGCATCGCTAATCCTCATGATCGCCTCTCCATTTGGTTGGGTGTCTCGACGGCCTAACGATGCGGTTCGGAGCGACGTTCCTAACTTTGTGCGGAGTTATCTGCCATTCTCGGTGGTCAGTTCGAAGGATTTGACGGCAAAATGCTTTTCGATGACGCTCAATAGATCGACCGGCGGAGGGACTTTTTCCGGCCGTCGCCACGAAATCTCAAAGACATAATCCGCTTTGGCAAATCATCGTGGCGTCGCTGTTCTTGAAATCGGCAGCCGTAGTGCAGTGGCTTGATCAAGTTTGGCAGCGCGTCGATCACGCGATGTCAGCTTCACAGGTGACGGTCAATGTCGCAGGGGGAAATCGTTCATTCCTACGACGAATGCCGCCGCGGGACTGCCGAGCCGAGCAGATCGCAAAGCCTGGCTGCATCGGCCGGTGCGGCGCTCTTTTGATCGTTGTCGAAGTAGACATAGACATCGCAGCCCTGCCGTTTCCAGCTACGAAGGCGCTTCGCCCAATCGGCAAGTTCGGCCGGCTTGTAATGCCCACTGTAGCGTCCACCGGGACCATGGCCGCGGACATAGACGAAGTCGGCGGTGCGCCTCCAGGGGGAGGGTGCGTCATGGTGATCGGAAATGCATAGCGCCATATTGCGTTCGGCGAGGAGTTTCAGGATGTGCGGAACGTACCAGCTCGGGTGACGGAACTCGAACGCGTAGCGCCGGCGTCGCTTCAAGAGCTTGAGGAACGAAGCCAGCCGCTCGGCATCCGCGGTGAAGTTGGGCGGCAGCTGGAACAGGATTGGCCCAGCCTTGTTGCGCAGTATCGACAGCCGGCTCTCCAGCAATGCAAGACTATTGACGGAATTGGCGGACAGCCGTTTCCAGTGGGTGATGAATTTCGAGGCTTTCCATGAAAATACGAAATCGTCGCCGATCGCTTCGCGCCAGCCGGCAACCGCCTTTTGCGTCGGCGTGCGGTAGAACACGCCATTCAGCTCCGCCGACTGGAAATGGCGTGCGTAGTAATCCAACTGCCGCTTGACCGGCAGTCCCTTGGGGAAGAACGCTCCGCGCCAGGACGCATAGTGCCAGCCGGATGTACCAATCAAAATGCGCGCCATCGCGAGCTATGTCCAATC
>NZ_JACMYK010000061.1 GCF_020889785.1 Bradyrhizobium acaciae
CGCAGAGGCCGCGCGCGCGGCCACGGTGGTGCTGTTGGCGCATTCCGCCGACGATCTGGTGCGGATTCGCGGCCGGGAGTTCGAGACGCCGTCGCCACGAGACGCGCGCAAGCGGTAACGAGCGGGCAACTCTCTCGCCGTCGTCGTCCCGGCGAAAGCCGGGACGACCGCGAGGATGGTTTTCGATCCAACGTCTCAAACACGCGGTGTCATCACCCGTGACGGTGCGAACGATCTCTCCGGTATCGTATTCGACCTTCGGATAGGGTTCGGCATGGCGCGAGCTGCGGAGGCTTGGCGCTTTTTTGCTGAATTGCCCGTCGGGCAACTCAATGATCCGTGTGAGGCAACCACCAGCGGCAGGGTTCCCTCCCCCCTTGCGGGGGAGGGTTAGGGAGAGGGGTGCCACACGACGTGCGCTTTCCGTATTCGACACGACGACAAGCGAACAATTTGCGCTGGCGATACACTCATCGATCACCTCGCCCGGGGCCACCCCTCTCCCCTGCCCTCCCCCGCAAGGGGGGAGGGAGCCTCAGCGGCCTGCTCACCTCACCGTCGTTCCTTGCAACCCGCAGCGCCCGCCCCCGCACACGGGCCTGTGACCATAGTTGAAGACCGGGCTGACGAAACTTCTGGATTGTTGGCTGCGTAGACGCCAAGACAGCACGGTAATTCCGCGAAGGTTCTTTGATGCACGACGTCTCGATTCCGGCGGCCCTGATCGCGGGCCTGGTCAGCTTCCTGTCACCTTGCGTGCTGCCGCTGGTGCCGCCCTACCTGATCTATTTGACCGGCGCGACCATCGAGCAGGTCAACCAGGACGGCGACACCGCCGCCTCCAAGCGCGCGGTGATGATGGCGGCGCTCATGTTCGTGCTCGGCTTCTCCACCGTGTTCGTCGCACTCGGCGCCAGTGCGTCCATCGTCGGCGGGTTGGTGCGCGCCTGGTCGGCCGAGTTCTCGATCCTGGCCGGCATCGTCATCATCATCATGGGCCTGCATTTCCTCGGCATCACGCGGATCGGCCTTCTGATGCGCGAGGGGCGACTGACCGCGCCCAAGCCGGTCGGGTTGTGGGGCGCCTACGTCATGGGCCTTGCGTTCGCTTTCGGCTGGACGCCGTGCATCGGGCCGATCCTCGCCGCGATCCTCTCGATCGCGGCCGCGGAGGCCACGGTGACAAAGGGCGCCGGCCTGCTCGCAGTCTATTCCGCCGGGCTCGGCATCCCGTTCCTGCTCGCAGCCTTCCTGGTCGAGCAGTTCTCCTCGCTGTTCGCACGGATGAAGCGTCATCTCGACACCGTCGAGCGCGTGATGGGCGTGCTGATGGTGGTCACCGGCATCGGCTTCCTGACCGGCGCGGTCTCCGGCGTCAGCGTCTGGCTGCTGGAGACCTTCCCGGCGCTGCAGAATATCGGCTAGGCCTTCGCACCTGCACAGGGGCGTGTCCGCTGGCTTTTGGCCAAGCGATAGCGGACTATTTCTGCAAGCATCGCAACCGCCAGGTGAGTCGAGACCGATGGCCGAAGTTCATCCGACACCCGCCAACTGGCCGATCTTCCGTTCGCTCAGGGCGTTCCGGCCGAGCGACCTGCCGGGTGACCTGATCGCCGGATTGACACTTGCCGCGATCGCAATCCCGGAGCAGATGGCGACCGCGCGGCTTGGCGGCTTCTCGCCGCAGATCGGCTTCTTCGCCTTCATGGCCGGCTCGCTCGGCTTTGCGATGTTCGGCGCCAATCGCTTCCTGTCCTGCGGCGCCGACTCCACGATCACGCCGATCTTCGCGGGCGGACTGGCGCTGACGGCGACGGCAGGCTCGCCCGAGTATCAGGCGTTCGCGATGGCGCTGGCGCTGATGGTCGGCGTCATCATGATCGCCGGCGGCCTGTTCAAGCTCGGCTGGATCGCCAATCTGCTGTCGACACCGGTAACGGTCGGCTTCCTCGCCGGCATCTCGGTCCACATCCTGGTCTCGCAACTGCCCGGCGTGCTCGGCCTGACCACGCCGGACGGGCCGACGCTCTACAAGCTCGGGGTGCTCACCGGGAAGATCGGCCAGACCAATCTCTACACGCTGGGGATCGGCCTCGGCGTGCTGGCGCTGGTCGCCGGATCGGAAAAGATCAGCGCGCGGATTCCGGGTGCCCTGATCGGCCTTGTCGCAGCCACCATCGCGGTGATCGCCGGCCATCTCGAAACCCAGGGCGTCAAGGTGGTCGGCACGGTGCCCGGCACGCTGCCGACGCCCTCTTTTCCCGACATCGCGCCGGAGCGATGGGTGAAGCTGCTGTCGCTGGCAATCCTGATTGCCGTCGTCGTCATGGTGCAGACCGCGGCAACGACGCGTTCGTTCCTGTCAGATCCGAACAAGCCGGCCGACGTCGATCGCGACTTTCTCGGCGCCGGCGCCGGCAGCGTTCTGTCGGGGCTGTTCGGCGCCTTTCCCGTCAACGCCAGTCCGCCACGGACCGGCATCGTCTCGGAGACCGGCGGACAAACGCAGCTCTCGGGGCTGTTTGCCGCGGCCATCGTGCTCGCACTGCTCGCCTTCGGCGCGACACTGCTGCAGCACGTGCCTGATGCAGCACTCGGCGGCGTCCTGCTGTTCGTGGCGCTGCGCATCATCCGCGTCAAGCAGATCGTCACGATCTTCCGCCAGTCGTTCTATGAATTCCTGCTGGTGGTGGCGACGGCAGCCGCGATCATCGTGCTGCCGATCGAGCAAGGCGTCGCCGTCGGCATCGCCCTGTCGCTGCTGCACGGCATCTGGACCACGACGCAGGGCCGGCTGGTGGAATTCGTCCACGTGCCCGGCACCACGATCTGGTGGCCGACGGGTCCGCACGTCACCGGCGAACGCAAGCCCGGCATTGCCGTCGTCGGCCTGCAGGCGCCATTGTCATTCCTCAACGCGGAAGGTTTTCACAGCGGCGTGCTCAAGACCATCGGCGGGGCGACCTCCAAGCCGCGGCTACTGGTGATCGAGGCTAGCGGCATGGTGGAGATCGATTTCACGGCGGCGCAGACGCTGCGCGACCTGTTTCGCGAGTGCCGCGATGACGGCGTGACGGTGGCGGTGGCGCGGCTCGAATCCGCCCGCGCGCAGGACGCGTTCGAGCGCTTCGATCTCTACGATGTGCTGCAGCGGGACCGCGTCTTCCACAGCGTCGACGAGGCGGTCCGCACGCTCGGCGGGCAGAGCTAGATTTGATGAAGTCGTGGCCCGGATGAAGCGCAGCGCAATCCGGGATCCTCTCGCACGCCGATGAACACCCCGGACTTCGCGGAGCCTGTCATCGGGCGCGCGTTCGCGCGACCCGTTGGCTCCATCCGGCCGACGGGGACTGGGACGAGCGCGCATCTGCGTGATTTCGGAATACTGGAAAAATATCCGTGAGTTGCCCGACGTGTCAAGTAGCCTGGTCGAACGCCGGCCACCGCCGGCTCCTTTGCATGGGGTTGTTTTCGATATTTTGGCAACGCGCCTCCCCGCAAGCGGGCGAGGCGCGCCGGGTCAACCGACTCAAGCCTGCTCACCCTCCAGCGTCGGATACTCCCTCAGCAGCTCGGCCTTGATCGAGCCCGCGTGGATGGCACGGAACAGCGCCCGCCCCGTCTTGATGTTGTTGGCCTTCATGCAGAGGCCGACGATCTCGCGCACCGCGGAATCCCGCACCAGCTGGTCGGATATCTTCATCGCGGTCTCCATCGCGGCCTTGGCGGCACGCTCGTAGCGATCGCGCTCGATCTGTTGCTGCTTCGGCGAACGCTTGTCGGGTGAGCTGATCGCCTCGGCACAGCCGGCCGCATCGCGGCAGATCGCACGAATCCTGTGCGCAGCCTCGATGTCGCCGAGCGGCTGCTCAGTGGGATCGTCCCAGATGTCCTTGCGCTTGGCCTTGTTGAACAACCACATCGCCGTACCCAAAAGCGGGGCAAGCATAGCTGTCTATGGTGCAACCTGTGAACGGCAGAGTCTGTGCGACGCCGATCAAGCGGCGAACTATGGCGTTGAGGTCACACCAAACCGGCTGCTCCACGCGCAATGTGCGCCCGGAGCGAGGAGCCGCGGTCACACTGCGTCACACACGCCGCGCAGGAAAGTGCTGCGCGCTCAGGCCGCAGGAACGATCTTTCCGGGGTTGAAGATGTTCTGCGGATCGAGCGCGAGCTTCAGCGCCCGCATCGCGTCGAGCGCCTCCGGGCCGAGCTCGGCCTTCAGATATTTCTGCTTGCCCTGGCCGATGCCGTGCTCGCCGGTGCAGGTACCGTCCATCGATTGCGCGCGCTCGACCAGGCGGTGCATGAACTCCTCGCCGCGCGCCATCTCGTCCTCGTTGTTGACGTCGCACAGCAGCGAACAGTGGAAATTGCCGTCGCCGACATGGCCGACGATCGGTGACAGCAGATTGAGCCGCTTCAGGTCGTCCTCGGTCTCGGTGACGCAGTCGGCAAGCCGCGAGATCGGCACGCAGACGTCGGTTGCAACGACGCCGATGCTGTCGCCGGGACGCAGCGCCTTGACCGACCAGTAGGCGTCATGCCGGGCCTGCCACAGCTTGGTCCGGTCTTCCGGCTTGGTGGTCCAGGTGAAGTCGCCGCCGCCGCATTCGGCGGCGATATCGCGGAAGTTCTTCGACTGCTCGGCGACCTCGACCTCGCTGCCGTGGAATTCCAGCAGCAGCAGCGGCGTCTCCGGCAGCGACAGTTTCGAGTAGCTGTTGCAGGCTTTCACCTGCGCGGCATTGAGCAGCTCGATCCGGGCGACCGGAATGCCGGTCTGGATCGCGAGGATGGTGGCCTGACAGGCGCCAGCCACCGTCTCGAACGAACAGGCGGCGGCCGCGATCGTGTCCGGGATGCCGCGCAGGCGGATGGTCAGTTCGGAGATGATGCCGAGCGTACCCTCGGCGCCGACGAACAGATGCGTCAGGTCGTAGCCGGCCGACGACTTCTTGGCGCGCGTGCCGGTCGTGATGATCTCGCCGTCGCCGCGCACCACCTTCAGCGCCAGCACGTTCTCGCGCATGGTGCCGTAGCGCACCGCGTTGGTGCCGGAGGCGCGGGTCGAGGTCATGCCGCCGAGCGAGGCGTCGGCGCCGGGATCGATCGGGAAGAACAGGCCCTGGTCGCGCAGATGCTCGTTCAGCGCCTTCCGCGTCACGCCGGGCTGGATCACACAGTCGAGGTCCTCGGCATGCACCTCGAGCACCTTGTTCATGTCGCGCAGATCGATGCAGACACCGCCCGCGGGCGCGTTGACCTGGCCCTCGAGCGAGGTTCCGGTACCGAACGCGATGACCGGCACGCGATTGGCCGAGCAAATCCGCACCACGTCCTGGATGTCGGCGGTTTCCTGCGCCATCACCACCGCGTCCGGCGGCTGGGTCGGCAGCCACGTGGTGGTATGGGCGTGCTGTTCGCGCACCGCCTGCGACGTGACGAGCCGGTTGCCGAACCGCGCCGCCAGCGCGTCGATCGCGCGCTTCAGGGCCTGCGGCTCAGGTCGCGTCACATTGCTCGAAATCGTTGTCGCCACGTCAAATTTCCTCCCGGCTTTAGCCGACCGTGGCAAAGCTTGTATAAGGGGTCAAGAGAGCCTGACTTGAAAAAAGTTCATGCTCAAGCGCCAACAGACCGGCATGGGAGATGACTTCAGTGACCGCCAGCGAGATGCCTATTCCGGCCGCCCCGTTCAAATCTTCGGTGATGCAGATCGACCCGCAATGGATCGATTACAACGGCCATCTCAACATGGCCTACTACAATGTGATGTTCGACCGCGCCATCGACGAGATGTGGCTGCAGCTCGGCATCGGCCCGGCCTACATGAAGGCGCGGCATTGCTCGACCTTCACCGCCGAGTGCCATGTCCGCTATCTGAGGGAAATTCATCTCGGCGATCCCGTGCAGGTCTCGGTCTTCCTGCTCGGCGCCGACGAGAAGCGGCTACACACATTCGAGGAGCTGCGCCACGCCACCGAGGGCTGGCTGTCGGCGACCTCGGAAAACCTCACGCTGCACATCGACATGGAAGCGCGCAAGGTGGCGCCATTTCCGCCTGATATCCGCGCCCGGGCGCAAACGATCGTGGCGAGCTATGCGGGGGTGCCGCGTCCCGAGGGCATCGGCCGCAACGTGGCGATGCCCTCAACAAAGACGTGACCGAACGAACGTCCGCTACACTCTCGTGCGGCCGCGCGCCAATCCGACCACCGCCGACACCAGGAACAGGATGATGGCGATGAAGAAGATCGCCTTGGCGATTTCGATCGAGGCGCCGGCGATGCCGCCGAAGCCCAAAATGCCCGCAATCAGGGCGATGACCAGGAATGTGACGACCCAGCTCAGCATGATCAAACCTCTGCTTTGTTTCCCTGTCTGCTTTCTTGCGCGGGCCGCTGCCCGACGCCGCACCTGTCGAAACAATCCGGCGGGGAAACGCTGGTTCCTGAGCCCGAAACGGCGAAATTTCCGTCGAGTTTTGGAACCAGGCCGACTGCAAGGCTGCTGCCAAAAGCGTTCCTGCCGACCGCGATAAAACCTGTCAAAACGGCCGGTCAGGCCCTATATGGCCTTCAATCCCTGTTAAGAAGGCTCCCCTTCACCGTCCCACGGTGCCATCGTGGGGCCGAGACGATTCGCCAATGACCGAGCCGAGCAAATTGCCCCATCACGGCGTTCCCGAGCACCAGCCGGTGGCTGGCGGCATCGCCGCGCGTGCGCGGGCAGCCGCAGGTCCGCAATATCTCAACGGCCTCAATCCGGAGCAGCGCGAGGCGGTCGAGACGCTCGACGGTCCCGTGCTGGTGCTCGCCGGCGCCGGCACCGGCAAGACGCGTGTGCTGACCACACGCATCGCGCATATCCTGAGTCAGGGCCGCGCGCGGCCGCAAGAGATCCTGTCGGTGACCTTCACCAACAAGGCGGCGCGCGAGATGAAGCTGCGGCTCGGCCAGATGCTGGGCCAGGCGGTCGAGGGCATGCCGTGGCTCGGCACCTTCCACTCCATCGGCGGCCGCATCCTGCGCATCCATGCCGAGCTCGTGCAGCTCAAATCCAACTTCACGGTGCTCGACGTCGACGACCAGGTGCGGCTTCTGAAGCAATTGCTGCAGGCCGAGAACATCGACGACAAGCGCTGGCCGGCGCGGATGCTGGCCGGCCTGATCGACAGCTGGAAGAACCGCGGGCTGTCGCCGTCGCAGGTGCCCGCGGGCGAGGCCGCTTCATTCGGCAACGGCAAGGGCGGCAAGATCTACGCGACCTATCAGGAGCGGCTGAAGATCCTCAACGCCGCCGATTTCGGCGACCTGCTGCTCGAGAACATCAGGCTGTTCCGCGAGAACCCCGATGTTCTCCGGCAGTACCAGAACCGCTTCAAGTTCATCCTGGTCGACGAATATCAGGACACCAACGTCGCGCAGTATCTGTGGCTGCGCCTGCTGTCGCAGGCGCCGTCGCGGCCGGGTCTTCCGATCTCGGCAATCATTCCCGGAGCGACCGACGCTGAACCGGCGAAGGAAGACGCTACCGCCCAGCCGGCGCTGACTCCGCCTTCCGCTCCTCCCCGAAACATCTGCTGCGTCGGCGACGACGACCAGTCGATCTATGGCTGGCGCGGCGCCGAGGTCGACAACATCCTGCGCTTCGATCATGATTTTCCCGGCGCCAAGGTGATCCGGCTCGAACGCAATTACCGCTCCACCGGCCACATCCTGGCCGCGGCCTCGCATCTGATCGCGCATAACGAAGGCCGGCTCGGCAAGACGCTGCGCACAGAGGATGTCGACGGCGAGAAGGTCACCGTCACCGGCTCCTGGGATTCGGAAGAGGAAGCGCGCGGGATCGGCGAGGAGCTCGAGGAGCTGCAGCGATCGGGCGAGAATCTCAACAACGTCGCCATCCTGGTCCGCGCCTCGTTCCAGATGCGCGAATTTGAAGACCGCTTCGTCACGCTCGGCCTGCCCTATCGCGTGATCGGCGGCCCCCGATTCTATGAGCGCGCCGAAATCCGCGACGCGCTGGCCTATCTGCGCACGATCAATTCGCCGGCCGACGATCTCGCCTTCGAGCGCATCGTCAACGTGCCCAAGCGGGGGCTCGGCGACGCCACCGTGCAGCTGCTGCACGACCATGCCCGCAAGCGCCGCATTCCGCTGTTCGAGGCGGCGCGTGCCGTGGTCGAGACCGACGAGCTGAAGCCGAAGGCGCGCGGCTCCCTGCGCGACCTCGTGATGCAGTTCGACCGCTGGCGCGCCCAGCGCGAGGTCACCTCGCACACGGAGCTCGCCGAGATCGTGCTCGACGAGAGCGGCTATACCGAGATGTGGCAGAAGGACCGCTCGGCCGACGCCGCGGGCCGGCTCGACAACCTCAAGGAACTGGTGCGGTCGATGGAGGAATTCGAGAACCTGCAAGGGTTTCTCGAACATATCTCGCTGGTGATGGACCGCGACGGCGACGCCGGCGACGAGGCGGTGTCGCTGATGACGCTGCATTCGGCCAAGGGCCTGGAGTTCGACAATGTGTTCCTGCCGGGCTGGGAGGAAGGCCTGTTCCCGAGCCAGCGCACGCTCGACGAACAGGGCCGCGCCGGGCTCGAGGAGGAGCGCCGCCTCGCCCATGTCGGGCTCACGCGGGCACGCCGCCGCGCAAAAATCTATTTCGCGACCAACCGCCGCATCCATGGCACCTGGTCGACCACGATCCCCTCGCGCTTCCTCGACGAGCTGCCGGCGCACAATGTCGAGATCACCGAGTCCAAGGGCGGATCGGGCTGGGGCGGCAGCGGCGGCTATGGCGCCTCGCGCTTCGACAACCTCGAATCATTCGGCTCGAGCTATTCGACCCCGGGCTGGCAGCGCGCCCAGGCCAACCGCAACCGTGGCGGCGGGGGACGCAGCGGCGGGTTCGAGGAGCGGCAGTCGTCGTTTACAGGCTCGCGAAGCGATGCCTCTTCCGATAGCTTCGGCCGCACCAAACGCGGCCCCATGGTCATCGAAGGCGAGCTGGTGGCGAAGTCCACGGGCACGACGTCGGAATTTTCGCTGGACGACCGGGTGTTTCACCAGAAATTCGGCTACGGCCATGTGGTGAAGATCGACGGCAACAAGCTGACCATCGCCTTCGAAAAGGCCGGCGAGAAGAAGGTGGTCGACAGCTTTGTGGAACGGGCGTGACAGAGAGGCCTTCTCTGTTCGTAGCTCTTGACCCCAGTTGATTTCATGGGTTGAGATACACCCATGGTCCGGGGCGGGTTTTTCCTTTTTGTCGTTGCGCTCACTGCGCCGTCGCTTGCGGTCGCGGAGACAATGAGCTTTGGCGATTCGGCAGCGCAGCTCGCCAAGGCGTGCGGCGCCGACATCACCGCAAACTGCCGCGGCGTCAATCTCGACTCCAACCGCCTCAAGGAATGCCTGTCGCGCAACCGCGACGTGATATCGCCGCAGTGCAAGGAGAGCTACTTCTCCACCCTCGACGCGATCCAGAAGCGGATCGCGGCGCGCGTCACCGTGGCGAACGCCTGCACCCGCGAGATCGTCAAGGTCTGCGGCGGCTCGACCAAGGAGACCAGCAAGTCGGTCCCCTGCCTCGTCAGCGCCAAGGGCCTCAGCCGCAATTGCGCCCAGGCGATCAACGATGCGGGGTATCAATGATGCGGCCGTCGACGCGAGGCCTGCGCGACATTGGTCTTTTGGGCCTGCTCGGCACGCTGGCCTTGCTGGCGATGCCGACCGCGCATGCGCAGACCGCCATCACGCGCGACGACGTCATCGCCAAGCTGAATCACTACGAGACAGACACCGAAATCGATGTCCCCGCGCTGCGCCAGCAGGCGGCCGAACGATCGAAGTCACGCTCGAAGAACGAGCCGCCGCCCTCGAAGCGCCCGCCGATCGCCCCTGACCTCACCAAGCTGCCGACGTTCAACGCCGACATCCAGTTCGACGTCGACACGCCGATCGTGCTGCCGGACTCCTACCAGACCGTCGGGCGCATCGCCGATGCGCTGACGCAGTCCTCGCTGCTGCCGTACACGTTCCTGATCGTCGGCCACATCGAATCGACCGGACGGCGCGAGAACAACGTGCTGCTGAGCCAGCGGCGGGCCGACGCCATCCGCGACATCCTGATCAACACCTTCAAGATTACGCCGAAGCGCCTGCAATCGGTCGGTCTCGGCGAAGAACAGTTGCTCGACCCCGCCCGGCCCAATGCACCTGTCAACAACCAGGTGCAGATCATGCTGGTCGGCAAGCTCGCCGACACCGCGCCGCCCGCGCATCCTGCGCCAGCGGCCGCCGCCAAGAAGCCGGCGAAACCCGCGAAGAGGCATTAGCGCGGCCTTTCCGCCACACGCAGAACGAATTTTCTGCCCCAGCGGGTGATTGCAGAACGGATTATGCGTCCCTATCTGCGGTTGACCCCGCATCGTGCCGCGCCCGGGCTCCAATCCGCGCGCGCCCTTTCCTCACGCTTCCGATCCTCCATGTCGCCGATCATTTCCGTATCCAATCTTTCGAAGACCTATGGCTCCGGCTTCAAGGCGCTGAAGGGCATCAATCTGGACATCAATCGCGGCGAGATCTTCGCGCTGCTCGGGCCGAACGGCGCCGGCAAGACCACGCTGATCAGCATCATCTGCGGCATTGCCAATCCGAGCGAGGGCCGCGTTGCGATCGGCGGCCACGACATCATCAGGGATTATCGCGCGGCACGGTCGATGATCGGGCTGGTTCCACAGGAACTGCACACCGACGCCTTCGAGTCGGTGTGGGCGACCGTCAGCTTCAGCCGCGGCCTGTTCGGCAAGCCGAAGAACCCCGCCCATATCGAGAAGGTGCTGAAGGACCTGTCGCTGTGGGACAAGAAGGACAACAAGATCATCACGCTGTCCGGCGGCATGAAGCGCCGCGTGATGATCGCCAAGGCGCTGTCGCATGAACCGCAAATCCTGTTCCTCGACGAGCCCACCGCAGGCGTCGACGTCGAACTGCGCAAGGGCATGTGGGAAGTGGTCCGTACGCTGCAGGCCTCTGGCGTCACCATCATCCTGACCACGCACTACATCGAGGAAGCCGAGGAGATGGCCGACCGCATCGGCGTCATCAACAAGGGCGAGATCATCCTGATCGAGGACAAGGCGACCTTGATGCAGAAGCTCGGCAAGAAGCAATTGACGCTGCAATTGCAGAGCAGGCTCGACGCCGTTCCGCTGGCGCTCGCCGCCTACAATCTCGAACTCTCCGACGACGGCCACGCGGTGACCTACGACTACGACACCAAGGGCGATCGCACCGGCATCACCAGCCTGCTCAACGATCTGCGCAATGCCGGCGTCCGGATCTCCGATCTCGATACCAGGCAATCCTCGCTTGAAGATATTTTCGTCAGCCTGGTGCGGCAAGTTTGAAGTTCCTATCAGTTTTGCCGCTCCCTCTTCATAGGAACTTCAAACTCTAATGCCGCACCAGAATCATAAGTTTTCTAGCGCTCCTTCGATTTCGAAGTTCGCATCGGAGGCTCCGCAGAAGCATGCGAACTTCGAAATCAGAGCGCTAGTGAGGGCGCCATGAACTACCGCGCAATCCGGGCGATCTATCTGTTCGAAATGGCGCGCACCTGGCGTACGCTGCTGCAGAGCATCGTCTCGCCCGTGGTCTCGACATCGCTGTATTTCGTGGTGTTCGGCGCAGCGATCGGCTCGCGCATCACCGAGGTCGAGGGCGTCAGCTACGGCACGTTCATCGTGCCCGGGCTCGTGATGCTGTCGGTGCTGACGCAGAGCATTTCCAACGCCTCGTTCGGCATCTACTTCCCGAAATTCGCCGGCACGATCTACGAGATCCTGTCGGCGCCGATCTCCTATTTCGAGATCGTCATCGGCTATGTCGGCGCGGCCGCCACCAAGTCGATCATCCTCGGCCTGATCATCCTGGCGACCGCCGGACTTTTTGTGCCTCTGCACATCCAGCATCCGGTGTGGATGCTGACCTTCCTGGTGCTGACCGCCGTCACCTTCAGCCTGTTCGGTTTCATCATCGGCATCTGGGCCGACGGATTCGAGAAGCTGCAGATGATTCCGATGCTGGTGGTGACGCCGCTGACCTTCCTCGGCGGCAGCTTCTATTCGGTGAACATGCTGCCGTCGGGCTGGCGCACCATCACGCTGTTCAATCCGGTGGTCTATCTGATCTCCGGCTTCCGCTGGAGTTTCTACGAGATCGCCGATGTCAGCGTCGGGCTCAGCCTCGGCATGACTGCGGGCTTTCTGATCGCCTGCATGGTGATCGTGGCCTGGATTTTCAGAACGGGTTACCGGCTCAAGAACTGACTTGCGAAGCAAGTCATTCCGGGGCTCGCCTTAGCGCGAACCCGGACTGACGATCCCGATCAGTAGCAATGGAAATGGCCGTGGCGGTAATAGCCGCGGCAGCGGTGGCCGCGGCGGTAGCCGCGATCCGGGATGCCGAACACGCCCTTCACCGCGCCCATGGCCCCACCAACACCGGCGCCGACGGCGCCGCCAACCACACCGCCTACCGGCCCGGCGACCCGATTGCCCTCATAGGCGCCCTCGTGGGCCCCGCGGACGATGCCCTGGGCCTGGCCGGCATGGGGCACTGCGACCAGCGTCAATGCGAGGGCTGCGGCCGCAAGCAGGAGCGCGCGGAGAGGCCGGCTGGGACGATGGCCGCGGTCTTGACCTTGTAGTTGTTCATTGAGGTTCCTTGATGCGCGGCGCGAATGCGCCGCCGGGCGGGATTTGTGAAACGCCCATGCGGCCAAATGGTTGCCTGTCGATGACCAATTGGCGACGCGGTCGCGCCCTGCTCGCGAAAAAGTCAGCCCACCGTGACGGGCCGGCCCGGCTTCGGCCTTGTTTGCGCCGTGCGCGGGATTAACGATGCCCCGGGTCCGTCACTGGAACCAAATTCGGATTCCGTGCATATTGGTTGCCGGGGACGGAGAGCCGCGGCTTTGCGATCAGGCCTGGAGGCCAAAGGTAAAATGCGTTCGTTCCTCATTGCGTTCACTTCCGTGATGCTTTTCACGGCCGGCGCCGCGCAGGCCAAGGTCGATATCACCATCGACAAGGACAACCAGCAGATGACCGTCGCGGTCGACGGCGTCGCCCGCTATCACTGGCCAGTCTCGACCGGCATCCCTTCGCGCGAGACTCCCAACGGCAGCTTCCGCGCCTTCCGCATGGAAGAGGATCACTACTCCAAGGAATTCGACGACGCGCCGATGCCGCATTCGATCTTCTTCACCAAGATCGGTCACGCGATTCACGGCACCGACTCGGTGAATCGCTTGGGTACCCCGGCCTCGCATGGTTGCGTGCGGCTGTCGCGCGACAACGCGACGACGCTCTACGCGCTGGTCCAGAAGGAAGGCGTGCTCAACACCACGGTGACGCTGACCGGATCGTCCCAGGTCGCGCTGGCGCGCAATCCGCGCGGGCGCAACGCCACGGCTGTCGCTCGCTCTGCGCCGCAGCAATATGACGGGCAGTACGGCACCGCTGCCGCCGGCGACCCTGTCGTGCTGACACCGCAGCCGCGCGAATATCCTGCGCAGGCCCGGGCCGACGACGGCTACATCTATCCGGCCGACGGCAGTTCGACCGACCAGCGCTACCCCGCACCCCCGTCAAGCCGCCGCGTCTACGGCGCGCAGGCCTACGGCCAGCAGCAATATTACGGCAACCAGGGCTACGCGGCGGCACCGCAGGGCTACTATCAGCCGCGGCCTTACTATCAGCAGCAGCAGCGCGGCGGCTTCTACGGCAACAGCTACCAAGACTGAGACGCGCTCCTGATCCACTGACGGCGCCGCAGACAGTGCGCCGTCAGTTCACACGCCCCTCACCCGCTTGTGACCGCCGCAAAGGGCCCGTGCCGCCGCACGCCGTGGCTGGTCGTCACGCCGTCATCTGATTGTAAAATTAGCCCGATATTCGGCGGCAAAAGCGCCCGCCTGGCCTCTGGAGGCCGATTCACGCGGAATGCCCGACGAGATCAGGGCCAAAGCGCGGGTCAGTTAGGGCAAGATCAGAGGTCGAAATGAAACGGGGCATCATTGTCCTATGCCTGTGCGTCGTGACGATGGCCGGCTACTTCACCACGGACAGATGGGCCGTCAGTCACACGACCATGACGTTCCACGACGTGCTGCGCGACGACCGCAACGTCACGGTCGAGGTCGCGGTCCGTCGCGACCGGCAAATGCAGGCGATGGCGGAGATGATCGAGCTGCCGGTCGCGATCCTGAGCCACGGCAACACCGTCAGGAACACGGAGTACTCGTTCCTCACCAATTTGTTCGCATCGCGCGGCTACCTCGTGGTCAGCATCCAGCGCGATCTCGACACCGATGCGCCGATGGTGACCAAGGTCGGCGAGGAATATGTCGGGCGCCGCATGCAGTACAATCGCGGCGTCTTCAACATCATGTATGCGATCGACGAGCTCAAGAAGCGTTATCCGAACGCCAACTATCGCCAGCTGACCTTGATCGGCCACTCCAACGGCGGCGACATCTCGATGTTCTTCGCCAAGCAGCATCCCGACCTGGTCAAGAAGGTCGTGACGCTGGACAATCTGCGCGTGCCCTTCATCACCGACAGCAAGATCAAGATCCTGTCGTTCCGCTCCAAGGACCCGGTGTTCAAGGCCGATCCGGGCGTCGTGCCCGACGACGACACCTGCGCCAAGCTCGGCATCAAGGTGGTCCGGACCGAATTCCATCACAACGACCTCAGCGACCGCGGCCCGGACAGCGCGAAATCATCGATCCAGGCGGGGGTGGAGCAATTCCTCGACGAGGACGCCGGCGAGACGACGCCGACGATGCCGCTGATTGCCGCGTCGGCGCCCACTGCAACGAATGCAGCGCTGCCGGAGAAGAAATAGCCGTCGCGGACGGTTACGCACGCGCGCTGCGATAGGCCGTGGCAAAGAGCCAGATCGCTGACAGCAGGAAATAGAACGCGCCGAAGCCCGCATAGGGAGCGACGTCGAGAATCGTCGGCGCGACGGTGCCGACGGATCGGCTGATCATGTAGCCGCCGGCGAGTGCCGACTGGGCGCCGCTCAGGATCATCGCCCATTGCGCGCCATCAAGGCGCCAGCGCCTGACGCCGGTGGACGATTGCAATACACCCGCGAGGATCGCCCAAATCCCAAACACGCCGAGAACGGCAAAGCTGCTGTGGCTGATCGCCACGATCACGGCGAGTGCCGTTATCGCGCTGACCACGACATTCAATGCCTGGGACGGGTTGGCCTTCAGCCCGCCGCTGACCCGGGCGTCAGCCAGATTGGCGACGGCGTCCCATGCCGGGTAGATCACGAGCAGGAACGCTGCGGGACCGATTTGCCCGCTGAAAACGACGGCGGCGGCAACCCAGGCGATCGAGAAGATCGCGCGCCCGAAATAGTAGGATTGCAGCCAGCTGGATTGGGCCGAAAGTCGGCTTTGCATTGATGAGCTCCTGTGTTTATCTATCTACTAGTAGGTAGACACGCCTCTCGGGTCAATCCGGCGCTCGGACACCTTGTTGTGTCAGACTGGGGTGCCGCGCTGGCTTGACAAGCTACCTACCGGAAGGTAGGCGCGCGAACATGAAACCGGTGGCTTCGACCTCAGAACAGATTCTCGACGTCGCGCAGTCGCTCATCGTCGCGGGGGGCTATAACGGCTTCAGCTATGCCGATATTGCCGATGCGATCGGCATCCGGAAGGCGAGCATCCACCATCACTTCCCGACCAAGGCCGAGCTGGTTTCGGCGCTGGTGGATCGCTACAGGCAGCGGACGGAGCTGGGCCTGAAGTCACTTCGGGAGCAGTCCGCAAGCCCGGCCGCCCAACTGCAGTCTTACGTGGACTTCTGGAAGGCGTGCATTGGAAATGCTTCGCTGCCCTTCTGCGTCTGCGCGATGCTTGCCGGCGAGATACCGATGTTGCCGGACGAGGTCGCATCACGCGTCCGCGGCCATTTCCATCATCTCGCGGAATGGCTGACCTCGGTGCTGCAAGCGGGCGCGAAGCAGCACCTGCTCCGGCTGGACCAGCGGCCGGAACAGGAGGCCCAGATGCTGATGGCGGCGGTTCACGGCGCGATGCTCTCTGCGCGGGCTTTCGACGATCCCGGGCTGTTTGCCGCAATCGTCGAGCCGCAGATCGCCAGGCTGCGGGCACCGGTTCGCTAGAGAAGTCTGGGGCAGCCGCTCGCGCCTACTGTTCGCCGTCGCGCAGGCGCCGGTAGACGGCGCCAAGCACGTTCGAATAGTCGTCGGTCCAGACCCGCTGCTTCTCATCGGCATCGGTCTCGGTCCAGAGGTTTGACGATGCGAGCTTGCCGACATCGGCGTCCTCGCGCGCGGAGACCACGACCGAGGTCGAGAAGATATACTCGTTGTCGCGCCCGGAATCCTCGCTATAGACCCAGCTCTTCATGTCGTTGGCATCGGCGATGCCGACCACGACGCTGGCGAGTTCGAGATGGCGGTTGGAGACGTGCATCACGACCGCGCCCTGCGGCGCCAGCTTCTGCTTGTAGATCGCCATCGCCTCTTCGGTCGCGAGATGGATCGGGATCGCGTCCGACGAATAGGCGTCGACGATGATGAGATCGTAGACCCCGTCCGGCTCCTTGGCGAAGGTCAGCCGCGCGTCGCCAATCACCGGCTTCAGGTTCGGCTCGCAGTTCTGGATGTAGGTGAAGTATTTCGGGTCGCGCGCGGTATCGACCATCGACTGGTCGATCTCGAAGAACTTCCAGTCCTCGCCGGGCGCTGATGAACAGGTCAGCGTCCCCGAGCCGAGCCCGATGACGGCGACCTTCAGCGGCGCGCCCTTGCGCTCGCGGATTGCCGTGATCGCCTGCCCGATGCCGCCGTCCTTGTGGTAGTAGCTGATCGGTTCGGGCCTTCCGGTGACCGGCGTGCCGTTGTCGTTCTTGAACTTCTCGGCGCCGTGGATCGTGGTGCCGTGCATCAGCACGTGATACTGCCCGTTCGACGTCACCACGATCTTGTGCACGCCAAAGAAGCTGCGCACGGTTTCGACGCGGCCCTCGTCGGACGGATAGGCGCGCAGCACCACCAACGCAACCACGACGGTGGCGAAGATCTTCCAGCGATTGGCATTGAGCGCAAGCGCGAGCAGCGCCGAGAGCACGCCGACCGCACCGATCACCCAGACCCGGTGATCGTCGAGCCAGTTGAAGGTGCCGCCGGCCGAATAACTCGGCGCGATCAGCCCAACCGCCAGCACCGCAAGGAACGGCCAGTACCAGGCGCTCCAACGCGGCAACCGCTCCGCGCCGCCGGGCGGACGGCACAGCGCCGCGAGCGCCAGCAGGATCGGATATTCGGCGACCCACGAGAAAGTAAAAGGCGCAATGAGCCCCGCGAACAGGCCGCCGACCATGCCGCCGAACGACAGCGCGACATAGAAGCCGGTGAGATATTTCGCCGCGGGACGGGTGCGCGCGAGTTCGCCATGACATGCCATCGCGATGATGAAGAAGCAGAGCTGATGGCCGCCGAGCGTCAGCAGCAGATTCTGCTCGCCGCCGACTGCGAGCAGGATCACGACGCCGGCGATCGCCAGCGGCTGCGCCCGCAGCATCCATTTGTGCGGCAGCAGCGGCCGCGACTGGAACACCAGCACCCAGGTCAACAGATACAGCGACAGCGGCAGAACCCAGAGCAGCGGCGCGGCGGCGACGTCGGTCGAGATATGCGCGGTCACCGCGATCAGCAGGCCGGACGGCACGGCAGCGAGGAAGATCCAGCGCGCCCGCAGCGACCAGGACGGTGCCGGCGCTTTGGCGTCATCGACCTGCATGTTGAGCGCGCCGGCATTGGCCGGCGACCGCAGCAGCAACAGGCCGCAACCCGCGATCAGCACGATCAGCAGGCCATAGCCGCCGGTCCAGATCAGGTTCTGGGTGCGCAAGGTGAACATCGGCTCGAGCAGCACCGGATAGGACAGCAGCGCCAGGAAGCTGCCGATGTTCGAGGACGCGTAGAGGAAATACGGGTCGGGGCCGTTGGGATGGCCTGATCGCACGAACCAGGCCTGCAGCAGCGGATTGTTAGCGGCGAGCGCGAAGAACGGCAGGCCGATCGAGACCGCGAACAAGCCGAGCAGCCAGACCGCATAGCCCGAATTCGGCGGCTCGCCCCAGCCGCTCCTGATCGACAGCGGCAACGTCAGCAAGGCTATGACGAGCAGCACCAGATGCACCGCGATCGGCACGATGCGGCTGTTCAGCTTCATCAGGAGATGCGCATAGGCATAGCCGCCGAGCAGCAGCGACTGGAAGAACACCATCGCCACCGACCACACCGCCGGCGAACCGCCGAGCCTCGGCAGCACCATCTTGGTGAACAGCGGCTGCACCGAGAACAGCAGCAGTGCACTGACGAAGATCGCAGCGGTGTAGACAACCAGCACCAGCCGGTTTCGCGAGGGGGACGGCTCAGATGTCATGAAAGCTCCGGCATGGACCCGGCGGGCGCCGGAGGCGGACGGTCCGGCGGCACCGCACCGGAGGAATTGAACTGAGCATATGGCAGTATCACGGACAAGAAACCGCGGTCACGTGGACTTGACGACGCGCCGCTGCGGCGCCACAGCACGCTGGATCCTTTCTCGAGCATGATCCTTTCGGAAAACCGGTTTCCACTTTTCCGGGTCATGCTTTAATCACTGCTTCTTGAAGCGGACATGAACGAAACAGACGTCGTCATCATCGGTGCGGGGCACAACGGCCTCACCTGCGCGACCTATCTCGCGATGGCAGGGCTGCGGGTAAAGGTCGTGGAACGCCGCAAGGTGGTCGGCGGTGCCGCCGTCACCGAGGAGTTCTGTCCGGGCTTCCGCAATTCGGTCGCCGCCTACACGGTGAGCCTGCTCAACCCGCAGATCATTTCCGACCTGAAACTTGCCGATCAGGGCCTCAAGATCGTCGAGCGCCGCGCGCAGAACTTCCTCCCCGCACCCGACGGCGGCTACCTCTTGACCGGCGAAGGCCGGACCCAGCAGTCGGTCGCGAAACTCAGCCGGCGCGACGCAACCACAATCGGCGTGTTCTCGGCGGAACTCGAAGCCATCGCCGACGTGCTGCGCCAGTTCGTGCTGCGCGCGCCGCCGAACCTCGTCGAGGGTTTCGGCATCGGCGCGATGAGCGAGGCCTTCAACGCGCTTGGCACCGCCAACATCCTGCGTCGGCTGTCGCTGGAACAGCAACGCAATCTGCTCGACCTGTTCACACGCTCGGCCGGCGAGATGCTCGACGAGCGTTTCGAGAGCGACCTCGTCAAGGCGCTGTTCGGCTTCGATGCCATCGTCGGCAATTACGCCAGCCCCTACGCGGCCGGCTCCGCCTACGTGATGCTGCACCATGCATTCGGCGAGGTGAACGGCAAGAAAGGCGTCTGGGGCCATGCGATCGGCGGCATGGGTGCGATCACCCAGGCGATGGCAAGCGCCGCGCGCAGCCATGGCGTCGAGATCGAAACCGATGCGGGAGTCCGCGAGGTGATCGTCGAGAAGGATCGTGCCACCGGCGTGATCCTCGACAATGGCGAGACGATCCGCGCCAGATATGTTGTCTCGAACATCAATCCGAAGCTGCTGTACACACGCCTGGTGCCGGACGCCGCACTGCCAGGCGAATTCCTCGCGCGCATCTCACGATGGCAGAATGGTTCCGGCACGTTCAGGATGAACGTGGCGCTGAGCGCCCTGCCCTCGTTCACCGCGCTGCCCGGACAGGGCGATCACCTCACCGCGGGCATCATCATCGCCCCAAGTCTCGGTTACATGGATCGCGCCTGGCGCGATGCGCGCGAATTCGGCTGGAGCCGCGCGCCCGTCGTCGAGGTGCTGATCCCCTCGACGCTCGACGACAGCCTGAGCCCGCCGGGCCAGCATGTCGCGAGCCTGTTCTGCCAGCACGTCGCGCCGCAATTACCCGACGGCAAGTCGTGGGACGACCATCGCGAAGAGGTCGCCGATCTGATGATCGCAACCGTGGACCAATACGCCCCCGGCTTCGCAGGTACCGTGCTCGGTCGCCAGATCCTGTCGCCGCTCGATCTCGAGCGGCAGTTCGGCCTGCTCGGCGGCGACATCTTCCATGGCGCGCTGACGCTGAACCAGTTGTTCTCGGCGCGGCCGATGCTGGGCCACGCCGACTACCGCGGACCGCTGCGCGGGCTCTACCATTGCGGATCCGGCGCCCATCCCGGCGGCGGCGTCACCGGTGCCCCCGGCCACAACGCCGCGCGGGCCGTCCTGGCCGACCATCGCGCACTGTTCGCATAGAACGAATACGACGCACATCCTGCCGCGGCACGGCACGCTGTGGACAGGGTTGTGGAGAAGCTGTGGGTCGACCGTGGTCAGAGCTCGTGTCCCATCGCGGGAGAAACGGTGAATATCCCGATGGACTGCCTGTGGAGCAGAGGCTGACAACCGGGGGACAACGCGGTTGATGTCTCGTTGATAAGCCGTCTGGAACTCTGTGGACAACCGGTCAAAAAGAAAGCACCGGGCGTCGTTGCCCGGTGCTTGCCTCAGAACGCGGTTTGCGAAATTACTTGAGCGAGCCGGAAATCGTGCTGAAAGTTCCGCTTAGCGTGGTACCGACACCATTCACCGCAGCGATGATGGCGATGGCGATACCGGTCGCGATCAGTCCGTATTCGATGGCGGTCGCGCCGGATTCATTCCGGAAAAACCTAACAATAAAAGCCTTCATTGTAGCCCTGCCCTCAGTTGTGGTGCCCTTGGAACAACGGCGTTCCCGGTTCCGGAACTGGTACTACTACGGGGAAATCTAAAGTTGCCTTCATCGGGAACCTACCAATTCTCGCGAAATTCAATTGAATCCCGGTTGAAATTTTAACAAAAACCGCGCTACCGGCCTCCGATGACCCCGTCCACACACCGCGCCAGCATCACCCTTTCAGACGAACCGACCGCAAAGCGCGTGGTCGACGCGCTCTCGGAGCTGTTTTTCGAGGACCAGGCGGCGTTTGCGGCCTTCGAGCGGCCCGACGGCCGCTGGGACGTCACCGTCCATTTTGCCGAGCCGCCGGACCAGGCCTTGCTGCGCGAGCTGGTCGGCCAAGTCGTGCGGCCGGATGTCGCATCAACTTTGGTCTTTGATACCGTGGAGGCGAAGGATTGGGTGAAAGCCAGCCTCGAGGACCTCGTCCCGGTCGCGGCCGGCCGCTTCATCGTCCACGGCCAGCATGACCGGCACAGGATCCCCGCCAACAAGCTCGGGATCGAGATCGAGGCGGCGCTCGCCTTCGGCACCGGCCATCACGGCACCACGCGCGGCTGCCTGCTGCTGCTCGACCACGTGCTGAAGGCCTATCAGCCTCGCCGCGTGCTCGATCTCGGCACCGGGACCGGCGTGCTGGGGATCGCCGCCGCCAAGGCGCTGCACGGCAAGGTGCTGGCGAGCGATATCGACGCTCCGTCGGTCAGGGTCGCCGAGGAGAACGCCTGGCTGAACGGCGCTGGACACCTCGTGGATGTGATCCGCGCCACCGGCTTTGCGTCACCACGCTTCGCCGAGGACGGGCCGTTCGATCTCGTGCTCGCCAACATCCTCGCCAATCCGCTCCGGCAACTTGCCGGCCCGATGGCGCGCCACCTCGCTGCGTCGGCGCAGGTCATCCTCTCCGGCCTGCTGACGCACCAGGCACCGGCGGTCATCGCCGCCTATCGCGCCCGCGGGCTGGTGCCGCTGCGGCATCTGAAGATCGAGGGCTGGAGCAGCCTGCTGCTGCGCTCAAGATCATGATGCAAAATCGCATCATGATCTTGTCTTCTTGTCTGAGCATGATCTTTTCGGAAAACCGGTTCCCACTTTTCCGGATCATGCTCTAAATGACCGCCCCCGGCAGACAGTGCGGCGACTGCACGCTCTGCTCCAAGGTGATGGCGATCGAGGAACTGGCGAAGCCCGCCAATACATGGTGTCCGCATTGCAAGCCGGGGCGCGGCTGCCGGATCTACCCAAGCCGGCCGGCGGAGTGCCGCACGTTCAGCTGCGTCTGGCTGCTCAATGAACTGCTGGAGGAGCACTGGAAGCCCTCCAGATCGAAGCTTGTCCTGACCACGTCGGACGACGGTCTCGAGGTCCGATGCGATCCGGGCTTCCCCGACGCCTGGCGCAGGGAGC
This sequence comes from Bradyrhizobium acaciae, assembly GCF_020889785.1. Lineage (GTDB taxonomy): Bacteria > Pseudomonadota > Alphaproteobacteria > Rhizobiales > Xanthobacteraceae > Bradyrhizobium > Bradyrhizobium acaciae. Next base: position 22,229 of record NZ_JACMYK010000061.1, read on the forward strand.
CGTTTCGCAACGAGCTCAGGGAATGGACCGTATCCGGCGAGACGCTCGACATGACCGTCGTCGTGATCGTCGGCCAGCGCATGACGCTGCTGACGCGAGAGCGCGAATTCGATCTCGGTATCGTCGGCCCCGATGAGCGGATCGTGCGCGAACTCGACGGCACCAGGGTCGTCAATGCGACCGTGGTGAAGGCATCGGACCTCGCGCAGTAGACGCAATCTGCGGACTGGTTATTTGGGCGCACCGGAATCGCGGCCCGCCGCCTCGACCTTGTCCTGACTGGCTGCGCGCCGGGCGCGCGCCTCGGCAAAGCGATCCAGCATCTGGACGATGACGCCACGCGGCTTCTGTTCGACCGGCGCGATCGGGCCGCGGGGGATCGGCGGCGAGATCTTCTCAAACGTGAATGCAGGCATCGTGCATCTCCTCACCGTTGAGTTGAGACACTCCTGGACACTCCCCGTACGCTTGACCATCGACGTGCAGTGGACATCGTCCGGTCAGGTCTACTATGCCATGTTTCAAGCAGAAGTTATGCCAAAAATATGGTCACGCTTGACTGCGCTTGCGCGAAGCTCATGCTCGACCCGAAGAGAGTACGACAGCGATGTTCGAAGCCCATTTCCAGACGTTCGAAGAACCCGAAGGCGGCGTGGCGCTCACCGCACGGCTGAGCGCGCTGCGCGAGGAACTGGCGCGGCGCAAGCTGACGGGATTTGTGGTTCCCCGCGCCGATCAGCAGCAGAATGAATATGTTGCCGCGTCCGAGGAGCGGCTCGCCTGGCTCACAGGTTTCACCGGATCGGCCGGGCTCGCGATCGTGCTGAGCAAGGAAGCCGCCCTGTTCGTCGACGGCCGCTACACGTTGCAGGCCGCCAAGCAGGTCGACCGCAAGGCCTGGCAGGTCGAGCCGCTGGTCGAGCCGCCGCCGGAGCACTGGCTGACCCGGCATCTGGCGGCCGGGGACCGCCTAGGATTTGACCCCTGGCTGCACACTTCTGCGGCAGCCGAACGGCTGGCGGCAGCCTGCACCAAGGCGGGCGCCGAGCTGGTCGCCGTCGACGGCAACCCGATCGATACGATCTGGCACGAACGTCCGGCACCGCCGCTCGGCCCGGTCTCTATTCACGGCGCGCAGTTTTCCGGCGAGATCGAAGCCGAGAAGCTCAAGCGCATCCGGCTCGAGATCAACAAGCTCGGCGTCGATGCGCTGGTGCTCTCCGACAGCCACGCGGTGGCCTGGGCCTTCAATATCCGCGGCGCCGACGTCTCGCACACGCCACTGCCGCTGTCCTACGCGCTGGTGCCGAAGGACGGCCGGCCGCTGGTGTTCATCGATCACCGCAAGCTGTCCAACGCGACCCGCGACCATCTCGAACAGTCGGCCGATGTCGAGGAGCCGGCGGCGCTGACACCGAAGCTCACCGAGCTCGCCAGGCGCGGCGCCTCGATCGCACTCGACAGCGCAACCGCCGCGGACGCCCTGAGCCGCCTGATCTCGGGCGCCGGCGGCAAGCCGGTGCGCGGCAACGATCCGGTCAGCCTGCTGAAGGCGGTCAAGAACATCACCGAGATCGAGGGCACGCGCACGGCGCATCAGCGCGACGCGGTGGCGCTGACCCGCTTCCTCGCCTGGATCGACCGCGAGGCGCCGTCCGGCGCCCTTACCGAGATCGACACCGTCGAGGCGCTGGAGACGTTCCGCCGCCAGACCGGCGCGCTGAAGGACGTTTCGTTCCCGACCATCGCCGGCACCGGGCCGAACGGCGCCATCGTGCATTACCGCGTGACGCGCAAGAGCAACCGCCGCATCGAGCCCGGCGACTTGCTGCTGATCGATTCCGGCGCGCAATATCAGGACGGCACCACCGACGTCACCCGCACCATCGCCATCGGCCAGCCGACCGACGAGATGCGCGACCGCTTCACCCGCGTGCTGCGCGGCCACATCGCAATCGCCCGCGCGATCTTCCCCGACGGCACCACCGGCGCGCAGCTCGATACGCTGGCGCGGCAATATCTCTGGCAGGCCGGGATCGATTTCGAGCACGGCACCGGCCACGGCGTCGGCAGCTATCTCAGCGTCCATGAAGGCCCGGCGCGGATCTCGAAGCTCGGCACCACGCCGCTGAAGCGCGGCATGATCCTGTCCAACGAGCCCGGCTACTACAAGACCGACGCCTATGGCATCCGGATCGAGAACCTCGAACTTGTGATCGGCACCGACATTGCCGGCGCCGAGAAGCCGGTCAACGCCTTCGAGACGCTGACCCTGGCGCCGATCGATCGCCGCCTGATCGAGGTGAGCATGCTGAGCGCCGGCGAACTGGCCTGGCTCAACGACTACCACGCCCGCGTCGCGCGCACGGTGCGCCCGCATCTCGACGACAACGCCACCAAGCTGTGGCTCGACGAGGCCACGGCGGCGCTGAAGTAGCGACGTCGAGTTTTACGTTCACCCTCCGCACGTTCAGTGTCATCCCCCGCGAAAGCGGGGGATCCAGTACGCCGCGGCCCATCGGCTCAACAACGACGGCCTCTGGAATACTGGGTCCCCCGCTTTCGCGGAGGACGACAGCAGAATGTAAGGGGACGTCGCCTGCCTAATTGCGCGTGACGAAACATCAACCGCGGCGTCTCCCGAAATCGCATGGGCGTATGCCGAAACACCGGTATTCCCCGCGAGGGACCACGCTACAGTCATTCCACAATGCTGGATCGGACCTGAATGCACGGCGTGATGGGCAAGCCGCCCGGCGCGCCCACAAACAACATCGCGACATCGAAGGTCATGCTGCTGATGCTCGTCGTGATGACGGGCGTCGCGCCGATCTCGCTCTACATGCTGGTCCCGGCGCTGCCGGTGCTGGCGACCACTTTCGGCCGCGACATCGGCATCGCGCAGATGACCGTGTCGCTCTACATGGTCGGCATTGCGCTCTCGCAGCTCATCATGGGTCCGCTGTCCGACAAGTTCGGCCGCCGCCCGGTGCTGCTCGCAGGCCTCGGCCTGATGGTGGTGGCGGGCATCGGCTCTGTGTTCGCCGAGACCCTGCCGCAGCTGATCGCCGCTCGCTTCTTCCAGGCGCTCGGCGGCGCCAGCGGCATGGTGATCAGCCGCGCCATCATCCGCGACCTCTATCCGCGCGAGCGGGTCGGCGCCATGATCAGCCTCGTCGTCGCCGCGCTGATGATCGCGCAGATGGTCAGCCCGTTGACCGGCGGCCTTCTGGAAACCGCATTCGGCTGGCGCGCGATCCTCTATCTCGTCACCGCGGCGTCGCTGACCGTCACGATCTTCATCGCATTGGCGCTGCCCGAGACCCGCCGCGACCGCGCCGACAGTTCGAGCTTTCGCGGCGACCTCGGCGGACTGCTGCGCAGCCGCGCCTTCGTCGGCTATCTCATGTGCCAGGTGCTGGCGTCGCAGATCATCTTCGCCTTCGCCGGCGGCGGCCCCTACATCGTGGTGACCCAGATGGGCCGCAGCAGCGCCGAGTACGGCGCGTGGTTCGCGATGACGGGGTTCGGCTACTTCATCGGCAACCTGCTCTGCGTGCGGTTCGCGCCGCGGCACTCGCTGGAGAAACTGATCTGGTTCGGCCTCGCGCTGCAGCTCGGCGGCAGCCTGTTGAACCTGATCTGGAGTTTCACTGGCGTAAACCAGGCCCCGATCTGGCTGTTCGGCACCCAGATGATCGTGATGGTCGCCAATGCCTTCGTGATGGCCAATTCCGCCGCCGGCGCGATCAGCATCCGGCCCGAGGCGGCCGGCACCGCCTCCGGCGCCATGGGCTTCCTGCAGCAGGGCATCGGTTCGCTGATCTCGCAATTCGGCGCCTATCTCGGCGGCCACTCCACTACCACGCTGCCGCTGACCTCGGCGATCTTCGCGATCTCGATCGCATGTGCCTGCACCATGATCTTCGTGGTGCCGCGGCGGAACGTGGTGGTGAGCGAGGAGCTGATCGCGCAGGCGGAGGAGGATGAGCAGGGGATGATGTGAGGCGCGCGAATGCGTCACATCCTCACCTCGTCATCCCCCGCGAAAGCGAGGGATCCAGTACGCCGCGGCCTATCGGGTAAATCACTGCGGCCTCTGGAATACTGGGTCCCCCGCTTTCGCGGAGGACGACAGTGGCAACTGCGGCAACACCTACTCCCCAATCAGCTTCAGCCACTCATCTTCGGTGAGCACCTGCACGCCGTGCTTCTGGGCCTCGGCGAGCTTCGAGCCGGCGCCCGGCCCGGCGACGACGTAGTCGGTCTTCTTCGACACCGAACCGGCCGCCTTGGCGCCCAGCCGCTCGGCCGTCGCCTTGGCCTCGTCGCGCGTCATCTTTTCCAGCGAGCCGGTGAACACCACGGTCTTGCCGGCCACCGCCGAATTGCTCTTCGGTTTCTCGGCATCGACGATCTCGTCGAGCTCTTTGGTCAGCCGCTCGACGATGCCGCGATTGTGGCTCTCGCCAAAATAGTCCGCGATGCTCTTGATCACGGTGTCGCCGATCTGGTCGAGCGCATCCATCTCGGCGATCGCCTCCTCATCGCCCTTGGCGACCTTGAGGCAGGCGTCGTGGAACGCGTCCCATGAACCGTAGCCGCGCGCCAGCGCCAGCGCGGTGGTCTCGCCGACATGGCGCATGCCGAGCGCATAGATGAAGCGTTCCAGACCGATCCGGCGGCGGCTGTCGATGGCGGCGAACAGATTGCGCACGGAGGTCTCGCCGTAACCCTCGATGTCCTCGAGCTTCAGCTTCGCGTTGCGCTTCGGCAGCGTGAAGATGTCGGCGGGCTCCTTGACCCAGCCCGCGTCGAAGAAATATTGCAGCTGCTTCACGCCGAGGCCGTCGATGTCGAAGGCGCGGCGCGACACGAACAGGATCAGATGCTCGACCTTCTGGAACGGACAGGCGAACTCGCCGCTGCAGCGCAGCCGCGAGCCCTCTTCGCCGGTCGCGGTCTCCTCGCGCACCACGTCGGTGTGCAGCGGGCATGGGCACTTCTTCGGGAAATGGAATTCCTTCGCGCTCTTCGGCCGCTTGTCGATCACGACGTCGACCACCTGCGGGATCACGTCGCCGGCGCGCTGGATCACCACAGTGTCGCCAATCCTGATGTCGCGTCCCTCGCGCAGCACCTCGCCCTTGTTGCCGATGCCCTTGATGTAGTCCTCATTGTGCAGCGTGACGTTCTGCACGATCACGCCGCCGACGCCGACCGGCTCGAGCTTGCCGACCGGCGTGAACGAGCCGGTGCGCCCGACCTGGATCTCGATGTCGCGCAGCACGGTCATGGCGCGCTCGGCCGGGAATTTGTGCGCGATCGCCCAGCGCGGCGTGCGCGACACGAAGCCGAGCCGCTCCTGCCAGTCGATGCGATCGACCTTGTAGACGACGCCGTCGATGTCGTAGTCGAGCTCGGCGCGCTGCTCCTCGATCTTGCGATGGAAGGCGATCAGCTCCTCGACCGAGTGACACAGCTTGGTCAGCGGATTGGTCTTGAAGCCGCAGCGCTCGAACCAGTGGATCATGCCGGTCTGGGTATCCTCCGGCATCGCGCTCATCTCGCCCCAGGCATAGGCGAAGAAACCAAGCGGCCGCGAAGCGGTGATGCCAGGATCCTTCTGCCGCAGCGAGCCGGCCGCCGAATTGCGCGGATTGGCGAAGATGGTGTCGCCGGCGGCCTTCTGCCGCTCGTTGAGCGCCAGGAACGCCTTCTTGGTCATGTAGACCTCGCCGCGCACCTCGCAGATCTCGGGCACATTGCGGCCCTTGAGCTTCTGCGGCACATCCTCCAGCGTGCGGATGTTGGCGGTGACGTCCTCGCCCTCGGCGCCGTCGCCGCGGGTCGCCGCAGTGACGAGCTCGCCACCCTCGTAGCGCAGCGACATCGAGAGGCCGTCGATTTTCGGCTCGGCCGAGAAATCGATCTTGTCGTCCGGCAGCTTGAGGAAGCGCGTGATGCGCCCAACGAAGTCGACCACGTCGGCTTCCGCAAACGCGTTGTCGAGCGACAGCATCGGGACGGAATGGCGGACCTTCCTGAAGCGCCCCGACGGTGCGGCGCCGACCTTCTGCGACGGCGATTCCGCCGTGACGAATTCGGGGAAGCGCTTCTCGATCGCGTTGTAACGCTGCCGCAGCGCGTCGTATTCGGCATCGGTAACGCTGGGCGCGTCGTCCTGGTAGTAGCGCTTGTCGTGGCCTTCGAGCTCGAGCGCAAGCCGTATCAACTCGACCTTGGCCTGCGCCTTGGTGAGCTTGTCGACGTCGACCAGCGCTTTCTTCGTTTTGGTGGCCATCGGCGAACTAACTCGCCGCCCGCAGCAGCCGTTCCGCGGCCGCCCTCGCCTCCGCGGTGATCTCGGCGCCGGCCAGCATGCGCGCGATCTCCTCACGGCGATGGTCGGCGGCGAGCGCGTTGACGCGGGTGGCAACGCGCTTGCCCTTGTCGAGCGCATCCTTGGAGATCAGCAGATGCTGGCTGGCGCGGGCCGCGACCTGCGGCGCATGCGTCACCGCCATCACCTGCACCTTGCCGGCGAGACGCGCCAGCCGCGAACCGATCGCATCCGCCACCGCGCCGCCGACACCGGTGTCGATTTCGTCGAACACCAGGGTCGGCGCCGAGCCGCGATCGGCCAGCACGACCTTCAGCGCCAGCAGGAAGCGCGACAGCTCGCCGCCGGAGGCGACCTTCATCATCGGTCCCGGCTTGGTGCCGGGATTGGTCTGGACCCAAAACTCGACGCGGTCGATGCCCTGCGGACCCGGCGCGGCCGCGTTGCTCTCGACCTGGGTCATGAATTTCGCGCGCTCGAGCTTGAGCGGTGCGAGCTCGGCATTGACGGCCTTGTTGAGCTTCTCAGCCGCCTTGCTGCGCGCCGCCGACAGCTTTGTCGCCGCAGCAGCATAGCGCTTGTCGGCTTCGGCAGCGGCCGCCTCCAGCTTCTTCAACTGATCGGCGCCGGCATCGATCAGCGCGACGTCGCCGGCATATTGCGCGGCCAGCGCGGCCAGCAGATCCACCGGCGTCGAATATTTGCGCGAGGCCGCGCGCAGCGCGAACAGCCGCTCCTCGATGCGCTCGAGCTCGGCCGGATCGAAATCGGTCGCGGCCAGCGCGGCGTGGAGGTGCTGGTCGGCCTCTTCCAGCGCGTTGATCGCAATGTCGATCGCCTTCACCGCCGGCTCGATCAGGCCGGGCGCATTGGCGGCGCGCCGCTCCAGCCGCCGTACCGCCGCGGACAGGGCCGACACCGGCGAATGCGGGCCGCCGATCGCTTCCTGCGCCTCGCGCAGATCGGTCGCGACCTTCTCGCCCTGCATCATGGTGGTGCGGCGGTTGGCGAGCTCGGTCTCCTCGCCCTCCTTCGGCGCCAGCGCCTTCAGCTCCTGGGACGCGTGGCGCAGATAGTCGGCCTCGCGGGCGGCGCGCTCCATGCCGGCGCGATGCTCGTCTAGCGCGGTGCCGGCGGTGCGCCTGACATCCCACAGCGCTTCCAGCGCCGCGACATCCTTCTCGTGGCCGGCGAAGGCATCAAGCAGCTGGCGGTGGGTGGAGGCATCGACCAGAGCGCGCTCGTCGTGCTGGCCGTGGATCTCGACCAGAACGGCGCCGACCGCCTTCAGGGTCTGCACGCTGATCGCCTGGTCGTTGATGAAGGCACGGGTGCGGCCGTCGGCAAGCTGCACGCGGCGCAGGATCATCTCACCGGTGTCGTCGAGGCCGTTCTCGGCCAGGATCCTGGCCGCCGGATGCCCCTTCGGGACATCGAACGTGGCGGTGACCTGGCCCTGTTCGGCGCCGTGGCGCACGAGGCCGGCGTCACCGCGGCCGCCGAGCGCCAGCGCAAAGGCATCAAGCAGGATCGATTTGCCGGCGCCGGTTTCGCCGGTCAGCACCGCCAGGCCACGGGAAAATTCGATATCGAGCCGTTCGATCAGGACGATGTCACGGATCGACAGACGGGCCAGCATGCGAGGACAATTCCTAGCCGAGACCTATCTTCTTGAAGGTCCTGCTGATCCAGGATCCCTGATTCTCGCTCGGCTCGAGACCGCCGGACTTTACTAGATTATATGCGTCCTTGTACCAGCGGCTGTCCGGAAAATTGTGGCCGAGCACGGCGGCAGCGGTCTGCGCCTCGCCGACGATGCCGATCGCCATATAGGCCTCGGTAAGCCGGTAGAGCGCCTCTTCGACATGGCGCGTGGTCTGGTACTGCGTAACCACGGTCTTGAAGCGATTGATCGCGGCGGTGTAGTCGCGCTTCTCGACGTAGTAGCGGCCGACCGCCATCTCCTTGCCGGCGAGCTGGTCGCGCGCGGCCTGGATCTTGTTCTTGGCCTGGGTGGCGTATTCCGAGGTCGGATATTTCCGCACCACCTCTTCGAGCGCCGCGATCGCCTTCTCGGTGCGGCCCTGGTCGCGCGAGATGTCCGGGATCTGGTCGAAATGCGATGCCGCAATCAGGTACTGGGCGTAGGCGGCGTCCGGGCTGCCGGGATGCAGCGTGACGTAGCGGGTGGCGGAGCCGATGCAGCTGTCGTAGTCCCCGGCCTGGTAATACGAATAGGCCGACATCAGCAGCGACTTGCGCGCCCAATCCGAATAGGGATGCTGACGGTCGACTTCCTCGAACTTCTTCGAAGCGGCCTTCAGATCCTTCTTCTCGTTCATCATGTACAAGCCCTCATTGTAGAGCTTGTCCGCGGGCTCATCGACGAACGTGTCGTCCTTGGCCATGAACTTGTCCCACAGCGCGCCGGTGCCGCAGCCTGAGAGCGGCATTGCCAGCACGATCAGGCCCGCCGCAAAGCGCAGCGTGCGCACGGCCTTCGTCAGGCCGGAGACGTCAGAAGGAGAGCGTGGTTCGAGCGCCATACGCATTGCCGACATGAATTGTAAAACCTGACGCCTTTGATGCGGTTAACGGCGACCCCACTCCACCCATGAACCGCGATCATGGATGCAATATCTCTGGTGCCGTTGGCGCCATGTTGGGCAACCGCGGGCCTGTTTAACCGAAAAATGACCGTGGACCAACCGAATACGGAGCCATTCCGCCGGGAATAAGGCGACCCAACGATGCTCACAGCCTGCTGTGGTTATTACGGAAATTGGGCCCGACCGGCTAGGCGATCAGGACCTGCGGCGATCAGGACACGTCCGGGCCGTAGGCTGGGGCGACGAGACCGCCCACGGTGCCTGCACCGGCTTCGACATGGCCGCGGACCGGCCGCCGAGCGGTGTCCGATTCGACCACGCGCCAGGCGCTGCGGTCGGCCAGCAGCGCCTTCAGCACTGCGTTGTTGAGCTTGTGACCGCCGCATACCGAACGATAGCTGCCGAGCAGCGGCAGGCCGGCCAGCGCGAGGTCGCCGATCACGTCGAGCACCTTGTGGCGGGCGCATTCGTTGGCGTAGCGCAGGCCCTCAGCGTTGAGCAGGCGGGCCTCGTCGAACACCACCGTGTTGTCGAAGGAGGCACCGAGTGCGAAGCCTGCGCCCCACAGCCGCGCCACGTCGTTCATGCAGCCGAAGGTGCGGGCACGCGCAACCTCGCGGCGGAAGCCTTCCGGCGAAAGATCAAAGGAGAAGGTCTGCTGGCCGATCACCTTGTTGGTGAAATCGATCTCGACTTCGACGCGGAAACCGCCGGCGAACGGACGCAGCTCGCCCATCGCATCGCCGATCTTGACCTGCACCGGCTTCAGCACCTGGATGAAGCGGCGAACACCGGGCTGGGTCACGATGCCGGCCTGATCGATCGCTGCCACAAACGCCGCGGCGCTGCCGTCCATGATCGGAACTTCGGCGCCATCGACTTCGATCGTGGCGTTGTCGACGCCCATGCCGCGCAGCGCCGCGAGCACGTGCTCGGCAGTCGAGACCAGCGGCCCTTCGCGGTCACCCAGCACCGTCGCAAATTCGGTTGCGATCACGGCGTCGGCGGTGGCCGTGACTTCGCGGTCAGCACCATCGAGACCGGTGCGGACAAAAATAAAACCTGCATCAACAGGTGCAGGTCCCAACGTGAGACTGACAGGAAGACCGGAATGAACGCCTACGCCAGTCACGGTGGCTTGCGACCGAAGCGTTGTTTGACGGCTGAATTTCATTCGATAATGCCCACTACCCGACTTCACTCAATTCAAGTGGCCAAACTTCCCCAAGGCCGACTCGCTTGAGCTCCCCAAGTCACGGGAGACCATAGTGATTTCCTAAACCGCGCCAACTCACGCTTCTTTACCGATTGTTACCCCATCTCCGCCGCATTCACGCCCAAGGTTAACCAAATTGCGGCAGCGAAAACGGTCCTCGGCGGACGATCATCTGACCACCGAAAGAATAATTAATGATTTAAAATCAGTTGCTTGTTTACCGGCCGCAACCACGGACCCGCCAAATGGAGAAGGCCCCGGCGGTTCCCCGCCGAGGCCTTCTTGGTGGTCAAGGTTGTAACAAACTTCAGTTTGCCTGCCGGCGCAGGAAGGCCGGGATATCAAGATGGTCGTCGCCCTGTGGCGCCGGGGCAACAGGCGCCTGACGGCCATGAGCGTCCAATCCCTGCGGTGCCGGGCGCTTCGCATATTCCGATACCGGCGATTCGTTCGCCGAGATCTGCTGGGCGACGCTACGGGCCGGCTTGCGCTCGGGCAGCGGCGGCATCGTCGGCATGGCCGGACCGGAGGCGCGAGCCGCGATCGGCGGCTCGGTCTCTTCGTCGCGGCGGCCGAGGCCGACATTGGCCAGCCGCTGCAACAGCGACAGCCGGGTCTTCTGCGGGTGCTCCGTCTCGCCGTCACCGCTGGCCTGGCGGATTTCCGCCTGCGCCGGCATCGGCAGATCCTCGAACTTCGGCATCCGCGGGGCACGGACCGGCGAACGCTCGGCCGCCTGCGGGATGAAGGTCTCGGGCGGCATCGGCTCGTGCTGCTCGGCCCGGGCTGCCTCGTGGTCCGGGAACAGCGATGGCTTCTGGGCGATCGGCCGCACGGTGACGTCACCGTAGGAGGCCGGCTGCAGCGGCGCCTGGGCAGCCGGTGCGCTGTCCGGGGCAACTGCGGCCGCGATCGCCGCGAGCGCGGCGCGCTCGACGGCCGGACGCTGCTGGGCTGCGGCCGGAGCCGCAATCGGCGCAACGGTCACACCGGTCGGCGGTTCCAGCTTCTGGGCCCGCTCAGCCATGCGCTGATTGTCGGCACGCAGGCGGGCGGTGAGATCGGCCAGCCGGCTCTCCGGCGAACCACCCGACTGCTGCGCGGGCGCCTGGGCACGGGACGCGATCGCGGCCTGCTCGATGCCGGTTGCGACCACAGAGACGCGAATGATGCCATCGAGCGATTCGTCGAAGGTGGCGCCGACGATGATGTTGGCGTCGGCATCGACTTCTTCGCGGATGCGGGTTGCGGCTTCGTCGACCTCGAACAGGGTGAGGTCCTTGCCGCCCGTGATCGAGATCAGGAGGCCGCGGGCGCCCTTCATCGAGCTGTCGTCGATCAGCGGGTTGGCGATCGCGGCTTCCGCGGCGGTCAGCGCACGCTTCTCGCCGGTGGCCTCGCCGGTGCCCATCATCGCCTTGCCCATCTCCCGCATCACGGCGCGGACGTCGGCGAAGTCGAGGTTGATCAGGCCTTCCTTGACCATCAGGTCGGTGATGCAGGCGACGCCCGAGTACAGCACCTGATCGGCCATCGCGAACGCGTCGGCGAAGGTGGTCTTCTCGTTGGCGACCCGGAACAGGTTCTGGTTCGGGATGATCAGCAGCGTGTCGACCACCTTGTGGAGCTCGGAAATACCGTGCTCGGCGGTGCGCATGCGGCGCTGACCTTCGAAGTGGAACGGCTTGGTAACCACGCCGACGGTGAGGATACCCATTTCGCGGGCCGCCTTGGCGATCACGGGCGCAGCACCCGTGCCGGTGCCGCCGCCCATGCCGGCGGTGACGAACACCATGTTGGCGCCGGTGAGATGATCGCGCAGCTCGTCCATGACTTCCTGCGCCGCCGCAGCACCGACATCGGGCTGCGAACCGGCGCCGAGGCCCTGGGTGACCTGGGTGCCCATCTGGACGATGCGCTGGGCCTTCGACATGGTCAGCGCCTGCGCGTCGGTGTTGGCGACGACGAAGTCGACGCCCTGCAACCCGGCGGTGATCATGTTGTTGACGGCATTACCACCCGCGCCGCCGACGCCGAAGACGGTGATCCGCGGTTTCAGCTCGCTGATGTCAGGGGGTGTCAGATTGAGTGCCATGGTTGCCTCTCTCGATTATGCGCGCGTTGGTTCGTCCCGGCCGCTGGCCGCGGGAGCTGGTGAAAATGCAGTGAGCCGGGGTGCGGTCATCAGAAGCCCTCGCGAAGCCATCGTCCGACCTTTCCGAAGTAACCGTCTGTCCCTGTCCTGAGCTGCCGCGTGCGCCGCGGTTCGACATGTTCAAGATGTGCGTATTGCGGATAGACCAAGAGGCCCGTCGGCACCGAGAACGAGGCGCCCTTCGCCTCGTTCGGCAGCCGGCCGAAACCGAGCGGGCGGCCGATGCGGACCTGACGGTTCAGGATACGGGCGGCAAGCTCGACGGTGCCGGTGAGCTGCGATGCGCCGCCGCTCAGCACGACGCGCGCCCTCGGCTCTGCCGCAAAGGGGGAATCCGCGAGCCGGTCACGGACCATTTCGAAAATCTCCTCGGCGCGATGCCGGACAATGTTCGCGATCGTGGCGCGGGACACGATTTGCGGTGTCTCCCGATCATCGCCCGCAGTGGGAACGGACATCAGCTCACGCGAGTCCGAACCGCCGGTCAGCACTGTGCCGTATAAAGTCTTGATTCGCTCGGCATCCGCAATGCATGCGCCGATGCCGCGCGCAAGATCCATCGTGATGTGTTGCCCACCGAGCGCAAATCCGGATGCGTGCACGAGGCGGCCGCCGGAGTAAGTCGCGATCGTGGTCGAGCCCGCGCCCATCTCGACGACGGCAGCGCCGAGATCGGCCTCGTCATCGGTCAGCACCGAGAGGCCCGCGACATAGGGGCTCGACGCCATGGCTTCGACATTGAGATGGCAGCGCTCGACCACCAGCATCAGGTTCTTGGCAACCGTCGCATCCGACGTCACCACGTTCATGTCGACGCCGAACTGGCGCGCCACCATGCCCCGGGGATCGCGGATGCCCTTGACGCCGTCGAGCGCGTAGCCGACCGGCAGCGCGTGCAGCACGGTGCGGCCGGCGCCGGCGGCGTGGCGCATGCCGGCCGAGGTGACGCGGCTGATGTCGTCCGAGGTGACCGAGCCGCCGCGGATATCGGCCGCGGCTTCAACCAGTTGGCCATGCTGCCTGCCGCCGGAGACCGACAACAGGACGGATTCGACGCGGACCTTGGCCATGCGCTCGGCCAGCGCCACGGCGTGGCGCACCGCCTTCTCGCATTCGGCGAGATCGACGACGGAGCCGGCCTTGACGCCGCGCGACTGGATCTGGCTGTAGCCGATCAGCTCGACCGCATGGGTGCGCCCGCGCAGCGCCTCGTTCGGCGGCGACGGCCGGAGCCGTGCGATCATGCAGGCGATCTTGCTGGAGCCGATATCGAGCGAAGCCACCATCGCGGTGCGCTTCTGCATCGGGCGGGTCTTCGGGGTCAGATTGCGATCGAGGCCGGTCATGCGGAGTCACCGGCCTTCTTCTTGGACTTCTTGTCCTTGAGCAATTCGTCGCGCGCCTTGCCGGCGTCCTCCGACAATTGCACGATCAGGCGATCGGGCAGCCGCATGTCGACGGCGACGATGTCGCGCGAGAACAGCTTCTCGTCCTTGTCGAGCCTGGAGAGCGCGGCGAGCGCGTTGCCGACGTCGTTCTCCGGCAGCCGGACGTCGAGGCCGTCCTTCAGGCGCAGGTTCCAGCGCCGTTCGCCGACGAAGATCGCGGCCTTGGTCACCGCGCGCACCTGCGGGTAACGGTCGAGCAGCGCGAGGAAGTCCTGGGCGCGGGTATCCGCTCCCTTGCCCACCACCAGCGGCAGATTGAGGAAGCGGCGCGTGACGTAGGGCTCGAGCACGGCGCCGTCGGAGGCGATCACCGACAGGCGACCGTTCTGCTGCCACAGCGCGAAGGCGGTGCGCTCGACAATGTCGATCTGCAACCGGCCCGGATAGAGCTTGAGGATCGTGGCGTCCGCGATCCAGGGATTGGCCTTCAACTTGGCGCGCACGGTATCGGCGTCGAGGAACAGCAGCGAGGAGCGGCCGTTGACGCCGCCGATCGCAAGCACCTCATCCTGGCTCAGCTGCCTGCGGCCGTTGATGCCGACGGTGGTGATGCGGAAGCCTGCGGAATTGGCCAGCGCGTTGCGGGTGTCGCTGAGCGCCGTGGTGAACTCTTCGAGGTGGCCGCCCTTGACGATGCCGAAGCCCAGGCTGCCGAACAGGATCGCGAGCGTCGCGACCAGGCCGATGCGGCGCGGCAGATAGCGTTCGACCATCTGGATGTAGCGATTCGGCGGCTCGCGATCGATCACCTGTGGCCGCTTTGCGGAACGCGCGCGACGGCGGCGAGCGAGATGGGCGCCGACATACTCGCGCAGCAGCACTGCCGCTCCAATAGCGGCTGCTCTCAGGTCAGCTTGAGGCCCCAGCGATCGCAGCGATCGAGTGAGGCGTCCTGCACCATCCATTGCACGAACTCGTCACGTGTTGCGCCCGCAAACCCCGCGGGTCTCGGCACAAATCACGTCTCGGCAGACCGGTGGGATTAGAGTGGCCCCCTGTTCCCTGGTTGCGATCCTCGAAGCGGTATTCCGCGACAGCTCACGCCCCGGCAGCCAAGCGCTACTGCGCCGCCAGCGTTAACCTTCGGGCTTCCTGGTAAACAAACGGTAAATGAGTTCGGCCTGGAGCGTATTTTGATCAACGCTGTGAGTACTTTGCCGCGTACCCGTTAGCATTTTAGCAACAGCGCCCGGGTTCCATCCGGCCGAGTCGGGCGGGTTCCCGCCCGATCGGCCTTAACTTCTGGCGCGGCGGCGGGCGAGCTCGATCTGGTCGTCGAGGAAGTCGGCAAAAGCGATCCCCTGTGCTTTCAAGGCCTTAGGATACAACGATGCCGCGGTGAGGCCCGGCAGCGTGTTGGTCTCGAGGTAGACCGGGCCATTGGCCGATACGATGAAATCGCTGCGCGAGTACCCGGCGCAGGACAACGCGCGATGCGCCTTCAACGCGTGGTCCATGATCGCGGCACTGACCTCGGGCGCGAAGCGGCCGGGACAAATCTCCTGGGTCGACTTCAGAAGGTATTTGGCTGTGTAGTCGAAGGCTCCCTCCCCGGGCACGATCTCGATCGGCGGCAGCGCCAACACCGTGCCGTCGGATTGCTCGAGCACCCCGCAGGTCGCCTCCACGCCCGCGACGTACGGCTCGATCAGATAGTCTTCATGCCTGGCGGCATTGCGGACCGCGACGAGATCCTGCTGTGCGTTGACGAAGATCAGCCCGTAGCTCGATCCGTCCTTGGCCGGCTTTGCGATCAGCCTGCCATGTTGCGCGAAGGCCTCGTCGAGCTGTGCGACGGTGATGCCCTGCGGTGCGTTGAGGCCGGCGATCGCCGCGAAGCGCTTGGCCGACGGCTTGTCGAACGCCAGATGCGACGACGCCGAGCCGGAGCCGGTGAACGCAACGCCGCGCAACTCGCACATCGCCTGCAACTCGCCATTCTCGGCGCGGCCGCCGTGCAGGCCGAGCACCAGCACGCGCTGCTCGGCGCGTGCTTTGTCGAGCGCCTGGTCGAGCGCGATGCCGCGCCCGTCGGGCTTGAAATCGACCTCGAAGGGCCGCGCATGGCCAAGCAGCTTCTCGGACGTCACCGCATGCACGGTGTCGTCAACGTCCCAGAACCAGAGGTCCGCGTCGGGCAACGCGCGGTGCAGCGCCTGCGTGCTCGCGACCGAGACCAGCCGCTCCTTGTTGGTGCCGCCGAACAGAATGGTCACCTGCATCAGCTTTTTCCGATCCGCTTGATTTCCCAGTGAAGCTCAATTCCGCTGGTTTGCTTGACCCGCTCGCGCACCGTCTCGCCGAGCGTCTCGATGTCGTGCCCGGTGGCGTTGCCGGTGTTGATCAGGAAATTGCAGTGCATCTCCGACACCTGCGCACCGCCGACCTTGAGGCCGCGGCAGCCGGCCGCGTCGATCAGCTTCCAGGCGCTGTTGCCGGGCGGATTCTTGAAGGTCGAGCCACCGGTCTTTTCGCGGATCGGCTGCGCGGTCTCGCGATGGGCCTGCACCTCGTTCATGCGGGCACGGATCGCATCCGCATCGGTGATCGTGCCGCGCAAGCGCGCCGAGGTGAAGACGATGGACGGATCGACGCCCGAATTGCGGTAGACGAACTTCATGTCGGCATTGCCGAACGTGTGCTTCGTGCCGTCGCGGCCGATGCCGGTCGCTTCCACCAGCACATCCTTGGTCTCGCCGCCATTGGCGCCGGCGTTCATGCGCAACGCGCCGCCGACCGTGCCGGGAATGCCGAAGAGGAATTCCATGCCGCCGATTCCAGCTGCCGCCGCCGTCTCGGCGACGCGCTTGTCGAGCGCCGCAGCACCGGCAGTGACGACATCGCCAGCCGCGCTGGTTTCGCCGAACGCGCGCGGCGCCAGCCGGATCACGACACCAGGCATACCGCCGTCGCGCACGATCAGGTTGGAGCCGACGCCGACGACGTAGACCGGCAATTCCCGCGGCAGGCGCTTCAGGAAGTAGGCGAGATCGTCTTCATCGGCGGGCGTGAACAGCACCTGCGCCGGACCGCCGACGCGAAACCAGGTCAGCTCGGCCAGCGACTGGTTCGCCAGCAGCCGCCCGCGCAACTCAGGCATCGCGGCTTTCAGGTCGGGCGTAATGTCGGGGAAGGTCATGACGCGGTGAACGATGTGCGAGCTAGATTAGGATGGCGCCGCATTGCATCTGCAGTCGCCACCCGGGGCTTACCCCTCTCCCCAGCCCTCCCCCGCAAGGGGGGAGGGAGTCTGACGATCCTGCTCACCTCACTTGGCGCCACAACCGCATTCTGATTCGTTGCACGAGTCAGGGAGGCACCGGCGGAAGGGTTCCCTCCCCCCTTGCGGGGGAGGGCTAGGGAGAGGGGTGAGCCGCACGGGCGGTGCTGATCGCTGGCAACGAACATCATTACCCCAGCGCCTTCAATTCGCCGGGCAGTGCGTAGGCCCATTGCGTGATGTTGCCGGCGCCGAGACAGACCACGAGGTCGCCAGACTTGGCGAGGCCATGAACGATCTTTGCGAGCTCGCCCGCGTTCGACAGCGGGACGACGTTGCGATGACCGTGGGCGCGCAGGCCGGCGGCGAAATGATCGCGATCGATGCCTGCGATCGGCGTCTCGCCGGCCGGATACACTTCGGCAACCACGACCGCATCGGCATCGTTGAAGCAGGTGCAGAACTCCTCGAACAGCGACTGCAGGCGGGTGTAGCGATGCGGCTGCACCACGGCAATGATCTTGCCGTGGGTGGATTCCCGCGCCGCCTTCAGCACGGCCGCGATCTCGACTGGATGATGACCGTAATCGTCGATCACGGTGATGCCGTTGGTCTCGCCGGTCTTGGTGAAGCGCCGCTTGACGCCGCCGAAGCCGGCCATGGCCTGGCGGATCACGTCGTCGGACACGCCGAGCTCGTGCGCGACCGCGATCGCCGCCGTCGCGTTGGATGCGTTGTGGCGTCCCGGCATCGGCAGCATGATATCGGCGATCTCATGGATCGCGCCGGACTTGCGATCGCGGATTGCGACCTTGAATTTCGAGCCGCCGCCCATCGGCGTGAGATCCAACAGCTGCGCATCGGCCTGCGGATTTTGGCCATAGGTGATGATGCGGCGATCCTCGATCTTGCCGACCAGGGTCTGCACCACGGGGTGGTCGGTGCACATCACGGCGAAGCCGTAGAACGGAACGTTCTCGACGAAATTGCGGAACGCGTCCTGGATCGCCTCGAAGGTCTTGAAGTGATCGAGATGTTCGGGATCGATATTGGTGACGATGACGACATCGGACGGCAGCTTCAGGAAGGTGCCGTCGCTCTCGTCGGCCTCGACCACCATCCAGTCGCCGGCGCCTAACCGCGCGTTGGAGCCGTAGGCATTGATGATGCCGCCGTTGATGACGGTCGGGTCGAGCCCGCCGGCATCGAGCAAGGTCGCGACCATCGTGGTGGTGGTGGTCTTGCCGTGGGTGCCGGCGATCGCGACGCAGCTCTTCAGCCGCATCAATTCCGCCAGCATCTCGGCTCGCCGCACCACCGGAATGCGCCGTTCGCGCGCCGCCATCAGCTCGGGATTGTCGCGCTTGATCGCGGTCGAGACCACGACGACATCGGCGCCGTCGACATTCTCGGCGACGTGGCCGACCGAGACCTTGGCGCCCTTCTTGCGCAGCCGATCGAGATTGTAATTGTCCGACGCGTCGGAGCCTTGCACGGTGTAGCCGAGATTGATCAGCACCTCGGCGATGCCGCTCATGCCGATGCCGCCGATCCCGACGAAGTGAATGGGTCCGATCTCGCGCGGCAGTCTCATCTTGCTAGCACCTTCATCGTGTCCTGGCTCACCCGGCAGTCCTCCGACTTATGGAAGACTGACATGGCCGTAACAAGCCCGTCAGTGGCATTCCATAGACGAAAAATCCACGAAAGCGGCCTAAATACCCGCCACTTTCGCCACCAGATCGGCGAGCCGCTCGGCGGCATCGAGCCGGCCGACACTGCGCGCGGCAGCCGCCATCGCGGTCAGCCTCGAGGGCTCTGCGGCAAACGCCGTGATCTCGGCCGCCAGCCGCTCGGGCGTGAAGTCGCTCTGTGCGATACGCAGCGCGCCGTTCGCCTGCGACAGCACCCCGGCATTGGCGAACTGGTCCTGATCGATCGCGCCCGGCAGCGGCACCAGGATCGAGGGCCGCCCGATCGCGGCGAGCTCGGCGACCGTGCCGGCGCCGGAACGCGAGATCACGAGCTGGCTCGACGCGAGCCGTGCCGGCAAATCAGCGAAGAACGGCGCGAGTTCGGCGTTGATCTTGAGCCGATCATAGACCTCGCGCACCCTGGTCATGTCCTCGTCGCGCACCTGCTGGGTGATGATCAGGCGGCCCCACAGCGCAGGCGCGAGCTTCTCGATCGCAGGCGGCACGATGTCGCTCATCACCCGCGCGCCCTGGCTGCCGCCGACGACGAGCAGGCGCAGTGGCCCGTCCACTTCGGGCGGCGTGTATTTCACCGCGGCCGCCGCAAGGATCGCCGGGCGCATCGGCGTGCCGACGGTGG